>KL569169.1:92712-94843 GCA_000715635.1 Streptomyces violaceus | reverse complement strand
CGGCTTCGACGTGGAGGCCGCGGCGGCCGCCCAGCATCCGGCCTGCGCCCTGCTGCCCGCCGAGGCCGACGCGCACGGCGTCTCCACCCTGGTCTGGCACCGGCGCCGCCCCTTCCACCCCGAGCGGCTCTACGCCGCCCTGGAGGACCTGACCTGCGCGGCGGCCCGCAGCCGGGGCCGGTTCTGGCTCGCCGACAAGCCCGACACGCTGTTCCACTGGGACGCCGCGGGCGGGGCCCTGTGCGTGGAGAGCGCGGGACCCTGGCTGGCCTCCCTGCCGGACGCGGCCTGGGAGATGGTCCCGCCGGTGCGCCGCGCCGCCGCCGCGCTGGACTGGCACCCCGAGCACGGCGACCGCGGCCAGCACCTCGTCTTCACCTCGCCCGGCCTCGACCGGGACGGCCTGGAGCGGCTGCTGGAGTCCTGCCTGCTGACCGACGCCGAGTACTCCGCCGGGCGCGACGCCTGGCAGCGGCTGCCCCACGCCTTCGACACCCTCCTGGAGGTCTGATCCCGTATGCCCCGCAAGTTCGACCGCAAGCCGCCCGCCAAGAACCGTCCCAATCCGCTGGACCAGGCCGGGATCACGTACATCGACTACAAGGACACCGACCTGTTGCGGAAGTTCATCTCCGACCGGGGCAAGATCCGCAGCCGCCGTGTCACCCGGGTGTCGGCGCAGCAGCAGCGGCAGCTGGCCCGGGCGATCAAGAACGCGCGCGAGATGGCGCTGCTGCCCTACGCCTCCCGCTGAGCGTCCGGCCCGGGTGAGGTTCCCCACGCTTGACGCGTGGGGGACCTCATGCCTGCGTCCGGGGCCTTCAGCGGGTGCACGCCGGGCGGACCGGCAGGGCCGGGTGTCCCACCGTGTGTCCGCTGATGATGTGACCGGCGCACCGGCCCGGAGGACGACGGCTCGGTCCTGCGAGCGGCCCATTTCTCCCTGACCCCGCAGGTCGCGGTCGTCTTCCGGATGGAGCCCGGCCCGCCCTGCCGCGGCCCCCGGCCCGTACGCCGCCAGCTCCCTCTTCTTCGTCGCGGCCCCCGCCGGGCCCCTCGCCCCCGCCGCCGAGTGGATGCTCCGCCTCCACCGGACCTCCGCCGAACCCGCCGACTTCCCCGTCGGCACCCGGGAACGCGCGACAGGGCAGTGCCGTCAAACAGGCAAGAGCTTCGGTAAAGCGGTCGCCAAAGCTGTAACCGCGGGACCACCCCGCGTGCACGTGCATCTGCTCATGCATCCGCACATGAACAGGGCTATGATCCGGGTCAGTTGACCACTGCATCAATGGCCACATAAGCCAGTGCACCACCGGGGAGCGACCTGTGGACCACGACGTGTACAACGGGATGGCGGCCGCCGGGCTGAACGGTGTGGCCTGGCAGAAGAGCCGGCACAGCAACTCGCAGGGTTCGTGCGTGGAGTTCGCCCGGCTCCCGGGCGGGGAGGTGGCCGTACGCAACTCGCGCTTCCCCGACGGACCCGCGCTGGTCTACACCCGCGCGGAGATCGAGGCGATGCTGCTGGGCGTGAAGGACGGCGAGTTCGACCACCTGGTGGGTGGCTGACGAGTCGACAGGCCCCTTACAAACCGGGGGTAATCGGAAATTTACGCGCTGTAACGCGCGTAGAACCGCGGCGCCAGGAAGCGCCGCGGTTTCTTATTCGCTGCCGGGTCGCGGCAGCCGGAACAGCGCCCAGACCACCTTGCCGCTGAGTGCGCCCGCGAGCGGGTGCCAGCCCCAGCTGTCGCTGAAGGAGTCGACGAGGAACAGCCCGCGGCCCGATTCGGCCGAGAAGTCGTCGCTCTCCCGGGCGACGGGACTGTCGTGACTGGGATCGCGCACCGCGCACACCAGACGCTCGGTCCAGCGCATCAGGTGCAGCCGCACCGGAGGCTCCAGGCCCGCGGCGCACGCGGCGTCGGCCGGCAGGCCGTGCCGCAGGGCGTTGGTGACGAGTTCCGAGACCACCAGGCAGACGTCGTCGAAGCGGTCGCCCATGTCCCACTGGTCGAGGGTTCCACGGGTGAACCGCCGTGCGTCGCGCACCGCTTCGTAGCGGGCGGGCAGAGCGCAGGAGGCGGCGTCGGACACGGCCGCTGGATCAAGCGGCGGAAGGCCCTGCCGT
>KL569169.1:88278-92488 GCA_000715635.1 Streptomyces violaceus | reverse complement strand
CCTGCCGTAACGGCTCGAGCATGGTTGATCCATTCGTCCCCATGCGAGGCACTCCCGAGAATTCGCGGTCGGTGCGATGCGGCGGTGGTGCGGGACCATGGTTTCGGATGCGTTCAGCAGATGCAAGGGCAGATGCACGTGCACGTGACCGGAATGGGCTGTCCCGTACCGCTTGTTGGTCAATTTTTCCGTCATCTTCGCGTCTCTCTCCGGCCGTTCGCATGCCTCCTTCTTGCATTCGCGCGCGTGCGTTCTCCGATGCGATTCCGTTTCCGTAACCGGACGAGTACTGCTCGGAGTGTTTTAGTGGCAGACTTCGGGCCCTGAAGACGTTGGGGAGGCTGGCGAACGTGAGCGCGGGAGAGCCGGGATCGGTGGTGCGGCGCATGCTGCTCGGATCACAACTCAGGCGTCTGCGTGAGGCGCGGGGCATCACGCGCGAGGCGGCGGGCTACTCGATCCGCGCCTCCGAGTCGAAGATCAGCCGGATGGAGCTGGGCCGGGTGAGCTTCAAGACCAGGGACGTCGAGGACCTGCTCACGCTGTACGGCATCACGGACGAGCAGGAGCGCGCCTCCCTGCTGTCCCTGGCCAAGGAGGCCAATGTCGCGGGCTGGTGGCACAGCTACTCGGACGTGCTGCCCAGTTGGTTCCCGACCTACGTCGGCCTGGAGGGCGCCGCCTCGCTGATCCGGGCGTACGAGGTGCAGTTCGTGCACGGCCTGCTGCAGACCGAGGCGTACGCCCACGCGGTGGTCCGGCGGGGCATGCAGGGCGCGAGCGAGGCCGATGTCGAACGGCGGGTGGCGCTGCGCCTGGAGCGGCAGAAGTACCTCGTCGACGAGCGGGCGCCCGACTTCCACATCATCCTGGACGAGGCCGCCCTGCGCCGCCCGTACGGCGACCGCGAGGTGATGCGCGGTCAGCTCCAGCACCTCATCGAGATCTCCGAGCGGCCCAATGTGCGGCTCCAGGTCATGCCGTTCAGCCTCGGCGGCCACTCCGGCGAAAGTGGCGCGTTCACGATCCTCAGCTTTCCGGAGTCCGACCTCTCGGACGTCGTCTACCTGGAGCAGCTCACCAGCGCGCTGTACCTCGACAAGGCCGAGGACGTCGCGCAGTACGAGAAGGCGCTCAAGGAACTCCAGAGCGACAGCCCGGGCCCCTCGGAGAGCCGGGATCTTCTCCGGGGGCTCCTCCAACTCTCCTGAAGGACTCCTCCAACTCATCTGAAACAGAAGTACGATGACGTGTGATCAGATCGTGATGGCGCGATCAGAGGTCTGCTAGGGATCGAGGGATCACATGTCGTCGTCCTGCTTCACCGACCTTGCACAGCAGTACATCGACGGTGAGTGGCGCCCGGGCACCGGCTCCTGGGACATCATCGACTTCAACCCGTACGACGACGAGAAGCTCGCGTCGATCACCATAGCCACGGCCGACGAGGTCGATCAGGCGTACCGGGCCGCGGCCCGCGCCCAGAAGCAGTGGGCGGCGACCAATCCGTACGCCCGCCGTGCCGTCTTCGAGAAGGCCCTGCGGCTGATCGAGGAGCGCGAGGCGGAGATCTCCGAGGCCATCATCGCCGAGCTCGGCGGCACCCGTCTGAAGGCCGCCTTCGAGCTGCACCTCGCCAAGGAGTTCCTGCGCGAGGCGGTCCATCTGGCGCTGCGCCCCGAGGGCCGGATCATCCCCTCGCCGGTGGACGGCAAGGAGAACCGCGTCTACCGCGTGCCGGTCGGTGTGGTGGGCGTGATCAGCCCCTTCAACTTCCCGTTCCTGCTGTCGATCAAGTCTGTCGCCCCGGCGCTCGCGCTCGGCAACGCCGTGGTGCTGAAGCCGCACCAGAACACGCCGATCGTCGGCGGCTCCCTGGTCGCGAAGATCTTCGAGGACGCGGGGCTGCCCGGCGGTCTGCTGAACGTCGTCATCACCGACATCGCGGAGATCGGCGACGCCTTCATCGAGCACCCGGTCCCCAAGGTCATCTCCTTCACCGGTTCCGACGCGGTCGGCCGGCACGTGGCGACCGTCTGCGCCCGGCTGTTCAAGCGCTCGGTCCTCGAACTGGGCGGCAACAGCGCGCTGGTGGTCCTCGACGACGCCGACATCGACTACGCGGTGGACGCGGCCGTCTTCAGCCGGTACGTCCATCAGGGCCAGGTCTGCATGGCCGCCAACCGCGTCCTGGTCGACCGTTCGGTCGCGGACGAGTTCACCGAGAAGTTCGTCGCCAAGGTGAAGACCCTCAAGGCGGGCGACCCGCGCGACCCGGAGACCGTCATCGGCCCGGTCATCAACTCCTCGCAGGCGGACGCCGTCTCCGGCGTGGTCGAGCAGGCCCTCGCCGAGGGGGCCACGGCCCTGGTGCGCGGCGGGCGGACCGACAATCTCGTCGAGCCGTCCGTCCTGACCGGCGTCCCCGCCGACTCGGCCCTGCTGAGGCAGGAGGTCTTCGGCCCCGTCGCGTTCCTCGTCCCGTTCGACGGCGAGGAGGAGGCCGTACGCCTCGTCAACGACACTCCGTACGGCCTGAGCGGCGCCGTCCACACCGGGAACATCGAGCGGGGCGTCGCGTTCGCCAAGCAGATCGACACGGGCATGTTCCACGTGAACGACGGCACCGTCCACGACGAGCCCATCGTCCCCTTCGGCGGCGAGAAGCACTCGGGGATCGGCCGGCTCAACGGCGACACGATGCTGGACTCGTTCACCACGACCAAGTGGATCTCGGTGCAGCACGGCCGCAGCGGGTTCCCCTTCTAGAAACACGTCTTCCGTAGCGGGTCCGCGAGGCCCGGGCAGCCGGTCGAGGCAGACTCGAGACGCGGTCGAGAGCGGGTGGCCGGTGTCCGGAACTCGTTGCGTGAGGCGGGTCCGGCCCAGCATGCTCTTACCGCGTCCGTCAGGGCAGCCGGAAGCAGTCGCTCAGGTCAACTCCCCCTTGAATCAAGTGGTTTGAGGGGAAGTCCCAGGCGATACTCAAATTGGAGTATCCGGTGATACGTTGTGCCCACCGACGGACGGAGTGAGTGCATGCACGAACAGGACGAGGTGCTCGACAGCCCGACCGGCTGGGTCGCTACGCATGTGCGTCGATACGTGGCCAGCGAGGGTTCGAGCGGGCACATCTGGTACGGAAAGCCCACGCTGCTGCTGACCACACGGGGACGCAGCTCCGGGGCGCTGCGGCGGACCGGACTGATCTACGGGGAGGATCAGGGCAACTACGTCGTCGTCGGGTCCAACGGCGGATCCGACCACCATCCTCACTGGTACCTCAACCTGCTGGCGGAGCCGCGGGTGCGAGTACAGGTGGCCGCGGACACGTTCGAGGCGGTCGCCAGGGAGGCGGAAGAGGGGGAACGGGATCGCCTGTGGGAGGCGATGACCGTGATTTTTCCGCAGTACAAGAGCTACCGGAAGAAGACCGACCGGAAGATCCCCGTCATCGTGCTGGAGCCACAGGGGCCCGCACAGGATTGACGGGTGTCCGACGCCTCCGGTGAGGAGGCGGCTACGGCGATGCTCGGGGGAGTGCGCGTCGGTCGGGGGCCCGGTTGAACCGGGTCCCGCGCGCGGACGGCAGGGGGCCGTGCCGTGAGGGGGGACGCGTCATCGTGCCGTTCCACCCACTCGTTTCTCATCGAAGGGTTGGGTGTGTGTCATGGGCGGATTCAGTCGCCGCGGATTTCTGAGAACCACAGGGGCGGGTGCCGCGGCGGTCGCCACCACGGGGGCGGCCGCGGCACCGGCCGAGGCCGCGCGGGCCAGGGCCAACGTGTGCGTGCCGGAGTCACCGGTCACCACGGTCGCCGCCGCCGACCCCCGGTACGGCGAACTGGTCAGCAGGGGATTCAACGCCCGCTTCGTCGGGGCGCCGGACCTCGTGCACGTGGTCCACACGCCCCGGCAGATCGACCAGGTCGTCACGGACGCCGTGGCGGCCGGGAAGCGGATCGCGGTCCGCAGCGGCGGGCACTGCTTCGAGAACTTCGCCGACCACCGCGACGTCCGTGTGCTCGTCGACACCTCGCCCATGCGCGCGGTCTACTTCGACAAGGAGCACCGGGCGTTCGCCGTGCAGCCCGCCGCCACCCTGGGCGAGGTCTACCGCACGCTGTTCTACGACTACGGCGTGACCCTGCCCGCCGGGGTCTGCCCCCAGGTCGGTGCCGGCGGGCATGTCGCCGGCGGCGGATACGGG
>KL569169.1:87679-88053 GCA_000715635.1 Streptomyces violaceus | reverse complement strand
GATACGGGCCGCTGACCCGTCGTGACGGCACCGTCGTCGACCATCTGTACGGCGTCGAGGTCGTGGTGGTGGACGCCTCCGGCAAGGCCCGCACCCTCACCGCCACCCGCGAGCGGGACGATCCCCACCACGATCTCTGGTGGGCGCACACCGGGGGCGGCGGGGGCAACTTCGGCATCGTCACCCGCTATCTGTTCCGTACGCCCGGCGCCTCGGGCGACGACCCCTCGGCCCTGCTGCCCAAGCCGCCCACCCGGCTCCGCTCCACCTATGTGACCTGGTCGTGGGCCGATCTCGACCTGGCCAAGTTCACCCGGCTCGTCACCAACTTCAGCCGGTGGTACGAGCAGAACCACGCCGACGTCCGGTACGGC
>KL569169.1:80629-87512 GCA_000715635.1 Streptomyces violaceus | reverse complement strand
AGCCTCTACAGCACCCTGCACCTCAACACGCACGCGATCGGCTCGATCTCCCTGGACATCCGCTTCGACGGCGGCCGTGCCGACGCCGCGGAACTGATCGAGCGGTACGTCAACGCCGTCAACGCGGGGACCGGACTCGAGCCGGCCATCGAGCACGCCGAGGACCTCTGGCTCCAGGCCACCCTCGGCGCACGCTTCGACACCGGCGGGTACGACCGGCACAAGTCGAAGAGCGCCTACCTCAGGCGCACCTGGACACCCGAGCGCATCAAGACCGTCCACAAGCACCTGACCGACCCCGCGTTCGAGGGCTGGGGCGCCGTCGACCTCTACTCGTACGGGGGGAAGGTCAACACCGTGGCGCCCGGTGCCACCGCCGTGCCCCAGCGGGACTCGATCCTCAAGGCGTGGTTCTCCGCCACCTGGATGGATCCGGGCCTCGACGACGTGCACCTGAACTGGATCCGCGAGCTGTACCGGGACGTGTTCCGCGACACCGGCGGCGTGCCCGTGCCGAACGACGAGCACGACGGCTGCTACATCAACTATCCCGACACCGACCTGGCAGATCCGCGCTGGAACACCTCGGACGTGCCATGGCACACCCTCTACTACAAGGACGGATACCGCCGCCTCCAGAAGGTCAAGGCGAAGTACGACCCCCGCGGCGTCTTCCAGCACCCGCTCTCCGTCCGGCTTCCCTGATCCCCGGCTGAAAGGAAACCGTCACCGTGCGACCCGGCCGAGCCGTCGGTACACACATCACCCTGGGAGGCGACCTCACCGTGGGCCGGCTCGGTTTCGGGGCGCTCCGGCTCACGGGCCCCCACCACTGGGGCCCGCCCACCCGGCCGGACAAGGCCGCCGAGGTCGCACGGTGCGCGGTCGAGCTCGGCGCGACGTTCATCGACACCGCCGACGTCTACGGGCTCGGGACCAACGAGGAACTGCTCGCGTCGGCGCTCCACCCCTACCCGCCGGGCCTGGTCGTCTCCACCAAGGCGGGTGAGGTCCGGCCAAGTCCCCATCAGTGGCGGGTGCTCGGCCGGCCCGACTACCTGCGCCAGCAGGCCGAGTTGAGCCTGCGCCGGCTGCGGCTGGAGCGCATCGAGCTCTTCCAGCTGCACCGGGTCGATCCCCAGGTGCCGCTGGAGGACCAGGTCGGGGCTCTTAAGCAGCTCCAGGACGAGGGGAAGATCCGTCACATCGGGCTCTCCGAGGTGACGGTGGAGCAGATCGAGCAGGCCCGCGCCGTGGCACGCGTCGTGAGCGTGCAGAACAAGTACAACCTCTTCGACCGGCGTTACGAGAAGGAGCTGGACCACTGCGAGCGGGAGGGCATCGCCTTCATCGCCTGGAAGCCGCTCGCCGGTACGGCCCGGCCGGCACCGGACAGTGCGCTCGCCCGGGTGGCCGCGCAGGCGGGGGCGACGACGACGCAGGTGGCGCTCGCCTGGCTGCTGCACCGCTCGCCGGTCCTGCTGCCCATCCCGGGCACCGCCTCCCTGTCCCATCTGCGGGCCAACATGGCGGCGGCGGACATCGCCCTCGACGACGAGCAGCTGACCCTGCTCGACGGGGAGTGAAGGGCCGGGGAACGTTCGGGCCGGGGGCCACCGCCCCCGGCCCCGACCGCGTCCAGGGGCGGTCGCCCCGGTGCGTCAGACGCCCAGTTCGCTCGCCACCGCCATCACGTACTCGCCGTACCCCGACCGCGACAGTTTCGCCCCGAGCCGGTGGCAGGCGTCGGCGTCGATGAAGCCCATGCGCAGGGCGACTTCCTCCAGGCAGGCGATCCGTACGCCCTGCCGGTCCTCCAGGGTCTGGACGTACTGGCCGGCCTGGAGCAGCGACTGCGGGGTGCCGGCGTCGAGCCAGGCGAATCCGCGGCCGAACGTGACGAGTTTGGCCCGGCCCTCTTCCAGATAGATCCGGTTGACGTCGGTGATTTCCAGTTCGCCGCGGGCCGATGGGCGTATTCGGCGAGCGATCTCCACGACGTCGTTGTCGTAGAGATAGAGCCCGGTGATGGCGAGATTCGAGCGGGGTTTTTCGGGCTTCTCCTCCAGGGAGATGAGCCTGCCTGTTTCGTCGACCTCGCCCACGCCGTAGCGCTCGGGATCGGTGACCGGATATCCGAAGAGGACGCAGCCGTCGATGTCCCGGGAGTGCACGTCCAGGAGATCGTAGAAACCGTTTCCGTGGAAGATGTTGTCGCCCAGGACGAGGGCGACCGAGTCGTCGCCGATGTGGTCGGCCCCGGTGAGGAAGGCCTGCGCCAGTCCGTTGGGAACGGGCTGTTCGGCGTAGGTCAGGGAGATCCCCAGGTGGCTGCCGTCGCCCAGCAGTTGGCGCAGCTGAGGGATGTCGCCGGGCAGGGCGATGATGAGGATGTCCCGGACGTCGGCCAGCATCAGTGCCGAGAGAGGGTAGTAGATCAACGGCTTGTCGTTGACGGGAAGCAACTGCTTCGAAACAGCCAGGGTGATCGGGTGTAAACGGCTGCCGTAGCCTCCTGCCAGCACAATTCCTTTCACTGGTTCCTCCTTAGTCTGGGCATTCTCTGCGACAGTAGGCCGGAAGTCTCCCGGGCGACAACAATCACCCCGCCGATATCGACCGCGATACGAGGTGAGGGCTTCATGGTCACCTTCTGTTCAGGTCTGCTCGATCGGTTCTCGAGTCTGTTCCTTCCAAACCTGCATAGGGTGCACTTCATGGCCGTTGTTGATCCTGACGGCCGGCATCGAAGGAGCGAGAGGTAACGACCGCAAGGGGAGGAAGAACTGTCGTGGCGGCACTGACGAGCGAGAAACTCTTTGCCATCCTGCGTGAGTGCGCGGGGGAAGAGGAGTCCGTAACCAGCGCGGAAAACGCGGTTGACATGGAATTCACAGACCTCGGGTATGATTCGCTGGCCCTTCTGGAGACCGCGGCCCGGGTCTCGCGCGAGTACGACGTGGAGATCCCCGAAGAGGATCTTTCCGAGGTGACGACCCCCGCCGGGTTTCTGGCTGTCGTGAATACGCTGCTGAAGGTGGCCTGATTCGTTCGGCGGCACCCGTCTCACCCGGGTCGTCTTGTTGATTGCACAACCGGTTCGTTGCTCACGCAACGAAAATTCCGGCGCTGACAGCGCTTTCCTTTCTGGCGATATCCCTTTTTCCCTGTGGGGAACTTGTGAAGCGCCGGAGGCGTTGATGCTCGGTAGACCAGTCTTTCTGCGATCTATGGGGGAACGTCGTGAAGCTGGGTGTTTTAGGCCCACTCTCCGTGCAGGTCGAGGGTGATCTGCACACTCCGAGCGCACCGAAGATGAGAAGCGTTCTGGCCACATTGCTGGTGCACGCCGACCAGGTGGTACCCGTGTCGTCACTGATACGCGAACTCTGGGACGAGGAGCCTCCGGTCAGCTGCCTGACCACGCTGCAGACCTACATCCTCAACCTGCGCAAGTTGCTGGCGTCCGCGACGGGAATGACCGCCCGTCAGGTCGCCTCCGAGATCCTCGTGACCCGGTCCGGCGGCTATCTCTTCCGGACCACCGAGGGGGATCTGGACGTCCACCGGTTCCATCAGCTCGTCTCGGACGGACGCCGGGCGCTGTCGTCGGGGGACGACAGCACCGCGCTGTCCACCCTCTCCAGCGCGCTGCAGCTGTGGCGCGGACCCGCGCTCGTGGACGTCGTCGCCGGCCGGATCCTCGAAGGGCGGCGCCAGCAGTTCGAGGAGTCCCGGCTGGTCGTCCTGGAGTATCTCGTCGACACCCAGCTGCGGCTCGGCATGTACCGCGAGGTGCTCACCGAGCTCGCGGCCCTGACGGCCGACAACCCGTACCACGAGGGCCTGCACGCCCAGTACATGCGGGCCCTCTACCTCAACGGCCGGCGGGCGCAGGCCCTGGAGCTCTTCCAGCGCCTGCGGGTCAACCTGGTGAACCATCTCGGCCTCGAACCCGGTCCGATGGCCCAGGAACTGCACCGTTCCATCCTCAACGCGGAGTCGATCGACGCTCAGGGCAACCTCCGCAGGCCCACCGGGGACATCGTGCGTATGTCGTCCTCCGGCGCGGTGCGCGTCTACTGACACCACGTGGAGCCCTGTCCGAGGGGCGGACCGGGCTCCACGTGCTCCGTGAGGCCGCTCAGTTCGGGACCGACGCGCTGACGAACCTGACCGGGGTGGGCAGATGGAGCGGGCCCTCGCCGCGCAGCCGGTCCAGCTCGGTGGTCAGACGGTGGCGCAGCTGCCGGTTCTCGTACTCCGGGAGGTGCTGCCAGAGCAAGCGCATTCCCTGCGTGTGGGACCAGTCGACCCAGGTCTCGCCGTCCGGCGCGCGCAGATCGATGTGCTCGTCGGCGATCTCCACGTCCTCGAACCCGGCGCGGACCATCGTCCGGGTCAGGTCGCCGGTGTCCTGAAGCCAGCTGTTGAACCGCCGCTTCAGCGCGTCCGGCCGCCAGTCGGCCGGCAGGTTGCGCAGCAGGCGCTCGGGGATCAGTTCCGTGAACACGGGCGGCAGGAAGGGAAACGTGTCCTCAGTGAACACCGGGCTGGTGAAAGCGATCCGGCCACCCGGCCGCAGCAGGGCCGCGTACCGGGGGAGGGCGGCCGGCGCGTCGGGCAGGAAGATCAGGCTGTAGCTGCCGGTCACCACGTCGAAGGAGGCGGGCGGAAAGTCCGGGTGCTCGCCGTCCATGACCCGGACCTCCACGTGCCGGGCGCCGAGCGTGCCGGCCTGCCGGCGGGCCTCCTCCACCATGGCCGGCGCGATGTCGATACCGAGCACATGGCCGGACGGGCCCACCTTCTCCGCCGCCACGAACAGGGACGCGCCCCGGCCGCATCCCACATCGAGAACGCGCTGCCCGGGCTGCGGATCGGCCCTTTCCACCAGTCGCCGGCCCATCGGAGTGAAGAACTCGACGCCCAACTGGTCATAAGTCGCCGCGGCATTGTTGAACGCCTCGGTGACCGTCGATTTGTACTTCGTCTTGTCCATGGGTCCTCCGGGTGACGAAAGCCGACCCGACCACCCTGACCCGTCCCTCTGAAATGTGGGTCGGAAGGCGCTCGGTGGCCGCTCGAAACCGGCTTGTCAACGGGTCGAGCCGGGGCGGAAAAGGATTGTTGCGAAGAGGCGCGGAAGTCAGGATGAACTCATCGACGACCGACAAGGAGTGCCGATCGTGAGCGATCGCATCGACATTGTTCGCCGCATGGTGAACAGCTACAACACCGGAAAAACGGATGACGTCGCCGAGTTCATCCACGAGGAGTACCTCAATCCCGGCGCCCTGGAACACATGCCGGAACTGCGCGGTCCCGAGGCGTTCGCACTGGCGGTGAAGTGGTTGAAGCTCACTTTCTCCGAGGACGCGCATCTGGAGGAGATCGGCTACGAGGAGAATGGCAGCTGGGTGCGGGCGAAACTCGCCCTGTACGGACGTCAGGTGGGCGAACTCGTAGGAATGCCCGCCACCGGGCGGAAGTTCTCCGGCGAACAGATCCACCTCATCCGGATCGTCGACGGAAAGATCCGCGACCACCGCGACTGGCCCGACTATCTCGGCACCTATCGCCAGCTCGGCGAGCCCTGGCCCACCGAGGAGGGCTGGCGCCCCTGAGCAGCGCCTCCGTTCCGGCACACCGACGCCCAAGGGAAGGAACACGGTGAGCTCTTCCGCACCCGGGGAACCCCTGGAACCGACCGACCAGGACCTCGACGTACTTCTGAAGAACCTCGGCAACCTGGTGACCCCGATGGCCCTGAGGGTCGCCGCGACGCTCCGCCTGGTCGATCACCTCCTGGCCGGAGCCGGCACCCTCGCCGGCCTCGCCGACCGTACGGACACCCACCCCCAGGCGCTCGCCCGCCTGGTCCGGCACCTGACCGTCGTCGGCGTCCTGGAGGGCGGAGAGAAGCCGGACCAGCCGCTGCGCCCCACCCGCCTCGGGATGCTCCTCGCCGACGGCCACCCGGCGCAGCAGCGGGCCTGGCTGGACCTGAACGGGGCCGTCTCGCACGCCGACCTGGCCTTCACCGGGCTCCTCGACGTGGTCCGCACCGGCCGCCCCGCCTACGCCGGGCGGTACGGACGGCCCTTCTGGGAGGACCTCTCGGCGGACGTGGGGCTGGCGGACTCCTTCGACGCGCTCATGTCCTGCGACGAGGACCTGGCCTACGAGGCCCCGGCCGACGCGTACGACTGGTCGGAGGTCCGGCACGTCCTCGACGTGGGCGGCGGCAATGGCGGCATGCTCGCGGCGATCGCCCTGCGAGCCCCGCACCTGCGGGGCACGCTGGTCGAACTGGCCGGTCCCGCCGGGCGCGCCCGGCGCAGGTTCGCGGACGCCGGTCTGGCCGACCGGGTCACGGTGGCGGAGGGCGACTTCTTCAAGCCGCTGCCCGTCACCGCCGACGTCGTCCTGCTGTCGTTCGTCCTGCTCAACTGGTCCGACGAGGACGCGCTGACGATCCTGCGCGGGTGCGTCAGGGCGCTGGAACCGGGAGGCAGGCTCCTGGTCCTCGACCGTGCCGATGTCGAGGGGGACGGCGCCGACCGGTTCTTCAGCACGCTGCTCGACCTGCGGATGCTGACGTTCATGGGCGGACGGGTGCGCACCCGGGACGAGGTCGTGGCCCTGGCCGGATCGGCCGGCCTCGCCCTGGCCTCGGAGCGCACGAGCGGCTCCACGACCCTCCCGTTCGACTTCTCGATCCTCGAGTTCACGGCCGTCTCCGGAGAAGCGGCCCCGGCCCTCCCAGCACAGGAGTAGACACATGTCCGAACGCATCGTGCCGAGCGGGGACGTCGAGCTGTGGAGCGACGACTTCGGTGACCCGGCGGACCCGGCGCTGCTGCTCGTCATGGGCGGTAAC
>KL569169.1:79387-80368 GCA_000715635.1 Streptomyces violaceus | reverse complement strand
CCGGCCGCTCCACCACCCGCGACTTCGCCGCGCACCCCTACGGCTTCGGCGAGCTGGCCGCCGACGCGGTCGCCGTCCTCGACGGCTGGGGCGTCGACCGGGCCCATGTGGTCGGCCTGTCGATGGGGGCGACCATCACCCAGGTCATCGCGCTCGACCACCACGACCGGCTGAGCAGTCTGACCATGATGCTCGGCGGCGGGCTCGACATCGACTTCGACGCCAACATCGAGCGCGTGATGCGCGGCGAACCCACGCTGGACGGCCTGCCCGGGCCCCAGCAGCCGTTCCTGGACGCGCTCGCCCTGATGAATCAGCCGGCCGAGGGACGCGCCGCCGAGGTGGCCAAGCGCGTGAGCAAGTGGCGCATCCTCTCCGGGACGGGCGTGCCGTTCGACGACGCCGAGTACGCGCGGTGGGAGGAACGGGCGATCGACCACGCGGGCGGCGCACTCACCGAGCCGTACGCGCACTACTCGCTGACCCTGCCGCCGCCGGGCCGGGCCGCCGAGCTGCGTGACGTCACCGTGCCGACCCTGGTCATCCAGGCCGAGCACGACCCGATCGCACCCGCGCCGCACGGCAAGCACCTCGCCGGGCTCATCCCCACCGCCCGCCTCGCGGAGATCCCGGGCATGGGACACGCCCTGCCCTCCTCGGTCCACGGCCCGCTCGCCGAGGTCATCCTCGCCCACACCCGCTCGGCGGCCTGACCGTGGCGGACGAGCAGCGGGCGGGAGAGACGATGTACGGGGCGGACCTCGCCCGGGTCTACGACCTGGTGCACCGCGAGCGGGGCAAGGACTACCGCGCCGAGACCGAGGCGGTCGCCGCCGCGGCCCGGCGGAGCAGGCCGGGCGCCGGACGGCTGCTCGACGTCGCGTGCGGCACCGGAGGGCACCTGCGGCACTTCGCCGACCTCTTCGCCCACGTCGAGGGAGTGGAGCTGTCGGAGCCGATGGCCGAGGAGGCACGGGCCGC
>KL569169.1:76932-79178 GCA_000715635.1 Streptomyces violaceus | reverse complement strand
CGGAGCCGATGGCCGAGGAGGCACGGGCCGCGCTGCCCGGGGTGACCGTGCACGCGGGCGACATGCGCGACTTCCGCCTCGGCACCACGTTCGACGTCGTGACCTGCATGTTCGGCTCCGTCGGCTATATGACGTCGGTTGCCGAACTCGGCCAGGCACTGAGGATGTTCGCCCGGCATCTGGAGCCGGGCGGGGTGGCCGTGGTCGACCCGTGGTGGTTCTACGAGACGTTCGTCGACGGCCATGTCTCCGCCGACATCGTGACCGTCGACGGCGTCACCGTCTCCCGGGTCTCGCACTCCGCCCGCCGGGGCCGTACCTCGCACATGGACGTGCACTTCGTGGTCGCCGAACCCGGCGCCGGCGCCCAGCACTTCGTCGACACCCACGTCATCTCCCTGTTCAGCCGCTCCGAGTACGAACAGGCCTTCCGGGAGGCCGGCTTCGCGGTCGAGTACCTGCCCGAGGCGCCGTCGGGCCGCGGTCTGTTCGTCGGCGTCCGGGCGTGAACCAAGCGACGGGAACCCGCAAGAAACGACGAGAGAGGTACGACATGAACGACCACGAGGTCGATGTTCTGGTGGTGGGGGCGGGCCTCGGGGGCCTGTCGACGGCGATGTTCCTCGCCCGGCAGGGCGTCCGCGTGCTCGTGGTGGAGCGCAGGCCGGGCCTCTCGCCCTACCCGCGGGCCGCCGGGCAGAACCCGCGGACCATGGAACTGCTGCGCATCGGGGGAGTCGCGGACGAGGTGGTCCGGGCCGACGACATCCGCGGCACACAGGGCGACTTCGTCATCCGGCTCGCCCAGAGCGTGCGGGGCGAGATCCTGCGGACCGTCTCGGAGAGCTTCGACGACATGGTGGCCGCCACCGAGCCGTGCACACCGGCCAGCTGGGCGATGCTGTCCCAGGACAAACTGGAGCCGATCCTGCTCGCGCAGGCGAAGAAGCACGGCGGCGCCATCCGCTTCGACACCCGGCTGCTGTCGTTCCGCCAGGACGGCGCCGGCGTCACGGCCCGGCTGGCGGGGCCCGACGGCGAGTACGACCTGCGCGCCGGGTACCTCGTGGGCGCCGACGGCAACCGCAGCCTGGTGCGGGAGTCGCTGGGCATCGGGCGGTACGGGCACGGCACGCTGACCCACATGGTCGGGGTCATCTTCGACGCGGACCTCTCCGGGATCATGGAGCCGGGCACGACCGGCTGGTACTACCTCCACCACCCGGAGTTCAAGGGCACGTTCGGGCCGACGGACCGGCCCGACCGGCACACTCTCTTCGTCGAGTACGACCCCGACAAGGGCGAGCGCCCCGAGGACTTCACACCGGAGCGCTGCGTCGAACTCATCGGCCTCGCCCTGGACGCCCCCGAGGTGAAGCCCGAGCTCGTCGACATCCAGGGCTGGGAGATGGCGGCCCGCATCGCCGAACGCTGGCGCGAGGGGCGGGTGTTCCTGGTCGGGGACGCGGCGAAGGTCACCCCGCCGACCGGGGGCATGAGCGGCAACGCGGCCGTCGCCGACGGGTTCGACCTGGCGTGGAAGCTCGCGGCGGTGCTGCAGGGGCAGGCCGGGGAGGGCCTGCTCGGTACGTACGAGGACGAGCGCAAGGTCGCCGCGGAGCTGGTCGTGGCCGAGGCGCTGGCGATCTACGCGCAGCGGATGGCGCCGCACATGGCGGATGTGTGGGACAAGTCGGTGGGGTACCCCGAGACGCTGCTCGGCTTCCGCTACCGCTCCTCGGCGGTCCTCGCCACGGACGACGACGAGGCACGGGTGGAGAACCCGCTGACCCCGAGCGGCCGCCCCGGATTCCGTGGGCCGCACGTCCTGGTCTCCCGGCACGGGGAACGGCTCTCCACGGTCGATCTGTTCGGCGACGGCTGGACCCTGCTGGCGGGGGAGCTGGGGTCGGACTGGGTCGCGGCGGCGGAGACGGCCTCGGTGGAACTGGGGGTGCCTGTCAGGGCGTACCGGATCGGTGCCGGACTGACCGACTCCGAGAACGCGGTGTCCGAGCGATATGGCATCGGGAAGGCGGGGGCGAGTCTGGTGCGGCCGGACGGGATCGTGGCCTGGCGTACGGATGAGGCGGCGGCTGATGCGGCGGCGACGCTTGAGGGGGTTCTGCGTAGGGTTCTTGCCCGCTGATCGGAATGGATCCGCGCCCCGCCTTAGGTCTTGGCGGGGCGCGGTGTCGTTGGCGGCTGCGGGTGCGTGGGGGCTGATCGCGCAGTTCCCCGCGCCC
>KL569169.1:74571-76687 GCA_000715635.1 Streptomyces violaceus | reverse complement strand
GATCGCGCAGTTCCCCGCGCCCCTAAAGGCAAAAGCAGGGCGTCAGCTCAAGCCCGTGTCCTGTGTCAGGACGTCATGCGGACGGGACTTCGGGTCGCCTATGAGACGGGCCGCTCGGCGGACCCGGTCGAGCAGCAGGGCCTGTCGCTGGATCGCCGAGGTGTCGGTGAGGGGGCCGGTGTTCGTCAGGGCCGCGCGGACGAAGGCGTCCATCGCGTTGAAGACCTGGTTGTCCTCGGGCAGCGACCGCTCCGTCACCACGTCCTGCTGCTCGATCCTGACCACCGGCTTGAGCTGCTCCGGCGGTGTGAAGGCACGCCGGACGCTCACCCGGCCCCGGTCGCCCCACAGCGCGTAGGTCGACCGGTAGGAGTGCTCGAAGCCGAAGTCCAGCTGGGCCGTCACCCCCCGGTCGTCGCTCAGCAGCACACTGCCCGCCACATCGGCCCCGGTCGCCTCGTCGACGCGCAGACACGCCCCGAGGACATCGAGTTCCCCAGTGAGGTACAGCTGGGCCGCCCGCAGCGGATACACCCCGACGTCGAGCAACGCGCCCCCGCCCAGGGCCGGCTGGTACCGGAACGACTCCGGCGCCAGCGGCGGCACCGCGAACGACCCGGAGAACAGACGCAGTTCCCCCACGGATTCGTCGAGCATCGCGCGTACCGCCGCGTGCTGGGAATGGTGCAGGAACATGAAGTTCTCGGCGAGCACGAGACCGAGTTCCGACGCGGTCGACATCAGCTCGAGAGTTTTCTCGTACGTGTCCGACATCGGTTTCTCGACCAGCACATGCTTTCCCGACCGCAAAGCCCGCAACGCCCACTCGTGATGCATGCCGGGCGGCAGCGGAATATAGACGGCGTCAAGGTCGTCCCGCTCGACGAGCGCCGCGTAATCCCCCACGCCACCGCAGCCGAAAGCGGCCCCCACTCGCTCGGCCCGGGCCTTGTCCCGGCTGGCCACCGCGACAAGGTCGACGTGGTCATGCGCGGCGAGCACGGGCATGATCCGGCGAATCGCGATGTTCGCCGTGCCGATCACGCCCATGCGGAGCGCCCGTTGCTGACGGTGCTCTGGCATAGGGATCCTCATCACCTTGCGGGAGTCCAGTGGGTTCCCCACCGTACGACCGGGAGATCAAGCACTGCTTGAGGAACGGTGGATACGGAAAACGGCAGTTCGAGTGTTCTTCTAATTCGGCCCCGTACCTTGCCGAGGTAATCGGATGACGGAGGTGGCGGGGTGACGGCGGCGACGAATGCCCTGGGGCGCGAACTGCAACTCGTCCACGCGGCACAGTGGCTCTACGCGATCAACGCGGAGCCGTTCGTACCGGGGGCGGGTGACCCGTACGCCCGGCTGGTACGGGGATTCGAGATCGGCGAGAACGGCACGGACGGCACGGACGACGCGGGCGGAACCCTCGCGTCGATCGCGGAGCGGGGGCCGGTGTGGCGCAGCCGGCTCGACACCTGGGTCGTCACCGGGCCCGCGGCGCTGCGGGAGTTGTCCGCCGGCGCGGAACCGGTGGTGTCCGCCGCGGTGCCGCAAGCGGAGGCCTGGCTGCCCGACCCGGCGCGACAGCGCACGACGGAAATAGCCCGGGACCTGGCGCGGCGGGGCGGGACGAGGGCCGTAGGGAGGCAGGCCGGATCGCTGCGGGAGCAGGCCGGGCAGGCCGCGGCCCGGCTCGGCCCGGGCCCGGTCGACCTGGTGGCCGACTTCGCCGAGCCCCTGACCGCGGCCGGGTACGCCGCCGTTCTGGACGTCCCCGAGGAGCGGCGCGCGGCGTTCGCCGCCGACCTCGCCGCGGCGGCCCCGGCCGTGGACGCGCTGCTCTGCCCGCAGACGCTGGACACGACGCGGCGCCTGGCGGCAGGCGTACGCGGACTGCGGGAACTCTTCGCCGGGCGCGCCCACGCCGAGGCGGACCTGGTGCTCGCGGTGGCCGGGGCCCGGACCGCGGCGGACCTGCTCGGCGACGCGCTGCGCAGGCTCCTCGACCGGCCGCGGGAGTGGGCGCTGCTGCGCTCGGACCCCGCGCACGCGGCCCGCCTGGTCGAGGAGGTCCTGCACCAGCGGCCGCCGTGGCGGGCCTGTCCCCTGGTGGTCC
>KL569169.1:73029-74244 GCA_000715635.1 Streptomyces violaceus | reverse complement strand
CATGCGCCGGGCGCCCCTGACCCGGCGCCTGGTCAGGCTGCCGGCCCGACTCGGCGAGGAGGAGACGCGATGAAGGTTCTGTTCACCTCACTGGCCCACCACACCCACTACTACCCGCTCGTACCGCTCGCCTGGGCGCTGCGCACCGCCGGCCACGAGGTGCGGATCGCCAGCCAGCCCGAGCTGACCGACGTCATCACGGGTACGGGACTGACCGCCGTCCCCGTGGAGTGGTCGCTCGGCGCCCTGGAGGACCTCGGGCTGCTCGGCAAGCTCCACGACGAGGCCTCGGCCCATGTGCAGGGCTTCGACTACGCAGCCCGGGGCGAACACCCCTGGAACTACGAGCAGTTGCTGGCACTGGAGAACATCATGGTGCCCACGCTCTACGGCGCGCTCAACAACGACACCATGGTCGACGCCCTCGTGGACTTCGCCCGCTCCTGGCAGCCCGACCTCGTCGTCTGGGAGACCTTCACCCTCGCCGGGGCCATCGCGGCCCGGGTGACGGGCGCGGCGCACTGCCGGCTGGTCTCGGGCCCGGACATCAGCGTGCGGGCCCGCAAGGAGTTCTTGCGGCTGGCCGCCGAGCAGGAGCCCGAGCACCGCGAGGACCCCACCGCCGAGTGGCTGGAGCGCACGCTGCGGCGGCTGGGATCCGACGCCGGGTTCGACGAGGACATGGTCACCGGCCAGTGGACGGTCAACACCACACCGCCCAGCACCCAGCTCGACCTGAAGCTGCCGACCGTGCAGGTGCGCCACGTGCCGTACAACGGCCCCGCGGTGGTGCCTGACTGGCTGCGGGCCGACCCCGGGCGCAGCCGCGTCTGTGTGACGCTCGGCTCCTCGGCCTCCGATGTCGGCGTCGACATGGCCGAGCTTCTGGCCCACCTCGCGGAGCTGGACGCGGAGATCGTCGCGACCGTCGACGAGGCGACCCGCGAGGCCGCCAAGGACCTGCCGGACAACGTACGCATGGTCGACTTCGTCCCGCTCAACGACCTGCTGCCCACGTGCGACGCGATCGTGCACCACGGCGGTGTCGGCACCAAGGCGACGGCGGAACTGCACGCCGTGCCCCAGCTGATCCTGGCCTTCGGCTGGGACACCGAGGTCATGGGGCGCGGGCTCGAGGACATCGGCGCCGGCCTGTGCGTGCCGAGCGGCGACCTGCTTCCGGACGTCCTGCGCAAGCAGGTCCAGCGGCTGGGG
>KL569169.1:71534-72784 GCA_000715635.1 Streptomyces violaceus | reverse complement strand
CGTGGTGCCCGCCGGCTCCAGGAGGAACTGCTCGCGGTGCCCAGTCCCAACGAGGTCGTTCCGGTGCTGGAGCGGCTGGTCGCCGAGCACGCCACGAACGGCTCAGTCCACGACCGAGGGTGAGGGATCCAGAAGTGACGGACACCAAGGCGCTGGTGCTGGAACTGGCGCGCAAGTACCACAAGGAACAGGAAACGCGCGCGTTCGAACCGGGGACCACGCCGATCCTGTCCTCGGGCGCCGTCCTCGACGAGGAGGACCGGGGCGCCCTGGTCGAGGCGGCGCTGGAGATGCGGATCGCCGCCGGGGTGCGCACCCGGAAGTTCGAGAGCGAGTTCGCCCGCTACTTCCGGCTGCGCAAGGCCCACATGGTGAACTCGGGATCGTCGGCCAACCTGCTGGCGGTCAGCGCGCTCACCTCGCCGAAGCTGAAGGACCTGCGGCTGCGTCCCGGTGACGAGGCCATCACGGTGGGCGCCGGCTTCCCGACCACGATCAACCCGCTCGTCCAGAACGGCCTGACACCGGTCTTCGTGGACGTGGAACTGGGCACCTACAACGCCTCCCTGGCCCAGATCGAGGCGGCGATCTCCCCGCGCACCAGGCTCATCATGATCGCGCACGCCCTGGGCAACCCGTTCCCCGTCGCCGAGGTCGCGGAACTGGCCCGCCGGCACGATCTGTTCCTCATCGAGGACAACTGCGACGCTGTCGGCTCCACCTACGGGGGCAGGCTCACCGGCACCTTCGGCGACCTGTCGACGGTGAGCTTCTACCCCGCCCACCACATCACCGCCGGCGAGGGCGGCTGCGTCCTCACGTCGAGTCTGGAACTGGCCCGGATCGTCGAGTCGATGCGCGACTGGGGCCGGGACTGCTGGTGCGAACCGGGCACGGACAACACCTGCCTGAAGCGGTTCGACTACCAGCTCGGCACCCTCCCGGCCGGCTACGACCACAAGTACATCTTCTCCCACGTCGGCTACAACCTGAAGGCCACCGACCTCCAAGGCGCCCTGGCACTCAGCCAGTTGCGGAAGGTCGACGACTTCGGCGCGGCCCGTCGGCACAACTGGCAGCGGCTGCGCGACGGCCTGGCCGAGGTGCCCGGACTGCTGCTGCCGCGGGCCACCCCCGGCAGCGACCCCAGCTGGTTCGGCTTCGCCCTGACCGTGCTGCCCGACGCGGGCTTCACCCGCAGGGATCCCGTCGACTTCCTGGAGAGCCGCAGGATCGGCACCCGCCGGCTG
>KL569169.1:64859-71369 GCA_000715635.1 Streptomyces violaceus | reverse complement strand
CCTACCAGGACGTGCGCTACCGGATCGTGGACGAACTGGTCAACTGCGACATCGTCACGGAGGACACCTTCTGGATCGGCGTCTATCCGGGGCTCACCAAAGAAATGCTCGACTACGTCGTCGAGTCCATCACCGAGTTCTGCACGCGAAAGGGCTGATCGGACGATGTCCTCGATACCTTCGATGTCCACACCGACCAGCCGGGTCGCCGTCGTCACCGGTGCCACCAGCGGGATCGGCCTCGCCGTCACACGGTCCCTGACCGCCGCCGGCCACCGCGTGTTCCTCTGCGCCCGGGACGCCGACCGGGTCGCGCTCACGGTCAAGGAACTGCGCGCCGAGGGCCACGACGTGGACGGCGCCGCCTGCGACGTACGGGACGTGGCGCAGATCGAGGCGCTGATGTCCGCCGCTGTGGAGCGCTACGGGCCCGTCGAGATACTCGTCAACAACGCCGGGCGTAGCGGCGGCGGCCAGACGCACACGATCGCCGACGAGCTGTGGGACGACGTGATGGCCACCAACCTGGACAGCGTCTTCCGCGTCACCCGCGCCGTCCTGACCACCGGCCGCATGCGGGAGGGCGGCTGGGGCCGGGTCGTGAACATCGCCTCCACCGGCGGCAAGCAGGGCGTGGTGCTGGGCGCCCCCTACTCCGCCTCCAAGCACGGGGTCGTCGGCTTCACCAAGGCTCTGGGGCTGGAACTGGCCAAAACCGGGATCACCGTCAACGCGGTCTGCCCCGGCTATGTGGAGACGCCCATGGCGGTGCGGGTCCGGCAGGGCTACGCCGCCGCCTGGGAGACCACCGAGGAGGAGGTGCTCGACCGGTTCCAGGCCAAGATCCCGCTCGGCCGCTACACCACGCCCGACGAGGTGGCGGGCATGGTCGGCTATCTGCTGACCGACGCGGCCTCATCCGTCACCGCGCAGGCGATCAACGTCTGCGGCGGTCTTGGAAACTACTGAGGAGAGCCATGTCGGACGAGACCGTGCACACCACCGTCCACGAGATCGAGGTGCGGGCCCCGGCTGAGGCGGTGTTCGACCTGGTCGCCGAGGCCTCCCGCTGGCCGGTGCACTTCCCGCCGAGCGTGCACGTCGAGCGCCTCGAGGGCGACGACCGGCAGGAGCGGCTGAGGATCTGGGCGACGGCCAACGACGAGGTCAAGAGCTGGACCTCGCGCCGCGAACTGGACCGGGCCGGATCACGGGTGACGTTCCGGCAGGAGGAGTCGCGGGCGCCGGTGCGGAGCATGAGCGGCGAGTGGCTGCTGGAGCCGCTCGGCGACAAGGGGACCCGGGTGCGGTTCACCCACGCGTTCACCGCCGTGGACGACGACCCCGAGCACGTCGAGTGGATCCGCCGGGCCATCGACACCAACACCGGGTCCGAACTCGAGGCCCTGCGCCGGGGTGTGGAGGACGCGGACCCGGAGCTCACCTTCACGTTCGACGACAGCGTGCGCGTCGACGGCTCGGCGAAGGACGCGTACGAGTTCATCCGCGCGGCCGACCGCTGGACGGAGCGGCTGCCGCACGTCGCCCGGGTCGTCCTCACCGAGGACACCCCGAACGAGCAGATCCTGGAGATGGACACGCTCACCGCCGACGGCGCGACCCACACCACCCGTTCGGTGCGCGTCTGCTTCCCCGCCGAGCGGATCGTCTACAAGCAGATCCGGACACCTGCGCTGATGGCCGCCCACACCGGCGAGTGGATCTTCGAGGAGGACGACAAGGGCTGCACCGTCACCTCCCGGCACACCGTACGGATCGAGCCGGACGCCGTGACCACCGTCCTCGGTCCGGACGCGGACGTCGCCGCCGCCCGCACCATGATCCGTGAGGCCCTCGGCCGCAACAGCCTGACGACGCTGCGGTGCGCGGCCGGCCACGCCGAGCGGCTGCGCGGCACCGAGCCGGTCCCCGCCGAGACGTACGTCGCCGTGCAGCAGTTCTACGCCGGGCAGATGCGGCTCCTCGACGAGCGGCGGGCCGAGGAGTGGGCCCGGACGTTCACCGAGGACGGCGTCTTCGCGCAGAACATCGTCCCCGAGCCCCTGCGCGGCCGGGACGCCGTGGCCGCCGCCGTACGCCGCAACCTGGAGCGGACGGCGGACACACCGGAGCAGCGGCGGCATGTGTTCTCCATGCTCACCGTCGTGCCCGGGCCCGCCGGCTCCCTGAGCACCCGCTGCTACGCGCAGGTCCTGGTCACCCCGGCCGGGGGACCGGCCAGGCTGCACCTGAGCGCGGTGTGCGAGGACGAACTGGTGCCGCACGGCGACGGCTGGCTGGTGCGTCACCGCAGGGTCGAACACGACGGCGTCTGAGCCGCCGCCCGCCGGGCACGGACGACGACGGGCCGCACCCATCGAAGGTGCGGCCCGTCGTCGTACGGTCCGGATGTCCGTGAGGTCCGGGCTGCGGCCCGGACCTCCGTGTGGCCTGGCGGCAGGCGACCCGGCTGTCCGTGCCGTCAGGCTGTCGGCGCGGCCTGGCAGTCCGAGCGGTCGGGCGAGGGAGCGGTCAGGTGAGGGAGAGACCGCCGTCGACCGGGACGACCGCGCCCGTCATGTAGCGGCCTTCCGGGTCGGCCAGCGCGGTGATCCACCAGGCCACGTCCTCGGCCCTGGCCACCCGTCCGAGCGGGATCCGTTCGGCGAGCTGTCCGAGGAACCCCTGGTACTCCTCGGCTGACATGCCGACGCGCTCCCCGATGCCGGTGTCGGTCACGCCCGGGGCGACCGACACCACCCGGATACCGCGCGGCGCCAGCTCGACGGCCCAGGTGCGGGTGAAGTGGTTCAGCGCCGACTTCGTGGCCCAGTAGACGGAGTTGTCGGGGAACCCCTGGATGCCCAGCGAGCCGGCCGAGCTGACGTTGACGATGGTGCCGCCGGTCGCCTCCAGGGCGTCCAGCGCGGCCTGCGCCACGAAGGCCGGCGCGATCAGGTTGACGGCGACCTGGTGCTCGGTCGCGGCCCGGTCGAGTTTGGCGAGCGGCGCGAACGTGCCGGTACCGGCGTTGTTGACCAGCACGTCCACCCGCCCGAACGCCTGCAGCGCGGCCTCCACCACCGTCTCGCCGGCCCCCGGCTCGGTGATGTCCGCCACGAGGGTGCGGATGCCGTCGTGGCCCTCGGCCGTCTCGTCGAGGGCGGCGGCGGTGCGGCCCACGACCAGGACACGGTCTCCCTGCCCGGCGAAGCGGCGGGCCGTCGCACGGCCGATGCCGGTGCCTCCACCAGTGATGATCACAGTCCTAGGAGTCATGCCGGGACGCTACTGACGAGGGCTCGAAGCCGGGTCGAGGTCAGCCCGCCGGCCGGTTGTCCCGGGTGATGTGCCGCTCCGCCACGAGCAGTTCGCCGTCCCGCCGGACCAGCCGGTCGCGCATCACGCAGGACAGGTGCACGCGCGGGGCGCCGCCCCGCGGGGTCGCGAGGATCTGCACGTACGAGACGGCCTCGATCCCGGCGCCGGTGCTCCGGGCGGTCGTCATGGTCACCCAGTGGCGGTGCACCTCCCCGGCCGCGGCCCGCCCCTCGACCGCCGCCCGCGCGCCGGCGGCGATGCCGTCCCGGCCCCGGACGGGCTCCGTCATCGACGGGGCCGCGAAGACGGCGTCGGGTGTGAACGTGCCGGCCCACGCCTCGGCGGCACCGCCGTCGAGCAACTGCATGTGGCGGGCGTAGAACTGCTGGATGTCGGTGCTGTTCACGAACGGCCTCCCCTGTGACGGTCCTGCGTGTCGGTCCTCCGAGCCCGGCCCCGCGCGCCGGTCCTCGATGCCCGACCCTGACGCAGCCCTGTCGCACCCCTGTCGAATCCCGCTCGAGCCGGCCGTGCGGTCGTCGAGCGGTCTTCCAATGCCTTCCGAGCGGCTGCGGCCAGGCTGGCTGGGTCGTCCAGGAGGTGACCGTGCGCATCATTGACCTGTCCTCGCCGGTGGACGCCGGCTCGTTCGAACCGGACCCGGTGGTCCACGAGGTGATGTCCCCACGCGAGGGCGCGCTGCACATGCGCGACGAGATGCGGCGCCACTTCGACATCGAGTTCGACCCCGACGACCTGCCCGACGGCGAGTTCCTCTCGCTGGACCGGCTGAGTCTGACCACCCACACCGGCACGCACGTCGACGCGCCCTCGCACTACGGCTCCCGGACGACGTACGGCACCGGCGTGCCCCGGCACATCGACGCGATGCCGCTGGAGTGGTTCCTCGCCCCCGGAGTCGTCCTGGACGTCCGGGGCCGCGAGGCCGGCGTGGTCGACGCGGCGGACCTGCGCAAGGAACTCGACCGGATCGGCTACACGCTCGCCCCGTCCGACATCGTGCTCCTGCACACCGGCGCCGCCGCATGGTCCGGCACGAGCCGGTACTTCACCGACTTCGTCGGTCTCGACGCGAGTGCCATCGCCTTCCTGCTCGACGCGGGCATCCGGGTGGTCGGCACCGACGCGTTCAGCCTGGACGCGCCGTTCACCACGATCATCGCCGAGTACCGGCGGACCGGGGACCCCGCCGTGCTCTGGCCGGCCCATGTCGCCGGACGCCATCGGGAGTACTGCCAGATCGAGCGGCTCGCGGGCCTCGAGGAGCTGCCCGCGCCGTACGGCTTCCAGGTGGCCTGCTTCCCGGTGAAGATCGCCGGC
The DNA here is from genome assembly GCA_000715635.1 of Streptomyces violaceus. GTDB lineage: Bacteria > Actinomycetota > Actinomycetes > Streptomycetales > Streptomycetaceae > Streptomyces > Streptomyces violaceus. The sequence goes on along the minus strand of KL569169.1, from coordinate 66,707 downwards.
GCCGGGGCCGGCTGGGCGCGCGCGGTCGCCCTCGTCGACGACCAGGCCCCCCTGACCAGCCCCTGACTCGAGGAGAAACCATGTACAGCACCGACCTCGCCGAGGTCTACGAGACGGTGTACCGCAGCCGGGGCAAGGACTGGGCGGCGGAGGCCGAGGACATCGCGGCCGTGGCACGCCGGCACGCCCCGGGCGCCGACACGCTGCTCGACGTGGCCTGTGGCACCGCCGCCCATCTCGGCCCCTTCAGCAAGCTCTTCGCCACGGCGGAGGGCCTGGAGATCGCGGCGCCGATGCGTGATCTGGCGCTCGAGCGGTGGCCCGGCCTGACCATCCACGAGGGCGACATGCGCGACTTCGACCTCGGGCGCCGGTACTCCGTCGTCACCTGCATGTTCTGCGCCATCGGCTATCTGGGCAGCGTCGAGGAGATGCGCTCCGCCGTGGCCTCGATGGCCCGTCACCTCGAGCCCGGAGGCGCACTGATCATCGAACCCTGGTGGTTCCCCGAGCAGTTCAAGGAGGGGTTCGTGGCCGGGGACCTGGCCCGCGAGGGCGAGAGGACCGTCGCCCGGATCTCCCACTCCACCCTCCAGGGGCGGGCGACCCGGATGGAGGTCCAGTTCCTCGTCGGCGAGCCGTCGGGCATCCGGACCTTCACCGAGATCGACGTACTGACCCTGTTCACGCGTGAGGAGTACGAGCAGGCGTTCAAGGACGCCGGCTGCTCCGTCACGTACCAGCCGGGCCCGCCGACCGGCCGCGGCCTCTTCGTCGGAGTCAAGGAGCGGGAGGTGTCCGGGCGATGACCACCTACGTCTGGGACTATCTGCGGGAGTACGCCGAGGAGCGCGAGGAACTCCTCGACGCCGTCGACACGGTGTTCCAGTCCGGTCAGCTCGTCCTCGGGGAGAGCGTCTCCCGCTTCGAGCAGGAGTTCGCCGCCTACCACGGGCAGCCGCACTGCGTCGGCGTCGACAACGGCACCAACGCCCTCGTCCTCGGCCTCCAGGCGCTCGGCGTGAAGCCGGGCGACGACGTGCTCACGGTGTCCAACACGGCGGCCCCCACGGTCCTGGCCATCGACGCCGTGGGAGCCCGGCCGGTCTTCGTCGACGTGCGCGAGGAGGACTACCTCATGCGCACCGACCTGCTCGAGGGCGCGCTCACCGAGCGGACCACGGCGATCGTGCCGGTGCACCTGTACGGGCAGTGCGTCGACATGGCCGCGGTGACCGCGTTCGCCGAGCGCCACGGCCTGAAGGTCCTGGAGGACTGCGCCCAGGCCCACGGAGCCCGCCACCACGGCAGGCTCGCCGGGACCATGGGCGACGCGGCGGCCTTCTCCTTCTACCCGACGAAGGTCCTCGGGGCGTACGGCGACGGCGGCGCGGTGGTCACCCGCGACTCCGGCACCGACGCGGAGCTGCGCCGGCTGCGCTACTACGGCATGGAGGACAGGTACTACGTTGTCCAGACTCCCGGGCACAACAGCCGCCTCGACGAGGTCCAGGCCGAGATCCTCCGCCGCAAGCTACGGCGCCTCGACACCTACATCGAGGGCCGGCGGCGCGTGGCGCGACGCTATGCGGAGGGGCTGGGGGACACCGGCCTGGTCCTGCCCGCGAACGCGCTGGGCAATGATCACGTCCACTACGTCCACGTGGTCCGCCACCCCGAGCGCGACCGGATCATCGAACGGCTCAAGGCGTACGACATCGAGCTGAACATCAGCTACCCCTGGCCGGTGCACACGATGTCCGGCTTCGCGCACCTCGGCTACCACGAGGGCGATCTGCCGGTGACCGAGCGGCTGGCGAAGGAGATCTTCTCGCTGCCGATGTACCC
>KL569169.1:58825-64649 GCA_000715635.1 Streptomyces violaceus | reverse complement strand
CGCTGCCGATGTACCCCTCGCTGCCGCAGCACGTCCAGGAGAAGGTGATCGAGGCGCTGCGCGAGGTGATCGCCGGCCTGTGACGCCCCGCCCCTGTGCGAAACGCCGTGTCCCGGTGAGGCAGTCCGCCTCACCGGGACACGGCGTTTCAGGGACCCTGCCGTCAGCCCGCGTGGTACAGGCTGTGCAGGCAGGCGATCAGGCTGCGGGCCTGGACGTTGACGTAGTGGCTGTGCCGCAGCAGGTCCGACAGCTGGTGCAGCGTCATCCAGCGGTGGTCGGGGTGGTCGCGGGGCACGTCCTGGTCGGTCTCCACGATCAGGTAGCGATTGAGCGCGTGGAAGAAGCGGCCGCCCTCCTCGGAGAGCACCGTGTCGAACCGGACGCGCTCCGCGGGAGCCCCCAGCACCTCGTCGAGGAACGGCGGCGCGGTCCCGCCGGGCAGCTGCGCGTGGCTCTCCGCGACGCACTGCACGGTGGGGCCCAGCTCCACCACGTCCGCGAAGCCCGGCTCCACGCGCGCGTGCACGAGGACGTGCAGCACCCCCTCGAAACGCCGGACGAGGAAGGCGATGACGCCCTGCCCCACCGGTTCGATCATCGGCTGGCTCCACCGGTGGACCTCACGGCCGCCGGCGTCCACCTGTACCCCGATGACGTCGAAGAAGGCGCCCGCGTCGTGGCGGATGCGGTCGTCGGTGCGGCTCCAGTCGCGCAGCTCGCCGAGCGCCACCCGGCGGACCGCGATGTCGCTGCTGGTGCGCCGGTCGGTGATCCAGCCGAGGATCTCCGCCGCGCTGTGCACACCGGTCGCCCCGGGGTCTCCCGAGCGCAGCAGCGCGGACCGGAAGTCGTCCCCGTCCGGCTTCTCGGCGTCCGGACCGGTGAACGGCAGGCACGACAGCACGGTCCGGGCGTCCATGTTGACCGTGTCCCGGCGCCCCAGCAGCTCATGGATCTGGCCGAGCGTCATCCACCGGTACCCGTCGAGGGCCTCCACCGGCTCGGGGAGTTCGACGACCACGTTGCGGTTGCGCTTGCGGTAGAACCAGGACCCCTGCTCGGACTGCCGTACGTCGGCGAGCACTCCGGGACGGCTGTGGATGTCCATGAAGTGCTCGAGATACGGCACCGCGCGCCCCTGGTGGACCCGGGTGTAGTTGCTGCGGGTCGCCTGGACGGTCGGGGAGAGCTGGAGCCCCTCGGCGTTGCCGGGCTCGACCTTCGCCTGCATCAGGCAGTGCAGCACCCCGTCGATCGGGGCGGTGAGGATGCCGAGGATGCCGATCTCCGGCTGGTTGATGATCGGCTGGGTCCACTGCGCCACCGGCGCGCCCGGGTTGCTGACCTCCAGCCCGTGCACGGTGAAGAACCGGCCCGTGTGGTGGCGCAGATCGCCGGTGCCCGGGTCGGTCTCCCAGCCCTCCAGGGCGTGCAGGGGGACCCGGTCGACATGGGTGTAGGCCCGCCGGCCGTAGTCGGCGAACCAGTCCGTGAAGTCGGAGAGGTCGCCGAGGGGGCCGGTCCGCAGCCGCGCCGACGCGTCGATCCGTCGTTCGACGGGATCTCGGGTCGCCGCGGATTCGGTGGCAAGAGCGCGGGAGTTGCTCATGAGACCTCCAGGGAGGTGGTGCCCGCTGCCGCTTCCCACATCGCCCGGACGGACTCGCCGAGCGGGATCGTGGGCCGCCAGCCGAGCACCTGGGCGGCGAACCGGATGTCCGCGCAGGTCCAGCCGCCGCCCTTGCTGGCGACCTCGGCGGAGTTGAGCTTCACCGACGCGGCGTCCACGCCGGCCGCGTCGAACAGGGCGTCGACCAGGTCGCGCATCGGCACCGCCTCGCCGCGCCCGATGTTCACGACCAGGCCGGTGACGGGCGCGTGCACCGCGGCGACGGCCGCCCGGGCCAGGTCCCGTACGTCGACGAAGTCCCGCCGGGCGTCGGCGACGTCGAGGCCGATCACGTCGCCGGGGCCGAGGGCGCGCAGCCGGGCCACGACGGCACCGAGGAAGCTGGCCGTCGGGGTGTGCGGTCCGCAGACGTTGACCGCGCGCAGCACGACCCCGTCCACCCGGCCCGCCCGGGTCTGGGCGAGCAGATGCTCGGAGCCGGTGCGTTTGGTCAGCCCGTACGGGGTCAGCGGGCCGGGTTCGCGCTGTTCGTCGATGCGGACTCCGTCGGGCACGGGCCCGTACTCGTGGATCGACCCCATCTGGACGATCCGCAGCCGCCGGGAGGTCGCGGCGCACCCCTCGACCAGGCGCTCCACGAGGTCGATGTGGGCGCTGCGCATCTCCTCGACGGTGGTGCCCCAGCCGCCGGTGGCGTTGATGACGGTGCCGACGCCGTGCCGGTCGAGGAGCGCGGCGATCTCCTCCGGCGCGGCGGCGGCGACATCGAGGGGGACGAAGGCGTCCGCACGGGTGTGCGGGGCCGGATGCCGGGCCACCGCGAGCACCTGGTGCCCGGTCCGCAGCAGTTCCTCGCAGAGGCTGCGGCCGACGCATCCGGTGGAACCCAGTACGGTCACGGTCCCGGCGGCCGGCCCGCCCTGTGTGGTGGTGGACATCGCCGGGCTCAGCGCGTGGCGCCGATGCCGGAGGGCTGCCACAGGGCCTCCTCGACCGCCAGGGACTCGGCGTAGTCGGGCAGCAGGCCCTGGGCCCGAGCCGAGGCGAAGGACAGCGCGGCGGCGTCCCGGTCCGACTGCACCGTGTCCAGGCCCGAGGGGATCCGCACGCCCAGGTCCTTGTCGAAGACGTCGACGGCGAGCTCGTTCTCGGCCACGTACGGGCCCGTCAGCAGATACGACATGACGGTGTCGTCCTCGAGCGCGACGAAGGCGTGGCCGACGCCGACCGGGAAGTACGAGGCGCGGAAGTGGACCTGGTCCATCTCGACCGCGTCCCACTGCCGGAAGGTGGGCGAGCCGACCCGCAGGTCGACCACGATGTCGAGGGCCCGGCCGCGCGCGCAGTACACGTATTTCGCGGTGCCGGGCGGCGTGACGGTGAAGTGGATACCGCGGATCGTGCCGCGCCGGGAGAGGCTGTGGTTGGTCTGCGCCACCGGGAAGTGCGGCCGCCCCAGGGCCTGCTGGAACGCCTCGAGCTGGAAGGGGGAGACGAACAGCCCGCGGTGGTCGCGGAACTGACGGGGGGTGAACTCGTACGCCCCCTCGACCTTGAGCTTACGGATCTGCATCGCTTGGTTCACCGTCCGGGAGGTAGTCGGGTACGGCAGGGCCGGCGGCCCGGGCGTGTGCGGGTGCGTCGCGGCGGTCACCGGCGGCGGTGCTCGACGGCCAGGCGCTCCAGCGTGGGGACGACCTGCGCGGGGGCGGGAGCGGCGAGCGCCTCGCGCCGCAGGGCCTCGGCGTTGCTCTTGAAGACCGGTTCCTCGAGCAGGCGGACGAGCAGCTCGCGCAGTCCCTTCGCGCTGAGCTTGCCCGGCACGTAGAGCCCGGCCTGGCGCTCTTCCAGGTAGCGGGCCTTGTTGATGGTGTCCCAGACGCCGTCGACGACGATGAGCTGGGGCACGGCGTGGATCATCGCGGTGCCGAAGCTGCCGGACCCGCCGTGGTGGATCACCGCGTCGCAGGTGGGCAGCAGAGCGTCGAGCGGGACGAAGTCCACGGCCCGCACGTTGTCCGGCAGGGTGTCGAAGTCCGTCAGCTGCTTCTCGTTGAGCGTGGCGACGACCTCGACGTCCTCGAGCCCCGCGACGGCCTCCAGCAGGTCCCCGATGGAGGCCCGGTCGGCGCCGAGCACCTCGCGGTGCGCCACGCCCAGGGTGATGCACACGCGGCGGCCCTTGCGCGGCGGCTCCTGGAGCCACTGCGGCACCGTGGACTGCCCGTTGTACGGCACGTACCGCATCGGCACGTAGTGCAGGTCCACCGGGAGCCGCATGGACGCCGGCAGCGGGCAGACGGTGAAGTCGCCCGTCACCGCGGCCTCCTCGAAGGAGGCGCCGTGCCGCTCCAGGCTCCAGGTGAGCCACTCGCGCAGCGGGTCGTCCCGCAGCTCCGGCGGGCGCGCGGCCAGCTGCTCGAGGAAGGTCTCGCGCATCAGGCCCGCCAGGTCGAGCCCGAACAGCAGCCGGCCGTGCGCCGTCCCGGTGGCCATGGCGGCGATCGCGCCGGCGAAGGTCATGGTGTCCCACAGGACCAGGTCCGGCTTCCAGGAGCGGCAGTGCTCCACCAGCTCGTCGACCATCTGGTCCGAGCAGCAGTTCTGGAAGACGACCGAGGTCATGGCCGTGAACACACCGAGTGTGTAGTCCGGGGTGAGCCGCTCGGGCCGGGTCTCGCTCATGTCGAGACCGACCTGCGCCTGGCTCTCCAGCTGGTCGACGTCCTGGCCGATGTTCTCCTGGGTCTCCTGCATCTGCTCGTCGAGATGCAGTTCCTCCCCGACACCGACGGCGGTCAGCCCGGTCCGGGTGATCTCGTCGGCGAGATCGGGATGACTGGCGATCCTGACGTCGTGGCCCGCTGCCTTCAGGGCCCAGGCGAGTGTCACCTGGGCGTGCATGTGCGACTTGGCGGCGAAGGTGGTGAAGAGTACCCGCATCCCAACCCCTGTTCCGGCGAACGACCCGTATGCGATGGGCCTCCACCCTCGGGCCGTGACCTCGTACGGGAGTCGAGAGTCGTTGCAGCGGCGCTCGATCCGGGGCGTATCGCGCGCTCCGCCCCTCCCGCGCTCGCGGAGAACAGCAGGTCATGTACTACCGTGGGATCAGCCGGCGGGGCCCGGCCCATGGGCGGAGCACCGGTTGCCGGTCCGTGCCGTGAGGGAGATTCAGCAGGGAGACGATGTCTGCCACGAGATTGCTCGTCCTGGGGGTCGTGCGCATGCACGGCCGGGCGCACGGCTATCTGGTCCGTTCCGAGCTGCTGTCCTGGGGTGCCGACGAATGGGCGCACATCAAGTTCGGCTCGATCTACCACGCGCTCCGGCAGCTGGCCAAGGACGGGCTGCTGAAGTCGACCGACATCCCGGACTGGCCGGGCCGGGTCGACTACGAGATCGCGCCGCCGGGCGACGAGGAGTTCTTCCGGCTGCTGCGTGACGCGCTGCGCCAGGGGAACAACCGGCCGGACATGCTGGGTGCGGCGCTCGTTCTGCTGCCCGCGCTCAGCCGCAAGGAGGCGATCGGTCTGCTGCGCGAGCGCATCGCGTCGCTCTCGGCCGAACAGTCGGAGCTGATCGCCAAGGTCGACGAGACGGCCGGCGAGCGGCCGCAGCGTGCCCACATCCGTGAGCTCCTCGGCCTCTGGGAGCACGGCGCCGCCAGTCAGGCCGCCTGGACCGAGGCGCTGATCGAGCGCCTGGAGGCGGGCGCCTACGTCATGGCGGGGGAGGAGAAGGGCGCCTGACGGGGGCCCTTCCGGCCGTTGATCGGGATCGGGTGGAGGACGGCACGCGTCCCGTGATACTCAAGTTTGCATACCCAAGATGCCGGTCCCGAGAGGACGATCGCCGTGCCGATCATGCTGACCTCGGAAGACGTGGACGACGCCTTCGACGACGAGGCCTTCATGGAGGAGCGGTTCTCCGACGTCCAGCGACTGCTCCTCGGCCACGGTCCGGCGCTCGGCCCCGAGACCCTGGTCCTGCTCCCCGCCACGCGCTGCCGGCTGACCGTGGGACCGCACGCTTCCGGCCCCTTAGGCCGCTGCTTCGCCGTTCGTCTCGAATCCCGCGCGGACCTGTCCGCCGCGTGCGTGGAACTGCTGCTCGCCGATGACGGGTCCCTCCTCGGCCTCGTGGACGCCGGCGCCCTCGACGGCTGGCGCGGCGCCATCCCCGCCGGAC
>KL569169.1:58314-58584 GCA_000715635.1 Streptomyces violaceus | reverse complement strand
ATCCCCGCCGGACTCGCCGCGCGGTACCTCGCCCCGCCGGCCCCCTCCTTGCTCGGCCTCTTCGGCACCGGGGAGGCGGCTTGGTCCTGTCTTCTCGTCCTGCACCACGCCCTGCCCTCCCTCTCCGAGGTGCGCGTCGTCGGCCGGGAGCCGGACCGGGCCCGGGACTTCGCCGCCGCTGCCGCCCTGCGCACCGGCCTGCGGGTGCGCGTGTCCGACGACGCCCGCACCACCGCCGCGGGCGCCGACGTCGTCGCCACCACCGGCGGC
>KL569169.1:57857-58064 GCA_000715635.1 Streptomyces violaceus | reverse complement strand
CCACCGGCGGCCACCCGCCCGTCCGCGCCGAATGGCTCGCGGCCGGAGCGCTCCTGATCGACCAGACCACCACGGCCGCGCCCCCCGCCTCGGACGACCCCCGCGACCCGGTGATCGACGTCCGCTCCTTCGGCGCCGACACCGGCCCGACCGCCCGGCCGCCCGAGGCCGCGGCCGCGCCGGCCGCCTCGGACCCCGCTGTCCGGC
>KL569169.1:54904-57686 GCA_000715635.1 Streptomyces violaceus | reverse complement strand
CAGCATCGCTGCCCCCGGCGGCCGCACCGGGGACACACGGCACGAGCCGCTCCCGCTCGCCGAGATCGTCGCGGGCCGGGCCCTGCCCCGGCGCAGCGGCTCCGACATCGTCCACTACCAGGGCGGTGAGCTGGCCGGCTGGAGTGTCATCGCCGCCGTCGCCGGACTCGGCCACGCCTGGCAGCGGGACGTCGGCATCCCGGTGCGGCTGGGGCGCGGGGGCCCCTGACCGGGGGCGGGATCCAGCCGTCTTCTAGGCCGCCGCGAGGCACGCGCCGGAGGGTTTCAGTCTGACCTCGGCGTACGCGTCGCCGGACGCCCGGACGATGAGGAGCACCGATCCCATGTCAGCCGATCAGCCCGGCCCCGCCTCCGGCGGCCCGGCCACCTTCGTGAACAGCTTCACGCTTCGCACCTCCCCGGAGGAGTTCGAGGACGTCTTCGCCCGCACGGCACGCTTCATGGAGCGCCAGCCCGGATTCCTCGGCTACACCCTCGTACGCCACCTGGAAAAGCCGCACAGCTACGTCAACATCGCCCGCTGGTCCGACGTCGCCGCCTTCCGTGACGCCGTCGGCCAGGCCGACTTCCGGCCGCACGCCGAGGCGCTGCGGGCGATCAGCACCAGCAGCTCGAACCTCTACCTGGAGCGGCACAGCGGATCGGGGAGGCACGATGACCCGGCGGGTCGCGATCACCGGCATCGGCGTGGTGGCCCCCGGCGGCATCGGCACCAAGCAGTTCTGGCAGACCATCACCGGCGGCCGCACCGCCACCCGGACCATCAGCCTCTTCGACCCCGCCCCCTTCCGCTCCCGGATCGCCGCCGAGTGCGACTTCGACGCCGCGGAGCAGGGACTGAGCGCCGAGGACGCCGAACGGCTCGACAGGGCGGCACAGTTCGCCCTGGTCGCGCTGCGCGAGGCCGTCACCGACAGCGGCCTGGATCCCAACCCGGAGACCGCCCACCGCACCGGCGTCAGCCTCGGCAGCGCGGTCGGCTGCACTCAGAAACTGGAAGAGGAGTACCTGGCCCTCAGCGGGGGCGGACAGGAGTGGCTGGTCGACCACACCGCCGCGAGCGCCCATCTGTACGACCACTTCGTGCCGAGCTCCATGGCCGCCGAGCTCGCCTGGGAGGCCGGCGCCGAAGGCCCCTGCACCGTCGTCTCGGCCGGCTGCACCTCCGGCCTCGACTCGGTCGGGCACGCGGTGGCCCTCATCCGCGAGGGCCTGGCCGACGTGATGATCGCCGGGGCCACTGACGCCCCCATCTCCCCGATCACCGTGGCCTGCTTCGACGCCATCCGGGCCACCTCGCCCCGCAACGACGACCCGGCGACCGCGCTGCGCCCCTTCGACCGCACCCGCAACGGCTTCGTCCTCGGCGAGGGCGCCGCCGTCCTGGTCCTCGAGGAACTCACCGCGGCCCGGGCCCGGGGCGCCCACGTGTACGCCGAGATCGCCGGGTACGCCTCGCGCGGCAACGCGTACCACATGACCGGACTGCGCACCGACGGACGCGAGCTGGCCGCCGCCGTCGACGCCGCCCTCGACGAGGCCCGCCTCGGCCCCGACGCGCTCGGCTACGTCAACGCCCACGGCACCGCCACCAAGCAGAACGACGTGCACGAGACCGCCGCCCTCAAGCGCAGCCTCGGGGCCGCGGCCCACCGGGTCCCGGTCAGCTCCATCAAGTCGATGATCGGGCACTCGCTGGGCGCCATCGGCTCCATCGAGGTAGCCGCCACCGCGCTGGCCCTCGAACACGGCGTCATACCGCCCACCGCGAACCTGACCGACCCCGACCCCGAACTCGACCTGGACTACGTCCCCCTGCACGCCAGGGAGCGCGACATGTCGGCCGCGCTCACCGTGGGCAGCGGCTTCGGCGGCTTCCAGAGCGCCATGGTGCTGCGCCGGCCCGAGGGGCGGGCCGCATGACCCCGGTCGTGGTCACGGGCATCGGGGTTGTCGCCCCCACCGGCATCGGACTCGACGCCTACTGGGCGGCGACGCTGCGCGGCGAGGACGGCATCCGGCGCGTCCAGGCGTTCGACCCCGCCCGCTATCCCACGCGGCGGGCGGGCGAGGTGACCGGGTTCGAGGCGGGCGACCATCTGCCCAGCCGGCTGATCCCGCAGACCGACCGCATGACCCAGTTCGCCCTGGCCGCGGCCGACTGGGCCGTCGCCGACGCCGGCATCGACCTCGACTCCGTGCCCTCGCTGGCACGCGGCGTCGTCACGGCCGGCGCCTCCGGCGGCTTCGGCTTCGGCCAACGCGAACTGCAGCACCTGTGGGGCGAGTCCCCCAAGAAGGTCAGCGCCTACATGTCCTTCGCCTGGTTCTACGCCGTCAACACCGGCCAGATCTCCATCCGGCACGGCATGAACGGGCCGACCGGCGTTTTCGTCGGCGAGCAGGCCGGGGGCCTGGACGCCCTCGCCCACGCCGGACGCCAGATCCGCGCCGGTGCGCAGCTGATGATCTCCGGCGGCATGGACTGCTCCCTGTGCCCGTACGGCATGGCCGCCCAACTGGCCGGCGGACGGCTCACCGCCGACGCCTACCTGCCCTTCGACGACCGGGCCTCCGGTCATCTGCCCGGCGAGGGCGGCGCGCTGCTCACCCTGGAGAGCGCCGAAGGGGCCCGTGGCCGGGGGCGCCGCCCCTACGGCGAGATCGCCGGATTCGGCGCCACCTTCGACCCGCGCCCCGGGTCCGGGCGGCCCCCGACCCTGCGGCGGGCCGTCGAGCAGGCGCTCGCCGACGCCGGAGT
>KL569169.1:51334-54742 GCA_000715635.1 Streptomyces violaceus | reverse complement strand
GCGCTCGCCGACGCCGGAGCCGATCCGGAGGAGATCGCCGTCGTCTTCGCCGACGGCGCGGGCGTGCCCGAACTCGACGCGTCCGAGGCCGAGGCGCTGACCGCGGTCTTCGGCGCGGGCGGAGTCCCGGTCACCGTGCCCAAGACGGCCACCGGCCGGCTCTACTCCGGCGCCGGTCCGCTCGACGTGGTGACCGCCCTGCTGACCCTGCGCGACGGGCTCGCCCCGCCCACGGTCAACGTCACCCGGGTCCCCGACGCCTACGGTCTCGACCTCGTCGTCGGCCGGCCCCGGCCGGTCTCCGGCACTGCGGCACTGGTCCTGGCCCGTGGCCACCACGGCTTCAACAGCGCCATGGTCGTCCGGGCCCCGGCGCCCGCCGAAGCGATCGCGGGGTCCGGGCGGAAGGTGGCGGCGTGAACGGCGGCGAGCTGTACATCCGGGCGACCGGGACGTGGCTGCCGCCGGTCGAACGGGTCGCGGACGCGGTCGCGGACGGGCGGTGCGACGCCGCCGTCGCCCGCTCCACCCGGATGGAGTCGGTGACGGTCTCCGCGGGGGAGCCGGCTCCCGAGATGGCGGCCCGGGCCGCCCGGACCGCGCTGGAGCGGGCCGCCGCCGAACCGGGCGACATCGACCTGGTGCTGCACGCCAGCTTCTACTACCAGGGCTTCGACCTGTGGGCCCCCGCCTCCTACGTCCAGCGGACCGCCGTGGGCAACCAGTGCCCCGCGCTGGAGGTCAGGCAGGTCTCCAACGGCGGCATGGCGGCACTCGACCTGGCCTGGGCCTACCTGGCCGCGGACCCGGCCCGGATCGCGGCCCTGGTGACCACCGGCGACCGGTTCTGCCCGCCGGGCTTCGACCGGTGGCGCAGCGACCCCGGAACCGTCTACGGCGACGGCGGCACCGCCCTGGTGGTTTCACGGCACTCCGGTTTCGCCCGGGTCCGCAGCGTCGCGACCGTCTCCGCACCCGACCTGGAGGGCATGCACCGCGGCGACGACCCGTTCGGTCCCGCCCCGTTCAGCCACCGTGACGTCGTCGATCTGGAGGCGCACAAGCGGGACTTCCTGGCCGGCCACGGCGTGGCCCCGACCGTCGCCCGGGTCGCCGCCGCGCAGGAGTCCGTCGTCAAGCAGGCGCTCGCCGACGCCGGGCTCGGTCTCGCGGACATCGACCGGTTCGTGCTGCCGCACCTCGGCCACCGCAGGCTGCATGTCGCCTACTTCGCCAAGTTCGGTATCGACCCCGAGCGCAGCACCTGGTCCTGGAGCCGGACGATCGGGCACCTGGGCGCCGGAGACCCCTTCGCCGGACTCGACCATCTGGTCACCGCCGGGGCGCTCGGGCCCGGTGACACGTGCCTGCTCTTCGGCGTCGGCGCCGGCTTCAGCTGGTCCTGCGCCGTGGTCGAGATCCTGAACACGCCTTCCTGGAGGGACCGATGAACGGCACCGCTCGCCCGGTCGCCCTGCTGCTGCCCGGCCAGGGCTCGCAGCACCTGCGCATGGCCGCGGGACTTCTGGACGCCGAGCCCGTCTTCGCCGAGGCGATGGACGAGGCCTTGACCGCGCTGACGGACCTCGGTGGCCACAGCACCGGTCTGCGCGAGGACTGGCTGGGAACGGCAGACACCGCGGTGATGGACCACGTCACGCGCTCCCAGCCGCTGCTGTTCGCGGTGGACTACGCCCTCGGGCGGCTCGTCCTCGACTGGGGCGTACGGCCCGTCGCCCTGCTCGGGCACAGCATCGGCGAGGTGGCGGCCGCGGTCCTCTCCGGCGTCTTCACGCTGCGGGACGCCGCCGCCCTGGTCCACGACCGCGTCGGACGGCTGGCCCAGGCGCCGCCCGGCGGGATGGTCGCCGTCGCGGCCACCCAGGACGAGGTGGCGACCTTCCTCACCGACGGCGTGGTCGTCGGCGCCGTCAACGCCCTGCGCCAGACGGTCCTCGCCGGACTCGACGACCCGCTGCGTACCGTCACGGCGGCACTCGCCGACGCCGGGTTCGTGCTCCAGCGCGTGCCGGCCTCCACGGCGTTCCACAGCCCGTCCCTGGCCCCGGCCATGCGCGGAGCCGGCGAGCGGATCGCCGCGCTCCCCGTCGGCGAGCCCCGTATCCCGGTCATGTCCGGGTACACGGCCCGGTTCCTGACCCCTGCGGAGACCAAGGACCCGGCCTTCTGGTCCCGTCACCCCGTCGCGCCGGTGCTCTTCTGGCCCGCCCTCGACGCGCTCCTCGCGGAAGGGGACCTGGTGCTCGTCGAGGCCGGTCCGGGCCAGGGACTGTCCCAGCTGGCCCGCCGCCACCCGGCCGTGCGCTCCGGCCGCTCGGCCGTCGTCCCTCTGCTGCCGGCTCGGCCCGGCACGGCCGACCAGGATGTGACCGCCGTACGCGCCGCCGCCGGGGTCCTGGGCGTGTAGCGCGTGTCGAGTGCCTTTGTAGGCACGCGGCCTAGCGTCGCCGGTGGCGCTTCGCCCCTGCTTCTTCCCTCTTCACCCTTCTTCTTTCGAGGACGGTGTCATGCTGACCGATCAGACCAACAGCGAGTTGGGCCGGCATCTGCTGACCATCCGAGGCGTGCAGTTCATCTTCGGCGCCCAGGGCGATCCCTTCGCCATGATCCTGCGCGCCGGTGACGACGACCCGCTCGACCACGGGGCGCGTGCCCGCGAACAGGGCCTGCACGAGAGCAGCGTCGGCGCGTGGGTCACCGCTCACCGCGAGCTCGGCGCCCGCATCCTCGGCGACCCGCGGTTTTCCCCGCGCCACGCCGAGGAGGGGCCGCAGTCCCACCCGGGCGTCGACGTCTGGGACAACCCCCTGCTGTGCCATGTCGTCCCGCTCGACGACGCCCGCCTCAACCTCGACCCGGCGGCGTACGCCGAGCTCGCCGAGGTCTCCGCGCCGCTGCTGTCGGCCGAGGCGCTCGCGGCGCGGGCGCCTCGGATCGAGGCGGCCTACCGCGAGACGCTCGCGGCGACGGGTGAACGGTTCGACCTGTACCGGGACTTCGCCGTCCCTGCCGCCCTGCGGGTGGTGGCCGAGGTGCTCGGCCTGCCCGCCGAGACCCGCGAGCGCCTGCCCGAACTGCACGCGGGCCTCGCCACCGCCTTGGACGCCGGCCACTGCCCGCAGCAGCTGGGGACCGCCCGGGCGCTGCTCACGGCCGTGTCGGGGCTGTCCGCCGAGCTGACCGGCCTGGTGGACGCCGGCCGTGCCACCGGCCTCGCCGGTCTGTCGCCCGAGGACGCGGTCGCGATCGGCGCGCTCGCCGTCGTGGTGGGCGTCGAGGTCACGGCGACCGCCGTGTGCAACGCCGTCGAGGTCCTGCTGGCGCACCCGGAGGAGTGGCAGCGGATCGGGCAGGACCCGGCGGCGGCCCCGGCCGCGGTCCGGGAGG
>KL569169.1:48823-51141 GCA_000715635.1 Streptomyces violaceus | reverse complement strand
GGGAGGCCCTGCGGCTGGCTCCGCCGCTGCGGTTCGAGAGCCGTATCGCCCGCGAGCAGGTCGAGTTCGACGGCAAGACGATCGAGGAGGGCCGCCGCGTGGTGGTGCTCGTCGACGCGGCCAACCGGGACCCGGAGGCCTTCGCCGACCCGGACGCCTTCACGCCCGGCCGCGGCGACGGCGACCGGTCGCTCACTCTCCTCGGCGGCCCCGCCGCCCCGGTCACCGACGCGCTGGTCCGCGTCCAGACCGAGGCCGCGGTCCGCGCCCTGGCCGCACTCCGGCCCGCCCTGCGCACGAACGCCGAGGTACTGCACCGCATGCGCTCGGCGGTGCTGCACGGCGTGCTGCGCTTCCCCGTCGCATGACCGGACCGGCCCACACCAGGGGAGGAGCACCGCGGTGCGTGTACTGCTGACCGCCTTCGCACAGGACGCCCATCTCAACGGCGTCGTCCCGCTCGCCTGGGCGCTGCGGACCGCCGGGCACGAGGTCCGGGTGGCCGGCCAGCCGGCCGCGGTCGAGAGCATCACCCGGGCCGGTCTGACGGCCGTGCCGGTGGGCGACAACCACCGGATGGACGCCGTCATCCCCACCGTCGGTCCCGGGATGCTCATGCACCACCTGGACCGCGACTACCTGGAGAACCGTCCCGAGCGGCTGAGCCTCGACTTCCTGCGGGCGTCGAACGCGATGCTGACGGCGACCTTCTACGCCCAGATCAACAACGACTCGATGATCGACGAGCTCGTCGACTACGCCCGGTTCTGGCAGCCGGACCTGGTGCTCTGGGAGCCCTTCACCTTCGCCGGGGCCATCGCCGCCAAGGCGACCGGGGCCGCCCACGCCCGGCTGCTGGCCTTCCCCGACCTCTTCGCCAACACCCACCTGACGCTGCGCCGGCGGCAGGCGGAACTGCCCGCGGCACTGCGGGACGACCCGCTGGAGGAGTGGCTGGCGTACACCCTGGACCGGCACGGGGCCGCCTTCGACCCCGACGTGGTCACGGGACAGTGGTCGGTCGACCAGATGCCCCCCGGGGTGCGGATGGAGCTGGGGCTGCCGACGGTGCCCACGCGCTACGTGCCGTACAACGGGCCGGGTCCGGCCGTCGTACCGGACTGGCTGCGCCGCCCGCCGGAGCGCCGCCGGGTCTGCCTCACCCTCGGGCTCACCATCCGGGACACGGAGTTCCCCAACGCCGTCGACGTGAACGACGTCTTCGCCTCGCTGGCCGACCTGGACGTCGAGGTGGTGGCGACCCTCGGCGAGAAGGAACTCGCCCAGGTGTCGCGGGTGCCGGACAACACCCGGGTGGTCGACCACGTGGCCCTCCTGGCCCTGCTGCCCAGCTGCTCCGCGGTCGTGCACCACGGCGGCGCGGGGACCTGGGCGACCGCCGCCGCCTACGGGGTGCCGCAGGTGGCGCTCGGCTGGATGTGGGACGCGATCTACCGGGCCCAGCGGGTGGAGGAGCTGGGCGCGGGGCTGCATCTGCACTCCGAGGGCCTGACCGTCGACATCCTGCGCGACAAGCTCGTCCGGGTGCTCGACGACCCGGCGTTCACGGAAGGGGCGCGGCGGCTGCGCCTGGCCATGCTGTCGGCGCCGAGCCCCAACGAAGTGGTGCCGACACTGGAGAAGCTGACCGCACGTCACCGGTCCGCGGTCGCGGCACGCTGACGGGACGAGGACAGGGACGAGGACGGGAGAAGCGTGAACATCCTGGTGACCGGTGCGGCCGGCTTCATCGGCTCGCACTTCGTCAGAACACTGCTGAGCGGCGGCTACCCGGGGCACGAGGACGACCGGGTGACCGTCGTGGACAAGCTCACCTACGCGGGGACGCTGAACAACCTGCCCCCGCACCATCCGCGGCTGACCTTCGTGCACGGCGACATCTGCGACACCCCGCTGCTGGACAAGGTCTTCCCGGGCCACGAGGCGGTGGTGCACTTCGCCGCGGAGTCGCACGTGGACCGTTCGGTGACGGGCGCCGAGGCCTTCGTCCGCACGAACGTGCTCGGCACGCAGGCCCTGCTCGAAGCCGCGCTGCGGCACGGGACGGGCGTCTTCGTGCAGGTCTCCACGGACGAGACGTACGGCTCCATCGCCGAGGGACGCTGGACGGAGGACGAGCCGCTGCTGCCCAACTCCCCGTACGCGGCGTCCAAGGCGTCGGCCGATCTGATCGCCCGGTCGTACTGGCGCACCCACGGTCTCGACGTGCGCATCACCCGGTGCGCCAACAACTACGGCCCCGGCCAGCACCCCGAGAAGCTGGTCCCGCTGTTCGTCACCCGGCTCCTCGACGGGCA
>KL569169.1:41701-48632 GCA_000715635.1 Streptomyces violaceus | reverse complement strand
AGCCGGTCCCGCTGTACGGGGACGGCTCGAACCTGCGGGAGTGGCTGCACGTCGACGACCACTGCCGGGCGGTGCGGCTGGTGCTGGACGAGGGCCGGCCGGGGGAGATCTACAACATCGGCGGCGGAACCCATCTGACCAACAAGGAGATGACCGGCCGTCTCCTCGAGCTCTGCGGGCGCGACTGGGACCTGGTCCAGCGGGTCGCGGACCGCAAGGGGCACGACTTCCGCTACGCGGTGGACGACTCCAAGATCCGCCGCGAGCTCGGCTACGCGCCGCGGTGGTCGCTGGAGGACGGACTGCGCGAGACGGTCGAGTGGTACGCCGCCCACCGTGACCACTGGGACGTCCGGGAGGAGGGCGGCGACGGGGGGTACTAAAACTTGAATATCCGGGCCGCCCTCCTCTATGCTCGCCGGGTACCCAAATTTGAGCACCCGAAAGAAGGGGCGGGCATGGGCGGCGCCGATTTGGCGATCCAGACCGAAGCTCTGAAGAAGAAATACGGCGACAAGGAGGCCCTCGCGGGACTCGACCTGGAGGTACCCCGAGGCGTCGTATACGGCCTTCTCGGCCCGAACGGCGCCGGAAAGACCACCGCGGTCCGCATCCTCTCCACCCTGCTGAAGTACGACGAGGGCACCGCACGGGTGGCCGGCTACGACGTCGCCACCCAGTCGGCCCAGGTCCGCTACAGCATCGGGCTCCTCGGACAGCACGCCGCGGTGGACGAGGACCTGAGCGGCCGTCAGAACCTCGTGATGTTCGGGCGCTTATACCACATCGGCAAGCGCACCGCGCAGAGCCGGGCCGACGAACTGCTGGAGCGCTTCGGCCTGACCGAAGCCGCCGGAAAGCCGGCCAAGCAGTGCTCCGGCGGTATGCGACGGCGGCTCGACCTCGCCGCCAGTCTCATCCTGGCCCCGTCCGTGCTGTTCCTCGACGAGCCCACCACCGGGCTCGACCCGCGGGGCCGCAACGACGTCTGGGAGTCCGTCCGCGGCCTGGTCTCCGAGGGCCGCACGGTCATGCTGACCACCCAGTACCTCGAAGAGGCCGACCAGCTGGCCGACCGGATCGCCCTCATCGACAACGGCAGGGTCGTCGAGTCCGGCACCCCGGACCAGCTCAAGAACAAGATCGGCGGAGACCGGATCGACGTCGTGCTCCGCCGCTCCAACGACCTCGAACGGGCCGGCCGCATGATCGGCGCGCTGCTGCGGGCCGAGCCCGAGACGGACACCGACAACCGGCGCGTCAGCGTCGTCGTCGCCAACCGGGTCGCCGCCCTCACCGCGGTCGCCCGGGAGCTCGACGACGCCGGCATCGAGGCCGAGGACATCGCCCTGCGCAGGCCCACACTCGACGAGGTGTTCCTGAACCTGACCGGCAACGGGTCGGCCACGTCCGCCGAGCCGAGCCTCAAGGAGGTCGCCCAGTCATGACCGCGATCATCGCGCCCGAACTGCCCAGGAACCCGCTGGCCAAACTGGGCTGGGTCCTCGCGGACTCCTGGACGCTCACGCTCCGCGGACTGTCCCACTGGGCCCGCAACCCCACCCAGATCCTCGCCGGCCTCGCCTTCCCGATCCTCATGGTGCTGCTCTTCGGCGGCATCTTCGGCAGCGGGATGCAGGTCGAGGGCGGCGGGGACTACATGGAGTTCCTGATGCCCGGCATGTTCGTCATGTCGATGGCCTTCGGCATCGGCGAGACCATGGCCGGCGTCACCGCCGACGCCTCCAAGGGCGTCACCGACCGGTTCCGCTCCATGCCCATGTCGGCCGCCTCGGTCGTCATCGGGCAGAGCATCGTCAACATGCTCTACAGCACCGTCGTCCTGATGATCCTCATGGGCTGCGGGGTCATCGCCGGATGGAGCTGGAGCGACGGGTTCATGCAGGCGCTCGGCGCCTTCGCGCTCCTGCTCCTGCTGCGCTTCGCCCTGCTGTGGGTCGGCATCTACCTCGGCCTGATCATCAAGACCCCGGAGGCGGCCTCCGCCGTCTACACCCTGCTGTTCCCGCTCGGCATCGTCGCCAACACCTTCGCCTCCCCGGAGATGATGCCGGGCTGGCTGGCGACCATCGCCGAGTGGAACCCACTGTCGTCCACCGCCCACGCCACCCGTGAGCTGTTCGGCAACCCCGGGGTCGGCGGGACCTCGTGGATCGCCGAACACGCGATGCTCATGTCCTTCGTCTGGCCGCTCGCGATCTTCGCGGTCTTCTTCCCGCTGGCCGTCCGCAAGTACCGGTCCCTGAGCCGGTAAGGACACCCGAGCCGGGGATGTGAGCCGGCCAATCCCCCGGGCCGGCTCACATCTCCTCGGCTTGTCCGCCATCCCCTCGACTCGTGCGCCGTCGGGGCGGGCCACCCCCCGACGGGACGTCGACCACGACTGGAGCCGGTGAACCTAGCGTGCACGGCATGACCGTTTTCGACATCGCCATCGCGGAACTGAACGGCCGGGCCGACCTGTTGGCCCGGCACCGCGGCCGGACCCTGCTCATCGTCAACGTGGCGTCCCAGTGCGCCCTGGCCGGCCAGTACGCCGGACTCGACACGCTCGCGCGCCGTCACCACGACGACGGGCTCAGCGTCATCGGAGTGCCCTGCAACCAGTTCGGCGAGCAGGAGCCGGGCACCCCCGAGGAGATCGCCGGCTTCTGCTCCCTGCGGCGGATCTCGTTCCCGCTCACCGAGAAGACCGCCGTCAACGGAGCGGACCGTCACCCCCTCTATGCCGCCCTGACCCCCTGCGCCGACGCGGAGGGCCACAGCGGCGACGTGCGCTGGAACTTCGAGAAGTTCCTCGTCTCGCCCACCGGCGAACCCGTGGGCCGATTCGGCCCCGAGGTCGACCCGCAGGACCCCGAACTGCTGCGCGCCGTCCGCGCGCAGACGCAGATGCAGTGAGCCCGACGGGCACACAGGCCCGCCGGCCCACACGACGCGGAAAGGACGATTTGTGAACCAGACGCCGGTTACCGCAACCGACGAGGGCATCCAGGTCGTAGGTGCCCGAGAGAACAACCTGAAGGACGTCTCCCTCGTCATCCCCAAGAACCGGATCTCGGTCTTCGTCGGCGTCTCCGGCTCCGGAAAGTCCTCCCTGGTCTTCGACACCGTCGCCGTGGAGGCCCAGCGGCAGCTCAACGCCACCTTCCCCTGGAACATCCGGCACGACCTGCCCAAGTTCGAACGGCCGCACGTCGACGCGGTCACCCGGCTGACCACCCCGGTCGTGGTCGACCAGCGCCCCCTCGGCGGCAACGCCCGCTCCACCGTCGGCACCGTCACCGACGTCTACACCGTGATGCGCGTGCTCTTCGCCAACCACGGCAACGACGGACTCGGCCAGACCTGGCTCTACTCCTTCAACGACCCCAAGGGCATGTGCCCCGAGTGCGAGGGCCTCGGCCGCGCCCGGCGCCCCAGTCCCGAGCTGATGACCGACCCCGGCAAGTCCATCGCCGAAGGTGCCATCCTCCTGCCCGGCTACACCGTGGGCAGCGCCAACTGGCAGTTCTACGCCAACTACGAGCACCTGGACGCCGAGAAGAAGCTCGCGGACTACACCGACGAGGAGATGCACACCCTGCTGCACGGCAGCAGCGGCACGGTCGAGGTGACCTACCCCAACGGCAACGTGCTGGCGCTGCGCTACGAGGGCCTGGTGGACAGCTTCGTCCGCCGCCACCTCAAGCGGGACACGGGCGGCATGAGCAAGGCGGCCCGCGACAAGGCGGCCGAGTTCTTCACCGACGGCGTCTGCCCCACTTGCGAGGGCGCCCGGCTCAACCAGAAGGCGCTCGCCACCCGCATCGACGGCCACAACATCTCCGACTGGTCCCAGATGCAGGTCAGCGACCTCATCGGCGTGGTCGCCACGCTCCGGGAGCGGCTCGACACCCCGCTCGTCACCACCATCATCGAGACGCTGGAGCAGATCCAGGCCATCGGCCTCGGCTACCTCACCCTCGACCGGTCCACCACCTCGCTCTCCGGGGGCGAGGGCCAGCGGCTCAAGCTCGTCAACCACCTCGGCAGCGAACTGACCGGCCTGACCTACATCTTCGACGAGCCCAGCGTCGGCCTGCACCCGCGCGACGTCAGCCGGCTCAACGACCTGCTGCGCGCGCTGCGCGACAAGGGCAACACGGTTCTCGTCGTGGAGCACGACCCCGACGTCATGGCGGTCGCCGACCACGTCGTCGAGATCGGTCCGCGGGCCGGCGTGCACGGCGGCACGATCGTCTTCGAAGGCGCCTACGACGAACTCCGCACCAGCGACACGCTGACCGGGCAGGGACTGCGGCGCACCGGCGGGATCAAGGAGAACCCCCGCCCGTGGGGCCGGACCCTGCCGATCCGGAACGCCACGGCCAACAACCTGAAGAACGTCTCCACGGAGATCCCGTGCGGTGTCCTCACCGCCGTCACCGGAGTGGCGGGCGCCGGCAAGAGCTCCCTGATCGCCCACGCCTTCCGGGACCAGTACCCGGGGTCCGTCTTCGTCGACCAGTCGCCCATCCCACGCTCCTCGCGGTCCACCCCGGCGAGCTACCTCAAGCTGATGGACCCGATCCGCAAGCTCTTCGCCAAGGCCAGCGGCGAGGACGCCTCACTCTTCAGCTTCAACTCCAAGGGCGCGTGCGAGGAGTGCGAGGGCCGCGGCCTGCTCATCACCGAGGTCGCCTACATGGACCCGGTCACCACGCACTGCGAGGTCTGCGAGGGCCGGCGCTTCAAGGAGTCGGTGCTCCAGCACCGGGTGCGCGGCAAGAACATCGCGGACGTCCTGGCGATGTCCGCCGAAGAAGCGGGGGAGTTCTTCCTCTCGGGCCCGCTGCGAGCCAAGGCCAACGCCCTGATCGAGACCGGCATCGGCTACCTCGGTCTCGGCCAGTCGCTCGCCACACTGTCCGGCGGTGAACGCCAGCGGCTCAAGCTCGCCGACCGGCTCTCCGGCTCGGGCACGGTCTACATCCTCGACGAGCCGACCACCGGCCTGCACCTGTCCGACATCGACAACCTCGTCGGCCTGCTGAACCGGATCGTCGACCGGGGCAACACCGTCATCGTCATCGAGCACGACCTGGCCGTGATCTCCCAGGCCGACTGGGTCATCGACCTCGGGCCCGAGGGCGGCAACACCGGCGGCGAGATCGTCTTCACGGGCACGCCCGCCGAACTGGCGAAGGCGGCGCACTCGCACACCGGGCAGCACCTGAGCCTGTACCTGGAGCACTAGGCAGCCGCCACGGACCCTTGCGGACAGAACCTGACCGCAAGGGTCCGTAGCGTGATCGGTGTCAGGCAAACAGGTGCCGGGCACAGGAGCCCCGTCACAGGGGCCGACCCGCGAAAGGCGGCGGTCATGGTCACTCACGTTCCCGCGGAGGCACACGGTGACGAGCGCGGAGCGCTGCTCTCCTTCATCGCGGAGCAGCGCGGCGCCATCCGGCGGTCCGTGCTGCGGCTGACCGACGAGCAGGTCGTGAGCACACCCAGCGCCAGTGAGCTGTCGCTCGCCGGGCTCGTCAAGCACGTCGCCGAGGTCGAGCAGATGTGGGTCGCCATGGCCAAGGGCGAGCCGCCGGCCGTCGTACGCGACCAGAGCAACTGGCACGAGTGCTTCCAGCTCGTCGGGGGCGAGACCGTCGAGTCGCAGCTCGAGTACTGGGAGAAGGTCGCAGCCGAGACGGAGGCGTTCGTCCGCTCGGTGCCGAGCCTCGACGACACCTTCGCGCTGCCCGACCAGCCCTGGTTCCCGCCGGACGGCCGGGTCTCGATGCGCTGGCTGTGCCTCCACCTGATCCGCGAGACGGCCCGGCACGCCGGCCACGCCGACATCATCCGCGAGTCACTGGACGGCGCGACGGCCTTCGACCTGGTGGCCGCGGAACAGCAGACGGAGTCCGGGTCCTAACCTGGACCGCATGTCAGCGATCCGCCTGCTCGTGCTCGGCGCGGTCCGCCAGCACGGGCGGGCCCACGGCTACCAGGTCCGGGGCGACCTGGAGTACTGGGGCGCTCACGAGTGGTCCAACGCCAAGCCCGGCTCGATCTACCACGCCCTGAAGCAGATGGCGAAGCAGGGGCTGCTGCGGGCGCACGAGATCGCCCCGTCCACGGCCGGGGGCCCGCCGCGCACGGAGTACGAGATCACCGAGCAGGGCACCGCGGAGTACTTCAAGCTGCTCCGGCAGTCGCTCACCGCCTACGACCAGAAGCCGGACCTGCTCACCACCGGGCTCGGCTTCATGGTGGACCTCGGCCGTGAGGAGGCCCTGGACCTCCTCGAACAGCGGGTGCGGTCCATCGAGGAGTGGCGCGCGACCGTCGTCGAGGACTACCTGCCCGAGGAGGGCCCGCAGCAGCTCGGCCACATCGGCGAGATCATGAACTTCTGGGTCCACTCGGCCGACACGGGCGCGCAGTGGACCCGCGACCTCATCGAACGCATCCGCGCCGGCGCCTACACCTTCGCGGGCGAGGGCGCCCCGTTCGTCGGGGTGCTGCCGGACACGACCTAGTGGTGGAACCCGGTGGCCACCCCCTTGTCCCGGGTCAGGGGGCGCTGCTGCCGGCGCAGTTCCGGCAGCAGCCGTTCCAGGTCCTGTGTGAGCAGCTCGGCGAGGTCCGCGGAGAAGCCGTTGCGGCACACCACCCGCAGCACGGACAGGTCCTCGCGGTTGGCCGGGAAGGTGTACGCGGGCACCAGCCAGCCGCTCTCGCGCAGCCGCCGGGAGACGTCGAAGACGTCGTACGCGGTCACGTCCGGCGCGGTCGTGAAGGCGAACACCGGCAGCTCGTCGCCCCGGGTCAGCAGCCGGAAGTCGCCGAGCGCCTCGATCCGCCCGGCCATGCCCGTCGCCACGTCCCGCGCGGCCTGCTGCACGGCCCCTGTCTCTTATACACA
>KL569169.1:39566-41556 GCA_000715635.1 Streptomyces violaceus | reverse complement strand
ACACGGCCCGGTAGCCGTCCCGGCCCAGCCGCAGGAACGTGTAGTACTGCGCCACGACCTGTGCGCCGGGCCGGGAGAAGTTCAGCGCGAAGGTCGGCATGTCGCCGCCCAGGTAGTTCACCCGGAACACCAGCTCCTCCGGCAGCGCCTCCGCGTCCCGCCACAGCGCCCAGCCCACCCCCGGGTAGACCAGCCCGTACTTGTGCCCCGAGGTGTTGATCGACGCCACTCTCGGCAGCCGGAAGTCCCACACCAGATCCTCGTCGAGGAACGGCGCGACCATGGCACCGGACGCCCCGTCGACATGCACGGGGATGTCGAGCCCGGTCCGCTCCTGCACCGCGTCCAGCGCCGCGCACAACTCGGCGACCGGCTCGTAGGACCCGTCGAAGGTCGAGCCCAGGATCCCCACGACCCCGATGGTGTTCTCGTCGCACAGCTCGGCGGCGGCCTGCGGGTCCAGGTGGAGCCGCTCGCCCTCCATGGGCACCAGCCGGGCCTCCACCTCCCAGAAGTTGCAGAACTTCTCCCAGCAGACCTGCACGTTCACGCCCATCACCAGGTTGGGCCGGGCCCCCGGGTACCGGTCGGCGTTGCGCCGCGTCCAGCGCCGCTTCAGCGCCATCCCGGCGAGCATGCACGCCTCGCTCGACCCGGTCGTCGAACACCCCACGGCCGCCGCCGGATCGGGCGCGTGCCACAGGTCGGCGAGCATCGCCACGCACCGCCGCTCCAGCTCGGCCGTCCGCGGGTACTCGTCCTTGTCGATCATGTTCTTGTCCCGGCACTCCGCCATCAGCACCCCGGCCTCCGGCTCCATCCAGGTGGTGACGAAGGTGGCGAGGTTCAGCCGCGCGTTGCCGTCGAGCATCAGCTCGTCGCGCACCAGCTGGTGGGCGGTGGCCGGTGCGATGGGCTGGTCCGGGAGCCGGTGCGTGGGCGGGGCCTCGGCCATGTCGCCGACCGGATTGGCGGGGCCGTAGAAGGGGTTGACGGACAGGCGGCGTTCGCCGGACTGGCGGGGGCCTTCGTTGAGCGGCAAGGGAGCCTCCAGGAGTGCGTAGGAAAAGGGGGGTGTGTCAGCGGAGCGACGTCCCGTCCTGCCGCAGCTGCATCTGCGGCCGTCCCGTCACCAGCAGCCAGGCCGGCAGCGAGGCCACGCAGAGCAGGGCGATGATCCCCGGCGAGGCGACCAGCACCGCGGCGACGAACAGGCTGATCCAGCCCTGCCGGGTGATGGCCAGCAGCACCCCGAGCACACCGGCGGACACACCCACCGACGGATGCACTCCGGACACCAGGGCGTGCGCGCACAGGCCGAGGGCCGTGCCGACGAACACGGCCGGGAAGATGCGCCCGCCGCGGAACCCGCAGGACGCGGCGACCAGCAGCGCACCCAGCTTCACCACCGTCATGACGGCGAACTCCCCGGCCGACCAGCCGTCCGGGTCGTGCGCCAGCTCGGCGATCTCGTCGAGCCCCTTGAACAGCGTCAGATGCCCGCCCAGGGCAGCGAGTCCGCCCAGCACGATCCCGCCCGCCGGGAGCATCAGCATCGGGTGCCGCAGCCGGCGGAAGGCCCCGTGGACATACGGGAAGGCGCGCACGGCGCACATGCCGAGCAGCGCGCCCGCCGAGGCGACCACGATCGCCGCCAGCAGATCCGACCAGCCCGGCCTGCCGATGGAGGGCAGGTTCAGGTCGAAACTCGGGTGGTCGATGAGGGCGACGGTCAGGGAGCCGGCCGTGGCGGCGGTCAGCGGCGCGAAGAGGTTGTCCCACAACAGGCCGCGCGTCTCCTGACTGGCCAGCACCTCGGAGATGACGAGGGCGGCTGCCACGGGTGTGCCGAACAGGGCGCCGATCGTCGCCGCCTCCGCCAGCGCCGGCCAGATCCGGCCCGGGGCCCTGGGGAGCGCCCTGCCGCCCAGCCAGACCGCCAGGCCGACGTTCACGGCTGTCTCTTATACACATCTCTGAGCGGGCTGGC
>KL569169.1:35715-39389 GCA_000715635.1 Streptomyces violaceus | reverse complement strand
GGCTCGGCCCGCCGGCCAGCATCAGCGCTGCCGCCAGCAGCAGCCCCGGCAGCACGACGGGCGGCAGGATCGGGGCGTCCAGACCGACGGTGGCCGGGTCGGGGCCCGCATGACCCGGCACCTTCCACACCACGAGACCGACCGCGACACCGGTCGCAAAGAGCATCACGAACATCCACGCCACGGAGTACCGGCCGATCCCCAGAGCGTCCGGCACGGTCCGCCACAGCACGTCCTCGAGCTCCTCGGCGGCGACTTCCACCCCCACCAGGAGCAGGCTGGAGATCACTCCCACGGCCAGTGCGGGCAGGATCGCCGGCAGCAGGGCACGGGCGGGAGTCGCCGGGGTGACGGAAGGCGCCTGCTGCGCGGAGTCCTGGACCACGGGGCACACGATAAACGGATCAAGAGGTACAAACCGGAAACACGCTTGCACCTCACGTGGCGTGAGGCCCGACCGTGAAGAACGAAGGAAAGCACGAAAGAAGACACGGAAGAAGAAGGGAGCGGAAGTGAGCTACTCCGTGGGACAGGTCGCGGGCTTCGCCGGCGTCACCGTGCGCACGCTGCACCACTACGACGACATCGGCCTGCTCGTCCCGAGCGAACGCAGCCACGCGGGCCACCGGCGTTACAGCGACGCCGACCTCGACCGGCTGCAGCAGATCCTGTTCTACCGCGAGCTCGGCTTCCCCCTCGACGAGGTCGCCGCCCTGCTCGACGACCCGGAAGCGGACCCGCGCGCCCACCTGCGCCGGCAGCACGAACTGCTGACCGCCCGGATCGAGAAGCTGCGGAAGATGGCGGCGGCCGTGGAGCACGCCATGGAGGCACGCACGATGGGCATCGATCTCACGCCCGAGGAGAAGTTCGAGGTCTTCGGGGACAAGGACCCGGAGCAGTACACGGACGAGGCGGAGGCGCGCTGGGGCGGCACGGAGGAGTACGCCGAGTCGCAGCGCCGCGTCGCCCGCTACACCAAGGAGGACTGGAAGCGGATCCAGGCGGAGGTGGACGACTGGGGCCGGCGCTACGACGCCCTGATGGCCGCCGGTGAAACGCCCACGGGTGAGGCGGCCATGGAACTGGCCGAGGAGCACCGGCAGCACATCTGCACGTGGTACTACGAATGCTCGTACGAACTCCACGGCTGCCTCGGGGAGACGTACGTCTCCGACGAGCGCTTCAAGGCGTTCTACGACTCGATGCGCCCGGGTCTCGCGGAGCACCTCAAGGACGCCATCGCCGCGAACGCCGCCCGCCACACCTCCTGAACCCTGGCCCGGGGGGCCTCACTCCCGGGCCAGGACCACCGCCGTGCCGTACGCGCACACCTCGGTGCCCACGTCCGCGGCCTCCGTCACGTCGAACCGGAACGCGAGCACGCCGTTGGCACCACGCGCGCGTGCCTGTTCGATGAGTCGCGCCATGGCCTGATTGCGGGTCTGCACGAGCGTCTTGGTGAGCCCGCGCAGCTCGCCGCCGACCATCGACTTCAGCCCGGCGCCGATCTGGCTCCCCAGGTGCCGGGAGCGTACGGTCAGGCCGAAGACCTCGCCGAGCACCTCCTGCACGCGGTAGCCCTGTACGTCGTTCGTGGTGACGACGAGGACGTCGGGCTGGGGGCCCTGTCCGCCGCCGTATTCGTCGATGCCCATGGTTCACAGCTTTGACCGGGACCGCCCACAGTGCATCCTGAGTACGCCCATGGAACCTGGGCCATGACGGCCGCGTTGATACTTTGAGGCAGTCAGCCCAGCCCGTATCCCCCCAGCAGCAGGAGCCACATCCCCGTGACCACGCTTGCGCTCGGCCCCGAGTGGCTCAGCCCGGACTACCTGATCTCCACGTTCAGCCTGCCCGGCATCCTGCTCATCGTCTTCGCGGAGTCCGGACTCTTCGCGTTCCTGCCCGGCGACTCCCTGCTGTTCACGGCCGGCCTCTTCGTGGCCGAGGGCACCTACATCACCCAGCCGCTGTGGCTGGTCTGCACGCTGATCGTGATCGCCGCCGTCGTCGGTGACCAAGTGGGCTACATGATCGGCAAGTTCCTGGGCCCGAAGCTCTTCAACCGGCCCAACTCCAAGCTCTTCAAGCAGGAGAACCTGGACAAGGCCCACGAGTTCATGGAGAAGTACGGCCCCAAGGCGATCGTCCTGGCCCGCTTCGTCCCGATCGTGCGCACCTTCGCCCCCATCGTGGCCGGCGCCGGCCGCATGAAGTACCGCACGTTCCTCACGTACAACGTGATCGGCGGCATTGCCTGGGGCACCGGCGTCACCCTCGCGGGCTACTGGCTCGGTCAGATCGGCTTCATCAAGAAGAACGTCGAGTCGATCCTCATCCTGATCGTCCTGCTCTCCGTCGTCCCGATCATCATCGAGTACCTGCGGGACCGCTCGAAGAAGAAGCGCGCGGCGGCCGCGGCCCCGGCCCCCCAGTCCCAGCTGCCCGCCATGGACGACGCCACGACCCAGCTCCGCCGCATCACCCCGGACGACCAGCCCCCGCACCAGCAGCCCTACGGCGACCAGAGCGGCTACAACGACCAGCAGTACTACAACCAGTACCCCCAGGCCCCGGGCTACGGCCAGCAGCAGGGGAACCAGCAGCCTTACAACGGGGGCTACTGACCCGACCGTCTTTTCAGGGGCGCGGGGAACTGCGCGACAAGCCACCGACAACCCGCGGCCGCCAACGGACAGGAAGCCCCGACCCCATAGGCAAAGGGCATCAGAAACCCCTGGTCCGCTTGGCGGCCCGCCGCTTCTCCGCAGACCCGATCCGCAGGAACATCCGCGAGATCTCGGACCCGAGATTCACCCCGATGGCGATAGCCATGGCCAAGGCCACCGCCTTGGACAGCGACACCAGCCCCTCGTCGATCTCGTTCTGCGCGATCGCCAGCAGTCCGAAGTACGTCGCGGAACCCGGCAGCAACGGCCCGATCGCCGCAGTCGTGTACGGCAGGGCCGAAGCGAACTGGTACCGGGACAACAGCTGCCCGAACAACCCCACCAGCCCGGCAGCCGCAGCCGTGGACGCCACCGGCGAGATCTCCCCGGCATAGTGCATCGCGCCGTACACGATCCACGCGACACCCCCGTTCAGCGTCACCCACATCACGGTGGATCGTTCCTGCTGAAGCAGCACGGCGAACGCCAGCGACAGCAGCATCGACGCCCCGATCAGCAGCACCGGCTCGTCGGAGACCCCGAGCGCCGCGTCGGGGTTCAGCCGCGCCCCCAGCTGCACACCGAAGTACAGCACCAGCAGCACACCCGCGACGATGCCCACGAAGAAGTACAGAACCTCCAGCAGACGCGCGGACGCGGTGATGTAGAAGCCGGTCAGCCCGTCCTGCACCCCCGCCACCAGCGCCCGCCCGGGCAGCAGCGCGAACAGCCCACCGGTGATGACCGCGGAGGCGTTCACGTCGACATGGACGAGCGTCAGCGTGACCCCGATCGCGGCCGGCGGCATCGCGGCCACCGTGAACTGGTAGAACTCCGGCAGCCCGCGCCCCGCGCACAGCCACGCCAGCCGGTCACCGAGCATCGCGCCGAGCGCGGCAGCGACGAACACGAGCAGGTCGCCGCCGACGAGCACGGAGGCCGCACCGGCCAGCAGCCCGCTCGCGCCGGTCAGTGCCCAGCCGGGGGAGGGGTGCCGGT
>KL569169.1:33861-35545 GCA_000715635.1 Streptomyces violaceus | reverse complement strand
GATCTCCGCCAGCCGCCGGTAGGCCTCCTCCAGGGAGACCGCCGTCTCGTCGTCGCTGAGGTCGTCCACCAGCTGGTACACGGCCGCCAGCCGCGTGTAGTCGGTGCCTCTGCGGCGCACGGTCCGCGACGCGGTGACCGGGTCGTCGACGAGCGACGGCTGGTACGAGATCGCCAGCAGCGTGAAGGTGACGTTCGGCTCGCAGCGGTCAAGACCGTACGACCGGCAGACGGCGAACATGGCCGCCTCCACGTCCTCGGCGCCCTCACCGCCCGCCAGCAGCAACTCGCCGATACGCAGCGTCAGGTCGAGCACACGCGGCACCGCGGGCCCCGAATCGTCGCTGCCGCGCTGGATCGTCTCCGGCGCGGGCCGCTCCGCCACCGGCATGCGCAGCATGGTGCGCATCCGGTCCTGCCAGGGCACGTCCTTGGTCAGGCTGACCACGGGAATCCCGCTCGGCGGGGTGAACGCCGTCGGGGCCTGTTTCGCGCTGTACGTGCTCGGCGTCGTGAACGCCGACCCCTCCGGCTCCGCCGAGGGCGCCTGCGGGACGTCCATCCCCTCCGGCAGGGCGAACTCGGACGTCGTCTCGGCCTCCGCACCCGCCGTCCGGTGGAAGGCCAGCCCCTCCGGGATCGCGAACTCCGACGTCGTCGACATGTCCCCGTCGACGGCGGCCCCGCCGGGAGGCGAGAACGCGCTCCTCGCCTCGTCCGACTTCGGCTTGCGGTCCTCCGCGTCCGTCACTGCCTGGCGCTCCCTGTACGTCACGTCAGCCTCAGTACCCCCCAGATTCAGTATGCGCACATACAGGCGAACGGGCCGCACGCGCATGCGTGCGGCCCGGCGGCATCAGGAAGGGGTCAGTGCCCGCCCTGCTCCTTGAAACGCTTGTAGGACCGCTCGATCTCGACCTCGGCGTCCGTACGGCCCACCCAGTCGGCACCCTCGACCGACTTGCCGGGCTCCAGGTCCTTGTAGACCTCGAAGAAGTGCTGGATCTCCAGGCGGTCGAACTCCGACACGTGGTGGATGTCCCGCAGGTGCTCCACACGCGGGTCCGTCGCCGGAACGCACAGCAGCTTGTCGTCGCCACCGGCCTCGTCCGTCATACGGAACATGCCGATCGCACGGCACTTGATGAGACAGCCCGGGAAGGTCGGCTCGTCCAGGATGACCAGCGCGTCCAGCGGGTCGCCGTCCTCGCCGAGGGTGTTCTCGACGAAGCCGTAGTCGGTCGGGTAGGCGGTCGAGGTGAAGAGTCGCCGGTCCAGGCGGATACGACCGGTCTCGTGGTCCACCTCGTACTTGTTGCGCGAACCCTTCGGAATCTCGATCGTGACGTCGAACTCCACCGGTGGCTCCTCCATGATCAACACATAGTTCTGGTGGTTAAGTGTCCCTCACGCAGGTGTGTGATCGCGAAAGGGGCTGGTGTTCGTGCCAGAGCTGAGGCCTTGGCGGTCCGCGAGACCGCACGTGGTGCGGATCGCGGGTGCCGTACGACCGCGCCTGGCCCGGGCCGCCGCGGCCGCGAAACCACGGGTCGCGCGGCTTGTACGGGCCGGGAAACCGCAGGTCGCGCGGCTCATGCGACCGAAGACCTGGCAGTACACCGCGGGTGCCGCCACCGCCGGTCTCGCACTGGCCGCCGGGGTGGTGACCGCCGCCGGTCCCTGGG
>KL569169.1:30573-33679 GCA_000715635.1 Streptomyces violaceus | reverse complement strand
AGTCCCTGGGACTCCTCGGGTCAGCGTACGGCCGAGCGGGACCGCGCCGCCGCCATGGACCGCCCGGGTGGCGCAGATCACGGCGGGACCTCCGGCGCCCCCGGCCGGCCCCGGCCCGCCCCCAGCGCCGCCCCGGTGCTGACCGGCCTCGGCGGTGTCAGCAAGGTGAGGTCCGCCCCTGACGGCAAGGCCCTCGCGAACGCCCTCACGCCCCTGCTGGAGGACCCGGCGCTCGGGCCCAGGCCCGCCGCGGCGGTCGTCGACGTCACGAGCGGCAGGCGCCTGTACGGCACGGGCTCGGACGCCGCGCTCACCCCCGCCTCCACGACGAAGATCGCCACGGCCGTCGCCGCGCTGTCCGCCATGGGCGCCGACCACCGCATCACCACCCGCGCCGCGCTGGAACCCGACACGAAGGAAGTCGTCCTGGTCGGCGGCGGCGACCCCACGCTCACGGCCCACGAGGACGACGGGGGCTGGGCGAGCCTGCGCACCCTGGCCGCCGAGACGGCCGGCGACCTGGCCGAACGGGGCGTCCGCGAGGTGACGCTCTCCTACGACACGACCCTCTACGCGGGCGACGAAAAGCACCCGATCGGGGTCAACCCCAACCTCGCCCTCATCAGCCCCCTGATGGCCGACGAGGGCCGCACGAACGACTCGACGAGCGGCCCGGTCACCCGTGTGCCCGACCCGGCGGCTGACGCGGCCCGCACGTTCGGCGACCTCCTGAAGTCCCACGGCATCAAGACCACGTCCCCCGGCCCGTCCAAGGCCACCACCCGGGCCAAGACCCTCGCCACGGTCTCCTCGCCCCCGCTCTCGGCCCTCGTCGAACGCATGCTGACCAACAGCGACAACGACATCGCCGAGGCCCTCGCCCGCCAGACAGCCCTCGCGACCGGCGACCGTGCCGACTTCGCCGGCGCCGACCGGGCGGTCAGCGCACAGCTGCGCGAACTCGGCCTCCCCCTGAAGGGCGCCGCCTTCAAGGACGGCAGCGGCCTGAACCGCGCCGGCCGGCTGACGGCGGACCTCCTCACCGCCCTCCTGGCCAAGGCGGCCGACCCCGACCGCCCCGAACTCCGCCCGGCCCTCACCGGCCTCCCCGTCGCCGGCTTCACCGGCACCCTGACCAGCCGTTACACGGACGGAGCAGCCGGCGTCGTACGCGCCAAGACCGGCACCCTGACCGGCGTCAACACCCTCGCGGGCACCCTGGTCGACCAGGACGGCCGCCTCCTCGCCTTCGCGTTCATGGCCAACGACACGACAAACCCGGAGGCAGCCCAGAAGGCCCTGGACAGGGCGGCGACGACACTGTCGGAGTGCGGCTGCCGATAACCCGCTTGCCCGCCCGGCCGTGGGCAGCCGGACGCCCCGACCGCCGACCCGCCCGGCCGCCGTTCCGCCCCGCCGTGGGCAGTCGTTCCGCTGGGGCGATGGGGGTCCCCCCTGCTCGAGCGAAGCCGAGAGCTTGGGGGAGGGTGGGCACGGCCGACAACGCCGAGCACCGGCCAGGAAACCCCGGCCCTGCCGACCCCCGCCTACGCCGAGTATCTGAAAATGAACCCCGGCGTCACCCACCCGTCGCCGCCCTGCCCCAGCGGCCAGCGCTCACGTACGGTTGACGCATGACGAGCATCGGTGGTGCTTCAACCGGCATGGTCGACTGGAATCTCGCGGTCGCGACCGCGACCCGGCTCGTACGGCCGGGCCCCGACGTCAGCCGGGACGAGGCCCGCGCCGTCGTCGCGGAACTGCGCCGGCACGCCAAGGCCTCGGAGGAACACGTCCGCGGCTTCACCCGCCTGGGCACCGAGGAGGGGCACGACACCCCCGTCCTCGTCGTCGACCGCCCCGGCTGGATCCGCGCGAACGTCGCCGGCTTCCGGGAACTCCTCAAGCCCCTGCTCGACAAGATGCAGGACCGGCGCGGCAACAGCCCCGGCGGCGGGGTGATGAGCGCGGTCGGCGGCAAGGTCACCGGCGTGGAGCTCGGCATGCTGCTGTCCTTCCTGGCCTCGCGCGTCCTCGGCCAGTACGAGACCTTCGCCCCCGCCACGCGCCAGCTCCCGGCCGGAGCGAACGGCGGCGGCCGACTCCTGCTCGTCGCCCCGAACATCGTGCACGTGGAGCGCGAACTCGACGTCGAGCCCCATGACTTCCGCCTCTGGGTGTGCCTGCACGAGGAGACCCACCGCACCCAGTTCACCGCCGTGCCCTGGCTGCGGGACCACCTCGAGGGTGAGATCCAGTCCTTCCTGGGCGAGACCGACGTCGACCCCATGACCGTCCTGGAACGCGTACGCGAAGCCGCCCAGAGCCTCGCCGGGGGCCGCCCCGAGGCCGAGGAGGACGACGGCGGCCGCTCCCTCGTCGAGATCGTGCAGACCCCCGCCCAGCGGGAGATCCTCGGCCGCCTCACCGCCGTCATGTCCCTGCTGGAGGGCCACGCCGACTTCGTGATGGACGGCGTCGGCCCGGACGTCGTACCGACCGTCGGGGAGATCCGCGAGAAGTTCCAGCAGCGCCGCGCCAAAGGCGCCTCCCGCCTGGACATGGCCCTGCGCAAGCTCCTCGGCCTGGACGCCAAGCTCCGCCAGTACCGCGACGGCGAACGCTTCGTCCGGGCCGTCGTCGACGAGGTCGGCATGGACGGCTTCAACCGCGTGTGGACCTCGCCCAACACCCTCCCCACCAAGACGGAGATCGCCAAACCGGCGGACTGGATCGCGCGGGTGCATCGCAGGACCGAGTAGTGAACTTCGCGGGAAGGTCGTGAAAGTAATCCGGCC
Source organism: Streptomyces violaceus (assembly GCA_000715635.1). GTDB lineage: Bacteria > Actinomycetota > Actinomycetes > Streptomycetales > Streptomycetaceae > Streptomyces > Streptomyces violaceus. The sequence continues at coordinate 30,881 of KL569169.1, read as the reverse complement.
GACGGCAGGCGAACGCCCCTCCAGTCACCCGTCCGAGGGACCGTGAGGCAGGGGTAGGCGTGCAATGCTCGGGGAACGGCCCGGTTCTGTCACCATCTACACACTCTGCGTGACCGAACCTCGGGCTCACCCCCCGACAACTTCATGAAGGGAACCGGACATGGGTCCCCATCCTGCGGTCGCGGCGATACGCCTGGCGGTCCGCCGCGTCCTCCACGACCTCCTCACCGAACACCACAGCACCACCGCCGCACTCCCGCACGCCCCCTCGCACGAGCCTCCCCCACTCTCGGCTTCGCTCGAGCGGG
>KL569169.1:23417-30405 GCA_000715635.1 Streptomyces violaceus | reverse complement strand
CCCCCACTCTCGGCTTCGCTCGAGCGGGAGGTACCCCCATCCCCGCCGCTCGTGCTCGTGGCATGCTCCGGCGGCGCCGACTCCATGGCCCTCGCCTCCGCCCTCGCCTTCGAGTCCCCCAAACTCGGCATCAGAGCCGGCGGGGTGACCGTCGACCACGGCCTCCAGCCCGGCTCCGACGCACGCGCCGCGGAGGTCGTCCAGCGCCTGCGCGAACTAGGCCTCGACCCGGTCGACTCCGTCGCCGTGACCGTCGGCCGCGCCGGCGGACCCGAAGCCGCCGCCCGCGACGCCCGCTACGCCGCACTCGACACCGCGGCCGAACGCCACGGCGCCACCGCGGTCCTCCTCGGCCACACCCGCGACGACCAGGCCGAAACCGTCCTCCTGGGCCTCGCCCGGGGCTCCGGCATCCGCTCCCTGTCCGGCATGGCCGCGGTCTCGGGGGCCGGCGGCCGTTACCGGCGCCCCTTCCTGGAACTCGACCGGCAGACCGCCCGCAAGGCCTGCATGGTCCAGTCCCTGCCCGTCTGGGACGACCCCCACAACGCCGACCCGGCCTACACCCGCTCCCGGCTGCGCCACGAAGGCCTGCCCGCCCTGGAGAAGGCCCTCGGCAAGGGCGTCGTCGAAGCCCTCGCCCGTACGGCACGGCTCTCCCGCGACGACGCCGACGCCCTCGACGGCTGGGCCGGCCGGGCCGAGGCCACCGTCCGCGACGCCACCGGGGCGCTGGAGTGCGCGAAGCTCTACGCCCTGCCCCCCGCCGTACGCCGCCGCGTCCTGCGCCGGGCCGCCATCGCGGCCGGTGCGCCGGCCGGCTCGCTGTTCGCCCGTCACATCGAGGAAGTCGACCGGCTCATCACCGGCTGGCGCGGTCAGGGAGCCATCAACCTCCCCGGCAAGGTCGTGGCCCAGCGGCAGGGTGGCAGACTGGTGATTCGGCAAGGCTGAACCACGACCCCTCCGGGCAGTCGATGGAGGGGCCGCTCAGCCGGTGGGACGACCGAAAGTGATGCGGGTGGACGCGAAAGACATGGGTGCCGACCTTCAACAGGTACTCATCACCAAGGAAGAGATCGACGCCAAGCTCGCAGAGCTGGCCGCGAAGATCGACGCGGAGTACGCGGGCAAGGACCTGCTGATCGTCGGAGTCCTCAAGGGCGCGGTGATGGTCATGGCGGATCTCGCCCGGGCGCTGTCCACTCCCCTCACCATGGACTGGATGGCCGTATCCTCGTACGGGGCGGGCACCCAGTCCTCCGGTGTGGTGCGGATCCTCAAGGACCTCGACACCGACATCAAGGGCAAGCACGTCCTCATCGTCGAAGACATCATCGACTCCGGCCTGACCCTGTCCTGGCTGCTCTCCAACCTCGGCTCGCGCGAGCCCGCCTCCCTCAAGGTGTGCACCCTGCTGCGCAAGCCCGAGGCCGCGAAGGTCGCCATCGACGTGGAATGGGTCGGATTCGACATCCCCAACGAATTCGTCGTCGGCTACGGCTTGGACTACGCCGAGAAGTACCGCAACCTCCCGTTCGTCGGTACGCTCGCGCCCCACGTCTACGGCGGCTGAATCCCGGCCGGGGTGCCGTGGCGGTGATCGGGAACCCCAGCGGACTTCCCGCCGTTGGAGCATGCGTAGACGGATCGCCAGTCGTCCCGCGCAGCTTCAGGTGACAATGCTGGGGTACCGTCCGAAGAACAGTCTTTATCAAACTCACTATGGCAGGAGGGACGGGGCGGCACCGCTCCGTATGGATGGACGTGAAGCGATACTTCCGTGGGCCGGTCATGTGGATCGTGCTGGCCGTCCTTGCCGTGGTCGTGTTGATGCAGGTCGTCGGCTCGTCCGGCGGCTACAAGACGGTGGACACCGGCCAGGTCGTCCAGGCGATCAATGACAACAAGGTCGATTCGGCCAAGCTGACCACCGGCGACGAGCAGACCATCAAGGCCGAGCTCAAGAACGGCGTAAAGATCGAGGGCAGCTCGAAGATCCAGGCGAGCTACATCGGTGACCAGGGCGTGACGATTGCCAGCACGCTCCAGGCCAAGTTCCAGGACAAGCAGATCCCGGACGGCTACACGGTCTCGCCGTCCAAGCAGAACCCGTTCGTCGGGATCCTGCTCTCGCTGCTCCCCTTCGTTCTCATCGTCGTCGTCTTCCTGTTCCTGATGAATCAGATGCAGGGTGGCGGCTCCCGGGTCATGAACTTCGGGAAGTCCAAGGCCAAGCTCATCACCAAGGACACCCCCAAGACGACGTTCTCGGACGTCGCCGGCTCGGACGAGGCCGTCGAGGAACTCCACGAGATCAAGGAGTTCCTCCAGGAGCCTGCCAAGTTCCAGGCCGTCGGCGCCAAGATCCCCAAGGGCGTGCTGCTGTACGGCCCGCCCGGCACCGGCAAGACCCTGCTCGCGCGTGCCGTCGCGGGCGAGGCGGGTGTGCCGTTCTACTCGATCTCCGGTTCCGACTTCGTCGAGATGTTCGTCGGTGTCGGTGCCTCCCGAGTCCGTGACCTGTTCGAGCAGGCCAAGGCGAACGCCCCGGCGATCGTCTTCGTCGACGAGATCGACGCGGTCGGCCGCCACCGCGGCGCCGGCCTCGGCGGTGGTCACGACGAGCGCGAGCAGACCCTGAACCAGCTGCTCGTCGAGATGGACGGCTTCGACGTCAAGGGCGGCGTCATCCTGATCGCCGCCACGAACCGCCCGGACATCCTCGACCCGGCCCTCCTGCGCCCCGGCCGCTTCGACCGCCAGATCGCGGTCGACCGCCCGGACATGCAGGGCCGTCTGGAGATCCTCAAGGTCCACCAGAAGGGCAAGCCGGTCGCGCCCGACGTCGACCTGTCGGCGGTCTCCCGCCGTACGCCCGGCATGACGGGTGCCGATCTCGCCAACGTGCTGAACGAGGCCGCCCTGCTGACGGCCCGCAGCGACCAGAAGCTGATCGACAACCACATGCTGGACGAGGCGATCGACCGTGTGGTCGCGGGCCCGCAGAAGCGGACCCGGATCATGTCGGACAAGGAGAAGAAGATCACCGCGTACCACGAGGGCGGACACGCCCTGGTCGCGGCGGCCTCACCCAACTCCGATCCGGTCCACAAGATCACGATCCTGTCGAGAGGCCGGGCCCTCGGCTACACGATGGTGCTGCCGGACGAGGACAAGTACTCGACCACGCGCAACGAGATGCTGGACCAGCTCGCCTACATGCTGGGCGGCCGCGCGGCCGAGGAGCTCGTCTTCCACGACCCGACGACGGGTGCCGCCAACGACATCGAGAAGGCCACCGGCCTGGCTCGTGCGATGGTCACGCAGTACGGCATGACCGAGCGTCTCGGCGCGATCAAGTTCGGTGGCGACAACACCGAGCCGTTCCTGGGGCGTGAGATGTCTCACCAGCGCGACTACTCGGAAGAGGTCGCCGCGCTGGTCGACGAAGAGGTCAAGAAGCTCATCGAGACCGCGCACAACGAGGCGTGGGAGATCCTGGTCGAGAACCGCGACGTGCTCGACAACCTGGTCCTGGCCCTCCTCGAGAAGGAGACGCTGGGCAAGGAGGAGATCGCCGAGATCTTCGCGCCGATCGTCAAGCGCCCGCCGCGGCCCGCCTGGACGGGCTCCTCCCGTCGTACGCCGTCCACCCGCCCGCCGGTCCTCTCCCCCAAGGAGCTGGCCCTGACGAACGGGACGAACGGCGCGACGCCGGCGATCACCACCGCGAAGAGCACCGCGGCGGAACCCGCCCCGGCGCCCGAGCGCACCCCGGAGGACCGCCCCGAGAGCTGACCATCGCTCTCCCGGCGGCCCCGGGCCCGGAATGGATGCCGCGCCCCCCAGGTTTTAGCCTGGGGGGCGCGGCTTTTCGCCATTTCCGCAGGCCGCCCCCGAAGGACACAGGAACGAGGCACCCAGATGACCGACCCCGTGACGCTGGCCGGCGAGGGCCAGCTCGGCGAATTCGACGAGAAGAGAGCCGAGAACGCCGTTCGGGAACTGCTGATCGCGGTCGGCGAGGACCCCGACCGCGAGGGGCTTCGGGAGACACCGGCGCGGGTCGCGCGGGCGTACAAGGAGATATTCGGCGGGCTGTGGCAGAAGCCGGAGGACGTGCTGACGACGACGTTCGATCTCGGGCATGACGAGATGGTGCTGGTGAAGGACATCGAAGTCCTGAGCTCCTGCGAACATCATCTCGTACCGTTTGTCGGCGTTGCCCACGTTGGCTACATTCCGTCCATCGAAGGCAAGATCACAGGCCTCTCCAAGCTGGCGCGGCTCGTGGACGTGTACGCACGGCGCCCACAGGTGCAGGAACGACTGACCACGCAGATCGCCGACTCCCTGATGCAGATCCTGGAGCCGCGTGGCGTGATCGTCGTTGTCGAGTGTGAGCACATGTGCATGTCGATGCGCGGGGTCCGAAAGCCAGGCGCGAAGACCATCACCTCGGCGGTCCGTGGCCAGCTTCGTGATCCTGCGACCCGCAATGAGGCCATGAGCCTGATCATGGCGCGCTGACGCCGAGCGTCACGTCGTCGGAGCCGCGCCCGTGCCGTCGTGTTCGTCGTCCTCCGGGAGTTTGCAGACGCGCTCCAGGAAGATGGCGGCCGCTATGACGCCGATGCCCGCGACGACGGAGAAGCCGGCGTAGATGGCCTGGTCGCGGCGGGCGGGGATGTCGAGGGACTCCAGCAGGAAGACGCCGGTGCCGCCGTACATGCCGGAGACGAGGGCGGCGACCAGGGCACTGGAGTGGCCGAAAACGACCGCGCGGGCCGCCATCATGGGGTCGACGCCCTTGGCGTCGGGCTGCCGCTCGCGCTGGGCCTTCAGCCGGGCGCGGAGCGAGAGCGCCGTGGCCAGGAGGACCACGGCGATCAGGGCGAGGACGATGGGGGCGGCCAAGGGGACGCTGGGGAGGGTGCCGACCGAGTTCCACAGGCGGGCCCCGGCCCAGGACAGCACCCCGGCCACGACGAAAACGGCGGCCAGCACCCTGATGCGCAGCTCTCTCACGGTGTCCCTTCAGTTCCCCCGGCGGTGGCCTCGTTCCGCGGCCGTCTTGACCTTAACGGCTACTCGGGCAGCCGGAGTTCCAGGTCCTTGCGGGGTGTCACGCCGTCCCGGGTGACGGCGTCCAGCAGACCGGCGACCGGGCCGCGGCCCGGCAGCTGCGCCTCGGGGTCGAGGTCGTGCCAGGGAGCCAGGACGAAGGCGCGCTCGTGGGCGCGGGGGTGGGGGAGGGTGAGCTGCGGGTCGTCGGAGACGACGTCGGCGTAGGACACGATGTCGACGTCCAGGGTGCGGGGGCCCCAGTGCTCGTCCCGGACGCGGTGGAAGGCCTCCTCGACCGCGTGCGCGCGCTCCAGGAGCGAGGACGGCGGGAGGGTGGTCTTCAGGACGACGACCGCGTTGAAGTAGGCGGGCTGGCTGCCGGGCTCCACGCCCCAGGGCTCGGTCTCGTAGACCGGGGAGACGGCCTTGATACGGAGGCCGGGCGTGTCCTCGAGGGCGTCGACGGCTCCCTGGAGGGTCTCCAGGCGGTTGCCGAGGTTGGAGCCGAGGGCGACCACGGCCCGTTTGGGATTGCTGAGCGTGGTGTCGGCGGCGTCGACCTTGTCGACGACGGAGGCGGGTACCGGCTGTACGGTCGGGTCGCTGGGACCCTTGAGGAAGGGTGCAGTCATACTCGGCTCCGGGTGATGGTGACGGTCACGTCGTCGAAGGGGACCGTGATCGGGGCGTCCGGCTTGTGGACGCGTACCTCGACCTCCTCGACCCCCTCGTGCTTCAGACATACCTGGGCTATGCGCGCGGCGAGCGTCTCGATGAGGTTGACGGGCTCGCCCTCGACGACGGCCACGACCTCCTCGGCCACGATGCCGTAGTGCACGGTCTTCGCCAGGTCGTCGTCGGCCGCGGCCGGCCGGGTGTCCAGGCCGAGGACGAGGTCCACGACGAAGGTCTGGCCCTCCCTGCGTTCCTCGGGGAACACACCGTGGTGCCCGCGGGCCTTCAGGCCGCGCAGCGCGACACGATCCACGCGAATCACTCCTGCAATCGTCGGTCACGGCCGGTCCGCGCCGTGTGCGGGCGGCACACCGGCCTCAGTCGAATCTACCTGCGAGCCCGGGCGGGGCCGGGCCACGGGGGTGGGCGCCGGGCCCGGGCCGGGCAGGATTCATCCAGCGTTTCCCCTGGCGAACCCGGTGGCTCATGGGTTGGTAGCCGCCCATACCCGGGGGTCCGTGATTCCAACCACGTCGTCGTCCCGGTCCGGCCCTTGTGAGGCGCCTACCCACTCAAGAGGGGGTCTCTTCGCCCTCGTCCTCGTCGGTTTCGGCCAGAACGGGAGAAGCGTGGTGCGACCAGAGTTTCCACCCCTGGGGCGTGCGCCGGAACACGTTGGTGGCGACCACGAGCTGGCCGACGAGCGGGCCGAGCTCCTCGTCGCCCTCGGGGGCGGGGCCGCCGCTGAGGATGTTCTCCGTGCAGTTCACCAGGGCGGTGTCGCCGGTGACCGAGACGTGCACATCGGTCAGGAAGAACTGGATGTAGTCGGTGTTCGCCATGATCAGCGCGTACGACCGGAGGACCTCGCCGCGGCCGGTGAGCACGGGCCAGCCCGGGTGCACGCAGGAGACCACACCGGTGTCGGCCGGGTCGTGGTACGACTCGTCGACGCCCAGGTCGGCGGGGGTCAGCCAGAGCGACGCCAGTTTCTCGAAGTCGCCTCGTTCCAGTGCCTCGTAGAAGGCGGTGTTGGCGGCCTCGACCTGTTCGACGTCGGTGTGCGGGGCGCTCACCGGGCTCCTTCTGCGCCGGTCGTACGCGCCCCTTCGATGGCGTGGGCGACCCGTACCGCGTCGGCCGTGGCGCGTACCTCGTGCACGCGTACGGCCCAGGCGCCGGCGTGTGCTGCGAGCGCGGAGACGGCGGCGGTGGCCGCGTCGCGTTCGCGTGCCGGCGGGGG
>KL569169.1:22393-23201 GCA_000715635.1 Streptomyces violaceus | reverse complement strand
GCGCTTGCGGGAGGCGGCGACGAGCAGCGGGTGGCCGAGGCGGAGGACGCGGTCGAGGCCAGCCAGGAGCGCGAGGTCGTGCTCGGCGTCCTTGGAGAAGCCGAGCCCGGGGTCGACGACGACACGGTCGGGGGCGATGCCGCCGGCCAGGACGGCCTCCACGCGCGTGTGCAGCTCGTCCACGACCTCGCCGACGACGTCGGCGTACTCGCCCTTGACGTTGCCGCCCTGGAGGAAGCCGCGCCAGTGCATGACGACGAAGGGGGCGCCGGCGTCGGCGACGGCCGGGATCATGCGGGGGTCGGCGAGGCCGCCGCTGACGTCGTTGACGAGGGCGGCGCCCGCCGCGAGGGCCCGTTCGGCCACGGAGGCGCGCATGGTGTCGACGGAGACGGTGACGCCCTCGGAGGCCAGGCCGCGGACGACGGGGATGACGCGGCGGAGTTCCTCGGCCTCGTCCACCCGGGCGGCGCCGGGGCGGGTCGACTCGCCGCCGACGTCGACCAGGTCCGCGCCCTCGGTGACCAGGTCGAGGCCGTGTTTGACGGCGGTCGTGGTGTCGAAGAAGCGGCCGCCGTCGGAGAAGGAGTCGGGGGTGACGTTCACGACTCCCATGACCGCGCAGCGGTCCCATTCCGGTAGGCCCGCCACACGCCCGCGTCCGCTCTGGTTGCTCATATGTTCAGCGTAGGCCCAGGCAGGGGCCGTCGAGCGCTGCGGCCCAAGTGACGGACCCGTGTGGGGGGCTCGGTCATGCCGCCCGGATGTTGCGCTCCGCCGTCGTGCCGTGGGGGCAGGGGCGGCGGCC
>KL569169.1:20866-22183 GCA_000715635.1 Streptomyces violaceus | reverse complement strand
GCCGGGCCGCGGCGGCGCAGGAAGCGCGGCAGGGGGAGGGCGAGGTCGACGAAGCCCTCGGCCTGCATGGCGGCGAATCCGATGCGGGGCAGGTCGGCGGAGGCGCGGTAGACGACGAAGCGGGGCTCCCAGCGCGGCCGGAACTTGGCGTTGAATTTGTACAGGGACTCGATCTGGAACCAGCGGGAGAGGAAGACCAGCAGTCCGCGCCAGGCGCGCAGTACCGGGCCGGCGCCGATCTTCTCGCCGCGTGCCAGTGCCGCGCGGAACATGGCGAAGTTGAGGGAGACGCGCTCGATGCCGAGCTTCGGGGCGGCCTGGAGGGCGGCCACGATGAGCAGTTCGTTCATGCCGGGGTCGGCGGAGCGGTCGCGGCGCATGAGGTCCAGGGAAGCGCCGTCGGTGCCCCAGGGCACGAAGTGCAGGATCGCCTTGAGGTCGCCGTAGGGGCCGGGGTGGTCGTCCTGCTTGTGGGCGGTGGCGATGAGGCAGTCGCCGTCGGCGGGGTCGCCGATCCGGCCCAGGGCCATGGAGAAGCCGCGCTCGGTGTCGGTGCCGCGCCAGTCGGCGGCGGCGCGGCGGATGCGCTCCAGCTCGGCATCGCCGAGGTCACGGACACGTCGTACCCGGGTTTCGTAACCGGCGCGCTCGATGCGCTTGACCATCTGACGCACGTTGCGCATCGCGCGGCCGGCGAGTGAGAAATCCTTGACGTCCACCACCGCCTCGTCGCCCAGTTCGAGGGCGTCCAGCCCGGTCTCGCGGGTCCAGACCTCGCCACCCGTCTCGGAGCAGCCCATGACGGCGGGGGTCCAGGAGTGGGCCTTGGCCTCGTCCATGAACTGTTCGATGGCGCCGGGCCAGGCCTCGACGTCGCCGATCGGATCGCCGCTGGCGAGCATCACGCCGGAGACCACGCGGTAGGTCACGGCCGCCTTGCCGCTGGGGGAGAAGACGACGGCCTTGTCGCGGCGGAGCGCGAAGTGGCCGAGGGAGTCGCGGTTGCCGTGCCGCTCCAGCAGGGCGCGCAGCCGGGCCTCGTCCTCCTCGGTGAGCCGGGCGGCCGGGTGTTCGGGGCGGAAGGCCAGGTAGATGGTGGTGACGGCGGTGAGCAGGCCGAGGGCGCCGAGCGAGAAGGCCACGGTCCAGGAGGTGCTGCCCTGGTAGTCGACGGGACCTTCGAAGCCGAACAGGCCGTAGATGACGTGGGTGATGCGGTCGGCCAGGCTCGGGTCGCCGATGATGCGCTCGGAGTTGACGCTGACGATGAGCAGGCCGAGCATGAGGGAACCGGCGCCTGTCTCTTATACACATCTC
>KL569169.1:17950-20667 GCA_000715635.1 Streptomyces violaceus | reverse complement strand
CGCCCGCCAGCGGCTGCGCGGGTCGGGCAGGGCGTCGAACTGGTCGCGGTGGCGCAGCAGCGGTGCCAGCAGTGCCAGGGAGATCAGCACGCCCACGAGCGAGTGCCGGTACGTGAACTGCGCGACGGCACCGGCGGGCAGCAGGGCGACGGCCGCCCGCCAGGCCCGGCGCTTGCCGCGCTTGAGGCCGTGGGCGAGCAGCAGCAACAGCACACCGGTGCTGAGCGACAGGGCGGCCGCGAACGGGCCGAGCGCGCCGGGCAGTACCTCGGCGATGGCGTGCATGCGGCTGTGGCGGAAGCGCGGGAAGACGCCCGCGGCGATGTCCAGGACACCCACGAGGGCGCACGCTCTGCCGACCAGGACGGGGACGGCCTCGGGGCGCGGTCCGCGCAGCAGCCGGCGCACCCGGTTCACCCGGCCCGTGGGAGCCGCGTCGCTTCTGCGACTCGGAACCTCGACCGACATTTCCTCATCTGTCCTGACAGACATCGCATCCCGTAGTTCTGCGAGAGACCTTTGGATCCGGTGCCGATTCGGGCATCCGGCGACATTGCGCCCTCTAGGACGGTGTCTCGGGGGAAGAGGTTCACTCCCCACGTCAAAGCCGTTTCAAAGGCCAAGGAAAGTCCGGGACAAGCCCTCGCGAAAGTGTGGTCGCGGGGGCGGCCGGACGGAGAGCGCGGACGGGTAACAACTTCATGGGTCTCACGAGCAACAACGTGCTGCTGCTGGCGGTGCTGTCCGCCGTGCTGCTGTTCGCCGGCACGGTCTGGCTGTGGCCACGGCTGGCCCGGCGCGGCTGGCGGGCGGTGGGCGGGCGCATCGGCCTGCTGCTGGCCACCCAGTTGGCGCTGTTCGCCGCGGTGGGCCTCGCCGCCAACCAGGCCTTCGGGTTCTACGCGAGCTGGGCGGACCTGTTCGGGCAGGAGAAGGACCAGGGCGTGGTGGTCGACCACGCGCGGGGCGACGGCCCGCTGGAGATGGTCGCTTCGCGGCGGGTGCCGGGGGCGGGCGGCGCGCAGCCCCAGGCCGGCGGCCGGATCCAGGAGGTCGGCATCGTGGGCCGGACGACCCGCATCGCCACACCCGCGTACGTCTATCTGCCGCCGGAGTACTTCCAGCCGCGGTACCGCACCCGTTCGTTCCCGGCGGCAGTCGTGCTGACCGGCTACCCGGGCACGGCGTCGGCGCTGGTGGAGAAGCTCCACTACCCGCGTACGGCCCTGGAACTGGCCCGGGCGGGCCGGATGCGGCCGACGATCCTCGTGATGCTGCGGCCGACGGTGGCGCCACCCCGGGACACGGAGTGCGTGGACATCCCGGGCGGACCGCAGACCGAGTCGTTCTTCGCCAGGGATCTGCCCGACGCGTTGCGTTCGCACTTCAGGGTGGCCGAAAAGCCGGGCCGTCTGGGCATCATCGGCAACTCCACGGGCGGCTACTGCGCGTTGAAGATCGCCATGCACCATCCCGATGTGTACGCCGCGGGGGCCGGTCTCTCCGCGTACTACAAGGCGCCGATCGACGCCACGACAGGTGATCTCTTCCAGGGCGACAAGGGGCTGCGGAATCGCGCCGACCTGTGGTGGTACCTGAAGCACAGGCCCGCTCCCGATACTTCGCTGCTGGTCACCAGCAGCAAGGAGGGCGAGTCCAACTACAAGGACACGCTGCGGTTCATCGAGCGGGTGAAGAACACCGGGCGGACACGGATCTCGTCGATCGTCCTCGAAAGCGGCGGGCACAACTTCAACACCTGGCGGCGCGAGATTCCGGCGACGCTGGAGTGGATCAGCGGGCGGCTGGACGACCGCCGGAATGATCTTGGGAATTGACCGAAGGGAAGATTCCGCTCCCTGCCGAGTTCTGATGCGGTGTGAACACTTCGGTATGGCTTTGTTTTGCGGGGTGGCTCACCATGATTCGCCTACGCGCGGTAAGTTTCTGGCCATGCCACGTGGACGTCACCGCCATTCCCCGCCCCTGCACAGGCTGCTCCCCCCGTCGGCGATCGCAGGCGTCTCCCTCGTCTGCGCCCTGGGGCCCTGGGTGTTCACGGAGCCGATGGTGCTCCGCGGTCTGGCGGCGGCCGCCGCGGCGACGGCGGTCGTCGGCGCGGTCGTGCTGCGCCGCTGGGACAGCCAGGCGGGCAAGCGCGTCGCCGACCTCACGCGCGGGCGCGCGAGCGACGAGTGGCGCTTCGAGGAGCGCGTCGCCGAACTGGAGGGCGATCTCGAGGAGTCCCGCGAGCTGCGCGTGAAGCTCGAGCAGCGGCTGCGCGCCAAGCGCACGGAACTGGCCGGGCTGCGCAACGAACACGCCGCGCTGCTGCGCCGGTACGCCACGTCCGAGACCGAGCGCGCGAGCGTCCTCGAGGAACGCCGGGTGCTCGAGATCGAGGCGACGGTTCCGGTGCGGGCCGCGCTGCCCGCGGGGGCGGCGAAGACGGCGGAGGCTTCGGCAGGGGCAGACGGGGCACCGGCCGCCCAGGCCGAGGACCTCACCGTCGAGGAGGAGCCGGCGGTTCCCGCCGTCTTCTCGCCCGAGGGTTCCCGGCTGTTCCTGCGTGCGGCGGCCGCGCTCGCCCGGTTCGACGGCGACGCGGCCCCGGACCCGGACGGCGGCCCGGACGGCGATGGCGACGGCGCCCCGGAGGACGACGAGGACGAGCCCGCGCAGGAGCAGGAGGGGAAGGACGCACAGCCGGACCGGCG
>KL569169.1:16652-17770 GCA_000715635.1 Streptomyces violaceus | reverse complement strand
AGGAGGAGCCGCGGGGGCGGTCCGAGTCGGCCGACGGGCACGAGCGCGCGGCCGTCGGCACGTCCGCCACGGCCGAGACCGAGCGACTCCCGCAGTCTGCCTCCTCAGGTCACTACACGGTGCCGACCGCCGTGGCAGTCGCCCCGCGGACGCCGGTGCGGCGTCCGCGGACCGAGGGCGGGTTCGACTTCTTCGGCGCGAAGCGGGAGACGTCCCGAGCCGCCCTGGAGGCCGTGCAGAACGAGGACCTGGCCGACGTCGTCGGCCAGGAGGCCCTCGCCCTGCACAAGGCCGAGGCCGAGGCCCGGTACAAGCCCGCGGACGAGGAGTCGCGCGGGATCGGCCAGGTCATCGACCTGACCGCGCACGACGAGACGGAACAGATCGACGTGCAGGGGCTGCGCAGCGCGGTTTCCTGAAGCCCGCGCATACGGTTCCCGGCCGGTCACGACATCCAGCGGTCCGGCAGAGCGTCCCTGCGCCCGGTCCGGGACCGCTCCGCCTGCCGGGCCAGCAACTCACGCGCCTCGTCCGCGTCCCGCAGCCGCGCCCTCACCACCTTGTTCGCGCCCGTGTCCACACACACGTCGGCCACGCCCCGGGCCCGCTCCCACGGCCCCTGTGTCATCCGTACGCTCTGCACCTTGGCGTGCGGCACCAGCGCCAGACTCCGCGCCAGCAGCCCGGACCGCGCCGCGAACACCGCGTCGGTGACGGCGAGTCCGTACCCCCGCCACCACACCGGAACGCACCACCGGGCGCGGCGCGGCGCCGGCGACAGGGCCGCGCTCTGCGGCACGGTCACTCCGGGGAGCACCAGCGCGACGACGGTCTCCGCGAGCTCGCGCGGAGCGACCGGCACCAGCACGGAGTTGGACGAGCCCGCCACATCGAGCTCCACGCGCACCCAGCCGCGCCGCCGCCACAGCAGCGGCTCCACGATCCGCACGGTCTGCACCCGCCCCGGCGGCACCGTCTCGTGGGCCCGGTCCAGCAGGCCGTGGTCGATGCGCAGCCCGTCGGGCGACTCGCCCACCGTCCAGTCGTACTCGCCGACGAACCGCCCCACGCTGCTCGCGCCCGCCGCGCCCAGCAGCGGCAGGGGGACCGCGAGGACC
>KL569169.1:15754-16450 GCA_000715635.1 Streptomyces violaceus | reverse complement strand
AGACCGTCCACAGGCTGTGGGTGACCAGCCACAGCACCGGCGGAACGACGAGCGCCGCGGCCAGCGACCCCCAGGTCGCGCCCGTCAGCACCAGCGACACGGCGAGGACACCGGGCGGTACCCGCAGCAGCTGCCGGGACGGCGCCTCACCGACCTCGTGCGCGGTCTCGGGCGCGAAACCGGCCGCCCGGGCGAGCAGTTCGGCCCGCAGCGTCCGTGCCTCGTCCGCGCCCAGGAAGGCCAGTTCGTCCTTCTTGTCGGTCCCTATGACGTCGAGTTTCAGCTTGGCGACGCCCGCGACCCGGGCGAGCAGCGGCTGGGTGATGTCGATGGCCTGGATCCGCTCCAGCCGGATGTGCGCGGTGCGCCGGAACACCAGGCCGGTGCGGATGCGCAGTTCGGTGTCGGTCACCGCGAAGTGTGTGAACCACCAGGAGCAGAAGCCGTAGAGGGCGGCGGCCGGGACGATCACGGCGAGGCCGATCAGCAGCGTGGTCGTCGTCAGCCGGGTCAGATGGCGCTGCGCCCCGTCGGGGTCGTGCACGGCCCAGCCGATGACCACGGCGACCGGAGCCCAGGCCCGCCGCAGCGGTGTGACGGGGTGCAGCCGCCGCTCGGCCACGCCGTCTCCCTCGGACACTGCGCCTCCCTCGGACACCGCGCTTCCGCCGGTCTGCCCTGCGCCCTGGGTCTGCC
>KL569169.1:14755-15456 GCA_000715635.1 Streptomyces violaceus | reverse complement strand
CCGCCGGTCTGCCCTGCGCCCTGGGTCTGCCCGCCGCCCTCGGCCGGTCCGCCGGCGTCGGTCAGCCCCTGGCCGACGGTCACTCCGCCCCGGCCGACCGGCTCACCGCCGTCCGTCCCGCTGCCCCCGTCGGTCACCTCGCCGCCGGCCCCCGCGGCCTCGGGCGCCGTCACAGCCCGGCCGATCGGGCCTCGCCCAGCTCGGTGAGCCGGTCGCGCAGCCGTTCCGCCTCGGCCGGGTCCAGGCCGGGGATGGTCGCGTCGGTGGCCGCGGCGGCCGTGTGCAACTGCACGCTGGCCAGCCCGAAGTGCCGCTCGACGGGCCCGGAGGTGACCTCGACCAGCTGCATCCGGCCGTACGGCACGACCGTCTCCTCGCGCCACAGCACGCCCCGGCTGATCAGCAGGTCGTCGGCGCGCTCGGCGTACCGCCAGGAACGCCAGTTGCGCTCGGTCATCCCCCAGCCCCAGGCCATCAGCGCCAGCGGCAGCGCCGCGAAGACGGCCCAGGCGGGCCCGGCCAGCAGGCCCGGCAGCAGCCCGGCGGCCAGGGCGATCAGCCCCAGCCACACCACCAGCAGCAAGCGCCGCATCTTCAGCAGCCCGGGCGGCAGCGCGAGCCACACCGGCCCGTCCCCGACCGCCTCCGCCGCGCTCCGCGCCCCCGCCGGGTCCGGCGTTCCCGCCGTGTCCTCGGCCGCC
>KL569169.1:13583-14529 GCA_000715635.1 Streptomyces violaceus | reverse complement strand
CCCGTCTCGTGCGGACTCCCCGTATCCATGAGGCCAGCGTACGTAGGAGAGACTGTGTCCATGACTCCTACGACGGAGACCATGGTCGGAATCGGCGGCGCCGCGGAGAGCACCGACATGGTGCTCAACATCGGACCCCAGCATCCCTCCACGCACGGCGTGCTGCGGCTGAAGCTGGTCCTGGACGGCGAGCGCATCACGCACGCGGAGCCGGTGATCGGCTATATGCACCGCGGCGCCGAGAAGCTGTTCGAGGCGCGCGACTACCGCCAGATCATCATGCTCGCCAACCGCCACGACTGGCTGTCGGCGTTCTCCAACGAGCTGGGCGTGGTCCTCGCCGTGGAGCGGATGCTCGGCATGGAGGTCCCCGAGCGCGCGGTGTGGCTGCGCACGCTGCTCGCCGAGCTGAACCGGGTGCTCAACCACCTGATGTTCCTCGGCTCGTACCCGCTGGAGCTCGGCGGGATCACCCCGATCTTCTACGCCTTCCGGGAGCGCGAGGAGCTTCAGCACGTCATGGAGGAGGTCTCCGGCGGGCGGATGCACTACATGTTCAACCGCGTGGGCGGCCTGAAGGAGGACCTGCCGGCCGGGTGGACCACACGCGCGCGCGGCGCCGTCGCGGACGTGCGCTCGCGTATGGACCGGTTCGACGACCTGGTGCTCGGCAACGAGATCTTCCGGGGCCGCACCCGGGGCGTCGGCCGGCTCACGCCCGAGGCCGTGCACGCGTACGGGGTCAGCGGGCCGATCGGGCGCGGCTCGGGCGTCGACTTCGACCTGCGCCGGGACGAGCCGTACCTCGCCTACGGCGAGCTGGGCGACGTCCTGAAGGTGGTGACCCGGCAGGAGGGCGACTGCCTGGCCCGCTTCGAGTGCCTCCTGGAGCAGACGCACAACGCGCTCGACCTGGCCGACGCCTGCCTCGACCGGCTCCCCCCGC
>KL569169.1:12599-13362 GCA_000715635.1 Streptomyces violaceus | reverse complement strand
GATGTGTATAAGAGACAGAAGGTGCTCAAGGCGCCCGAGGGCCACACCTACGCCTGGACCGAGAACCCCCTCGGCATCAACGGCTACTACCTGGTCAGCAAGGGCGAGAAGACCCCGTACCGGCTGAAGCTGCGCTCTGCCTCGTACAACAACATCCAGGTGCTGACGGAGCTGCTGCCGGGGACGCTGGTCGCGGACATGGTGGCGATCCTGGGGTCGATGTTCTTCGTGGTCGGGGACATCGACAAGTAGCCGTCACCAGGAGAGCACGTCGGGGATTCCCACCGTCTGGACCAGCCACCCGAAGTCGCCCAGCCCACCCGGCGCCGTGAGCTCGGCGGCCTCTCCGGCGCTCGCCAGGGCGCGGACGTAGGCGGCGGGGTCGGTGGACGCGAGCGTGAGCGGGGGGCGTGCGCCGGTCACGCCCAGGGCGTGCAGCGCCTCCCGCTGGGGGAGGATCCGCCCGCCGGGCAGCGCGCACGCGTCGAGCGCGACATGGGCCGTGATGTCGCAGGAGCCGTCCGGTACGGCCGTGGTCTCGCGGCCCTCCCGGAACCCGGTGAGCGTCCCGAAAGGCGGCCGCGCATCCGCCGTGTGCGCGTAGTCCACGGCGACGGCGAGCCCCCGGTCGAGCGTGGCGACCGCCGAGGCCCAGGCCTCGTCCCTGGTCAGGCCGATCTCGGCCCGCAGCCCCGCCTCGCCGGGCAGCGGCCACCACCGCTGAAGCCACCGCGCCTGATCCCCGTCGACCGGCTCCCCGAGC
>KL569169.1:9538-12404 GCA_000715635.1 Streptomyces violaceus | reverse complement strand
CGCTCGCTCCCGTCCTTCCGGACCAGCACCAGCCGGGTCGTGCCCGCGGAGTCCACCTCCGCGACCTCCACCGGCACGTTGTCCAGCCACTCGTTGGCGAACAGCAGCCCCGTCGTCCCTTCCGGGGGCGAGGCCAGCCACTCGATCCGGTGATCGAGCCCAGCGGGCCGCCCGGCGATCTCGACGGCGTACGCGCGCGTGCGGGCCGCCACCTCGGCCGGGAGCGCGGCGAGCACCCCGCCGGCCAGCTCGCCCCGCCCGGCCGCCATGTCGACGAAGTCCAGCGCCGCGGGCCGCCCCAGTGCCTCGTCGACCCGGCACAGCAGCCGCGCAACGGCCCCCGCGAACAGCGACGACGCGTGCACGGACGTACGGAAGTGCCCGGCCGGCCCCTCATCGCGCCGGTAGAAGCCCTCCGCCCCGTACAGCGCCTCCTGCACCGCCGCCCGCCACCCACGCCACTCGTGCCCCTCGGCTCCCGTACCTGGTGTCACCGGGCCAGGCTAAGGGCACACAACGAACGCAACTCCACCTTGCGGAGTACGTGCGCCCGGTGCGGATCGGTCCTCCGGTTGACCCCTGCACCTATCGCGCTTCCCTACGCTGGGTTACGTGCAGCGCCTCTATGACTTCCTCCGCAGGCACCCGATGTGGGTCGACGGCTCCTGGGCCATGGTCCTCCTCGGGATTTCCATGGTCGGCGGGGTGGCGGGCGGATACGGCTCACCGGCCGTCGCCGTTCCGCTCACGCTGCTGCTGTGCCTGGTGGTCGCGCTGCGCCGCCGCCTGCCGGAGAAGATGCTGCTGCTTGCGACCGCGGTCGGAGTGGCCCAGCTGATCACCGATGTGGAGAGGGGCCCCGCCGACTTCGCCCTGCTGGTGATCGTCTACACGGTCGCGGCGGAGGGCGCGCGCTGGGCCTCCCGCTTCGCGCTGGGCGCCGGCCTGTGCGCGGCTCCCATGGCGCAGCTGCGCTGGCCCAGCGACCAGACGAGCGTCGCGGGCAACATCGCCCTGATGGTCTTCATGGCCGTTCCCTTCGCCCTCGCCTGGGTGCTCGGCGACTCCATCCGCACCCGCCGCGCCTACTTCGCGCAGCTGGAGGAGCGGGCCGCCCGCCTGGAGAAGGAGCGCGAGGCCCAGTCCAAGGTCGCCGTCGCCGCCGAACGCGCCCGGATCGCACGCGAGTTGCACGACGTCGTCGCGCACAACGTCTCGGTGATGGTGGTCCAGGCCGACGGCGCCGCCTACGTCCTCGACGCGGCTCCCGACCAGGCGAAGAAGGCCCTGGAGACCATCTCCTCCACCGGCCGCCAGGCCCTCGCCGAGATGCGCCGCCTGCTCGGCGTGCTGCGCACCGGGGAGCACGAGGAGGCCGGCGAGTACGTGCCGCAGCCCGACGTCCAGCAGATCGAGGACCTCGTCGAGCAGTGCCGTACTTCCGGACTGCCCGTCGACTTCAAGGTCGAGGGCACCCCCCGGCCGCTGCCCAGCGGCGTCGAACTCACGGCGTACCGCATCGTGCAGGAGGCGCTCACCAACACCCGCAAGCACGGCGGGCCCAACGCGGGCGCGAGCGTGCGCCTGGTGTACTTCGACGACGGCCTCGGCCTGCTCGTCGAGGACGACGGCAAGGGCGCCCCGCACGAGCTGTACGAGGAGGGCGGTTTCGACGGCCGGGGCCACGGCCTCATCGGAATGCGCGAGCGGATCGGCATGGTCGGCGGCACCCTGGACGCCGGACCGCGCCCGGGCGGAGGATTCCGCATCAGTGCCCTGCTGCCGCTCAAACCCGCCAACTGACGCCGGCACACGTCCCTCACTGACACCTGTAACGCTCCCACCGTAAAAGAGACTTGGAAGAGGCCCCGATGACGATCCGCGTGATGCTCGTCGACGACCAGGTGCTGCTGCGCACCGGGTTCCGGATGGTGCTCGCCGCCCAGCCGGACATGGAGGTCGTGGCGGAGGCGGGCGACGGCGTCGAGGCCCTCCAGGTGCTGCGGTCGACCGAGGTCGACGTGGTGCTGATGGACGTCCGCATGCCCAAGCTCGACGGTGTGGAGACGACCCGCCGGATCTGCGCCGACACCGACCCGCCGAAGGTGCTCATCCTGACCACCTTCGACCTCGACGAGTACGCCTTCTCCGGGCTGAAGGCGGGCGCCTCCGGCTTCATGCTCAAGGACGTGCCGCCCGGTGAGCTGCTCGCCGCGATCCGCGCCGTGCACAGCGGGGACGCGGTCGTCGCGCCCTCCACCACCCGACGGCTCCTGGACCGCTTCGCACCGATGCTGCCGGGCACCGCGAAGCAGCCCCAGCACGAGCAGCTGGAGCGGCTCACCGGCCGCGAGCGCGAGGTCATGGTGCTGGTCGCGCAGGGCCTGTCCAACGGCGAGATCGCGGCCCGGCTCGTGTTGTCCGAGGCGACCGTGAAGACACACGTGGGCCGCATCCTGACCAAGCTGGGCCTCAGGGACCGGGTGCAGGTCGTGGTGCTGGCCTATGAGACGGGGCTGGTACGGGCCGGCGGGCACGGCTGAGGGCGTCGCCGGTTCGTCTGCCGCCGGCTATCGGAGGATCCCCTCCAGGAACTCGCTGCCGAGCCGGGCCACCACCGTCACGTCCAGCTGGTGCAGGACGTAGCGCCCGCGGCGGCGGGTGGTGAGCAGGCCCGCCTTCTTCAGCACGGCCAGGTGCCGGGATATCTCCGGGGCCGTCATGCCGTGCACCTGCGCCAGCTCGCCGGTCGTGTACGCGCTGCGGGCCAGATGGCGGCACATGCGCATACGGACGGGGTGGGACAGCGCGGTCATGCGCAGGGCCAGCTGCTGTCTCTTATACACATCTCTGATGGCGCGAGGGA
>KL569169.1:7930-9316 GCA_000715635.1 Streptomyces violaceus | reverse complement strand
CCACCGGGTAGTGCAGCACCGGCTGCCAGCCGTACCGGTGCAGGACCGCCAGGTGGGGCCAGCCCAGGCTGGTCGGGACGAGCAGCAGGCCGCCGTCGCCCGTGGCCGTACGGCCGTCGCCCAGCTTGTCGACCGTGATGTGGGCGGCGGCCGCGTCGAGCGTCACCGCCGGGGACACCGCGGCCAGCGCATCGGCCAGGCCCTTGTGCCTGAGGAGGTCCGTCTTGTGCCGGGTGTCGGCCGCGAACTGGTGTCGAAGCCGGGACCAGGTCTCCGCGAAGAACGCCTCGTCGCAGTCCTGCAGAAACTGCCGCAGCCATGCCCGGATCCTGGGCGGGTCGGCCAGCAGCCGCTCACTGAAGCGCAACTGCTGCGGACCGCGCGCGGCGGCCAGCTCCAGGGCTCGCCGGCGCACCTCCGCGTCGGACAGCGCGTCCGGACCGTGCGAGCAGTACGGCTGCGCGCACGTGAACTCCAGCGCCGCGTCCACGAACTGCTCGTCCGTCAGCTTGTCCAGCAGGTCCAGTTCCTCGGCGAGCGTGGCGCCCGGCAGGGTCCTCCGCCCCGGCACGCCGGCGAAGGGCATGAACAGGTCCGAGAACGTCGTCCGCCACAGGAAGTCGGCTTCGCACATCCGGTCGGCCAGATGCGGGTCGAGCCGGGCGGTCACGCCCGTCACCCAGCCCTGGAGGCCCGGGTGGTGCCCCGGCTCGGACAGCGCGTGCAGCGCCATGCCGAGCTCGGCCAAGGGGGAGGGCACGACAGCGATCTCCTCCGGCCGCAGCCCCGCGATGTCGATGTGCACGCTCATGCCTTCATGGTGCACTCCGCCACTGACAACGCCCCGTCGATTGACGGGCGTCGTCAATCGAAGCGACGTCGCCCTCGGCGCGGGCGCAGGGTGGGAGCACCGGGGCAGCCGCGGAGCCTTCGGACCTCCATCACCCCGTCCCGTTAAGGCGATTCACCATGAGCATCACGCAGCAGTACCTCCTCGACGCCTACCGCGCCCAGTCCCTCGGGGAGCCCGCCCCGCCCGCGCCGGGCACGCACGACCGGCAGGTCGTACGGGAGTGGCGCGACGAACGGCAGTTCCGGGCGGTCCTCGCCGGGCGGTCGGCCCGCGGGCGGCAGCGGATCCGGCACGCCCTGGGCCGGTGGCTGTACCCTCGACGCCGCCTCACCGGCTGAGGTTCCGGCCGCCGGCTCACCGGCTGACGCTCCGGTCGCCGGCTGACCGCTGCCGTGCGCGGCCGGTGGCCTGCTGTCGGTCCGCGGCCGGTGGCCTGGTGTTGGTCTGCGAGCGGTGGCCTGTTGTCGGTCTGCGGCCAGTGGCCTGTTGTCGGTCCGCGAGCGGTGGCCTGTTGCTGTCTCTTATACACATCT
>KL569169.1:5832-7674 GCA_000715635.1 Streptomyces violaceus | reverse complement strand
CCTTCTTCGGGCAACCGGGCGACGAACTCCGCGACCGCCGTCTTCACGTCCTCGGCGGTCCACTCCAGCCCGGCGGACCGCACGCACACCTCCGTGCAGGCCAGGCCCGGACCGCCCCGGCCCCAGGCGGCGGCGAACAGGAGAACGCCCGTCTCCTCGGCCGTCCGGACCGACGCCTCCATGAGGACGTCCGCCTCGTAGGGCAGCCAGACCTGGAAGTCGTGGGTGTGCGGTACCTCCGGGTACACGCGCGCCCACGGCACCCCGGCCGCCGCGAACCCCTCGCGCAGGGCGGCTGCCACCACGCGCGCGTGGGCGACGTACTCCGGCAGCCTGGGCAGCTCCCGCTCCAGTCCGGCCAGCGCCGACAGGGCCGTGGGGAACTGCTGGAAGACCAGGCCCCCGTACCGGTGCCGCCAGGCCTTCGCCTCCTCCACCAGCTCCCTCGGGCCGGCGATCGCCGCCCCGCCGAAGCCCTCGAGGGACTTGTAGAACGACACGTAGACGCTGTCCGCCAGGCCCGCGATCTCCTCGAGGGACCGGCCGAGGTGGACGGTGGACTCCCACAGCCGGGCCCCGTCGAAGTGCACCACCGCGTCCCGCTCCCGCGCGGCCGCCACCACCTCCGTGAGCTCCTCCCACGAGGGCAGTACGAAACCGGCGTCCCTGAGGGGCAGCTCCAGCATCAGCGCCCCGAAGGGCTCCTCGAAGTCGCGCACCTCGGCGGCGGAGGGCATCCGCGGCTCGTCCGTCACACGCACCGGGCGCAGGCCGCCGACCTCGCTGAACGCGTTCCGCTCGTGCACCTCGGGATGACTGAGCGCGTGCAGGGCGACGGTCGGGTTGCCGGTGCGGCCCGCCCAGCAGCGCAGGGCCACCTGCTGGGCCATCGTGCCCGTCGGGAAGAACGCGGCGGCCTGGGTGCCGAGCAGCCCGGCGACCTTCGCCTCCAGCGCCTCGACGACCCCGTCGCCGTACAGGTCGGACAGCTCGTCCAGGTCGTACAGGTCCGCCGCCCGTCCAGCTCCGCCAGGCGTTCCCGGAGCGTCTTGTGGAAACCGAAGCGCGCGAACACCCGCCGTGCCTTGCGATGGGCGGCCAGCCGCCGCTCACGGAGCCGTGCTCGCCGCTCCTGTTCCGACCGCTGCCCGGTCGCCTGCTCGTCCCGTTCCGCCGTGTCACTCATGCCCCGGATCCTGCCCCTCGCGGGTTCGGACGGGCACCCGCTTTTCCGCAGGCCGTCCATGGGGGCCGTCCGGGCCGTCCACGAGCACGCACCGGAACGCACACCCTGTGGACGACCGAACACCCCTCGAACCGATCGCGTTAACATGACGAGAAATCGTCCGGTACCCGGAGCGGACTGGAACGGGAAGGCCGCCGTCGAGTGAACACAACCCCACAGGCAGACCCCAAGGACCGCCCCGCGCGGCTCACCGTCGGCGTCGTCGGCGCCGGCCGCGTGGGACCCGCACTGGCCGCGGCCCTGCAGCTCGCCGGGCACCGCCCGGTCGCCGTCTCCGCGGTCTCCGACACCTCCCGGCGCCGTGCCGCGCAACTGCTGCCCGACGTGCCGGTGATGCCGCCCGCCGAGGTCCTCCAGCGCGCCGACCTGGTCCTGCTGACCGTGCCGGACGACGCCCTGCCCGACCTGGTCGCCGGACTCGCCGACACGGGGTCCGTACGGCCGGGACAGCTGCTCGTCCACACCTCCGGGCGCTACGGCGCGCGGGTGCTCGACCCCGCCCTGCGCGCGGGCGCCCTGCCGCTGGCCCTGCACCCCGCGATGACCTTCACCGGCACGCCCGTGGACGTCCAGCGCCTCGCCGGCTGCTCCTTCGG
>KL569169.1:4404-5577 GCA_000715635.1 Streptomyces violaceus | reverse complement strand
GGCCCTCGTCATCGAGATGGGCGGCGAGCCGGAGTGGATCGCTGAGGAGAACCGGCCGCTCTACCACGCGGCGCTCGCCCTGGGCGCCAACCACCTGGTCACCCTGGTCGCCCAGTCCCTGGAGCTGCTGCGCGCAGCCGGGGTCGCCGCCCCCGACCGGATGCTCGGCCCGCTGCTCGGCGCGGCCCTGGACAATGCCCTGCGCTCCGGCGACGCGGCCCTCACCGGCCCGGTCGCGCGCGGCGACGCGGGCACAGTCGCGGCACACGTCACCGAGCTGCGCCGGCACGCCCCGCAGACCGTCGCCGGCTATCTGGCGATGGCCCGCGCCACCGCCGACCGGGCCCTGGCCCACGGCCTGCTGAAGCCGGAGCTCGCCGAGGACCTCCTCGGGGTACTCGCTGACGCGACCGACGGCACCGACGGCACCGAAGGGGACGCCCGATGACCACCACCCTGCTGAGCACCGCCGGCGAACTGCACGCACGCGTGCGGGCGGGCCGCCGCGCCGTGGTGATGACCATGGGCGCACTGCACGAGGGCCACGCCACGCTGATCCGCACCGCGCGCGGTATCGCGGGCCGGGACGGCGAGGTCGTCGTCACCGTCTTCGTCAACCCGCTGCAGTTCGGTCAGGGCGAGGACCTCGACCGCTACCCGCGCACCCTGGACGCCGACCTCAAGCTCGCCGGGGAGTCCGGCGCGGACGTCGTGTTCGCCCCCGCCGTGGACGAGGTGTACCCCGGTGGCGAGCCCCAGGTCCGCATCACCGCGGGCCCCATGGGCGAGCGCCTGGAGGGCTCCGCCCGCCCGGGCCACTTCGACGGCATGCTCACGGTCGTCGCCAAGCTGCTGCACCTGACCCGTCCCGACGTCGCCCTGTACGGCCAGAAGGACGCCCAGCAGCTCGCCCTGATCCGCCGCATGGTCCGGGACCTGAACTTCGGCGTGGAGATCGTCGGCGTCCCCACCGTCCGCGAGGACGACGGTCTGGCCCTGTCCAGCCGCAACCGCTACCTCTCGCCCGCCGAGCGGCGCACCGCCCTCGCGCTGTCCAGTGCCCTGTTCGCGGGCCAGGACCGGCATGCCGCGCAGGAGGCGCTGCGGGCCCGGGCCCGTGAAGTGCCCGCCACGCGCGCGCGTGCCGAGGCGCTCAGCGCCATCGGCGAGTCC
>KL569169.1:1666-4199 GCA_000715635.1 Streptomyces violaceus | reverse complement strand
CCCGCCAGGTCCTCGACGAGGCCGCCCGCCTGAATCCGCCGCTGGCCCTGGACTACCTCGCCCTGGTCGACCCGTCCGACTTCACCGAGATCGGGCACGACTTCACCGGCGAGGCGGTCCTCGCCGTAGCCGCCCGGGTCGGGGCGACCCGGCTGATCGACAATCTCCCCCTCACCTTCGGAGCCGCCTCGTGACCAGCACAGGCATACGACTGCACGCGCCCGCGCCCGGGTGGTCCATCGCCGCGGACGTGGTCGTCGTCGGCTCCGGCGTCGCCGGACTGACCGCGGCCCTGCGCTGCGAGGCCGCGGGCCTGCGGACCGTCGTCGTCACCAAGGCCCGCCTCGACGACGGCTCCACCCGCTGGGCCCAGGGCGGCATCGCCGCGGCCCTCGGCGAGGGCGACACCCCCGAGCAGCACCTCGACGACACCCTGGTCGCGGGCGTCGGCCTGTGCGACGAGGAAGCGGTCCGCATCCTCGTCACCGAGGGGCCCGGCGCCGTACGCCGCCTCATCGAGACCGGCGCCCAGTTCGACGCGTCCTCCGAGGGCAGGCTGGAGCTCACCCGCGAAGGCGGCCACCACCGCCGCCGCATCGCGCACGCGGGCGGCGACGCCACAGGCGCCGAGATCTCCCGGGCCCTGGTCGACGCGGTACGCGCGCGTGGCGTGCGCACGGTCGAGAACGCGCTCGTCCTGGACCTCCTCACGGACGCCGAGGGCCACACCGCGGGCGTAACCCTGCACGTCATGGGGGAGGGCCAGCACGACGGCGTGGGCGCGGTCCACGCCCCGGCCGTGGTCCTGGCGACCGGCGGCATGGGCCAGGTCTTCTCCGCGACCACCAACCCGTCCGTCTCGACGGGCGACGGCGTGGCCCTGGCACTGCGCGCGGGCGCCGAGGTGAGCGACCTGGAGTTCGTCCAGTTCCATCCGACCGTCCTCTTCCTGGGCGCCGACGCGGAGGGCCAGCAGCCCCTGGTCTCCGAGGCGGTGCGCGGCGAGGGCGCCCACCTGGTCGACGCCGACGGCGTGCGCTTCATGCTCGGCCGGCACGAGCTCGCCGAACTCGCCCCGCGGGACATCGTCGCCAAGGGCATCATGCGCCGCATGCAGGAGCAGGACGCCGAGCACATGTTCCTCGACGCCCGGCACTTCGGCGCCGAGATGTGGGAGCACCGCTTCCCGACGATCCTCGCCGCCTGCCGCGCCCACGGTATCGACCCGGTCACCAGCCCCATCCCGGTCGCCCCGGCCGCCCACTACGCCTCCGGCGGCGTGCGCACCGACTCCCGGGGCCGTACGACCGTCCCCGGCCTGTACGCGTGCGGCGAGGTCGCCTGCACCGGCGTACACGGCGCCAACCGCCTGGCCTCCAACTCCCTCCTCGAAGGCCTGGTCTACGCCGAGCGCATCGCGGCCGACATCGCGGCGAGCCACGCGGAGAACGGCCTCCTCACGCGCGTGCCCCGGCCGCTCCCGTACCCGGAGACCCCCGAGCACCCCCTGCTCACCGCGGAGGCCCGCTTCACGATCCAGCGGATCATGACCGACGGGGCGGGCGTGCTCCGCTCGGCCGGGTCCCTGGCCAAGGCGGCCGACCAGCTCCAGCGGCTGCACACCGACGCCCGCGACGCCCTCGCCGAGAACGGCAAGACCGCCGAGCCCGGCGTCGACACCTGGGAGGCCACCAACCTCCTGTGTGTGGCCCGCGTCCTGGTCGCCGCCGCCCGGCTCCGCGAGGAGACCCGGGGCTGCCACTGGCGCGAGGACCGCCCCGAGCGCGACGACACGACCTGGCGGCGTCACATCGTCGTACGCCTGAACCCGGACCGCTCGCTGGCCGTGCACACCACGGACAGCACACACTTCCCCTCGACCCTCCCCTCCCAGGCCCCCCAGGAGCAGTGACCGACGTGACCACCCCCGACCTTCCCCTCGCCTCGTCCGGAGGCTGCGGCGACGGCTGTGCCTGCGGCGCGGACGACCAGGCATACCTGGAGTGCGGCCTGGACCCCGCACTCGCCCAGCTCCTGGCCGACGCCGGCCTCGACCCCGTCGAGGTCGAGGACATCGCCAACGTGGCCGTCCAGGAGGACCTGGCCCACGGCGTGGACGTGACGACGGTGGCGACGATCCCCGAGGACGCGGTGGCCACCGCCGACTTCACCGCACGTGAAGCAGGAGTCGTGGCCGGCCTCCGGGTCGCGGAAGCCGTCATCTCGGTCGTCTGCGAAGAAGAACTGGCCATCGAACGCCACGCGGAGGACGGCGACCGCGTGGAGGCGGGCCAGAAGCTCCTCTCCGTCACCACCCGCACCCGCGACCTCCTCACGGCCGAACGCAGCGCGCTGAACATCCTGTGCCGCCTGTCGGGCATCGCCACGGCCACGCGCGCGTGGGCGGACGCCCTCGACGGCACCAAGGCCAAGGTCCGCGACACCCGCAAGACGACCCCCGGCCTCCGCGGCCTCGAAAAGTACGCGGTCCGCTGCGGCGGCGGCGTCAACCACCGCATGTCCCTCTCGGACG
>KL569169.1:344-1483 GCA_000715635.1 Streptomyces violaceus | reverse complement strand
AGTCAAGGACAACCACGTGGTAGCCGCGGGCGGCGTCGCCCAGGCATTCCGGGCGGTCCGCGACCGCTTCCCCGACGTCCCCATCGAGGTCGAGGTCGACACCCTGCACCAGCTCCGCGAGGTCCTGGACGCCGGCGCGGACCTGATCCTCCTGGACAACTTCACGCCGGGCGAGTGCGAGGAGGCGGTGGCCATCGTCCAGGGCCGCGCCGCCCTGGAGGCGTCGGGCCGCCTGACCCTCGGCAACGCCAAGGCGTACGCGGACACCGGCGTCGACTACCTGGCCGTCGGAGCCCTCACCCACTCCTCGCCGATCCTGGACATCGGCCTCGACCTGCGGCCGGCGGAGTAGGGCGGATACGGGTCATGCTGCTGACGATCGACGTAGGAAACACCCACACCGTCCTGGGCCTGTTCGACGGCGAGGACATCGTCGAACACTGGCGCATCTCCACGGACGCGCGCCGCACCGCCGACGAACTGGCGGTCCTCCTCCAGGGCCTGATGGGCATGCACCCGCTCCTCGGCGACGAACTGGGCGACGGCATCGACGGCATCGCCATCTGCGCGACCGTCCCCTCGGTCCTGCACGAACTCCGCGAGGTGACCCGCCGCTACTACGGCGACGTGCCCGCCATCCTCGTCGAACCGGGCGTCAAGACCGGCGTCCCGATCCTCATGGACAACCCCAAGGAGGTCGGCGCCGACCGCATCATCAACGCGGTGGCGGCGGTCGAGCTCTACGGCGGTCCCGCCATCGTCGTCGACTTCGGCACGGCGACGACGTTCGACGCGATCAGCGCGCGCGGCGAATACGTCGGCGGGGTCATCTCGCCCGGCATCGAGATCTCCGTCGAGGCCCTCGGCGTCCGCGGCGCCCAGCTCCGCAAGATCGAGGTGGCCCGGCCCCGCAGCGTCATCGGCAAGAACACGGTCGAGGCGATGCAGTCGGGCGTCATCTACGGCTTCGCCGGCCAGGTCGACGGCGTCGTCAACCGCATGGCGCGCGAGCTGTCCGAGGACCCGGAGGACGTCACCGTGATCGCGACGGGCGGCCTCGCACCGATGGTCCTGGGCGAGTCGTCGGTCATAGACGAGCACGAGCCATGGCTGACGCTGATCTCTTATACACATCTCTG
>KL569169.1:0-115 GCA_000715635.1 Streptomyces violaceus | reverse complement strand
CGGCCTGCGGCTGGTGTACGAGCGGAACGTGTCCCGTATGTGAGCAGGCACCCGGCGCCACCGCTGACGCCGGGGCGTTGCGCAGCCCGGCGCCGCGGGGTGCCGCTGCGCCCAC
>KL569168.1:25343-25528 GCA_000715635.1 Streptomyces violaceus | reverse complement strand
GCGCAGCGGCACCCCGCTACGCCGGGCTCCGCGACGCCCCGGCACCGGCACCGGCACCGGCACCGGCACCGACGCAGAGCACCTCGTCGCGCCGAGCTGTGCAACGCCTCGGCCTCAGCGGAAACGCCGGGTACCCAGCGACTTACGCCAGCGCCAGCCAAGCCACCGCCGCGACAACCGCTACG
>KL569168.1:24625-25060 GCA_000715635.1 Streptomyces violaceus | reverse complement strand
GCCTGCCGCCCCTGCGGCGCCTCGTCGACGAACGCGCGGAACATCTGGGTGTTGCCGGCAGGGTCGTGATTGCCCTGGGGGGCCTGGTTGTTAGCCATGGCCCGAGACCCTAGCGAAAACGCCGGGGCTCCCCAAGTGGGGGTTGGTCTTCCGTTTGCCCGGGGCGACCGGTACCGCCACCCTCGCCACCGGCACATTTACTGACGCAATACTTGCCTTTGCCAACTTTTGGTGCCGTATTCACCTTCTTTATTTGCCTTCAGCAACCAACAGCTTCTATGGTTGCCCTAAGCAACGAAAGCGGGAGGTGTCATGGCCGAGAGGGCGCAGTACGAAGAGCTGGTCCGCCAGTTCAGTGCCTTCGGTGCCGTGAAGCGGGAGCTCGGCCGGATCATGCCGGCCGAATGCCCCGGCGGGTCGGCAGCCGTTCTGACT
>KL569168.1:22339-24401 GCA_000715635.1 Streptomyces violaceus | reverse complement strand
GTCGGTCACCAGCCGCCATGTCGCGCACGTCGTGGACCGGGGCTGGATCGAACGCTCCCCCGACCCCGCGGACAAGCGCTCACGCATCCTGCGCCTCACGCCCGCGGGCGACGCACAGCTCGGCGAGCTGTCCCGGCGGACCACCGAGGTGCTCCAAGAGCGCCTGAGCGACTGGTCCGACGAGGACGTCCGCCGGCTCACGCAGCTGATGGCGCGGCTGCGGGAGAGCTTCGACTGCCGGCCCGCGCCCCGGGCGGCACCACCCGCTGTCGAACAGACCACCCGTACACCCGCAAGCACGTAAGAAAAGGAAGCCCATGGCAACGACCACACCAGCCGGTGTGCGGGCTCATGCCAAGCACGGGGGAGGCTCGCACAGTCCCTCCGGCGACGGCGCTCCGATGACGCACCGGCAGATCATGGAGGCCCTCACCGGCCTCCTGCTCGGCATGTTCGTCGCGATCCTGTCGTCGACGATCGTCTCCAACGCCCTGCCCCGGATCATCGGCGACCTCGGTGGCGGCCAGAGCGCCTACACCTGGGTCGTGACCGCGTCCCTGCTGACGATGACCGCGTCCACGCCGCTGTGGGGCAAGCTCGCCGACCTGTTCTCCAAGAAGCTGCTGATCCAGCTCGCCCTGGTCATATTCGTGCTGGGGTCGGCGGCGGCGGGCATGTCGCAGAACCCCGGCATGCTCATCACGTTCCGCGCGGTCCAGGGCATCGGCATGGGCGGACTGTCCGCGCTGGCCCAGATCATCATGGCGGCGATGATCTCGCCCCGTGAGCGCGGCCGTTACAACGGCTACCTGGGCGCCGTCTTCGCGACGGCCATGGTCGGCGGTCCGCTGGTCGGCGGTGTCATCACCGACACCGACTGGCTCGGCTGGCGCTGGTGCTTCTACGTCGGCGTGCCCTTCGCCGTGATCGCCCTGATCGTGCTGCAGAAGACCCTGCACCTGCCCGTGGTGAAGCGGAAGGTCAAGGTCGACTGGGCCGGCGCCTTCTTCATCAGCGCGGCCGTCTGCCTGCTGCTGGTCTGGGTGACCTTCGCCGGTGACAAGTACGACTGGCTGTCCTGGCAGACGTACGCGATGGTCGGCGGTTCGCTGGTGCTGCTGGCGGTGTTCGTCCTCGTCGAGGCGAAGGCCAGTGAGCCGATCATTCCGCTGCGGCTGTTCCGCAACCGGACCATCACGCTGGCCTCCATCGCCTCCCTGTTCGTCGGTGTCGCGATGTTCTCGGGGACCGTGTTCTTCAGCCAGTACTTCCAGCTGGCGCGGGACAAGTCGCCGACGATGTCCGGTGTGATGACGATCCCGATGATCGCGGGGCTGTTCGTCTCCTCCACCGTCTCCGGCCAGGTCATCACCCGGACCGGGCGCTGGAAGGCGTGGCTGGTCGCCGGCGGTGTGCTGGTGACCGCGGGCCTCGGCCTGCTGAGCACGATCCGGTACGACACCGAGTACTGGCACATCGCGGCCTTCATGGCGCTGCTGGGTCTCGGCATCGGCATGATGATGCAGAACCTGGTGCTCTGCACGCAGAACCAGGTGGAGCCGAGCGACCTGGGTTCCGCCAGCTCCACGGTGACCTTCTTCCGGTCCCTGGGCGGTGCCGTGGGCGTCTCGGCGCTGGGCGCGGTCCTGGGCAACAAGATCACCGACTACGTCAAGGACGGCCTCGCCGACCTCGGCCCCAAGGGCGCGGCCCTCGGCCACGCCGGCACGGGCGGGGGCGGCATCCCCGACCTCGACGCGATGCCCGCGCCGCTCCGCACCGTCGTGGAGAGCGCCTACGGCCACGGTGTCGCGGACGTGTTCCTCTACTCGGCTCCGCTGGCGCTGCTCGCGCTGCTGGTGTCGCTGTTCATCAAGGAGGTCCCGTTGAAGACGAAGGGTGGGCTGGCGCAGGCCGCCGAGCCGCAGACGCCTGCCGAGGCCGCGACTCCCGCCGAGGCCGTGGCTCCCGCCGCGGAGAAGGCCGTGCCGAGCTGGGCCGTGGCGGAGAACGAGGCCGCCGACGGCACCGGGTCCGACGGCACGCCTGTCTCTTATACACA
>KL569168.1:21908-22131 GCA_000715635.1 Streptomyces violaceus | reverse complement strand
GCGGCCCGTCCGGAGGAGGCCTCCGGCGGTGTCCCCGGTGTTCCCGTTCAGGGGTTTGTCCGCGGCGCCGAGTCCGCGCCCGTGCCGCAGGCCGCCGTCACGCTGATCTCGCTGGCCGGGCGTCAGCTTGGGCGGTCCGTGGCGCAGGCCGACGGCTCGTACGCGGTGGACGCCCCGGGCTCCGGGTCGTACGTCCTGATCGCCTCCGCCGACGGCTACCAGA
>KL569168.1:21243-21757 GCA_000715635.1 Streptomyces violaceus | reverse complement strand
GGCCGCAGGCGTCCACGGTCGTGGTGAACGGCGAGCCGGTCGCCTACGACATCCTGCTCAGCGGCACCAGCGGGCTGACCGGTCTGGTGCGGGCCGCCGAGAACGGGCAGCCGGTCAAGGACGCGATGGTCATCGTGACCGACGTGCGCGGTGACCTGCTGGCCACCGGGACCACCGGTGAGCAGGGCGAGTTCACCTTCGCCGAGCTGGTGCCGGGGGCGGTGACCGTCGCGGTGAACGCCGCCGGGTACCGGCCGCGGGCCCTGCCCGTCGAGGTGGGCGGCACCGGGGTCACCCGGGTCGAGATGGACCTGGACTCGGGCGCCCGCGTCCAGGGTGTCGTCCGGGCCCCGCACGGCCCGCTGGCCGATGCCCGGGTGACGCTGGTCGACCAGGCCGGCAATGTCGTCGGCTCGGCCACGACCGGCACGGACGGGGCGTACGCCTTCACCGACCTGGACGGCGGCGAGTACACCGTCATCGCCACGGGCCTGTCTCTTATACACATCTCTGA
>KL569168.1:19612-21066 GCA_000715635.1 Streptomyces violaceus | reverse complement strand
GACGGTGGCCGGCCGCGGCGACGACGCCCACGACATCGAACTCGCCCACCCCGGCGAGTAGGACAAGCCCCGGCCCGTGGCGGTGGGCGCGCTCCGAGCGGAGGTGCGTCTCCTGCCACGGGCCGGTTTCTTTTAGAGGAGTTAGCTGAGATGGGACTGACCGCGAGGATCCGTACCCGGGACGGTTGGGCCGTGTCGCACGCGGTCGTCACCGTGGCCGACATGACCGGGGCGCAGGCGCTGCGTGCCGAGGCCGACGCGGAGGGCGCCGTACGGGACGCGACGCCGCTGGAGGCGGGGGCGTACACCGTCATCGTCACGGCCGTCGGGTACGCGCCCGCGGCCTCCAGTGTGATCGTCACCGCGAGCGGGCGGGCCGAGGTCGGTACGGTGACGCTGGCGCGGCAGGGTGGCACCGAACTGCCGCCGCCCGGACCGTGGACCGTCGACCCGGTGCACTCCAGCGTGGCCGCCGTGGCCCAGCACCTGGGCATCTCCAGCGTGCACGGCCGGTTCACGGAGTTCTCCGGCACGATCGAGATCGCCCCGGACGACGTCACCAAGTCCCGTGTGGAGGCGGTGATCCGGGCCGCGTCCGTCGACACCGGCAACGGCATGCGCGACGGGCATCTGAAGTCGCCGGACTTTCTCGATGTCGAGCGGTTCCCCGAGATCACCTACCGGTCGACCGGGCTGACGGCGGCCGGGTCCGACCGGTGGACGGTCCACGGCGAGCTGGGCATGCACGGTGTCGTACGGCCGGTCGACCTCGATCTGGCCTACCTCGGCACGGGCCCGGACCCGTGGGGCGGCACCCGCGCGGCGTTCCGCGCCACGACCGAGCTGCACCGCGAGGACTTCGCGATGAACTACAACCAGGTCCTCCAGGCGGGCATCGCCGCCATCGGCACGACGCTCAAGGTGGAGCTGGACATCCAGGCCGTGCAGGGCGAGTCACTTCCGGCGGCCTGAGGCCGGGTCCGACGGCCGGGACACTCTCGCCACCAACTGGTCGCACAGGTCGCGGAGTTTGACGTTCCGGTCCTGCGAGACGCGGCGCAGCCGCTCCAGCGCGATGCGCGCGTCGATCCGCTCCCGGGCCATGAGGATGCCGATCGCCTGGTCGATGACACTGCGGGAGAGCAGCGCGGTGCGCACGTCGGCCGCGGACTGGCGCCGGCGTTCGATCCGCAGCGCCACGCTGATCGCGTCCCCGGCCCGTGCCGCGAAGGTTCGGGCCGCCTCCGGGGCCGCACCCAGCGCCCCGGACTCCTCGCCGTAGAAGTTGAGCGCCGCGCCCGTCTCGCCCTCGACGTCGATGGGCACGGCCAGCACACACCGGACGCCGACGGACAGCGCGTACCGCGTGTACGACGGCCAGCGGGACTCCGCCGACAGATCGGGGGCGTACTGCTCGGCGCCGGTCTCGGCGGCCTCGACGCAGGGGCCCGAGT
>KL569168.1:18815-19409 GCA_000715635.1 Streptomyces violaceus | reverse complement strand
GGCCCGAGCCGTTCTCGTACTGGCGCAGGTCCAGGCCGCTGGGCAGACCGTCGCTGCCGGCCAGGGTGAGGAGCCGGTCGGCGCGACGCACGGTGATGCTGCACGCGGCGGCGCCGGGAACCTCCCGCACCGCACGGTCGGTCAGATCGTGCAGCAGGGTGTCGAGACCGCTGCTGCGCACCATCGCCTGGTCCAGCGTGTCGGACGTCTCGGAGCTCATGACCGTACGTGTATCCCGTCGCCGCCCGCGCACGCCCCCGACATGACCCGGCTCCCTCAAGTGGTGTTGTGCGTGCCGACGATGCGGCGGGCGAGATCGCGCAGTTTCACGTTCTCCCGCTGGGAGGCCCGCACCAGGCTCTCGAAGGCCGCGGCCGCGTCGATGCCCTGGCGCTCCATGAGGATGCCGGTGGCCTGGCCGATCAGGTCCCGGGTGTGCATGGCCTCGGTGAGCTGCTCGCGCACGGTCGCGGAGTCCAGGGCGATGCTGACGTGCGCGGTGAACAGCCGGCCGATGCGCGTCGCGTCCTCGTCGAAGACGTCCGGCTTGCGCGCGTAGGCCGTGAGCACGGTCAGCCTGCGGCGGTCGGCGCG
>KL569168.1:18368-18549 GCA_000715635.1 Streptomyces violaceus | reverse complement strand
CGACAGCGCCGAGCGCAGCCCCAGGGCCGACAGCACGCCCCAGCCGTCGTCCGCGTCGCTGTCCCCTATCCGCGCCACCGGGCTGTTCCACAACCGCTCCCAGTGCCCGTGCTGTTCGCGGCCGGTGTGCCGGGCCTCGGCGGAGCGCACGACCTCGTCGGTCCAGGCGAGCGTACGGAGC
>KL569168.1:12456-18175 GCA_000715635.1 Streptomyces violaceus | reverse complement strand
AGCGTACGGAGCCGGCTGCCGCGCTCGAGCACGGAGACGCCCGCGTGCTCGGCCCCGGGCATCAGGTGCACGGCCAGCCGGACGGCCGTACGCAGCGTGCTGTGGGGAGTGAGCGTCTCGTGCAGTTGCTGAGACGCCACCGTCAGGGCATCGGCCAGCTCGAAGCCAACCGGAAAACGGGGCAAATCAGGAAACTCGGACGCAGCCACCACGAACCTCTTCGGCATGCACGGCCATGGCCGTGCGCAGGAGAGCTCCGCAGCACATTCCCGACTGCGAGCACAGGACGGACAGCACTCTAGCTGCTCGGTTGCGTCCAGGTGACGTCCGGCCGACGGCCGCGACAGGCGCTTCCGCAGCCGTGCCCCGGCGTGGTGGAATGGGCCCAAGGGTCAGGAAGCGGCCTTACCGGAATCCGGACGAACGTCTGCCAGGTGAGTGCTGTGACTTTCATCCCGAATCCCACCGAACCACGGGACCTGCCCGGCCGTGTCTGCCTCACGATGCCCGCGGAGATCGACTTCTGCAACGCCACCGAGCTGCTCCCGCTCATCATGTCCGCGGCTCGGGACCGTGGTGACCGGCTGGAACTGCTCGTCCTCGACCTCTCCTGCACGTCCTTCATGGACTCCCAGGGCGTCCGCCTCATCAACGACATCCGCCACCGGCTGCGCCCCGAGGCCCGGGTGCGTCTGGTGGCCCGGCCCGACGGCGTCACGAGCAGCGTCCTGGAGCTGACCGGACTGCGCCGGGACGTCCCCGTGTACGACAACCTCGCCGAGGCCATGGCGTCGTAGGCTGCCGCCCATGGCACCGAACATCGCGACGAACACCCGTGTCTCCCTCGACGAGTTGCTCGACTTCGTACGACCCCGGCACCACGCGATCCTGCTGACCCGGCGAGCCGACGACGGCCCCCAGGGATCGCCGCTGACCTGCGGCGTCGACGACTCCGGCCGGATCGTGGTCTCCACGTACCCGGAGCGGGCCAAGACCCGCAACGCCAAGCGGGACCCACGCGTGAGCCTGATCGTCCTGAGCGACGACTGGAACGGCCCGTGGGTACAGATCGACGGCACCGCCGAGGTCATCGACACCCCCGACTCCGTCGAACCGCTCGTGGAGTACTACCGGAACATCGCCGGTGAGCACCCCGACTGGGACGAGTACCGCGCGGCCATGGCCAAGCAGGGCAAGTCGATCATCCGGATCACGCCGGAGCGGTGGGGGCCGGTGGCGACCGGCGGGTTCCCGGCGCGGCTGGTCGAGGGGGAGTAGTCCCGGAGGCGGTTCAGGCGCGGGCGACGATCGTCTCGATGCCGGCGATCAGCAGTTCCAGCGCGAACTCGAAGTCCCGCTCCAGCATCTCCGCCACCGTGTCGCCGCCGCGGGCCGCCATCATCTCCTGGGAGTCCCGGATGAGGTCGGCGGCCTGCGGGGACTCGGTCGCCGTGCTCATGGCGTCCTGGAAGTACTCGTCCAGGGTCATGCCGGTGGCCGCGGCCCGGGTGGAGAGATGGCCCTCGAGCGTGCCGTACCCGTAGACGAACTGGAAGACCGCCGAGATCGTGCTCGTCAGCCGGTTCGCGGGCAGCCCGGTCCTGCGGACCACGCGCTGCACGGCCCTCGAGTACGCCAGGTTGTTGGGACCGATGTTGAGATAGGTGCCGACGAGCTGCGACACCCAGGGGTGGCGCACCAGCAGGCCGCGGTACTCCCGGGCGAGGGCGCGCACCTGGTCGCGCCAGTCCTCGTCGGCTTCCGCGTCGGGCAGCCGCATCTCGCCCATGGCCTCGTCCAGGGCGAGTTCGAGGAGGTCGTCCTTGGTGTCGACGTACCAGTAGACGGACATCGCGGTGACGTTCAGCTCACCGGCCAGCCGCCGCATCGAGAACCTGGCCAGGCCCTCGGCGTCCAGCAGCCGGGCCGTGACCTCGGTGATCCGGTCCCGGTCCAGCCCCGACGGCTGCCCGCCACCGCGCCGCCGGTGCGCCTTGCCGTCCAGCCACACACTGCTCCGCGCGGCTTTGTCGGCTGCTTTCGCCATGGCGCACCTTCCCTAACTTTCCAACGCCGATCATGCCAGGCGCCCCGCCTTTTGCCTGGGGGCGCGGGGAACTGCGCGATCGACCACAGCGGCCCCGCACCCGCCCGACCGCCCATCGGCCCGAGCTCCTAGGCGGACTCTGCCCGCTCGGCCCGCCGCAACAACGCCGCCGCGACCAAACCACCCAACAGAACAGCAACCGCCCCCACCAACTGACTGCTCTCCAGGCCGGAGGCGAACGCGCCAGAGATCCGCGCCTTCTCCTCAGCCGAGTCCGCCGCCGCCAGCGCCGCCGGCAACGACGCCGCGGACACGGCGACCAGCGACGCGAACCGCGAGTTGAGCACGGCGCCGAGGACCGCGACACCAAGGCCGTTGCCGAACTCCGCGAGCGTTCCGTTGATCCCCGCACCGACCCCCGCCTTCTCGGGCGGAATCGCACTCATGATCGCGTTGGCCATGGCCGGCATGGACAGCGCCACACCCGCGCCCATGACGATCAGACCGACCAGCATCCCGCCGTACCCGTGCCCGCCGAACAGCGCGATCGCCGCCAGGCCCGCGGACACCAGGGTCATACCGAGCGCGATGGCCGCCGGCGTACCGGCCTTGAGCACCAGCTTCGCGCCGATCCCGGTGAAGTTGAGCGCGACGACGGTCAGCGCCAGCGGCGCGGTCCGCAGCCCGGCGTCCAGCGGCTCGTAGCCCAGGACGAACTGGAGGTGCTGCGTGAGCAGGAACAGCGACCCCGTCATGCCGAACGCCACGAGGATCGTGCCCGCGACCGCGCCCACGAACTTCTGGTTGCGGAAGAAGTGCATGTCGAGCATGGGGTTGTCGATGCGCAGCTCCCACATGACGAACAGACCGAGTACGGCCAGGCCGATCAGCGCGGAGACCAGCACCTGGCCGGACGCCCAGCCGTGCTCGGGCCCGGTGATGATCGCGTACACGCACGCCGTCATGCCGATGGTCGACAGCACCGCGCCGACCAGGTCGGGCCGGTCGCCCGCCGTGTGCTTGGACTCGGGGACGAGCGCGGCGACCGCGACCAGGCCGAGCACGGCGACCGGGATGTTGATCAGGAAGATCGCGCCCCACGAGAAGTGGTTCAGCATCACACCGCCGATCAGCGGCCCGGCCGCGAAGCCGAGCGAACTGACCGTCGACCACAGCGCGATGGCCTTCACCCGCTCCTCGTCGTCGAAGATCTGCACGACGACGGCGAGGATCGTGGTCATCAGCAAGGCGCCGCCGACGCCCATGCCCGCACGGGCCGCGATCAGCTGGGCCGGGCTCTGGGAGAGGCCGGCCGCCAGCGAGCCCACGCCGAATATCGCCAGGCCCGCCATCAGCAGCAGCTTGCGGCCGTAGCGGTCGGCGGCGTTGCCCGCGGTGAGCAGCAGGCCGGACTGGACCAGCGCATACGCGTTCATCATCCACTGGACGTCGGCAGTCGTCGCGTCCAGCTCGCGGGTGAGCGAGGGGATCGCCACGTTCAGGATCGTGTTGTCGAGCAGCACGGTGAGCTGCGCGAGGCAGATGACACCGAGGATCAGCCAGCGTTGGGGGTGGCCGCCGGAAGCCGTCTGGGGTGGGGCCTGTTCCTGTGGGGACGTCGTCATGCTGTACACCGTAGAACAGTTCCCATACGGCGTACAACAGAGATATGGCGAAGGGCGGTGACACTCGGCCACCGCCCTTCGCCGTACTCAGCCGTGCTCAACCGTCCTCGCGGGACTGTCAGCCGCTCGCCTTCTGCGTGAGGTCGTAGAAGGTGGCCGAGCCGACCGTGACCTTCTTGAAGGTGGCCTCGATCCAGGAGGTGATCTGGGAGGACGTGCCGTCGCTGCTGCCGCCCATGCCGCCGCCGCTGCCCGAGCCGATGAAGTAGTGGATCTTTCCTTCCGTCACGTATTGCTTGAACCGGGCCAGCGTCGGGGACGGGTCCGTGCCGTTGAAGCCGCCGATGGCCATCACCGGGTCGCCGGTGGACAACTGGTAACTCGCCGCGTTCTGGGCGCCGATGGCCGCCGCGACCCAGGTGTAGTCGCCCGCGTTCTTCTCCAGCAGCTCCTTGGCCTCGGAGCTGACGCTGGCGCCGTTGAGCAGGCCGCCCATGCCGCCACCGCCGCCCATACCGCCCATGCCACCGCCGTCGCCGGTCCGGCCGCCGGGGGCGCCCTGCTGCTGGTTCTGGCCCTGGGTGTTGCCGTTGCGGTTCTGCTGGCCCTGCCCGCCCGGCATGCCGCCGCCGGGGAAGCCGTTGCCCCTCTGCTGGTTCTGGCCGCCCTGCTGGTTGTTCTGGCCGGGCATGCCACCCCCGCCGGGGCCACCGCCCATGCCGCCACCGCCTGGGCCGCCACGACCACCCGAGACCGTCGGACCCGCGGTGACGATCGAGCCGGAGTGCCCCTCGTTCAGCGTGGTGAGGGTGTACGCCGCTGGACCGGCCAGCGCGGCGACGAGGCCCAGCCCGGCCGCTCCCAGGGCCAGTCGACGGCCCAGTCGTCCGACGAAGACCAGGCCGAGGGCCGCGGTCAGCCCCCCGACCAGGACGAGCCACTTCAGCCAGGGCAGGTAGTCGGAGGAGCGGTTGAGCAGGACGTATCCCCAGGCCGCGGTGGCCGTCGTCGCGGCCGCCAGGGTCAGCGACGCCCACGCCTGGCCGCGCCGCTCCCACAACGTGGCCGCGCCCATGCCGATCAGCGGGGCGATGTAGGGAGCGAGGGCCACGGTGTAGTACTCGTGGAAGATGCCCTGCATGTAGCTGAAGACCACCATGGTGATCAGCAGCGAGCCGCCCCACACCAGGAACGCGCCCCGGGTGGCGGACGTCCGCCCGGACTTCCGGGTGGACACCAGGCCCGTGACGAGCAGGATCAGCGCGGCCGGGATCAGCCAGGAGATCTGGCCGCCGATGGAGGAGCTGAACATCCGGTCCCAGCCGGTCTCGCCCCAGGCGCCGCCGCCGTTGCCGCCCCCGCCGCCACCGCCGACGCTGCCGGTCTCGTCGCCGTTGAGGCGGCCCAGTCCGTTGTAACCGAAGGTCAGTTCCAGGAAGCTGTTGTTCTGCGAGCCGCCGATGTACGGCCGGGACGACGCGGGCCAGAGCTCGACGATCGCGACCCACCAGCCGCCGGAGACGACGATCGCGACCAGGCCCGCCGCGAGCTGGCCGATCCGCTTCCTCACCGTCACCGGGGCGCAGACGCCGTAGACCAGCGCCAGCGCCGGGAGGATCAGGAAGGCCTGGAGGGTCTTGGCGAGGAAGGCGAAGCCGATCGCGGCACCGGCCCACAGCAGCCACTTCGTCCGGCCGTCCTCCAGGCCCCGGATGACGAAGTAGCAGGCGGTGGCCATCAGCAGCGCCAGCATCGCGTCCGGGTTGTTGAAGCGGAACATCAGCGCCGCGACGGGAGTGAGCGCGAGCGCCGCGCCCGCGATCAGACCGGCCGCCGGGCTGAACCGGCGGCGCACCGCCGCGTACACGACGGCGACTGTGCCGACGCCCATCAGGACCTCGGGGGCCAGGATCGCCCAGGAACCGAGTCCGAAGAGCCGCACCGACAAGGCCATCGGCCACAGCGCGGCCGGGGGCTTGTCGACGGTGATGGCGTTGGCCGCGTCCAGCGAGCCGAAGAAGAACGCCTTCCAGGACTGGCTGGGGGG
>KL569168.1:5227-12278 GCA_000715635.1 Streptomyces violaceus | reverse complement strand
AGTAGAAGGAGTTGGCGTAGCCGGAGGCGCTCAGGTTGTAGAGGTAGAGCGCGGCGGTCACGAGGAGCAGGCCGAGGAAGGCCGGGCGGGCCCAGCGGGGATCCTCGGGGCGGCCGTGCCAAAGGCGTCGCACGAAGGGCTTCTTGGGTTCATCGGCGCCGGGAACGGATGCCGGTGGGGTCGGGGGACGGGTCCGGGCGCTGGTACTCGTGTCTCTGTCCGCGGTCTGCTGGTCGTAGTGGATCGTCATCGGGAGTCCCTCGGGTCGGTGTCGTGCGGGCGCACCGGCTGCAGCTGCACGGTGGCGTCCCTCCCCCACTGAGCGGTGTCGTGCGTGTACCGGGGGGTGCGCTGCGGAAGCGGCCCGTACGGGGCGTGGCGCGCTGTGGAAAACGTCGGCGAGGACAGGGGGTGGACCGGAGTGTGCGAGGCGGCCGGCGCCGGGTCGCCGTCGCGCCGGTCCGGGAACACCCACGCCCTGAAGAGCAGGAAACGCAGCACGGTCGCCGCGAGGTTGGCGGCGATGAGCACCGCCAGTTCGGTGGAGTGCG
This sequence comes from Streptomyces violaceus, assembly GCA_000715635.1. Taxonomy (GTDB): domain Bacteria; phylum Actinomycetota; class Actinomycetes; order Streptomycetales; family Streptomycetaceae; genus Streptomyces; species Streptomyces violaceus. Next base: position 11,727 of record KL569168.1, on the reverse strand, counting down.
CGGGCTCGGACGTGGCCGCGTTGAGCGCGGCGAGCGAGCCGCTGGTCAGGGCGAGTCCGATGCCGAAGACGACCAGGCCCTGCGCCTGGTGCCGTACGGCCCCGCCGCGCCCGCGCACCCCGAAGGTGAGCCGCCGGTTGGCCGCCGTGTTGGCGATCGCCGAGACCAGCAGGGCGAACGCGTTGGCGACCTGCGAACCGGTGAAGACGCGGAAGCCGCTGTAGAGCAGCAGGTAGAAGAGGGTGGACAGGGCGCCGACCACGCAGAACCCGACGAGCTGGCGGGCCAGGCCCTTCGGTACGTCCTTGATCTCGCGGTCGCGCGGGTCGTCCCCGAACGGCCGGGTGATCCGGTCCAGCGGCAGCGAGCCGGTGGCCAGGGCCCTGCCGATCCGCCACACGCCCTTGAGGTCGTCGGTCGCGGTCTTGACGATGTGCACGGTCGAGTCGGGGTCGTCGACCCAGTCGACCGGCACCTCGTGGATACGGAGCCCCGCGCGCTCGGCGAGCACCAGCATCTCGGTGTCGAAGAACCAGCCGGTGTCCTCGACGAGCGGCAGCAGCACCTGCGCCACGTCACGGCGGATCGCCTTGAACCCGCACTGGGCGTCCGAGAAGCGGGCCTGGAGCGAGCCGCGCAGGATGAGGTTGTAGGCCCGGCTGATGAACTCCCGCTTGGGGCCGCGCACCACGCGCGAGCTACGGGCGAGCCGGGAGCCGATCGCGAGGTCCGAGTGGCCTGAGATCAGCGGCGCCACCAGCGGGAGCAGGGCGTTGAGGTCGGTGGACAGGTCCACGTCCATGTACGCGAGCACCGGGGCGTCGGAGGCCGACCAGACGGCCCGCAGGGCCCGGCCGCGGCCCTTCTGCTCCAGCCGGAAGAGGGTGACCTCGGGAATCTCCGCCGCCAGCCGCGCCGCCACCCGCGGGGTGGTGTCCGTGGAGGCGTTGTCCGCGATCGTGATGCGGAACGCGTACGGGAACGTCCTCTCGAGGTGCTCGTACAGTCTGCGGACGCACGGCTGGAGGTCCTTCTCCTCGTTGTAGACGGGGATCACTACGTCCAGGACAGGCGTACCGGCTGGTGCGGCCGGGAGGTGCTCCCGCGCCGGCAGGGTGCCGGGAGAAGAATCGGTTCGCATGGAACCGACTCTCGTCAGGCGCCCTGTTGTACCGATGTGGTGACGCTGTGGCGTGCCTGTGAGTGCTGTTGCCAGCTCATTTCCGGCTGCGGCCGGTCCGGGAGCGCGGGCAGGCGCACCGTGAAAACGGTCCGTCCGGGCACGCTGTCGACGGTCACGGCACCGCCGTGCGCGGTCGCCACGGCCTGCACGATGGCGAGGCCGAGACCGGTCGATCCGGTGGTGCGGGAACGCGCGGAGTCGCCGCGCGCGAACCGTTCGAAGACATGCGGGAGCAACTCGGCCGGAACGCCCTGCCCGTTGTCCTCGACATCCACGCACAGCCAGGGCCCGCGCCGCTGCACCCGCGCGGTGACGGTCGTGCCGGGCGGTGTGTGAGTGCGGGCGTTGCCGAGCAGGTTGACGAGGACCTGTTGCAGCCGGGCCGCGTCCGCCGACACGAGCGCGGGCTCGTCGGGCAGGTCGAGGCGCCAGTTGTGGTCCTGGCCTGCGGCACGGGCGTCGCTGATGGTGTCCACGACGAGCGGTACGAGGTCGGTCTGCTCGAACTGCAGGGGCCGCCCCGCGTCGAGCCGGGCGAGCAGCAGCAGATCCTCGACGAGCAGCGTCATCCGCCCGGCCTCGGACTCGATCCGCCCGAGCGCGTGCCGGGTGTCGGGCCCGACGTCCTCTCTTCCGCGTCTGGTCAGCTCGGCGTACCCGCGAATGGAGGCGAGGGGAGTGCGCAGCTCGTGACTGGCGTCGGCGACGAACTGCCGGACCCGCGTCTCGCTCTGCTGCCGTGCGTGCAGCGCCCCGTGGACATGGTCGAGCATCCGGTTGAGCGCGGCACCGACCTGTCCGACCTCGGTGTGCGGATCGGTCTCGGAGTCGGGCACCCGCTCGCTGAGATTCACCTCGCCGGTGTGCAGGGGGAGTTCGGAGACTCGGGTGGCGGTGGCGGCGACTCGGCGGAGGGGGCGGGTGGCGACGCCGATGAGGACGGAGCCGGCGATGGCGGCGGCGACCAGTCCGGCGCCGGTGACGCTCACCTCGACGAGGATGAGGGTGTTGATGGTGGTGTTGACCGACTCGGTGGGCAGGGCGACGTAGTAGAGGCCTCCGTCTTTCCCCTCGACGTACTGCACGCGGTACTCGCCGAAGCCGGGGATGTCGACGGTGTGCATGCCCGCGGTCGGCACCTCGGCGAGGGCGGACTTCTGCTCGTCGGTGAGGTCGACGGCCGAATTCTGCCGGTAGGGGATGTTCTCCTCGGAGTCCTCGGCGATGAACGCCCGGGTGACACTGCCGTCGGCGCCGACCGCGGCGGCGATGGTCCCAGGCTGCGCCGGTCCCTCGAGGAATCCTGTGATCCTGTCCGTCGGGCCGAGGTCGATTCCGCCGCCGGGCTTCATGGGGCCCGACAGACGCTTGCCCACGTCCTCGACCTGCCCGTTCAACTGCTCGTACAGATGCGACCTGAGGGCGAGGGTCGTCACTGTGCCGATCACCGCACACACCACGGCGATCAGCACCACGGACGCGACGACGAGCCGCGTCCGCAGAGTGCGCGGCTTGCCCGCCCGCGCCTGCTTGCCCGATCTCTGCTGGGTACGCGGCCGTCGCCGTCCGCTCATGACACCGCGGGCTTGATCAGGTAACCGGCACCACGCCGGGTGTGGATCATCGGCTCGCGCCCGGCGTCGATCTTCCGCCGCAGATACGAGATGTAGAGCTCGACGACATTGGCCTGCCCGCCGAAGTCGTACGACCACACACGGTCCAGGATCTGCGCCTTGCTGAGCACGCGCCGCGGATTGCGCATCAGGAACCGCAGCAGCTCGAACTCGGTCGCGGTCAGGTGGATGTTGTCCCCGGCCCGGGTCACTTCGTGGCTGTCCTCGTCGAGGGTGAGGTCGCCGACGACCAGCGTGGAGTCGGAGCGCCGGTCTGCGGCACCGGACCGCCGTATCAGCCCGCGCAGCCGCGCGACGACCTCTTCGAGGCTGAACGGCTTGGTGACGTAGTCGTCGCCGCCGGCCGTCAGCCCTGCGATGCGATCCTCGACGGCGTCCTTGGCCGTGAGGAAGAGGACGGGCACGTCCGGCAGTTCCCGCCGCAGCCGCCCGAGAACCGCCAGCCCGTCCATGTCGGGCAGCATCATGTCGAGCACGACGGCGTCGGGCCGGAAGTCCCGCGCGGTCTGGACGGCGCCCTGGCCGTCCCCCGCGCTCCGGATCTGCCATCCCTCATAGCGAAGGGCCATGGACAGCAGTTCGGTGATCGACAGCTCGTCGTCCACCACAAGCACGCGGACGGGGCTCCCGTCCGGCCTCAGCAGTTCGGTGCGCCCCTGGGGCGAGGTCGTGGTCATGTGAACACGATGTCGGGGACCTCTGAGAGCACCCTTTCCGCAACCTGTGAATTCCCTGAGAAACGCACAGGCGGTTCTCAGGGAACGCCTGAGAATGTCGGGATGAGTCACGGTGCATGGTGCTGCGGAAGCTGTGTGTCCGCTGGCAGCCGGGGTCAGAACAACCCGTCCTGCACACCACCCGGCGCCTCCCGGACCCTTACGGGCACGGACAGTTCACCACCCGCCGCAGGCACGAGCTCCCACCCGGGCATCAGCCGCGTATCGAGCACGACGACCCCACCCCCGGTGGCCAGATGCAGATCGGGCCCGGCGGCAGCCACGAGCTCCCCGCTCACGACCCCACCGGCAACAAGCTCACTCACACCCCCGACGGCACCGGGCAGCCCGTCGAGCCCGAACACATCAACATGATCGACAACCCGCAGCGGCTCCCGCACGAGCGACTCCGGCCACCCCCCGAGCCCCACCGCCCGCGCATGCAACTCGGCGACCTCACCGGCCCGATCGGCCGCCGCCTGCGGCAACGCGGCCCGCACGGCCCGCTTCTCGGCGTATGGAATCCGGTCGGGCACCCCCAGCGCGGCCCGCAGCAGCTCCTCGGTACGCCGCGCGGCCATGAGCGGACCCGCGCCCAGCCAGCTGAAGCAGACGGCACCCTGCTCCAGCAGCCGGGCCGAACCCCGCTCCACCGCCGTGATCCCGACCTTGGTCATGCCGGGACCGAACCACGCCAGATACACGTGATACGGCCGCGGATCGTCCGCGATCGTGTCGGCGGCCACGGAGTGCGCCCGGTCCAGCCGCGCACACTCCTCGCACCGCGCCCCCGTACTCCGCCCCGGCACGGCCACCCGCGCCGGACACGCATGCCCCCGAGCCCCCACACACGTCCGCACGCCCCCCTCCGCGACCCCGAAGGCCACGCGTTTCCCCCAGGTCAGCGCACTGCGCCGCCCACCGTCCCACACCAGCACGGGACCGTCCGCCGACCACCTCAGCCCCGAGCACTTCCATGCCTGTGCCATCTCTGCCGAGACTAGAGGGCACCACTGACAACGGCGCCGCGGCGCCCGGCCGGGACGATCAACAGGGACGACGACAAACCGTCCGACGGGAGGGACCACCCCACGGAGGAGGGATCACCTCGCGGGGAGGGATCACCGCACGGAATCGGCCCCCACGGCAGCAGCGGCCTCCGTCTCCCCACCCGCACGCACGGGCACGACCCCGGCCGCGTCCACCGGCCGCCGCCGCCCGGCCAGCCGGCACCCCAGGCACTCGTCGTGCCCACCCGGCGCCGACGAGTCCCGCACCCGCCAGCCCCACTCCTCCCGGGGCCGGAGGCCGGGCCCCTTCCCCCAACCGGAGAGGTGCAGCGCCCAGGTGACGAGCAGAGCCACGACCCCGATCGCTGTCCCACCGGCGATCAGCAAGCCCGAGACCATGACCACCCCGGCACCCGCCACACCGGCCGCGACGCTCCCGATCGCGCATCCGACCCATCCCGCGAACGTGTGCCCGTGGTCATACTGATGTGCGCTCACGCGCTGCCCCCTCATCACACACATGGACTCCGGGGGAGCCCCCGAACCCCTTACCACCAAGCCGTTTAGGGCCCAAACCTCTCACGAGCTAAGGGAATTGGGAATGCAAGCCAAGCCGCGTCCGGCCGCCACGCCGGAGCAGGCACTGTCGGCGATGGACCACCTCATCGCGACCCACCTGGTCGGACAGCACGAGATCGCCCAGCAGGTCGGTATGAACGTGACCGACCTCACCTGTTTCGCCTATGTGATGGAGGCCGGCGAAAACCTCCTCACCGCAGGCGACTTGGCAGCCCGCGTCCACGTCACGACCGGCGCGGTCACCGGCATCCTCAACCGCCTGGAACGCGCCGGCTACATCACCCGCCGCCCCGACCCGACCGACCGCCGCCGCATCCGCGTAGCCGCCCGACCCGACGCCGTCGCCCGCGTCCGCGAGGTCTACGAGCCGTACTACGCCCGCCTCACGGAACTCTTCGCGGACTACTCCCCCGCCGAAATCGTGGTGCTGAACGACTGGTTCATCCGCGCGAGCACCCTGGCGGCGAACTACTTGGAGGAGCACTGCCGCCCCGACTGACCGGGGACCGGCCGAGCCAGATAGCGCCTGAAGACATCGAACCCATCGTCGACGAACGTCCACTGCCCGAACGCCTCCCGCAACTCGCGCTCGGTGACCCATCCGTGCCAGGCGATCTCCGACGGATCGGGCGCGAGCACCTCGGTGACCACGGCTTCGTGCAGTCCCAGCCAGTAGGGACTGATCAGCCCGTCACACAAGAACTTGAAGACGAACCGCACCGGCGCCCGGACGCCCAGTTCCTCGGTGAGTTCACGCGCTGCCGCCTCCTCGTACGACTCCCCGGCCTCCACGGCGCCGCCGATCAGCCAGTTGTACTGCCCCGGAAACCGGGACACGCCCTCCTGTCTCCGATGTATGAGGATGCGGCCCTCGGGATCACGGCAGACGGTCGTCGCGACACGGTGCAGCCAGTGCCTCTCGATGGCCTCGCTCCGCTCCACCACCCCGAGCACGCGATCCCGCTCGTCCACCCGCTCCACCAGTTCACTCATGGCCCCACGATCGCAGCGGGACCTCCGGCTTGAGATCCTGACGGCCGGTCGAGAGGAGCAGAGGCATGGAGTGGAAGACCCACGGCGAGCGGCAGGTCTACACCGACCAGTGGGTGAATCTGTGTGTGGCCGATGTCCAGCGACCCGACGGCAGCCGGTGTGAGTACTCGATCGTCCGCCTCCGGCACCTGGCCGTGGCCGCCGTGGTCAATGACCGGCGAGAGGTCCTGATGATGTGGCGGCACCGCTTCGTCACCGGCACCTGGGCCTGGGAGCTCCCCATGGGCCTGGTCGAGGACGGCGAGACCCCCGAGGAGGCAGCCGCCCGCGAGGTCCTGGAGGAGACAGGCTGGCGCCCGGGTCTCATCAAGCCCCTCATCTACGT
>KL569168.1:3489-5067 GCA_000715635.1 Streptomyces violaceus | reverse complement strand
CATCAAGCCCCTCATCTACGCCGAGCCGGCCAACGGCATCACCGACTCGCAGCACCACGTCTTCCGCGCCGACGACGCGACGTACGTCGGACCGCCCACGGAGAAGAACGAGTCCGACCGCATCGAGTGGATCCCCCTCGCAGAGATCCGCTCCATGATCGACCGCCGCGAGATCGTGAGCAGCGGATCGCTGGTGGGCCTGCTGCACCTGCTCCTGGACGAGGCGACTCGCTGACCGATGCCTGCCCCGCATCTACTCCGGCCGCCGCGAGTGCCGGCTCGACCGTCGACGCACGGTGAAGACGGTGGCGAGCACGCCGAGAGCCCAGGCGATCAAGAGGGCGCCCCACAGCGGCATGGTCACCATCGGTACGAGAAGGCGGATCTCGACACTCGTGCGGTTCTCGAAGATGAAGACCAGAGCGACCGCGGTGATCAGAACGAACGGTATGAAGCGGCGGACGCCGGGACGGGAAAGGAACGGCGGACGCGCCTTGTGATCTGGGCTGGTCTGGGCCATGGGGTGCCTCTCCCTCACGTTGCCCCTGGCTCCAGCGTCCCCTTTCAGCACGTAACCCGCCACCGAAACGCCAGAGGCCCCGGATCACTCCGGGGCCTCTGATCTATGTGCACTCGGCAGGATTCGAACCTGCAACCTTCTGATCCGTAGTCAGATGCTCTATCCGTTAAGCTACGAGTGCTTGTTCTGTTTTATCGCCGCTCTCGGGCCTTCCGGCTCGCTCGCGGCGACAGGAAGAACATTACATGACTGCCGCCGCCATGTGAAATCCGTTTGCCGTACCCCTTGTGAGCTGCGGAAACGGCTGTTCCGGCCGGTACGACAGCGAAGCCCCGGTCGGGTGACCGGGGCTTCGTGATCAGGTGCGGAGGCGGAGGGATTTGAACCCTCGATGGGCTTTAAGACCCAAACCGCATTAGCAGTGCGGCGCCATAGACCGGACTAGGCGACGCCTCCACGCAGCATCTCCCGCGCGAGCGCGAGTCGGTGCTTGCCGATGATGACACAGTCGAGCGCCGTGTCACCAATCGCCCCCCACGGTACTAGGCGAGAAGGTCGCAGGGCAAAAGCCTTACCGGGCCGTCGCGCAACGTCCCGGGGCACGCCGCGTTAGTCAGGGCATGTCGACTGCCATTTCCCGGGCCACGGCCCGAACCGCACCCCGGACCACCCCCCGCCCCGGTCTGCGGCGCCTCGTCCTCGGTGCCGCCGCCTCCGTCGCCGCCCTCGGTTCACTGGCCGCGGCGTCCCCGGCCGCGTACGGCCAGGCCGGGCTCGGCGACGGCAGGAGCAAGGAGCGGGATCACCTCACCATCACCGTGCGGAACGCGGGCGGCGGGGCCGACGGGACCTTCGAGCTGTACTGCGGACCCGACGGCGGCAGCCATCCCGACCCGCGCGGCGCCTGTGCCGCCCTGGAGCGGGACACGCGGTGGGGGCAGGAGGTCTTCGCTCCCGCCCCTAAGGGCGGCTTCTGCACCATGCAGTACGGCGGGCCGGCCACCGCGCACGTCACCGGCACCTGGGCCGGGCGCTCCGTGGACGCCACGTACGACCGC
>KL569168.1:981-3274 GCA_000715635.1 Streptomyces violaceus | reverse complement strand
CATGGGGGCCGGCCGAGGCGCCTGAGTCCCCGCATCGACTCCCGCATCGACTCCCGCACCGACTCCCGCACCGACTCGTCCGTATCTCGTCCGGATTTCGTCCCTCGGCGTCCTCTATCCCGCCGGTCCGGCAAAAGGTACAGAAACACCGCCGTCGTAAAGGTCCCGCGAAGGTCCCGCGACGTCGTCGCAGGAGGGCGGGCGTTTGACGGTTACTCGGTCGTCAGTTCGGGGTCACTTGCTCGTGCGACCTCGCTCTCATCCGGCGTCGCGAGCGCAACCGCAGCCCTTAGACTCCCTCGCGTGACACGCTGCGGGACGGTTGGCAAGATGGCCCGAGCGGTCGGCAAAGTGCGGTAACAGGGAGGAAGCGTCTCGTGAGCAGCAGGCCATCCCGAGGCGCTGCTCGCCTCGCAGCCATACTGGATGCGCTCCCCGACGCGTTGGTGCTGGTCAATGCCAACGGGACGGTCGTCAACGCCAACACCATCGCCCTGGAGGCCTTCGAGACTCCGGGGACCGCTCTGGTGGGACGCGGGCTGCTCGATCTGCTGCCGCAGTTCGACTCCAAGCTCATCCCCGGCTCCATGCGACGGCCGGAGCACCTCGATCCGCATGCCCGGACCAAGCCGACCCGGATGATCGCCCGCAGGACGGACGGAACCGAGTTCCCCGTCGAGGTCACCAGTGCGAACCTGGAGAACGGGCAGCAGGCCTACGACGGTTACGGCTACACCGGCGACGAGCTGCTCATGCTCGTCGTACGTGACCTGTCCGGGACCGTGGACACCGAGGCCGAGCTCGCGCGGTCGCAGCGGCAGACCGAGATGATTCTGCGGGCCGCGTCCGAGGGCGTCGTCGGGACCGATACCGACGGGCGGATCGTGCTCGTCAATCCGGCCGCCGCTCAGATACTGGGTTTCCGGGCCAGCGATCTCGGCGGACGTGAACTGCACGACCTCGTGCTGCACTCGCGTGCCGACGGATCGAGCTTCCCGTACGAGGAGTCGCCGCTCGCCGACACCCTGCGCTCCGGGCGCAAGCACCGGGTGCGCGGGCAGGTGCTGTACGCCAAGGACGGCGGCAAGGTGCCGGTCGATCTGACGACCGCGCCCGTGCGGGACGGCGACCAGCTCGTCGGCGCCGTGATGACCTTCACCGACCGGCGGCCGTACGACGCGGTCGTCGAGGAGAAGGAGGCGGCGGCCAAGCGCCACGAGGAAGAGCTGGAGCGGGTCGCCGAGGAGCACGCCTCCGAGCTGACCGCGCTGCGCCAGCGGCACGTCACCGAGCTGGAGGAGCTGAGCGAGCGGCACGCCGAGGAACTCGGAGCGAACGAGGATCGGTACGCCGCGCTCGGGGAGCGGGAGAAGGACCGGTACGAGGCGCTCGCCGCCCGGCACGAGCAGTTGCTGACCCTGCTGGGACGGTCGCTGCGCGGGCCGCTCGAGGAACTGCGCCGCGAGCTGGCCGCGCTGGCCTCCGACGACGCCGGGCAGCTGTGGCCCGAGGCCAACCAGGTGCTGCATCACCTGTCCGCCGGCTATTCGCGGATCACGACGCTCATCGACAACGTCCTCGGCTACCAGCGGCTCGACACGGGCAGCGAGAACATCGCCCGTACGAAGGTGATGCTGGACGCCGTCGTCGCCTCCGGGGTCGACGGGGCCGTCGAGCTCATCGGGCCCGGGCGGGTGCAGTTCGCCGTGCACGCGCCGCCCATCGAGGCCGAGGTCGATCCCCGGCTGCTCGCGACCGCCCTCGCGCATCTGGTCGCGGACGTGGCGGGGGTCGACGCGACCGGCAACACGCCCCTGTCGGCGGGCGGTTATCTGGACAACACCGTCGTGGTGGCGGCGGCGCAGCGCGGCGAGGTCGTACGCATCGAGGTGCGCGGGCCGTACGCCGGTGGCGACACCGTGCACGAGCCGATCGTGCGGGGGATCGTCCGGGCTCATGGCGGCGTGCTGCAGACGCATGACGTGCCGGGGATGAGCGGGAGCGCGTACGTCCTCGAGGTGCCGATCGGGGGCGGGGCCGGGGCCGTTGCCGCGGATGCCGCCGCCCAGGCAGTGGACGAGGGCGTTCCCGGGGCCTCCGGTGAGCAGACCTTTGGCGGGGGGCGGCGCCGGGCGCGGCGGTCCTCCACCGATGCCTTCCTGGACGGGGATGTTCCGGCTGAGGGCGACGAGGCTGATGGTTCCGGTGGGCCCGGTGGTCCCGGTGGTGCTACCGGGCGGCGCAGGAGGCGGGCCGCCGGGGAACCGGCCGCTCTTCCGGCGCCGGCTTCCGG
>KL569168.1:458-753 GCA_000715635.1 Streptomyces violaceus | reverse complement strand
CTTCCGGCGCCGGCTTCCGGTGAGGGCGCCGGCTCGGGCGGTACCGGGCGGCGGCGCGGGCGTCCGGCCGAGAGCGCCGCTGCGCAGGCCGTCGCCGCGGGGGCCGTCGGGAGTGCCGTCCAGGGTGTCGCCGAGGGGGCCGTCGTCACGGCCGCCGAGCATGCGGCCGGGACCGCCGCCGTGGGTACGGGGCTGGGCGGGACCGTACCGCCGCAGGGCGTGCCCGACGCCTCCGGGCAGCGGGCCCGGCGGGAACCCGGTGAGCAGCGCGCGCTGCCGCCGGCGCTGCCCGCGC
>KL569168.1:0-227 GCA_000715635.1 Streptomyces violaceus | reverse complement strand
GCTCCGGTGCGGCCGATGCGGCACCGGGGCAGGCCCAGCAGCCGACCGGGCGTCGGAGGCGTGCGCTGGCCGCGGCCAACGAGCGGGCGGCGCAGCAGGCCGCCGCGGGGCCGCGTCCGGTGTTCGCCCTGCCGCCGGCCGAGGCCGATCAGACGACCCCGGACGAACCGGCCCCCCAGGGGGTTCAGGCCGGACAGACCGACCAGGGGCAGGGGGCCGTGGCGGTT
>KL569167.1:17757-18377 GCA_000715635.1 Streptomyces violaceus | reverse complement strand
GGCGCCGTCCGCCTGTGGGACGTACGCGACCGGAAGCGGCCCCGCGCCCTCGGCCGCCCGCTGGTGAGCCACGACGAGGACAACGTCGTCTCCGTCGCCTTCGCCCCCGACGGCCGGACACTGGCCACCGCCGGCGACGACGGGACCGTACGGCTGTGGAACCTGACCGACCCGGCCCACCCCGCACCGCTCGGCGAGCCCGCCGAGGCCGACGAGTCGGACGACGGCAGCGTCCGCGCGGTCGCGTTCGCGCCGGAGGGCCGCACGCTGGCCACGGCCGGCTACGACGGCAGCGTACGGATGTGGCGCTACGGCGAGGACGACGGCATCGCCCCGCTGGGCACGCCCCTGCGCGCCCACACCGCCCCCGTCTGGACGCTGGCCTTCTCACCCGACGGCCGGACGCTGGCCACCGCCGGCTTCGACGAGACCGTACGGCTGTGGGACGCGTCCGGCCCGGGCCGCCTCGAACCGCTGGGCGAACCGCTCACCGCGCACACCGCGCCCGTCATGTCGGTCGCGTTCAGCCCCGACGGCGAGATGCTGGCGAGCGCGGGCGAGGACGACGCGCCCGTCCTGTGGAACGTGGCCAACCCCGCGTATCCGCAGCAGCTCGGGGA
>KL569167.1:16671-17551 GCA_000715635.1 Streptomyces violaceus | reverse complement strand
TCAGAGATGTGTATAAGAGACAGGACCGCCCGCGCCGGCTGCCCCGGCCGCTCGGCCACGAGGACCAGGTGCTGGCCCTGGCGTTCGCCCCGGACGGCCGCACGGTGGTCAGCGGCTGCGCGGACGGCACCGTACGCCTGTGGGACGTCTCCGCGCCCGACCGCCCCACGCTCCTCGGAGCGCCCTTGCGCGCACACGACGGCGGCACACCGGCCGTGGCCTTCGCGCCGGACGGCCGCACGCTGGCCACCGGCGGCGAGGACGACACGGTGCGGCTGTGGGACGTCCGGCGAGCGAACCGCGTCCGGCCGCTCGGCGCACCGCTGCGCGGCCACCAGGACACCGTCACCTCCGTGGCCTTCGCACGCGGCGGCCGCCTCCTGGCCACCGCCTCCGAGGACTCCACGGCGCGCCTGTGGCACGTGGGCGCCGGAACAGGGGCCCGCCCCGCGGGCGAGGCCCTCCGCGGGCACGAAGAGGAGGTCAACGCGGTGGCGTTCGCCCCGGACGGGAGGACGCTGGCGACGGGCAGCGACGACCGGACGGTGCGCCTGTGGGGCGTCGGACAGGGCGGCCGGGTACGCCCGTTGGGAGAAGCGCTGACCGGACACCGCGGGGAGGTCCGGGCCCTGGCGTTCGCCCCGGACGGGAAGACCCTGGCGACCGGCGGCGGCGACCACGCGGTCCGGCTGTGGGACGTGGCCGACCCGGCCCGTGCCGAGCCCCTCGGCCAGGAACTCACCGGTCATCTCGACACCGTCACCACCGTCGCGTTCAGCCCCCGCGGCGACGCCCTCGCCTCCGCGGGCTACGACCTGACGGCCCGGGTGTGGACCCTGGACGCGGACCGCGCGGCCGACTACGCCCTGTCTCTTATACA
>KL569167.1:16030-16436 GCA_000715635.1 Streptomyces violaceus | reverse complement strand
AACGCCTGCCGCGACTCGGGTACCGGGAGGTGTGTGAGGGGCGTTAGGGCCTGCTGAACTTCAGCACGGCACCGTCCTCGTTGTGCGCGACGACGGTGATCTTCAGGTCGTCGCCGAACTGGGCGACCCCTCCCTGACCGCCGAGGTTCATGACGCTGCCGGGCGTCCGGAAGGTGACGGAGTTCCCCACGGTGATGTGCAGGTCCACGCCGTTCGCGGTGAGGTCGGCCTCGGAGGTCACGAGGATCTCGCACGTGCCGTCCGAGCAGGCGGAGAGGTTCTTGCCGTCCGCCGGCTCGGGCAGCGGGCCGGTGGGGTCGGGCGCGGGAGAGTCCGTATCGCCGGACCCCTCGCCGGGCTTCCAGCCCGGGGCGCACTGCTCGGCCCTCCGGTACGCGGCCGCGAG
>KL569167.1:14250-15847 GCA_000715635.1 Streptomyces violaceus | reverse complement strand
CCTTCTCGGTGAGCTCGGGCAGGTCCGGCTCCGGCGGGGTGAGGGACTGGACGAGCTTGTCGACGTCCGCGGCACTGCCCTCGGCCTCGTCGAGGCCCACAGCCGGTGACACCCCGTCGAGTTCGGACACGACACCCTTCAGCTTCTTCTGCCAGGCGTCGAGCAGCCTGTCGGCCGCGGGAACGCCTGACGGGCCGAGGCCCTCCAGTTCGCTCTCCACCGTCCTCAACTCCGACGGTGTCCTGACGACGTAACTGAGGGCCTGGGCCTGGGCGGACAGTCCGGCCTCGTCCGGGTCCCGGATCTCCTTCAGTTCCGCGGCGCTCTCCGCCCGAAGCTCCTCGACCGCGACCGTCGACGCACACATGCCGCCGGCCCACCGCACGAGTTCCCCGGACGGCGGCCGGGTCTGCGCAGGCTTCGCCGACTCACTCGCCGACGCGTCGGTCTTCTCGCCCGTCCCGCCGCCGCAGCCGCCGAGAGCCAGTACCACTCCGGCGGCCGCCACGGCGACGACGCTCCCCCTCGTGCCCATCCAACGACCCCTCTCCGTGCCCTGATCCCGGCTTCGCAGGCCGGATGCCCCAGTTCAACGAGACACGGATTTGTTCGGCCACCCGCTCCGCAACCTTGAACAACGTCGGGGCCTCGCGTGGGGTTCAGGGCTTGTTCGGCGGTGTCCACGCCGCCACCAGGTCCAGGAGGCCCGGGAAGCGGGTGTCGAGGTCGGTGACGCGGACGTGGCTGCGGCGTTCCAGGCCGTACTGGCGCTGGCGGGTGATGCCGGCCTCGCGCAGGGCCTTGAAGTGGTGGGTGAGGGAGGACTTGGGGCGGTCCAGGCCGAACCAGCCGCACGAGTGGTCGAACGCCTCCGACTCCAGCAGGAGCTTGCGCACGATCCGCAGACGCAGCGGGTCGCTCAGCGCGCCCAGCACCGTCTCCAGCCGCAGCTCCTCCACCGCCGGTTCGGGCAGCGGTTCCGGCAGCCCCTCCGGCTCCGTCGCGGACATGGGCAGCTCCCTGTCATCCGAATCGCTTGTACGAGTTTCATCGTACTGCATGCTAAGTTCGAGAAAACTCGTACTGAGCTCGCCGGAAGGACCAACCATGTCGGAACGTCAGGCCGCAACCCGTACCCCCACCTGGTGGGTGTGGCTGGCGGCGTGGCCGGTCACCGCCGTCTTCGTGCTGTCCAACGCGGCGACCCCGCTCTATGTGCTGTGGCAGCGCGACATCGGGTTCTCCAAGGGCACCCTGACCGTCGTCTTCGCGTTCTACATCGTCGGGCTGCTCGGCTCGCTGCTCGTCTCGGGCGTGGTCTCCGACCGGCTGGGCCGGGTGCCCGTACTGCTGCCCGCCCTCGCCCTGGCGCTCGCCGCCTGCGCGATCTTCTCGACGGCGACGACGGTGACCGCGCTGGTCATCGCCCGGCTGTTCACCGGCATCGCCGTCGGTGCCGTCGTCTCCGCCGGCATGGCCGCCGTGAGCGACGTCGCAGGCCCGGAGCGCAAGCGGCTGGCCGCGCTACTGGCCTCCTGCGCGATGGTCTTCGGGGCCGGGCTGGGCCCGCTGCTCGCCGGCCTGCTCTCCGAGACGC
>KL569167.1:13588-14046 GCA_000715635.1 Streptomyces violaceus | reverse complement strand
CGGTCCTGCTGGTCACGGCCGTCCTCGCCGTGCTGCGCATGCCCGTCCGCCGTCCCGCCGCACCTGGGAAGGGTTCCTGGGTGCGCGTGCCCGGCGTACCGCACGGCAACGGCATCCATCTCGCCCTGGGCGTCGCGGTGTTCGCACCCGGCATCACCGCCACGTCCTTCGTGTTGTCGCTCGGCCCCACCCTGCTGACCGAACTGCTCGGCACCACCAGCCGGATCGTGGCCGGAGTCATGGCGTTCGCGATGTTCCTCGCCGCCACCGGCGTCCAGTTCGCCGTGCGAAAGCTGCCCCGGCGCACCATCCTGACCGTCGGTGCGATCAGCACCACCCTGAGCATGGCCGCGCTGATCGTCGCCGTGCGCTCCTCGTCGGCCGCCCTGCTCGTCGCCTCCGCCCTGCTCGCCGGGGCCGGCCAGGGCATGGGCCAGCTCGGCGGCCTCTCGCTGCTC
>KL569167.1:6320-13380 GCA_000715635.1 Streptomyces violaceus | reverse complement strand
CGCCGAGGCCAACGCCGCGCTGAACGTGGGCGGTTACCTCCCGGCCGGCCTGCTGCCGGTATCCACGGGCTACCTCATGGACGCCGTGGGGCTGCCCACCGGGGCGACCCTCTTCGGAGCCGCCCTGGCAGGGCTGGCCGTCACGGGCGGACTAGTCGTCCTCATCCGCCCGACGGCACAAAGGGCCCAGGATTTCCGTATTCCGTAAGTGAATTATCGAGAGGACTTCGAGTCCTTTTCCTCTGCCGCCCCAGGTGAAACTCCAGTTTTCGCAAGGGAATTTGAGCAAGGGGGTAAATTGGTCAAGCGATCGCGATCGGCGTTTTCCGGACTTTACCCACCGGTAAAAACACGAAATCGTTTCTCCATATCTACGATCGCTGGCTATGACCGACATTTCTCGGGACAGCTCCGCCACCCGTGCGCGCTGGCAGACCTGCCTCAAACTCGCCCGTGAACTTCTGCTCGTCGGGCCGGACGGCAAGGACCTCAAACTCGACTATCTGCACACCCTGATCGACACGGGCCGCCTCGGCCCCACCCACCACCCGCGCAAGAAGATCCTCGTCATCGGGGCCGGAATCACCGGCCTCGTCGCCGGGCGATTACTCAAGGATGCCGGCCACGACGTCACCATTCTGGAGGCCAACGCCAGCCGGGTCGGCGGGCGCGTCAAGACGTTCCGGGCCACCAAGCACCACCAGCCCTTCGACGACCCGGCCCAGTACGCCGAGGCCGGTGCCATGCGGCTGCCCGACTTCCACCCGCTCGTCCTCGCCCTGGTCGACAAACTCGGGCTCGGCCGACGCCAGTTCTACAACATGGACGTGGACCCCGGCACCGGCAGCGGCCCCGACGTCCCCGTGCCCCCGGTGACGTACTCCTCCTTCACCGGCCGGACCTGGACCTACGGCGACGACAGCCCCGACTTCCGCGAGCCCGACAAACGCGGCAACTCCTGGATCCGCACCAACCGCGTCCAGGTGCGGCGTGCCGACTACACGGCGGGGCCGGAGCGCGTCAACGAGGGCTTCCACCTCACCGGCGACGAAGTCCGCGCCCCCGTGGTGAAGATGGTCGACGACGCGCTGGAGACCGTGCGCGACTACTACTCCGACCTCGTCGACGGCCGGCGCGTCAACAAGCCGTTCGAGGAGTGGGTCGAGGGCTGGGCGCGGGTGATCCGCGACTTCGACGGCTACTCGATGGGCGGCTTCCTACGGGACCACGCCGGGCTCAGCGACGAGGCGATCGAGGCCGTCGGAACCCTGGAGAACATGTCCTCGCGGCTGCATCTCTCCTTCTTCCACAGCTTCCTGAGCCGCAGCGACATCAACCCCGGCGTCCGCTACTGGGAGATACCCGGCGGCAGCTGGCGTCTGCCGCACGCCCTCCACCAGGGCCTGCGTGACGAGGTGCGGCTCGGCCACCGCATGATCCGCCTCGAGTACCACGACCCCAGCCGCGACACCGACCCCGAGGGAACCGGCGCCGTCGGACCCGACGGCTGGGGCGTGGCCGTGCAGACCGTCGCCGAGAACGATCCACAGGCCCCGCCCCGCCTGTGGACGGCGGACCTGGCGATCGTCACCGTGCCGTTCTCCGCCCTGCGCTTCGTGGAGATCGTCCCCTCGATGTCGTACAAGAAGCGCCGCGCCGTCATCGAGACCCACTACGACCAGGCCACCAAGGTGCTGCTGGAGTTCAGCCACCGGTGGTGGGAGTTCACCGAGGGCGACTGGCGCGAGGAACTGGACCGCGTCTCGCCGGGGCTGTACGAGCACTACCGGCAGGGCGCCGACGCGGACACCGGTCTCACGCTCGTCACCACGGACTCCGGGCCCACCCTGACGTTCGCCGGCCTGCTCGGGGCCGCCGTCAAGGACAGCGGTGTCACCGAGGAGATGCGGCAGCTCGACAGCACCCTGCCGCTGCGCGGCCCCGCCGTCCGCCCCGCCACCCACTGCTTCGGCGGGGGCTCCGCCGCCGACAACCCCAACCGGTTCATGTACTACCCGTCGCACCGGGTCGAGGGCAGCACCGGCGGCGTCGTCCTCGCCTCGTACTGCTGGTCCGACGACGCCGCGCGCTGGGACTCCATGCGGAGCGCCGAGCGCTACGTCTACGCCCTGCGCAACCTCCAGGCCCTGCACGGCCGCCGTATCGAGGTGTTCTTCACCGGGCGGGGCGCCACCAAGAGCTGGGCCCGCGACCCGTACGCCTTCGGTGAGGCCGCCATCTACACCGCGCACCAGATGACCAGCTTCCACCTGGACGTCTCCCGGCCCGAGGGCCCGGTGCACTTCGCCGGGGAGCACACCTCCCTCAAGCACGCCTGGATCGAGGGCGCCCTGGAGAGCGCCGTCCGCGCCGCGCTCGCCGTCCACCAGGCCCCGCCGGTCACCGTCCCGGGCCCGGACCGGCAGGGGGAGAGCGCGTGACCGCGATCGACCGCGGGTGCACGGTCGCCCGCTATCTCGCCCTGCGGCTGGCCGAGTTGGGCATCACCCATCTGTTCGGGGTCCCCGGCAACCACCTCGGCCCGTTCCTGACCACCCTGCGGGCCGAGGACGACATCGAGTGGGTCGGCACCCCCACCGAGGGCGGCGCCGGCCAGGCCGCCGACGCCTACGCCCGCATCCACGGCGTGGGAGCGGCCGCCGTCACCTACAGCGTCGGCGCGTTCAACCTGCTCAACGCCTGCGGCGGGGCCTATGTCGAGCAGGTCCCGCTCGTCGCGATCAACGCCTCCCCGCCCTACGAACAGTGGCAGAACTACCGCGCCGTCGGCCTGCTCACCTCGCACATGAGCCCCCGCGCGGAGAGCAACCTGGACGTCTACCGGCAGGTCACCGTGGACGCGCAGGTCATCTCTCACCCGGGCCTCGTCCCCGGCCAGATCGACGCCGCGCTCACCGCCTGCCTCTCCGAGCGCCGGCCGGTCTACCTGGAGATCATGGAGGACCTCTGGGACGAGCCCTGCCCCGAACCCGAGGTGCCGCTCGTGCCCCGCGAACGGCCGTTCAGCGCACGCAACCAGACCATGCTGGACCACGCCGTGCAGGCCGTCCTCACCCTGGTCGAGGAGCACCCCGGCCCGGACGGCAGGCCCCGCCCGATCGTGTGGGCCGGTGAGGAGATCGACCGGTTCCGCCTCGGCGAACAGCTCACCGGCCTGGTGGAGGCCACGGGCGTGCCGTTCTGCACCACCGTCGGCGCCAAGGCCGTCGTCGACGAGGACCTGCCGCAGTTCCACGGCGTCTACAACGGCCGGGCCAGCCACCCCGACGTGCACGCCGTCTTCAAGGACTGGGCCACCTGCCGGATCGGGCTCGGCGCATGGTCCACGTCGAAGAACCTCGGCGGCGAGCAGTCCGTCGGCGGCGACTGGGTGATGGCCGCGCTCGGCGGCGTCAGCGTCGGCACCTCCTACTTCCCCGACGTCCAGCTCCGCCACCTGCTGCCCGCCCTCCAGGACGCCCTGGTGAAGGCCTACGGCTCCGGGGGCCTGGCCGCCGACTACTACGCCGAGTCCTACGCCCACCACGGCTCGCCGGGCGACCGCCCCGCGGCCCTCGAACACCACCGCGCCTCCCTCCGCGCCGGCGCCGCGCGATCCCGCCACCCGGACGGGCAACGCCTCACCTACGACGGCGTCTTCGACCGGCTCAACCACTTCCTGAACCACGACACCGGCGAGGACTGGACGGTCGTCTCGGACGCCGCGTTCTCCCTCATCGGCTCGATGAACCTGTCCCTGCCGGCGGGCGGATTCCTCTCGCAGGTCAGCTGGCTGTCCATCGGCTGGTCGGTCGGCGCGGCCACCGGCGCAGCCCTCGCCCCCGAGCGGGAGGACGCCCGCCCGATGGTCTTCGTCGGCGACGGTGCCTTCCAGGAGACCTGCCAGGAGCTCTCCACCCACACCCGGCTCGGACTCCGCTCGGTGGTGTTCGTCATGGACAACGGCCACTTCTACGGCATCGAGCAGATGCTGGTGCACCCGGAGTTCTACGCGGACCAGGACGCCGAGGACGCCGACTTCTACAACGTCCTGCACCCCTGGCACTACGACCGCCTCGCCGACGTGTTCGCCGGCAAGAAGACCCCGGTCAACGGCGTCAGCATCACGCACGCCTCGGACCTGGACGACCTCCTGTCCCGCCTCGACGACCCCGCCGACCCGGTCAACGCCGGACCGCTCCTGGTCCGCGTCCGACTGCACCGGCACGACTACCCGCGCGCGATGGCCTACAAGGTGACCAAGGAAACGGAGCAGGAAAATGGCTGACCTCAACGTACTGATCGCGTTCGACGCCGCCACGATCGTCGAACGGAACCCCAACGCGTCCCGCAACCCCGACGCACCGACCCAGGTCGACCAGAGCCTGATCTACATGACGACCCGCCACGACCACATCGTCGGCACGTCGGGCGCCGAGCTGAACCTGCGGGCCGAGCCCGGGGACACCGTCAAGTGGCGCGAGACGACCGTCTCCCTCGGCAGCGACTACAAGGCCCTGCTGTACCGCTATGTCAGCAGCGACAGCCAGCACCAGCTCATCCGCACACCGGAGATCGAGGTGATCGACGGTATATACCCCCTGCCGACGGAGGGCAGCGAGGGCCGGCCGGAGTTCGAGACCCAGCGGTACCAGGACCACTACTGGCGGACGACCGTCAAAAGGTCCGGCAAGGTCGTCTACCACTTCTACTTCCAGATCCTGGACCGTCACCGCCAGTTGAAGGGGTACTTCCAGTGGGACCCGTTCATCACCATCGAGGACGCCTGACGCGTCCCCGGCCGCTCAGCGGCGTCGCAGTGACGGGTCGAGCAGCGCGGGCGGGGTGTCGTGCTTCTCGTGCGGGGCCAGGTCGGTGCCGGGCGCGACGATCGCGTCGATCGCGTCGAGCACGTCGGTGGTGAGCACGGTGCCGGCGGCGGCGAGCTGCGCGGTGAGGTGGTCCGGTGTGCGGGGGCCGATGAGCGCGCTGGTCACGCCGGGATGCGCGGTCACGAAGCCGAGCGCGAGCTGGATCATGGTCAGGCCGGCCTGGTCGGCGACCCCGGCGAGCCGCTCGACCGCGTCGAGCCTGGTCCGGTTGGCGGGGAGGGAGGTGTCGAAGCGCTCCGGCATGAACGCCGAGCGGCTCGTGGTGATCTCCCGGCCCTCGCGGACGGCGCCCGTCAGCCAGCCCGAGGCGAGCGGGCTCCACACCAGCACGCCGAGCCCGTACTCCTGAGTGACGGGCAGGACGTGGGTCTCGATCCCGCGCTGGAGGATCGAGTAGCTGGGCTGTTCGGTGACGTAGCGGCTCAGCTGCTGCTCGCGGGCGGCCCACTGGGCCTGCACGATGCGGTACGCGGGGAAGGTCGAGGAACCGAAGTACCGGATCTTCCCCGCGCGTTGCAGGTCGGTCAGCGCCGACAGGGTCTCCTCGTCGCCGGTGCGCGGATCCCACCGGTGGATCTGGAACAGGTCGACGTGGTCGACCCCGAGGCGGCGCAGGCTGTCGTCCAGCGCGGTGACCAGCCAGCGGCGCGAGGCGCCCTGGTGGTTGTGCTCGTCGCTCATCGGCATGCTCGCCTTCGTGGCCAGCACGATGTCCTCGCGGCGCCCCGCTATGGCCTTGCCGACCATCTCCTCGGACTCGCCGCGGCCGTACATGTCGGCGGTGTCGATGAGGTTGATCCCCGCCTCGAGGGCGGCGTCGACGAGGGCGGTGGCCTCGTCCTGGGTGGTACGTCCGATCCGGCCGAAGTTCATCGCGCCGAGCGCGAGGGAGCTGACCTGCACACCGGTGCGGCCCAAGGTGCGGTACTGCATGACCGTGTCTCCTCTGGCATCATTGCAGAAGCGGAACGCTGTTCCGCTTGAGACAATACGGAACGCTGTTCCGTTTCTGCAAGGGCTGAGCGGAGAAAGGGCGGCGCGGTGAACGACAGTGGCGACGGCGAGGGCACGGAGCGAGCGGCCCCGTCCCGGCGGAAGGACGCCCGGCGCAACAAGGCGACGTTGCTCGAGGCGGCCGCCGCGGTCTTCGTCACGTCGGGCGTGGAGGCGCCGGTGCGTGACATCGCGGCCAGGGCCGGGGTCGGGGTGGGCACGATCTACCGCCACTTCCCCAAGCGGGCGGACCTCATCATCGCCGTCTACCGGCACCAGGTCGACGCCTGCGCCGAGGCCGGTCCGGCCCTGCTCGCGAGCGGCGCGACCCCGCACGCCGCACTGCGGCAGTGGATCGACCTCTTCGTCGACTTCCTGGTGACCAAGCACGGCCTCGCCGCCGCCCTGCACTCCGACGACGCCGGCTTCGACGCGCTGCACGCCTACTTCATCGACCGACTCGTGCCGGTCTGCTCCGAGTTGCTTACCGCCGCGGCCGGCGCGGGCGAGATCGACTCCGGCATCGAGGCGTACGAGCTCATGCGCGGCGTAGGGAACCTCTGCATCGGCGCGGACAACGACCCCCGCTACGACGCACGCCGCCTGGTCGGACTCCTCGTCACGGGACTGCGCCGTCCGCGCTGAACCCCCCTGTCCGACTGTCCGGATTCGCTGTTTCTCCGGAGCGGCGTTGATGGCACTCTGACGAGCACTTCGGAACCGGCCGGCAGAGCGGAAGCGGCAGCATGATCAAGTGGATGCCTCTGGGCACCGGAGCCAGGCCCGTCCCTCAGCCGGTGGCGACCCCGCTGGTCTGGGCCGGGGCCTTCGCGGGCGCGCCGGCGCTGGTGGCGTGCCTCAACACCGTGGTGGGGCCCGACCGTCCGGAACTGGCCCTGCCCGCGCTGTCCGTGCTGGCCGCCGTGCTCGGCCTGTGCGCCCGCTTCACGGCCGCCCCCGGAACGGCCCTGCTCTGCTGGCTGTTCCTCAACGGCTTCGCCATCCCGCCCGCCGGCACCCTCACCTGGGCCGGACACCGCGACACCACGTGGCTGGCCTGCCTGTTCGCCGCCACCCTCCTGGGCACGGCCCTGGCCCGCCTGGCCCACGCCCGCGCCGCCTACCGCCGCCTCACCCCCCGCAATTGCGGCGGCCCTGGCGGCACGGCCTAGGTG
>KL569167.1:5469-6059 GCA_000715635.1 Streptomyces violaceus | reverse complement strand
CTGTGGGCCGACCCACCACCCCTCCGAACCCGTAGGAGCACCCCATGGCGAAGATCCTTTTCCTGATGACCGGCGCCGACCACTGGACGCTGGCCGACGGCAGCAAGCACCCCACCGGCTTCTGGGCCGAAGAGGCGGTCGCCCCCTACGAGGCGTTCAAGGCCGCCGGTCACGAGATCACCGTGGCCACCCCGGGCGGCGTCGTCCCGCCGGTCGACGCGGGCAGCCTGGCCCCGGAGGCCGCCGGCGGCGCGGAGAACGCGGCGAAGATCAAGGCCGTGGTGGAGGGCGCCGCGGAGTTCCGCACCCCGCTGACCCTGGCCGACGTACGCCTCGACGACTTCGACGCGGTGTACGTCCCCGGCGGCCACGGCCCGATGGAGGACCTGGCCGTCGACACCGACTCCGGCCGCCTCCTCGCCCGGGCGGTGGAGTCCGGGCTGCCGGTGGGCGTGGTCTGCCACGGCCCGGCCGCGCTGCTGGCCGCGGTGAAGGAGGACGGCACCAACGCCTACGCCGGGTACCGGATCACCGCCTTCACCAACACCGAGGAGCGGCTCGCCGGCAGCGCCGACAAGGCGAAGTGGCTG
>KL569167.1:4220-5257 GCA_000715635.1 Streptomyces violaceus | reverse complement strand
GGCTGACCGAGGCCGGCCTGACGGTCGAGACCGGGGAGCCGTGGGCGCCGCACGTCCGGGTCGACCGCAACGTCGTCACCGGCCAGAACCCGGCCTCCTCCGCCCCGCTCGCCGCCGAACTGCTCAAGAAGCTCCCCTGACACCGCACTGACGAAGAACGCGCAGGGCTACTGCGGCAACGTCGCCGGCATCTCCCCGGGAGTACCGTGGAGGTACCGAGAGCCCCTCGCGCACCGGCCCCGACACCGGTGCCGCCCTCGGCGACCGACGACCCCGGGTCGGGTCTCCCGTGCCCGGAGCAGGGCTTGCCTCATGACGGTGCACGTTCCGGTCGCGCCGACGACCACAGAGCTTCCCGGGCGGCAGGCCGTCCCGGACCGGCGCGGCACGCGGAAGCCGCCTCGGCCGAGGCCGGAGCGGGGCTCCTCGCCACGTGAAGGCGCCCGTCTCCGCGAGCTGAGCCGACGTCAGGTCGAGGACCGGCTGAGGGAGCTGGGCGATCTGTACGCGGACACCTCCGGCGGCGGCCCGTGGGCGTGGAACGAGGCCCGCGGCGCCTTCCTGCGACGGCTGGCGGCCGACGCGAGACGACCGGGGTTCTCGCTCCTGATCGCCGAGACCACCGCCCTGACCGGGTGCGCCTACGGCTTCCCCGTACGCGGCGACGGGCCCTGGTGGGAGGGCTTCGACGGATACCTCCCGGGGAGTCTGCTCCGTCTCGCGGGCTCCGGGCGACTCTTCGCGGTCTCCGTGATCCTCGTCCAGCCCTGGGTGCGCAGACAGAACCAGGACCGTGCCTGGAACCTGGCCCGGCGCCTCCAGAGCCGGCTGCTCACCGACCACGGCGCCACCGCCGGCGTCACGCTGGTGAACCGCTCCGACGCCCGGACCGTCGAGGCGCTGCGGTCCTGGGGTTGGCGGTGTATCGAAGGCGACACCCCGAGCACCTCGCCGCTGGGCCCGTTCCGCGTCCTGGTCCTCGGGACCTGAGCCCCACGCCCACGCCCCCCGTCACCGCCGTCACGGCATCGGCAGCC
>KL569167.1:3400-4038 GCA_000715635.1 Streptomyces violaceus | reverse complement strand
CCGCAGGGCCAGGAGGGCCACGTCGTCGGTGCTGCCGGGCGGCATCCGGGCGAGCAGCTGGTCGCACAGCATGTCCAGCGGTGCGTCGGCGAGCGCGAGGGCATGGCGGCGCAGCCGGCGCAGGCCGGTGTCGAGGTCGCTGCCGGGGATCTCGATCAGTCCGTCGGTGTAGAGCAGCAGGGTGGAACCCGGCGGCAGCGCCTGGGTGGCGTTCGGCCGGCTCGCGGCGGTGTCCACCGGAGCGCCGAGGACGACACCCTGCCCGGCCTCGAGGTACCGCGCGTCGCCGCCGGGGGTGAGCAGGAGCGGCGGCGGATGGCCGGCGCTGGTCCACCGCAGCGTCCACGGGCCGGTGTGCGGATGGCCTTCGACCCGGGCGAGGACGAGCGTGGCCAGGGGGACGGTGGTGATCGCGGGCATGGCGTCGTCGAGCCGGTCGATGACGGCGCCGGGCGGTCCGATGTGGTCCCAGGCCAGTGAGCGCAGGACACCGTGCAGTTGGGCCATCCCGGCCGCCGCGGTCAGGTCGTGGCCCACGACATCGCCGATGACCAGCGCGAGGCTGCCGTCCTTCAGCGCGAACGCGTCGTACCAGTCGCCGCCGACCTGGGAGCCGGCCGGTGCGGGCTGGTAGCGGG
>KL569167.1:2422-3163 GCA_000715635.1 Streptomyces violaceus | reverse complement strand
CCGCCGTGCGTTGTCGATGACCAGACCGACCCGCCGGCCGATGTCGCTCACCACCGCCACGTCCTCGGTGCCGAAGGGGTGCGCCGGGTCGGTGCGCACCACCGTCAGGGCGCCGGTGATCCGCTGCCCGGAGCCCAGCGGCACCGTGAGGGCGGATGTCGCGCCCGCCGCCCGCAGGAAGTCGCTGTGGACGGTGGCCAGGGGGGAGCCGGGAGGTGTGGCCCTCTCGGCCTCGTTCCGCAGTACGGGATCACCGCCGTTCAGCACCTGGAGCAGGGGCGAGCCGTCCCCCTCGCCGGGCTCGGGCAGGTGCTCACGCCTGCCCTCCAGACCGGCCTCCCGGCCCGCGGGGCCGGTCACCGCGACCCGGTGGACCTGCCCGGAAGAGGTCAGGAGGTCCACCGCCGCCCAGTCGGCGAGGCGGGGCACCAGCAGGCGGCCCAGCCGGGCGAGGGCCTCGTCGGTCTCCAGGGTCTGCCCCAGGACGTCGGTGATCTCCGCGACCAGCGTCAGCCGCTCGGTGCGGTCCTCCAGGGCCCTCGTGTAGGCCGCGCGTTCCCGGCGCACACCCTGGTCGCCGGTGACGTCGGTGAACAGCACGGCCATGCCCGTGAAGGAGCTGCCGTCCGCCAGGGGAGAGGCGGACCAGGAGATCGTGACCAGGTGGCCGTCACCCCGCAGATAGCGGTCGCCCTCCCCGCGCGCGGAAGCCCCCTCGGTCAGCGCCTGGAGCAGCGGGCA
>KL569167.1:1390-2222 GCA_000715635.1 Streptomyces violaceus | reverse complement strand
GTGCCGCCGGTCGCGTCCCGGTGCAGCAGATCGTGCGCGTCCTGCCCGCGCATCGCGGAGGCGGCTCGGCCCAGCAGTCGCTCGGCGGCCGGGTTGACGGCGCGGATCCGTCCGTCCGGGCCGACCACCATCAAGGCTGTGCCCAGCTGCTCGACGACCCGCAGCCACAGGCCCGGCTCGACCGTCGCCCCCGACAGCCCCTCATCGTCCACACCGGGCACCGCATCCTCCACCACGCCGCCCCTCACGTCATGGCAGCCTCTCACCGAAGACCGCCGGACGCATCAGGTAAGGCGCGGTTCCACCCGAGTGAACACGATGCCGATTCCGAACCGTCCCGGTTGTCACCCGGGCGGGAGTACCGTGGAGAGCACGAGCACTTTCGTATGCCGGAATCCACCGGCCCCGGACCGTCGCCTCGTCTCCGGCGAGTCCACTCGAGCACCCTCCCTCCAGAGCACGTCACCCGTTCTCACTGGGGCAGCCCGTGACCCCGGCCGCGCCATCCGCATCCAGGCCGAGGAGCCGTCATGACCACCGCACTGCAGCCCCAGCTCCCCTCCCATCCCGTCCTCCGGCTGCGTCTCGCACCCCGCAGCGGCATGCCCCGGTCCATCGACGGAGCATGGTGGCCCCGTTCGTACGACCTGCTCGCGGAACTCCCGTCGCTGATCGCGGGGTTGCCGCGCGCGTGGGGCCAGATCGCCAGCGTCACCGTCAACGGGGCGGTGTGGTCCGCGGTGCCCGGCCGGATGCTCGTCTTCAACGAGGTCGTACGACTGCACAGGGCCCTCACCGCGTCCGCCCCGCACACCATCGTCCTGCTCACCCC
>KL569167.1:478-1192 GCA_000715635.1 Streptomyces violaceus | reverse complement strand
AGAGATGTGTATAAGAGACAGCGACAGGGCCGGCGCACGCGGGTGACCGGCGGGCTCCACGGGGTCATCGGCCCGGGAGTACCGTGAAGCGAGGAAGCCACTCGGTTTCCTCGTCCCTTGGCAGGGAAGCAGGCGAGTGCGATGGCCGACCCCTCCTCCCCGCGTGTGACCAGACTCCTGCCGGACGCCGTCCACCAGGCCGTGCGGCCCGGGACGGCTGTCGTACGGCTGGAGACGACGCATGAGCGGCAGGGCGTGCTCGACGGGGCGTGGTGGCCTCGTTCCCGCGACATCGCCGCCGAACTCCCCGGCCTGATCTCCGCGCTGACCGAGTACCTCGGGCCCATCACGCGCGTCGGCCTGGACGCCCGCGCCTGGGAAGGGCTGCCGACGCGGATGACCATCGACGACCGTGTCGTCCACATCGACTCCTTCGCGGCAGGCGACGACACCGTCCTCATCACGCGGGGCGAGCAGGATCTCTTCTCCCTCCTCGTGGTCCCCTCGCACGCGACGCCCGACGCCGCGCGCGCAGCCATGGCCGAAGCCGTCCGCGCCGGCAGCGTGATGCGGGCCGAACGAATCCTCCTCGACACCGGCAGCGCCTAGGGCCTGTCGTTTGGATCACGCCGCAGACGCGGGGTCTGGCACGCACATCTGCCGCGTTGTCGTCGGTTGCCGACTCCCCCACGCTCGGCTGCGCTCGCGCGGGCG
>KL569167.1:0-182 GCA_000715635.1 Streptomyces violaceus | reverse complement strand
ACTGAACAGCGCTGTCGATTTCCTGCGACCTGATCCAAACGACAGGCCCTAGTCGGGCCCTCCGCACGGTCCGTCGGGCCTGTTCGAGGAGTACGCTGGATTTACCGAGGATATTTCGAGCACCGGCTTTCAGGCCCGTGTCGTTTTCGGCGATCGAATATGCCGGGCCAGTCGCGACCGGC
>KL569166.1:99299-99781 GCA_000715635.1 Streptomyces violaceus | reverse complement strand
CGGCCAGCCGCCGGGTGGCGGAGGTGACGACGGCCCAGCGCTCGGCGGGCAGGCAGTCGAGGAACGCGCGCGTCCCGGGCAGGAGGTGCACACCGCCGTTGGGTACGTCCTCCACCTCCAGGTCCTCGATCCGCGCGACGGCCTGCGGCACGATCTCGGCGGGCAGCAGGTCGGCGGCTATCTCGGCGGCCGGCCGGCCGTGCAGTTCGACCCGCGCGAACTCCTCGGCCGTGATCCCGTACTCCGCGGCCCACCGCGTCCAGCAGCGGTCCACCGAGGCGAGAGAGGAGACCAGGGTTCCGTCGTTGTCGAACAGCAGGGCTTGCGCGTGGATCTTCATGCCCTCGACCCTACGGTGCAGGCCAGGGCCGGAAGCATCGGGCCTTTTCGGCCGTAATAAGGTCGCAGCATGCTTGCTGCTCTGACGCTGGTGACCGGCGTCGCCGCGCTGCTGCTCGCCGCCTGGTGCGGCTGGGCGGCCT
>KL569166.1:98341-99114 GCA_000715635.1 Streptomyces violaceus | reverse complement strand
GCCTGGTGCGGCTGGGCGGCCTACCGTGACCAGCCGACGAAGGACTGGCACTTCATCGGGATGGCCGTGGTCACCCTGCTGTCGCTGGTCCAGCTGGTGGTGGGGATCGTGCTGCTGGCGCAGGGCGAGAAGCCGGAGCAGGGCACGACGATCTTCGTGGCGTATCTGCTGGGGGCGTTCGCGTGCGTCCCGGCGGCGGGGTTCATGTCGCTGGCCGAGCGCACGCGGTGGGGCTCGGTGACGGTTGCCGCCGGCGGTGTGGTGCTGGCGGTGCTGGAGGTGCGGCTCTATGACATCTGGGGAGGCTGAGGTGAGCCGGCAGCGGCTGATCAGTGGGCCGGGCACGCTGCTGGTGTGGCTGTACGGCGTGATGGTCGTCGGGGCGGTGTCGCGGTCGGCGTATCAGATCGCCACGGAGTTCGACCGGGCGCCGCTGGCGTACTCGCTGTCGGCGGTGGCGGGGCTGGTGTACGGGTTCATCACGTACTCGTTGGTGCGGGGTGGGGAGACTGCCCGGCGGGCGGCGTTGGTGTGTTGTGTCGCGGAGTTGGTGGGTGTGCTGACGGTGGGGACCTGGACGTTGGTCGAGCCGTCGGCGTTTCCTGACGCGACCGTGTGGTCGGACTTCGGGATGGGGTATCTGTTCATCCCCGTGCTGTTGCCGCTGTCTGCCATTTACTGGCTGCGGGCTTCGCGTTCGCGGGATGGGGATGCCGCCTGAGGTGAACAGGCGGCCGCGGGCCGGATGTGGCTTGTCGCGCAGTTCCCCGCGC
>KL569166.1:96017-98176 GCA_000715635.1 Streptomyces violaceus | reverse complement strand
TTGTCGCGCAGTTCCCCGCGCCCCTGAGGGCAAGCCTCAAGCTGTCGCCGCGTAGGTGCCCGCCGGCTTTTCCAGGACGATCATGGGGATGCCGTCCGCCCCCTGGGACGTGCCAACGGTCTCATAGCCCACCTTGCGGTAGAGGCGAAGGTTGCCCTCGTTGCGGTGGCCGGTGTGGAGGCGGAAGCGCTTGGCGCCGTGCTGGTCGGCGAGGGCCGATTCGGCCGCTCGGAGGAGGCGGGCTCCGATGCCGTGGCCCTGGAGGCGCGGGTGGACGCAGAGCTTGCCGATCGCGGCGGCGCCGTCCTCGGTGGCCGAGCCGCGGACCGAGCCGACGACCTCGTCGCCGAGCCGGGCCACGAAGACGCAGTCCCGGGTGACCTCCTCGCGGACCGAGTCGAGGGTTTGGACGAGCGGGTCGATGCGGTAGTTCCCGTACAGCGCCGCCTCCCGCTGGAAGCACAGGTACTGCAGCCTGAAGATCTGCTCCGCGTCCTGCTCGGTCGCCGCAGAGATGGTCACGCTCATGCCCATGTGCGCACGCCTCCCGCTCATCTGATCACCTGTCGTTCCTCACTCCTATCCCCGTCCTCAGCGGGCCGCAACCTCCGGCGCGAGCAATCTGCGCAGACATCCCAGGCATCTGGAACGTTCCGGGCCAAGACTCCCCTGTGAGATACCCAACTCCCCTGCGATTTCCCGGTATGTCAGGTCCTGCGGGGAGAGCAGGGCCTCCATGAGCCGGGGGCAGCGGCCCGGAAGGCGGCGTACGGCCTCGCGCAGGGCACGGCCGCGAGCCGCGGCGAGGGCGAGCTGTTCGGGGTCGCCGTCACCGTCGTCGACCGGTTCACCGGCGTACGGCCGTTCGAGGCGGCTCGTACGGCGGGTGCGGCGGGCCTCCGAGCGGACGGCACGGCGGAGCCATCCCTGAGGGTCGAGCGGCGGGTCGCCGGCGTCGAGGCGCTCCAGCAGACGGAGCCAGACCGCCTGCTCCAGGTCACTCGGCTCGGTTCCCGCGGCATATGCCTCCGCGGAGGCCTCGGCGGTGAGCAGCGGGCTCAGGGCGGTGACCAGGTCGGGCGTCATATGCGGAGCGACGCGGCCGCCCGGGCGACGGGTTGCCCGGGCGGCCGAAGCTCACTCGACCGGGTGGTGTGAAGTCAGCCGTTGACGAAGGCTTCGCGAGCCAGCAGACCCGTGTCGGGCTGGTCGGTGAAGACGCCGTCGATGCCGGTCGCGAAGTACGCCTTGTAGGCGCCGAAGACGTCACCGTAGGCGTCCGCGTCCGTGCCCTTGCGGAAGTTCGCGGGCAGGAAGGGGTTCTCGTTGCGCAGGGTCCACGGGTGGAGGATCAGTCCCACCTTGTGCGCGTCCGGGACGAGTGTCGTCGGCTGCGTGAGGTTGCCCTTGGCGTCGCGCGGGATGACCAGGTCGAGGGTCGGGCCGATGCCCTGCGCGTAGGAGGCGATCTCCCTGAGGCCGGCCGGCTTGACCAGGTCGGCGACGGTGCGCGGGTCGCCCGTCTCGACGAAGTCCCAGGGGCGGGTGTCCGCCGACGACAACAGGACGACCAGGGGGTTGTCGACGAGCTTGTTGAGGCGCTCGATGCTGGTCGGCTCGAAGGACTGGATGATGACCGGGGAGGTCCGCCGGTCCTTGCGGTACTTGCGCAGCACCTTGGCGACCCGCTCCTCCAGCGGCAGGCCCTGCTTGCGGAAGTAGGTGGGGTGCTTGAGCTCGGGGTAGATCCAGACCTGCTTGCCACGCTTGCGGGTCTGGTCGTCCTGCCACTTCAGGACCTCTTCGAAGGTGGGGATCTCCCAGCGGCCGTTGTAGAGGGTGTTGTGCGGGCGGTTGGCCGGGATGCGCTCGATCGCGCGCAGCGTCTTCAGCTCGGCGAGCGTGAAGTCCTCGGTGAACCAGCCGGTGGTGGAGACGCCGTCGAGGAGCTTGGTCTTCTTGCGGCCGGCGAACTCGGGGTGGTCGGCGACGTCGGTGGTGCCGCCGATCTCCGGCTCGTGCCGGCAGACGAGGTGCCCGTCCTTCGTCGGCACCAGGTCGCCGGCCTCGACGATGTCGGCGCCCAGGTCGAGGGCCAGCTGGTACGAGCCCAGGGTGTGCTCAGGGCGGTAGCCGCTGGCCCCGCGGTGGCCGACGAT
>KL569166.1:94505-95832 GCA_000715635.1 Streptomyces violaceus | reverse complement strand
GGGCGGTAGCCGCTGGCCCCGCGGTGGCCGACGATCGTCGGCTTGGGCAGGCTCTTGAGTCCGCCGTGTCCGCCGCCGTGCCGGGAGCCGTCCGCTCGCGCCGTGCCGGTCATGCCGAGGACCGCTCCGCCGGCTGTCAGCACCGCCGCGCCGAGCAGGGCCCGCCGTCCGGTCCCGCTCGTTTCTTCGTTCGACTCCTGCGTTCCCATTGAGGGCCCTCCCTGCCGTCGACTCGTCAGTGCGGGCTGATCGTAGGGGCGCGTACATGACGGGTGGGAGACCCCGGGCGGAACACGCGGGTGACGCCGAATGTCGTAGTGGCTGGTGGGGGCGGTGAACTGACGATTCGTCGTATCCCGTTCGATTCGGTGCGGCGGTTCTGGGAACGCGTCCGGTGCGTCCGAGGCGATGTCCGTCACATCATGGCGGCCGGGTTACACACCGCCGACGACACGCCACCGCAGGTAAACACGCGTCAACAGTGCGTAAGGCCTCGGTTAAGCCGCCGTGCCCGATGTGCGCGACCCCCGGGGCCACGAGTATCGTCCTCACCTGCACATACTCAAACAGATTCCCTTGACACCGGAGGGTCCGTTGTCCCGCTTCGCGCTCATCAAGGCAGTGCTCGGTCCGGTCATGCGCCTGATGTTCCGCCCACAGGTGGAAGGTGCGGAGCACATTCCCGGCGACGGTCCGGTCATCCTGGCCGGCAACCACCTGACGTTCATCGACTCGATGATCCTGCCGCTGGTCTGCGACCGGCAGGTCTTCTTCATCGGCAAGGACGAGTACGTGACCGGGAAGGGCTTCAAGGGCCGGCTGATGGCCTGGTTCTTCACCGGCGTCGGCATGATCCCCGTCGACCGCGACGGCGGCCGGGGCGGGGTCGCCGCGCTGATGACCGGGCGCCGGGTGCTGGAGGAGGGCCAGGTCTTCGGGATCTACCCGGAGGGCACCCGGTCGCCCGACGGCCGGCTGTACCGGGGGCGTACCGGTATCGCCCGGCTCACGCTGATGACGGGTGCGCCGGTGGTGCCGTTCGCGATGATCGGCACGGACCGGCTTCAGCCGGGTGGGGCGGGTCTCCCCCGTCCGGGGAAGGTCACCGTGCGGTTCGGTGAGGCGATGGAGTTCTCCCGGTACGAGGGGATGGACCGGGACCGTTATGTACTGCGGGCCGTGACGGACTCTGTGATGAGCGAGGTCATGCGGTTGTCCGGGCAGGAGTACGTGGACATGTACGCCAGCAAGGCCAAGGAAGCGGCGTAGTTTTCCCGTGTCAGGGGCGTGGGGCCGGGGCATCGCTGTCTCTTATACACATCTCTGA
>KL569166.1:93828-94255 GCA_000715635.1 Streptomyces violaceus | reverse complement strand
CCCCCGCAGCAGGAACCACGCCGCCACCGCCGCGGCCAGCAGGACCGCCGCGCCGACGCCGGCCGCCAGTGCCAGGCCGTCGACGAAGGACGTGCGGGCCGCGTCCAGCATCACCGCTGAGGTGTGTGCGGGCATGCTCGCGGCCGCCTCGACGGCGCCGCCGAGTGACTCGTGGGCCGCGGCGGGGGTGCCCGCCGGGCCGGTGAAGTCGCGGTAGACGCCGGTCACGATGGAGCCGAGCACGGCGATGCCGAGGGCCGCGCCGAGTTCGTACGCCGTCTCGGACACGGCGGAGGCCGAGCCCGCCTGCTCCTTGGGCACGCTGGAGAGGATCACGTCGGCGGTCACCGTGAAGGAGAAACCGGCACCGACACCGACGACCAGCAGCGCGGTCCCGAGCAGCGGATAGCCGGTGGACTGGCCGATC
>KL569166.1:90851-93572 GCA_000715635.1 Streptomyces violaceus | reverse complement strand
CACCGCGCCGATCGCGGCCGGCAGTTCGGCCAGGCCCGCCTCGAACGGGCGCCTGCCCTGGACGAGTTGCAGGTACTGGGAGAGGAAGAACACCAGCCCGGACAGGCCCAGAATAGTCAGCAGGTCCGCCAGCACGGCCCCGCTGAAGCCGCGGTGGCGGAACAGCCGCATGTCCAGCAGCGGGGCGGGGAGCGTGAGCTGACGGCGTACGAACCCGTACAGGGCGGCCGCGCCCAGCAGACCGGCACCCAGGGTGGCCCACGCGAAGCCGTGTGTGGCGGCCTCCTTGACCGCGTACACGACACCGACCATGCCGACCAGCGACAGCACGACGCTGACCAGGTCCCAGGGTCCGGCATGCGCGGTCCGCGACTCGGGCAGCAGCTTGATCCCCACAAGGACCAGGACCGCCATCACGGGCAGGTTGATCAGGAAGACCGAGCCCCACCAGAAGTGCTCCAGCAGGAACCCGCCGACGATCGGGCCCACGGCCGTGCCGGCGGACGCGGTGGCGCCCCAGATGCCGACGGCGAGACTGCGTTCGCGCGGATCGTGGAAGAGGTTGCGGATCAGCGCGAGCGTGGCCGGCATCAGGGTGGCGCCGGCTACGCCCAGCAGCGCCCGCGCGACGATCAGCATCTCGGGGGTGGTGGCATAGGCGTTGAACACGGATATCGCGCCGAACGCCGTGGCACCGATCAGCAGGATCCGCTTGCGGCCGATGCGGTCGCCGAGGCTGCCCATGGAGACGAGCAGACCGGCGATGACGAACGAGTAGACGTCGCCGATCCACAGGAGCTGTGTACCGGAGGGCTTCAGGTCCTCGCTGATGTAGGGGGTCGCGAGACCGAGCACGGTCGCGTCGACGGCCACCAGCAGCACGGCTAGCACGAGGACGCCGAGTGCGAGCCAGCGGCCCGGGCGCTTCACCGCCTCGGTCGCTTCCGCCGCCTGCAAGGTGCTGGTCATGATTCCTCTCTCCGTAGTGCGCCGCCGAGCAGCAGCTCGACGATCATGTGCTGGAAGTCCTTGGGGGCACCCTTGCCGCTGTGCACCATCCAGGCGCCGGAGGCCATCAGGCCGTAGAGCGCCTCGGTGAGCCAGGCCGGGGTGAGGTCGATGCGGAACTCGCCGCCGAGCTGGCCGCGCCGGAACAGGGCGGAGATCCGGTCGTCTATCAGGGTCCAGCCCGCGTTCAGCTCCTCGCCCTCGAACAGCTGGTTCTCGGAGTAGAGGAACGCGAGCAGTCCGGCGACGGGCTCGATGGCCCCGACCAGCCGGCGTACGGCCTCACTCGCCGTGCCCTCCTCCAGCCGGGCCGCGTCCAGCGCGGCCTCGCACTCCGCGATGCCCAGCGACTCCAGAGCACGGACGAGGACGTCACGTCCGGCGAAGTGGCGGTGCAGGGTGGCGCGGCTGATCCCGGCGGCCTTGGCGACCTCGTCCATGGTCGCGGTGGATTTACGGGTCAGCAGAGCCGCGGCAGTGCGCAGCACGTGGTCAGGATCGACAGCCATGAGACAAGCATAGCCCAGATGAGACAATGATGTCTCATGCTGGGCATGCGTGACTCACGGCTGGCGGTTTACGGAGAGGTAATGCTCAGTGCTCAGTGCCAGGGCAGCTGTCCGCGCCGCTCCCAGTACGCGTGCGGTTCCTCGACCAGCGTGGCGAGGCGGGTCAGCTGGGTGTCGTCGAGGTCGACGACCGCGGCGTGCAGGTTCGAGGCGAGCTGGTTGGTGGTGGCCGCGCCGGAGAGGACCACCCCGGCCCAGGGCTGCCGCAGGATCACGGCCAGGGCGACGGCGTCGCAGCCCAGTCCGGCCTCCTCGGCGACCTCCCTCATGGCGTCCGGGGCGTGCGGCCCGGCGAGCCTGCCGTTGGCCATGCCCTCCTTGACGATCACGGTGAGCCCGGCGTCGTGCGCCTCGGCGAGTGCGGGCGCGGCGGAGGTCTCCAGCGCGTTGTACGTGGACTGGACGGTACGGAAGAGGGGTTCGCCGTCGACCGTCACGGCGAGGGCGGCGCGGATCGCGTCCGCCTGGGCGGGACCGCTGGTGGAGAAGCCGATGGTGAGGCCCTGGGCCGCGGCCTCCGCGAGCCTCGCGTGCAGTTCCTTGTCGGTGAGGGCCGGGCTGTCGGGGGTCACCGAGTGGATCTGGTAGAGGTCGAGCCGGTCGCCGAGCAGGGCGTCGCTCTCCGCACGCTGCCGTTCGTAGGTGGGCAGGGCGTGGTCCTTGACCTCGTGGCGGTCGGCGTCGGTGGACCAGTCGGCGGTGTAGGTGTAGCCCCACTTGCTGCCGACGACGATGTCGTCGAAGGCGGGCCTCGCCTTGAGCCAGTCGGCGAGGAACTCCTCCGAGCGGCCGTAGGAGCGGGCCGCGTCGAAGTAGCGGACGCCCTGGGCGTAGGCGGCGTCCAGGAGTTCGTGTGTGCGGTTGCGGAGCGTCTCGACGCTGCGGTCGTCTCCGAGGTCTTCGTCCCGGCCGAGGTTGATGTAGCCGGGGCGTCCGACTGCGGCGAGACCCAGACCGATGTGGCATGTGGGGGTGGTTGCTGTGGCCAGGCGGGCGAAGGGCATCGCGGGCTCCGTTCGGTCGGCTCCGGTTCGGCTTCGACCCAACGTAACCTGCGATGACCTTCGCCTCAGAGCTCGGATCTTGCGGCGTTTTGGCGAGTGCGGGTCGTCTGTGGCTTGTCGCGCAGTTCCCCGCGCCCCTT
>KL569166.1:83588-90659 GCA_000715635.1 Streptomyces violaceus | reverse complement strand
GGCTTGTCGCGCAGTTCCCCGCGCCCCTTGAGGGCGTCCCCTCAGCCCTTCATTTTGGCCACTGCCCACTCGTGCTGGGCCGCCACGTCCGCCTTCACCTCTGCCAGCTGGACGGCGACCGCGCTCGGGGCCGTGCCGCCCCTGCCGTCGCGGGAGGCCAGGGCGCCGGGGACGTTGAGGACCGTGCGGACCTCGGGGGTCAGGTGGGAGGAGATCTTGGCGAACTGGTCGTCCGTCAGGTCGTCCAGTTCCTTGCCCTCCGCCTCGGCGACCTTCACGCACTCGCCGGCGACCTCGTGGGCGACGCGGAACGGGACGCCCTGCTTGACCAGCCACTCGGCGATGTCCGTGGCGAGGGAGAACCCGGCCGGGGCCAGTTCCTCCATGCGCTCGCGGTGGACCGTGAGCGTGGCCATCATGCCGGTGAAGGCCGGCAGCAGGACCTCCAGCTGGTCGATGGAGTCGAAGACCGGCTCCTTGTCCTCCTGGAGGTCGCGGTTGTACGCGAGGGGAAGGGCCTTGAGCGTGGCCAGCAGGCCCGTCAGGTTGCCGATCAGGCGGCCGGACTTGCCGCGGGCCAGCTCCGCGATGTCCGGGTTCTTCTTCTGCGGCATGATCGACGAGCCCGTGGAGAACGCGTCGTGCAGGGTCACGAAGGAGAACTCCTTCGTGTTCCAGATGATGACCTCCTCGGCGATCCGGGAGAGGTTGACCCCGATCATCGCCGTGATGAAGGCGAACTCGGCGACGAAGTCGCGGGAGGCCGTGCCGTCGATGGAGTTGCCGGCGGAGCCGTGCTCGAACCCGAGGTCCTTCGCCACCGCCTCCGGGTCCAGCCCCAGGGAGGAGCCCGCCAGGGCGCCCGAGCCGTAGGGCGACACGGCCGTGCGCGCGTCCCACTGGCGCAGCCGCTCCGCGTCCCGGGAGAGGGACTGGACGTGGGCCAGGACGTGGTGCGCGAACAGGACCGGCTGGGCGTGCTGGAGGTGCGTGCGGCCGGGCATCGCC
The DNA here is from genome assembly GCA_000715635.1 of Streptomyces violaceus. Lineage (GTDB taxonomy): Bacteria > Actinomycetota > Actinomycetes > Streptomycetales > Streptomycetaceae > Streptomyces > Streptomyces violaceus. Next base: position 89,651 of record KL569166.1, on the reverse strand, counting down.
ACGTCGGGGTGCGCCTCGGCGATGCCGATCAGAGCGTCCTGGAGCTCCGCGATCAGGCCGCCGACGACCCGGGCGTGGTCGCGCAGGTACATCCGGAAGAGGGTCGCGACCTGGTCGTTGCGGGAGCGGCCCGCGCGCAGCTTGCCGCCGAGGTCGGGACCGAGCCGCTCCAGCAGGCCACGCTCCAGCGCGGTGTGCACGTCCTCGTCCGCGATGGTGCCCACGAAGGAGCCGTCGGCGACGTCCGCTTCGAGCCGGTCCAGGCCTTCGAGCATCCTCGTCAGCTCGTCGTCCGTGAGCAGCCCGGCCTTGTGCAGCACGCGCGCGTGCGCACGCGAACCGGCGATGTCGTACGGCGCGAGCCGCCAGTCGAAGTGGACGGACGCGGACAGCTTCGCCAGGGCCTCGGCGGGACCGTCGGCGAAACGGCCGCCCCAGAGCCGGACATCACCGCTGTTGCTGCTCACTTGCGTTGCTCCTAGAGGGGTGTGGATGTGACGCAGACCTTTATACGCCCAGGCCAGGTCCCGTGAATGCCTACGCCAGGTCGCGCTTCGCCGCGATCTTCGACGACAGGCTGTAGATGTCGATGAAGCCCTTGGCCGCGGACTGGTCGAAGGTGTCGCCCGTGTCGTAGGTCGCGAGGTTGAAGTCGTACAGCGACTGCTGCGAACGCCGGCCGGTGACGACCGCGCGGCCGCCGTGCAAGGTCATCCGGACGTCCCCGGTGACATGCTGGTTCGCCTCGTCGACGAAGCCGTCCAGGGCGCGCTTGAGCGGGGAGAACCACTGGCCGTCGTAGACCAGCTCGCTCCAGCGCTGCTCGACGCCGCGCTTGTAGCGGGCGAGTTCGCGCTCGACGGTGACGCTCTCCAGCTCCTGGTGGGCGGTGATCAGGGCGATCGCGCCCGGAGCCTCGTACACCTCGCGCGACTTGATGCCGACGAGCCGGTCCTCGACCATGTCGATCCGGCCGATGCCCTGGGCGCCGGCGCGCTCGTTGAGCTGCTGGATCGCTTGGAGGACCGTGACGGGCCTGCCGTCGAGGGCGACCGGGACGCCCGCCTCGAAGGAGATGACCACCTCGTCGGGCTCTCGCGCGTGGGCCGGGTCCTGGGTGTACTCGTAGATGTCCTCGATCGGCGCGTTCCAGATGTCCTCGAGGAAGCCGGTCTCGATGGCGCGGCCGAAGACGTTCTGGTCGATGGAGTACGGCGACTTCTTGGAGGTCGCGATCGGCAGGCCCTTTGCCTCGCAGAAGGCGATGGCCTTGTCGCGGGTCATGGCGTAGTCGCGGACCGGGGCGATGCACTTCAGGTCGGGGGCGAGGGCGACGATGCCGGCCTCGAAGCGGACCTGGTCGTTGCCCTTGCCGGTGCAGCCGTGGGCGACGGTGGTGGCGCCGTGCTTCCGGGCGGCGGCCACCAGATGCTTGACGATCGTCGGCCGGGACAGGGCGGAGACCAGTGGATAGCGGTCCATGTAGAGGGCGTTGGCCTTGATCGCCGGGAGGCAGTACTCCTCGGCGAACTCGTCCCTGGCGTCCGCCACCTCGGCCTCGACGGCACCGCAGGCGAGCGCGCGCTTGCGGATGACGTCCAGGTCCTCGCCGCCCTGGCCGACGTCGACCGCGACCGCGATGACCTCGGCGCCCGTCTCCTCGGCGATCCAGCCGATGGCGACGGAGGTGTCAAGACCGCCGGAGTAGGCGAGTACGACGCGCTCGGTCACGGTTCTTCCCCTCATACTGCGAACACTGACATGCATGAGTATGCAGAGCACTGCATGATTCGTCAATCCAGCTCGGAGCGAGAAGCGGTTTTTGGCCAGGCCGAGAAGAATTTGAAGATCCTTTGAACGCGGGAAACCGCTTACTCGTACCTCTCGCCGAACGCAGGCGCCGCGTTTCGCACACCGAGGACACCCCCGTCCCCCGACCCCTAGTGAGGCATCCGCATGTCCAGGGCTCTTCCGAAGTACAACAAGCGTCGCGTCGCGTTCATCGGCGGCGCCGCCGCGGTGGCACTGTCCGGCACGGTGATCGCCGGCTTCGCCCTCGCCGGGGAGACGCCCGCGAGCGGTGGGACGAACGCCCGGACGCTGGCGGGTCCCGGCACCATCTCGTGCCCGGACGTCACCGGGCAGCTTCCCGCGGTCCCCGCCTCGGCGCAGGCCGAGGTCGACCGCAACCTGGCGCAGCTGGACACCCAGATCCAGGAGGCCAACAAGCGCCTCGTCGACACCGTCGGCCAGGGCGGACCCAACTTCGTCCAGAACGCCATCCTCGGCCCGCTCGAGGACAAGCGCGTCGCCGCCCTCAACCGCATCGAGACCGCCATCGGCCGTGCCGCCGAGAAGCCCGAGGGCCTCGAGGCCTTCGCCGCCTGCCAGCTCAACCAGTGAGGTGACAGGCGCCGTGGCCGCCCCGAGTGAGCGCCGGCCGGGGCGGCCACGGGCAGGCGTCTGAGCTCGGGATCCGGCAGAGGTGACCGGATCCCGTAATTCCTTAGACAGTCGAAAGACCTGCGCCCATAATCCCTGGACATGGGAAAGACTCATGAGCGCATAGAAGGCCGGCTCCGCTCGTTCATCGAGGCGCAGCCGGTCTTCTTCACCGCCACCGCTCCTCTGTCCGCCGACGGCACGGTCAACCTCTCCCCCAAGGGACTCAAGGGCTCCTTCGCGGTGCTCGACGAGCACACCGTCGCCTACCTCGACTTCGCCGGCTCCAACGCCGAGACCATCGCCCATCTGCGGGAGAACGGGCGGATCACCCTGATGTGGTGCGCCTTCCAAGGCCCGCCGAACATCGTCCGCGTGCACGGGCGGGGCGAGCCGGTCTTCCGCGACGACTCGCGCTTCCGGGAACTCCTCGCCCGCTTCCCGGACATCGACCCGGCTCAGCACGGCCTGCGCGCGGTCATCGTCGTGACGGCCGAACTCGTCCGCGACACCTGCGGCTACGCGGTGCCCTTCATGGAGTACGAGGCGGACCGCGATCTGCACGGCAAGCGTTTCGCGCGCGAGGACGACGCCTCGCTCGACGCCTACTTCACCAAGAAGGAGCACATCGCGACCAGCCTGGACGGACTACCCGGGCTGCCGTTGCCGCTGCCTCCCTCTACGGTCTGAGACATGCGTCCAGGTGCCGTCGCCCTCGCCGTCTCCTCCCTCCTCGCGCTCGGCGCCGGGCCGCCCGACCGGGCGGCGCCCCTGCCGGAACGGATGGCGGACACCGGCGGCGGCACCCAGCTGATCACCGCGGTGGCCCCGCAGCGGGCCTCCACCACGGGCACGGTCACCTGGTGGGACCTCAGGGGCCGGCGGTGGGTGAGGACCGGCTCCGCGCCCGCGCGCTTCGGAGCGAACGGACTCGTCGAGGGCGCCGCCCGCAAGCAGGGCACGGACACGACACCCACGGGCCTGTACGGACTGCCGTACGCCTTCGGCATCAAGGCGGCACCGCGCGGGACGGCGTACACCTACCGCCGGGTGCACCGGGACTCCTGGTGGTGCCAGGACAACGAGTCCCGCTCCTACAACCGCTGGACCGAGCCCCGCGCGGCCGACTGCCGGGCCGCCGAGTCCGAGCAGCTGATCAGCTACCGGACGCAGTACGCGCACGCGCTCGTCATCGCCTTCAACTACGAGCGTCCCGTCCGGGGGCGTGGCGCGGGCATCTTTCTGCATGTCAACGGGCGGGGAGCGACGGCCGGCTGCGTCTCCGTGCCGAAGGACGCGATGCGGCGGATCCTCACCTGGGCCGACCCGGCGAAGCGTCCCCACATCGCCGTCGGGACGACGAACGGGACCACCGCCGTCACGCGCTACTGAGGCGGGGACGCCGCGCGGGCAGGTGCGCGTGTTACCGCCGGTCACTCCCGTCCGCACATGACTCGGTACGCGGCTGAACACTCCCGTGTCCCGGCACGTATCTGTGGGCCAAGGGTCAAGTCCCCACGGAGGAACCGTGACCACCACGCTCGCAGGCGGCCGTGCCGCCCGTCGCCAGACGATGCGCCGCATCCGCCCGCGCCGCTCCCCGGCCGTCCCGCTGCTGATCGCCCTGTGGGCGGGAGCGGCGGCCGTGCTGTGGCTGTGGTGGGACAACACACCGTCCCTCGCGGACAACGCGAGCAAGATCCTGGCCGCCGGCCGGATCACCGGCCTGCTCGCCGGCTACCTCATGGCGCTGGTGGTGCTCCAGATGGCCCGGGTGCCCGCGCTGGAGCGCCGGGTGGGTACCGACCGGGTCGCGCGCTGGCACGCCATGACCGGCCGCTACACGCTCTGCCTGGTCCTCGCCCATGTCTTCCTCACCATGTGGGGCTACGCCCTGCAGGCGGGCAAGACACTCGGCGACATCGTCCAGCAGACGACCGACTCCATCAACCAGCTGCCGGACATGGGCAAGGCCGCCATCGGCACGGGCCTGCTGTTCATCATCGGGATCCTCTCGATCGGCGGGGTCCGCCGCCTGATCGGGTACGACACCTGGTACCACGTGCACCTGCTCACCTACGCGTCGGTGTACCTGACGTTCTGGCACCAGATCACGACCGGCAACGAGTTCGCCGTCGAGCCGACCGCGAAGACCTTCTGGTACGGGCTCTACGGCGTGGTGACCGCGCTGGTGCTCTGGTACCGGATCATCACCCCGATCCGCCTGAACCTGCGGCACCGTATGCGGGTCGAGGCGGTCATCGAGGAGACCCCGGGGATCGTGTCCGTGCTGATCGGCGGGCGCAAGCTGCACCGGATGGGCGCGGAGGCCGGGCAGTTCTTCCGCTGGCGCTTCAAGGCGCCCGGCATGCGCTTCAGCTCGCACCCGTACTCCCTGTCGGCCGCGCCCCGCCCGGACATGCTGCGGATCACCGTCAAGGCGATCGGCGACCACACCTCCCGGCTGCGCGAGCTCACGCCCGGCACCAAGGTGTGGGCCGAGGGCCCGTACGGCGCGATGACCGCGCAGCGCCGCAGCCGCGGCAAGGTGCTGCTGGTCGCGGGCGGTGTCGGCATCACCCCGATGCGGGCCCTGTTCGAAACACTGCCGGGCTCGTCCGGCGACATCACTCTCCTCTACCGCGCCAACAGCACCCAGGACCTGGCCCTGTGGGGCGAGCTGGCCAAGATCGCCGACGAGCGCGGCGCGCGGCTGATGTACGCGGTCAACAGCCCCGACGGGGAACGCCCCGACATCTCCGCGGAGTCCCTCCAGCGGAAGATCCCCGACGTCGACAACCACGACGTCTTCATGTGCGGGCCGCCCGGCTTCGCGCAGTCGGTCTACGAAGCACTGCGCGGCGCGGGAGTCCCCGCCCGCCGTATCCATCACGAGTCGTTCGAGATGTGAGCGACGGGACATCAACGGCCCTTCAGGAGCTTGAGAAACGATGAGGAAGAGTCACCCCGTCCGGCGTGCCGTGCTCGCCGGCGCAGCCACCGTCTCCGGGATCGTGCTGCTGCTGTCCATGAAGCCGGCCTCCGACCCGGGCGGTGCCCAGGCGGCCGGCGGCCAGGTCCCGCCCGCTGCGGCCGGGCAGGCGCCGCAGGGCGGCGTGAACGGCGCCGTCACCGGTGACGCGCAGCAGACGCAGTACGGCCCGGTGCAGGTCCGTCTGACCATGAGCGGCGGAAAGATCACTCAGGCCGAGGCGGTCCAGGCCCCCAAGGGCGGACGCAGCGACCAGATCACCGCCAGTTCGGTGCCCCGCCTCAACCAGGCGGCGGTCGCCGCGCAGAACGCGGAGATCGACGCCGTCTCCGGGGCGACGTACACCAGCGCCGGCTACAAGAAGTCCCTCCAGTCGGCCCTGGACAAGGCCAAGGCCGCGGGCGGCGCCGCGCAGGGCTCGGGCAACGCCCAGACCCTCACCGGCGATGTCGCGCAGACGCAGTACGGCCCCGTCCAGGTCCGGGTCACCGTCGCGGGCGGGAAGATCACCAAGGCCGAGGCGGTCCAGGCCCCCAAGGGCGGACGCAGCGACCAGATCACCTCCTCCTCCGTCCCCCGCCTCAACCAGGCGGCGGTCGCGGCCGGCAACGCGCAGATCGACGCCGTCT
>KL569166.1:83152-83322 GCA_000715635.1 Streptomyces violaceus | reverse complement strand
CAACGCGCAGATCGACGCCGTCTCGGGCGCCACCTACACGAGCGCGGGCTACAAGAAGTCGCTCCAGTCCGCGCTGGACAAGGCTCCGGCAGGGGGCGGCGGTGCCGCGCAGGACTCCGGGCAGGACTCCGGAGCGGGCGGCGCCCAGGCCAGGACGGTCACGGGCACCG
>KL569166.1:82698-82810 GCA_000715635.1 Streptomyces violaceus | reverse complement strand
CGCCGTCTCCGGAGCCACTTACACCAGCGCCGGCTACAAGCAGTCCCTCCAGTCGGCTCTGGACCAGGCCGGTGGCCTGTCTCTTATACACATCTCTGATGGCGCGAGGGAG
>KL569166.1:81593-82358 GCA_000715635.1 Streptomyces violaceus | reverse complement strand
CCGCGGCGGGGAACCGGCCGCCGTGCGCGCGGCCCTGGACGAGGCCGTCGCCGGACTGCACCGCGTCGACGAAGTGTTCAGCACCTACCGCGAGGACAGCCAGATCGCCCGGCTGCAACGCGGTGAACTGACCGTCGCGGAGTGCGATCCCGAGGTCGCCGAGGTCCTGGAGCTGGCGGCCGAGGCGGAGCGGCTGAGCGACGGCTGGTTCAGCACGTCGTACCAGGGCCGCCTCGACCCGACCGGCATCGTCAAGGGCTGGGCGGTCGAGCGGGCGGCCCGGCGGTTGTCCGCGGTGCCGGGAGTGTGCGGGGTGAGCGTCAACGGCGGCGGCGATGTGCAGTTGCTCGGGGCGCCGGGGGCGCAGCGGCCGTGGCGGGTGGGTGTGTCGGACCCGTTGCGGCCGGGGGGTCTCGCGGCCGTCGTTTCGGCGGCCGGGGTGGAGGAGTTGTCCGTTGCCACGTCCGGTACGGCGGAGCGGGGCGCGCATATTCTCGACCCGCGTACGGGGCATTCGGCCGTGACCGACCTGGTCGCCGTGACCGTGGTCGGGCCTCGACTGACCTGGGCGGACTGCTGGGCCACGGCGGCGTTCGCGATGGGGTCGCGGGAGGGACTGGCCTGGCTGGAGTCCCTGCCGGATGTCGAGGCGCTGCTGATCACGGCGGGGGATGAGGTGCGCTGCACTGGAGGTTTGGCGGGGCGGCTGGGGTGAGTGGGGCTGGGGACGGGGGCGTTGCGCAACCCGGCGGAGCGAGGTGCCGC
>KL569166.1:80349-81445 GCA_000715635.1 Streptomyces violaceus | reverse complement strand
CCCGTGCCGCCCTTAGCGGCACGATTGCCCGCAGCTGGGCTTTTAGGGGCGCGGGGAACTGCGCGACGAGCCACAGTCCACCCGCACACAACCACCGGCATGCACTCCCACGGCGCTCAGTGCCCGTTCTGCGCCAGCCTCAGCAAGTGCTCCGCCAGCGCCTGCCCCCCGTCCGGCTCCCGGCTGATCAGCAGCAACGTGTCGTCCCCGGCGATCGTCCCCAGGATGTCGTGCAGCTCGGCCTGGTCGATCGCCGACGCCAGGAACTGCGCGGCCCCCGGTGGCGTACGCAACACCACGAGATTCGCCGAAGCCTCCGCGGAGATGAGCAGTTCCTGCGACAACCGCCGCATCCGCTCCTCCTTCGCCGACCCGCCCAGCGGCGCCCGGGGCGTACGGAAACCGCCCTCACTCGGCACCGCGTAGATCAGGTCACCGTCGGTGTTGCGGATCTTCACCGCGTTCAGCTCGTCCAGATCCCGGCTGAGCGTCGCCTGCGTGACGCTCAACCCGTCGTCGGCGAGCAGCTTCGCCAGCTGACTCTGCGACCGCACCGGCTGCCGGTTGAGGATGTCCACGATCCGGCGGTGGCGTGCGGTGCGGGTCTGCGGCACGGCGGATCCGTTCGCCCCCTGCTCGTGCTCCTGCGCCTGGCTCATCGTCGTCTCATTCTCCGGATCGTCCGTCCCCGCTGACTGCCTGGAGGATGCCGGGCAGCGCCCCGAGGAAGGCGTCCACCTCGTCGTCGCCGAGGTTCAGCGGCGGCATCAGCCTGACGACGTCCGGGGCGGGCACGTTCACCAGGAAACCGGCCTCCTGAGCCGCCTGGCGCACCTGGGGCGCGAGAGGCTCGGTGAGCACGATACCCAGGAGTAGGCCCGCGCCCCGGACAAAATCGATCAACTCGTGGCCGAGGCCTTCGATCCCGTCCCGCAACGTCGCGCTCTGCCGCTTGACGTTCTCCAGCAGCCCCTCGTTCTCGATGGTGTCGAGGACGGCGAGCCCGGCCGCGCAGGCGACGGGGTTCCCGCCGAACGTCGTGCCGTGGTGCCCGGGCTGGAGCAGCTCCGCGGCCCGCCCGAAGGCGACGGTCGCG
>KL569166.1:79183-80170 GCA_000715635.1 Streptomyces violaceus | reverse complement strand
AGAGATGTGTATAAGAGACAGGGTGACGACGTCGGGCAGGACGCCCTCGTGGGCCTGGTACTCGAACCACTGCCCGGTCCGGCCGATGCCGGTCTGCACCTCGTCGAGGACGAGGAGCGCCCCGGTCGAGGCGGTGATGGCACGGGCGGCCTTGAGGTAGCCGGCCGGCGGGACGACGACGCCGAGCTCGCCCTGGATCGGCTCGATGATGACGAGCGCGGTCTCCTCGGTCACCGCGGCGGCCAGTGACTGCGCGTCGCCGAAGGGGACGTGGGTGACGTCGTCGGGCAGCGGCAGGAACGGCTCCCGCTTGCCGGGCTGGCCGGTCATCGCCAGGGCGCCCATGGTCCGCCCGTGGAAGGCGCCCTCGGTGGCGACGATGTGGGTCCGCCCGGTCAGCCGGCCGATCTTGAAGGCGGCCTCGTTGGCCTCGGCGCCGGAGTTGCAGAAGAAGACCTTGCCGTCCCGGCCGAAGAGGCGGAGCAGCCGCTCGGCGAGGGCGACGGTCGGTTCGGCCATGAAGAAGTTGGAGATGTGGCCGAGGGAGCCGATCTGGCGGCTCACGGCCTCGACGATCGCCGGGTGGGCGTGGCCGAGGGCGTTGGTGGCGATGCCGCCGACGAAGTCGAGGTAGGAGGTGCCGTCGGCGTCCCAGACGCGGGTGCCCTCGCCGCGTGCCAGGGGCAACAGCGGAGTGCCGTAGTTGTTCATGAGCGCGCCTTGCCACCGCGCGGTCAGTTCCTGATTGCCCGCGACATTGTTCACGGCGTTGTTCACGACTCCCCCTGTTCGCCCGGTCCCTCGGGCTTCTCGTCGGGCACGACCATCGTGCCGATTCCCTCGTCGGTGAAGATCTCCAGCAGGATCGAGTGCTGGACACGGCCGTCGATCACGCGGGCGGTGGTCACGCCGCCCCGTACGGCGTTCAGACAGCCCTCCATCTTCGGCACCATGCCGGAGGACAGGTCCTGTCTCTTATACACATCT
>KL569166.1:77410-78968 GCA_000715635.1 Streptomyces violaceus | reverse complement strand
CAGCCGTTCCAGCTCGGAGGCGGTGAGGCGGCTGATCACCTCGTCGCTGTTCGGCCAGTCCTCGTAGAGCCCCTCGACGTCCGTGAGGACCATGAGGGTTTCGGCGCCCAGAGCAGCAGCGAGTGCCGCAGCCGCCGTATCAGCATTGACGTTGTAGACATGCCCGTCGTCCTGGGAGCGTGCGATCGAGGAGACGACCGGGATACGGCCGTCGGCGAGCAGGGCCTCGATCGCGCCGGTGTCGATCGCGGTGATCTCGCCGACCCGCCCGATGTCGACGAGCTCGCCGTCGATCTCGGGCTGGTGCTTGGTGGCGGTGATGGTGTGCGCGTCCTCGCCGGTCAGCCCCACGGCCAGCGGCCCGTGTTCGTTGAGCAGCCCGACCAGCTCCCGCTGGACCTGCCCGGCCAGCACCATCCGTACGACGTCCATGGCGTCCTCGGTGGTGACCCTCAGCCCTGCCTTGAACTCGCTGACGATGCCGTGCTTGTCCAGGGCGGCGCTGATCTGCGGGCCGCCGCCGTGCACGACGACGGGCTTGAGGCCGGCGTGGTGCAGGAACACCACGTCCTGGGCGAAGGCGGCCTTCAGGTCCTCGTCGATCATGGCGTTGCCGCCGAACTTGATGACGACGGTCTTGCCGTTGTGCCGGACCAGCCACGGCAGCGCCTCGATGAGGATCTGCGCCTTGGGCAGGGCGGTGTGCTTTCGCGTAGTACTCATGAGGAGTAGGCGCTGTTCTCGTGGACGTAGTCGGCGGTGAGGTCGTTGGTCCAGATGGTGGCTGTCTCGGACCCGGCGGCGAGGTCGGCGACGATGTGCACCTCGCGGTAGCGCATGTCGACCTTGTCGCGGTCCTCGCCGACACCGCCGTTCTTGCACACCCAGACGCCGTTGATGGCGACGTTGAGCCGGTCGGGCTCGAAGGCGGCCCGCGTGGTGCCGATCGCGGAGAGCACCCGGCCCCAGTTGGGGTCCTCTCCGTGGATGGCGCACTTGAGGAGGTTGTTGCGGGCGATGGAGCGGCCCACCTCGACAGCGTCGTCCTCGGTCGCGGCGTTGATCACCTCGACCTTGATGTCCTTGCTGGCGCCCTCGGCGTCCCGGATGAGCTGCTGGCCGAGGTCGTCGCAGACCTGGCGTACGGCCTCCGCGAACTCCTCGTACCCGGGGGTGACGCCGGCGGCGCCGGAGGCGAGCAGCAGCACGGTGTCGTTGGTGGACATGCAACCGTCGGAGTCGACCCGGTCGAAGGTCGTCCGGGTGGCCGCCCGCAGGGCCTTGTCCAGGACGTCGTTCTCCAGGTCCGCGTCGGTGGTGAGGACGACGAGCATGGTGGCGAGGCCGGGGGCGAGCATGCCCGCGCCCTTGGCCATGCCGCCGACGGTCCAGCCTCCCCCAGACTCCGTCCGGGGGGACCCCCAGGTCACGACGGACGTCTTGTGGACGGTGTCGGTGGTCTTGATGGCGATCGCGGCCTTCTCACCGCCGTGCTCGGAGAGCTGGGCGGCGGCCGTCTCGACGCCCGGGAGCAGCTTGTCCATCGGCAGGGGGGGGG
>KL569166.1:73679-77222 GCA_000715635.1 Streptomyces violaceus | reverse complement strand
GGTCCATCGGCAGGAGGAGGCCGATGAGGCCGGTCGAGCAGACGGCGACCTCGATCGCGCCGCGGCCGAGCACCTCGGCCGCCTTCTCGGCCGTGGCGTGCGCGTCCTGGAAGCCCTTCGGTCCCGTACAGGCGTTGGCGCCACCGGAGTTGAGGACGACGGCGGACACCTGGCCGCTCTTCAGCACCTGCTCGGACCACAGGACCGGCGCGGCCTTCACACGGTTGGAGGTGAAGACGCCGGCGGCGGCGCGGCGGGGGCCGGTGTTGACCACGAGGGCCAGGTCGGGGTTGCCGTTCTCCTTGATCCCGGCGGCGATGCCCGCCGCCGTGAATCCCTGTGCTGCCGTCACACTCACGGCGCAACTCCGATCGTCGTCAGTCCGGTGGTCTCGTCGAGACCGAGGGCGATGTTCATGCTCTGGACGGCACCGCCCGCGGTGCCCTTGGTGAGATTGTCGATGGCGCTGATCACGATGATCCGTCCGGCGGCCTCGTCGTACGCGACCTGCACCTGAACGGCGTTCGAACCGTAGACGGACGCCGTGGCGGGCCACTGCCCCTCGGGAAGCAGGTGCACGAAGGGCTCGTCGGCGTAGGCCTTCTCGTAGGCGGCGCGCACGGAGTCGGCCGTGACGCCCTCCTTCGCGGCAGCGCTGCACGTGGCGAGGATCCCGCGCGGCATCGGCGCCAGGGTGGGCGTGAACGACACGGAGACCGGCTCGCCGGCGGCCGCGCTGAGGTTCTGGGTGATCTCGGGCGTGTGCCGGTGCCCGCCGCCGACGCCGTACGGGGTCATCGACCCCATGACCTCGCTGCCCAGCAGGTGGGGCTTGGGCGCCTTGCCCGCGCCGGACGTGCCGGAGGCGGCGACGATCACGGCCTCGTTCCCGGCGAGCCCGGCGGCGTACGCCGGGAGGAGGGCCAGGGAGACGGCGGTCGGGTAGCAACCGGGCACCGCGACGCGCTTGGACCCCTCCAACGCGGAGCGGGCACCCGGCAGTTCGGGAAGGCCGTAGGGCCAGGTTCCGGCGTGCGGCGAGCCGTAGAACTTCTCCCAGGCGGCGGCGTCCGTCAGCCGGAAGTCCGCGCCCATGTCGACCACCAGCACGTCCGGGCCGAGACGCTCGGCGACGGCGGCGGACTGCCCGTGCGGCAGTGCGAGGAAGACGACGTCGTGACCGGCGAGGACCTCGGGGGTGGTCTCCTGGAGCACTCGCCCGGCCAGGGGCAGCAGGTGCGGCTGGAGCGCACCGAGCTTCTGCCCCGCGTTGGAGTTGCCGGTGAGGGCGCCGATCTCTACCTCGGGGTGGGCCAGCAGCAGACGCAGCAGTTCCCCGCCCGCGTATCCACTCGCTCCGGCCACTGCCGCACGTACCGCCATGGAACCTCCTCCTTAGAGAGCATGACTATACGTTTCGCTGCACGTTTATGCAATCCCAGCTTTGTCCCGTGCATGACCGCGCCTACGGGGAGATCATGGCAGGCGAGAGGGGTGCGGGCAGGTTTCGGTGGCTGGAACGCGGCGTATGGAGCCGTACCCGGCGTGGGTATGTTGTGAAGGCCCCCGCGACACGCGTGACGGATGCCGACCATGGGTGGCGAGGCGCCGGGGGGCAACCACGGGGGATGCCCGCGGTGTCCACGGGGATGGCTCGCATGGCCCTGCGCATTCACTTCACCGACGACGATCTCACCCGCATCAGGTTCACCCAGGCACCCGACCCGATGTGGGAAGCCCTGCAGAGCATGCACATGCTCCAGACCCGGGACGGCTGGGCGGTCTTCGGCAGCTGGCGGGCCCGGGTCCGCCCGGCCCTCGGCGCACCGGAACGCCAACTGCTGCGCCTGGCCCCACCGGTCGGCTACTCGCCGGACTTCCTCACGCCCGCCGCCGGCGAGAGCGGTCCGGAGCCGGGGATCGACGCCCTGCTGTCCACACCCCGCGCGCGATTACGCCACGACCTGCTCGAACTCTCGGCCGACGGGCGCAGACTCCCGCCGTGGGGCCGGGCTCTGGCGGACGGCGACGGGGCGGCGGTCCACCATCTGGGGCGGACCCTGCGGACCTACGTCAGGGCCGGACCGGCGCCCTACTGGGATCATGTCCGCGCCCGCTTCGAGGCCGAACGCGCCCTGCGCACCCGGACGCCGGGCGCCGGTGCCGGGAGCCTGCTCGACGCGCTGCACCCCGAACTGCACTGGCGGACCCCGGTGCTGACGGTGGGCGGGCTGCGCGTGGAGCGGGACGTGCATCTGCGCGGACGCGGACTGCTGGTGCTGCCGTCCTACTTCTGCTGGCGCTATCCGACCGTGCTGAAGGATGCCGCACTGCCTCCGGTCGTCGTCTATCCCATGACGCACCAGGGCGCCCTGAACCCGGCCGCCCGGGCGGCCGGCGACACCCGGGCGCCGTCGCGGTCCCTGGCCGCGCTCCTGGGGCGGACCCGGGCGGAGATCCTCCGCCACGCCTCGGAGAACGGCGCCACGACCACGGAACTGGCCCACGGCACCGGCGTCTCCGCCGCCACCGCCAGCTACCACGCCTCCGTACTGCGCGACGCGGGCCTGCTCAGCACCCACCGGCTGGGCAACGCCGTCCTGCACACCACCACCCCGCTCAGGGCCGCCCTGCTCGAAGGGCGCCCACGGCTCGGCCGTCTGACGCTCGCCCGGAGAGGGGTCTTTCGAAGGCGCTCTAAAGGCGGTGCGCCGGATCCGCCCCGCTGCCCAGACTCTGCCTCAGCGATGTCGACCGCCGGGCGGACAAAGGGGATGCTGCCATGAAGAAACCGGAACCGCGCTGGGTGCTCGCCTTCGACGGATCGTGCGCGATCTGCCGCAAGATCTCCAGCGCCGTCTCCCACGCCTGCGACGGCAAGCTCGAGGTACTGCCTCTGGACGACACCCGGGTACGGGACTGGCGCGAGCAGGCCTACGGCACGGACGCCCCCTGGGCGACCTGCGCCGGGCGGACGCCCACCACACCGCCGACCGTCCGGTCACGGGGCGGACCCTCCGGCGGGCGCAGTTCCTGCGGGCCGGTGCCGGTCTGGTGGTGGCCGCCGGCGTGATCATGCGCGGCAGTACTCCCGCCTTCGCCGAGAACGAGCACGAAGCGGCCCGCCGCTGGGTGCTCGCCCACCGCGGCGCGCTGCCCACCACCTACGACGATGTGGTGGCGCATCCGCTGAGCCACCGGCGCGCGATCCACGAGGCACTGCCGCCCAAGGCCCGCAGCGGCCTGTGGGCCGAGCATCTGCGCCGCTTCGGTGCCGAACGCCCGGAGCTGAGCGCGGCGCAGCGGCGGATCCTGGACCGGGCCCTGGCCGTCGCCTCCGACCCGGCGACCTTCGAGGGCGAGCCGCCCGCCGAGGTCGCGGAGCTCGGCCGGGCGGCCCGCGAGGCCTTCGGCCCGGACGGGGCGCGGGCGATGCTGGCGGTGCTGGGCCCGGCGTCCGAGGCGGCGGCGCCCCCGCCCAACTGCGAGTGCAACCGGATCGACGTGTACTGCGGCTGGGACGGCGACTGCATCGACAACGGC
>KL569166.1:72882-73500 GCA_000715635.1 Streptomyces violaceus | reverse complement strand
CACGAGCGCGGGCTGCGGAAGTCTCTACATCTATCCGTGCAACGGACTCTGCTTCAACTGACCACGGCGACCGCGTCGCCGTGCGGCGGCGCGGAGGACGGGAGTGTTCTCCATGCGTGATTCCGGGGTGCGCTGGATGCTGGCCTTCGACAGTTCGTGCGGGGCCTGTCGCACCATCTCGTCGATCGTGTACGAGGCGTGCGACGGCAAGCTGGAAGTGGTGCCGCTCGGGCGTCAGGACGTACGTGACCGGCGCGAGCGGGCGCTGGGCCCGGACGCCCCCTGGGTGCCCACGCTGCTGGCCGTGCGCGGTGGCGAGGGTGCCGGGCCGGACACGAGGGTGCGGGCCTGGACGGGTGCCGCGCTCGCCGTGCCGCTGGCCCGGCGGCTGGGACCGCGTTCCTCGGTGAAGGTGCTGCGTGCCCTGGGACAGGCGCGTGCCGAGGGCGCGACGGGCCGGGGCGGGCTGGGGCGCGCCGAGTTCCTGCGCCTGGGCGGAGGCCTCGCGGTCGCCGCGGCCGTGCTGGTAAAGGGCACGACCCCGGCCTTCGCGCAGGACAAGGACGCGGCGGCGGCCCAGGAATGGGTCGGCCGGCACGCAGGCCGGCTGCCGACCCG
>KL569166.1:68927-72667 GCA_000715635.1 Streptomyces violaceus | reverse complement strand
CGCTACGACGACGTGGCCGCCCTGCCGGTCACCCACCGCCGGGCGGTGTTCCAGGCGCTGCCCGCCGAGGCGCGCAGCGCGCTGTGGGTGGAGCACATCGACCGGTGGCGGTCCGCCCACCCCGGCCTGACGCCCGCTCAGGCCAGGGTGGTGGACCGGGCCCGGGCCACGGCTTCGGACGTGTCGACGTTCCGGTTCGAGCGGGGCCGCAGGGGCACCGAGGAGATGCGCCGTATCGACGCCGACGCGCGTGCCG
Source organism: Streptomyces violaceus (assembly GCA_000715635.1). Classification (GTDB taxonomy): domain Bacteria; phylum Actinomycetota; class Actinomycetes; order Streptomycetales; family Streptomycetaceae; genus Streptomyces; species Streptomyces violaceus. The sequence continues at coordinate 72,411 of KL569166.1, read as the reverse complement.
CCTTCGAGCCGGCCGCGTCGAACGCGCTGCTGGCCACCCTGGGACCGGTCGAGGCCGCCGCGCTGCCGGACTGCGAGTGCAACACCTACAGCGACAAGTGCTGGGGCAGCTCCTGCATCTGGGTGGAGAACTCGTGCGTACGCTCCGACAGCGGATGCGGAACGCTGTGGACGTGGTCCTGCAACGGGCCCTGCTACGGATGACGGCCGGTCGTGGGCCGCTGCCCGGGGGACAGCGGCCCACGACGGCGGGTCCTACCTCTGCTTGATCCTCAGGAACGTGACGGAGTCCGCCGGGAAGGTGTACGTGAACTTCCCGGACACACCCCGGAGGGTGGACGTCACCGGCGTGACCGGCGTGTCCGTCTCGGTGTTCACCGCGTCCGGCTCGGCGGCCAGCGTGGTGACACGGGCGGTGGAGGCGACCTTCGCCCCGCCCAGGTCGACGGCGGTACGGGCCTCGGTGGACTGGGCGTTGACGACCTTGACGATCAGGTCACCGGTCTTGGCGTCCTTGGTGACGACCTGGCGGAACGGCTCGGCCGGCTTGTCGTCGGTGAAGCCGCCCCACTCCTTGCCGTCCAGGAACAGCGTGACCTGGCGGCCGCGCACCTTGATGTCGATGTCGTAGGCGCGGCCGGTCTCGATCGACCCGGCCTTCGTCATCAGCGTGCCCTTGCCGCCGTCCACGGCCTGCTCGATGGCGCCCTGGGTGTTGTTCCAGCCGCCCAGGTTCCACCAGTAGTAGTTGCCGGTGTCCTTGACGCCGAAGGCGACGAGGAAGCCCTCCTTGCCGGACTTCTTGGTGGCCTTCACATGCAGGTCGTAGTCCTTCCAGGCCGGGTCGCCCGCCGTGACCATGGTGTTCTCGGTCGCGGTGTCCGTCTGGACGTACTGCCCGTCCTGGACGCTCCAGCTGCCACGGCCGCTGCTCGTCCACTTCGAGGCGTCACCCGAGAAGTCGTCGCTCAGCAGGGTGGAGCCGTCCGCCGAGGTGACCTTCACGTCGTCGTACGCGGCGCTGGTCGCCCACGTGGACAGGCCGACGGCGCCGGTGATGGGGCCGCTGACGTCCGGCGTGGTGGTCGCCTTCGACGGGACCACGCGGTCGCCGACATTGGCCATGAACAGCTTCTGGACCTCGTAGTTGGCCGAGTTCCAGGACGCCCGGTTGTTGAACCAGATCATGTCCGGCCGCCACTGGACGTAGTCCTCGTTGGCGAGCAGCGGGGCGTACGAGGCGAGCTTGACGATGTCCGCGTTGCGCTCCAGGCCGGTCATGAACGCGGCTTCGGAGAGGCCGTTCTTCCAGGCGTTGCCCTGCGAGGCGTACTCACCGAGGAAGACCTTGGGGCCCTTGCGGTCGTAGGAGTCGTAGCGGTCGTTGTTCTGCAGGAACCAGTTCGGGCTGTTGTAGTAGTGCTCGTCGACCATGTCGACGTTGCCCTCGCGGTTGAGCTGCCAGGCGGTGTCGAAGGTCGTGCCCGCGTCGTCCGGGCCCGAGTTGGAGATGACGGTGATGTCCGGGTACTTCGCCTCGATGGCGGCCCGGAACTGCTGGAAGCGGGCGAAGAACTCCTTGGGGAGGTTCTCCTCGTTGCCGACCCCGATGTGGGTGAGGTGGAACGGCTTGGGATGGCCCATCTTGGCGCGCACCTTGCCCCACGTGGAGGTCGCCGGTCCGTTGGCGAACTCGATGAGGTCGAGGGTGTCCTGGATGTGCCGCTTGAGCAGGGCGTCGTCGTCGGTGGCCTTGTTCTGGCCGCAGCCGGTCACCAGGGCCGGGACGACGGGCAGCGGCATGGCGCCGATGTCCTCGGAGAGGCGGAAGTACTCGTAGTAGCCGAGGCCGTAGCTCTGGTTGTAGCCCCAGAAGTTGGAGTTGGTGGCACGCTCCTCGACCGGGCCGATGGTGTCCTTCCACTGGTAGCTGCGCTTGCGCTGCCAGTTCGAGGCCTCGCTGTAGTCCTCCATGGAGCCGGTGTTGACCAGGCAGCCGCCGGGGAAGCGCACGAAGCCCGGCTTGAGGGCGGCGATCTTCTCGGCGAGGTCCTTGCGCAGGCCGTTCGGCTGGTTCTTGTAGGTGTCGCGCGGGAAGAGCGACACCTCGTCGAGCGCGGCGGCGTTCGTCGCGGCCACGGCGAGCCGGCCGCGGTTGCTGGTGCGGGTCGCGGTAAAGGTGGCTTTGTACTTGGCCCAGCCGCCCTTCACGGCGACCTGGCGGGCGGTGCCCAGCGTGCCCGCGGTGTCCTTCAGCGAGACGGTGAGCGTGCTGCCGCTCTCGGCCCGGGCCCAGACGGAGAAGTCGTACCGCTTGCCCTTGTCGACCCGGATGCCGGTGTTGTATCCGGCGTTCGTGACGGACGAACCGGCGCCCAGGGAAAGGTAGTTGCGGTTGCGCGCGTTGAGGCGGCCCGAGTCGTTCACGACCTCGGCGGTGCCGCCGACCGTCCAGGAGGTCAGGGGCGTGTAGGAGCCGTTGTCGGCGGTGGAGTACTCGAAGGATCGGTTCTGCACGAGCTCGGCGTACAGACCGCCGTCGGCGGCCCGGTTGATGTCCTCGAAGAAGACGCCGTACATCGTGTCGTCGATCGCCGCGCCCTTCGCGGACGGGTCGACGGTGATCGTGTAGTCGGTGACGTCCTCGGCGTGCGCGGGGGCCGGTACGAGGGCTGCTGCCGTCAGGAGGGCGGTGGTCGTGAGACCCAGTCTCCATCGGGTGCGGGCGGTGCGTGGCATGGATACTCCGCGGCTCTCTGGTAGAGGAGTGTTCGAAATATCAGACGTTGATCAGCACTTCGAACGGCAAGATAGGGAGGGGGCTGTGGCGCGTCAATGGGTCACGCAGCAACGGTTGGGACGGAGAGCGGGACGGAATGGGCGAGTTCTGGCCAGTGCCGGACGTGCTGGCGTATCTGGCCGGGCGCTGGAGCGTGGCGCGGTCGGTGCGGGATCTCGCGAGCGGCGCGCAGGGGGAGTTCTCCGGAACCACCGTGTTCCGGCCGGAGGAGGCCGGCGGCCTGCTGCACCACGAGTCGGGCACCTTCGTCTGGCGGGGTGTCGCCCGGCCCGCCGAGCGCACGCTGCGGTTCCTGCCGGGCCCGGACGGCACCGCGGACGTGCGGTTCGCGGACGGCCGGCCGTTCCACGACCTGGATCTGACGTCCGGGCGGTACGTCACCGACCACCCCTGCGTGGCGGACCTCTACCGCGGCGAGTTCACGGTCCGGGACGCGGACCACTGGCGGACGGTGTGGCGGGTGCGCGGCCCGGCCAAGGACCTGGTGCTGCGCACCGACTACGCGCGCGAGGGCTGAGCGGACACCCCGTCGAAGCGCAGGTTCCAGCGCCCGCCCCGGCCCGTCACGGAGGTCGTCGACAGCGGGCGGACGTCGATGTTCCAGTACGTCGAGGGCGGCGCCTTCAGGGCGTAGACCAGGGCGGCACGGATCACGGACGGCTCGGCCACCGCCACGACGCGGCAG
>KL569166.1:67210-68730 GCA_000715635.1 Streptomyces violaceus | reverse complement strand
AGTGTCGAGCCAGCCGCCGACGCGGGTGATGAAGTCCACCAGCGACTCACCGCCGTGGGGTGTGGCGCGCGGGTCGGCGAGCCAGGCGTCCACGGCCTCCGGCTCCCGGGCCATCGCCTCGCCCAGGGTCAGCCCGCGCCACCGGCCCATGCCGCAGTCCCGCAGGGCGAGTTGCACCAGCGGCGCGTACCCGAGCCCCTCCCCCGTCGCACGGCTGCGCGGGGTCGGCGAGCAGTAGCGCAGCTCGGCCGCGGCGAGCGGCAGCAGCTCCTGGGCGGCGCGCTCCACCTCACCCCAGCCGGCCTGGTCCAGCGGCCGGTCGTCCTCGAATCTCTCGGCGAGCAGCGGGGAGCTGCGCGCTGCGGCGACGAACGTGACCCGAAGTGGCATGCGGCGATCGTGGGTCCCGCAAGTGCGCAGGTCAAGAGGTGTTACCGGGGAGTTACCCAGGGTGCACCGGCCCTCACGGGCCGAAGATGAGCGCCATCCAGTGCTCGGGGTGCTCCAACTCCGCGAAGCCGAGCTTCTCGTAGACGCCGTGCGCGTCGTGCGTGGCGAGCAGGACCCGGCGCACCCCGTACCCCCGCAACTCTTCCCGTACGGCCGCCACGAGCGCGCTGCCGACCCCCTTGCCGCGCACCGAGGGATCCACGTACACGTCACACAGCCACCCGAAGGTCGCCCGGTCCGTGATGACCCGGGCGTATGCCACCTGCTCCCCCGACACCGTCTCGTACACGCCGAAGTTGAGCGAGCCTTCGATCGCCCGGTCCTGCTTCTCCCGGGAGCGGCCCAACGCCCAGTACGCGTCGGTGGACAGCCAGCGGTGGACGCGTTCGCGGTCGATACGGCCGGGGTCGGTGGAGATCTCGTAGCCCTGGGGCAGGCTCGGCGTGTCGGTCATGGCGCGATGCTCGCAGGGCGGCGGCAGGTGCGTCGAGCGGTTATCCCAGCACCTCAGCGGTTATCCCAGCACCTCGTCGCAGGCCGTACGCAGCCGCCGTACGCCCTCCGCGATCTCCCCGGTCCCCGCGACCGCCGCGAAGCTCAGCCGGATGTGCGCGGCCGGCGGCTCGGCGCTGAAGTAGGGGCGGCCGGGGGTGATCGCGACGCCCGCGCGGAGGGCAGCCCCCGTCAGGGCAGATTCCTCCGTGCCGTCGGGCAGCCGCGGCCACAGGTGGTAGCCGCCGGAGGGGACATGCGACAGGGCGAGTTCCGGCAGGTGCAGTCCGAGCGCGGCGGTCATCGCGTCCCGGCGCGCCTTCAACTCGGCGGAGACGGACCGCAGATGACGCGGCCAGGCGGGCGAGCCGACGAGTTCGAGCGCGGCCTCCTGAAGGGGCCGCGGCACGAAGAAGGTGTCGACGACCTGGATGGCGCGCAGCCGCTCCAGGACCGGCCCGCGCGCGGCCAGGGCGCTCACTCGGAAGCTCGGCGCGGTCGCCTTGGTCAGCGAGCAGACGTGGACGACGACGCCGTCGGGGTCGTCGGCGGCCAGCGGGCGCGGCAGCGGCCCGGCG
>KL569166.1:65909-67028 GCA_000715635.1 Streptomyces violaceus | reverse complement strand
GTGCACGAGCCGCCGCACGAAGTCGTCCTCGACGACGAACGCGCCCGCCTCGCGCGCGATGCGCAGTACCTCGCCACGCCGCTCGGGCGCGAGCACGGCACCGGTGGGGTTCTGGAAGAGCGGCTGGCAGACGAAGGCCGGGGCGCCCGTGGCGCGGAAGGCGTCGGCGAGCAGCGCGAGTTTCACGCCGTCGGCGTCCACCGGGACGGGCACCGGGCGCAGCCCCGCGGCACGGGCGATGGCGAGCATGCCGGGGTAGGTCGGCGACTCGACCAGGACAGGGGCGCCGGGCGGGGCGAGGGCGCGCAGGGCGGTGGTGAGCGCGGACTGTCCGCCCGCGGTGATCAGCACCTCGGCGGCGGTGAAGGACCCGCCGATGCCGCGCGCGAACCACTCGCGCAGCTCCGGCAGCCCTTCCATGGGCGGGCGCCCCCAGGCACCGGGACGGCGTCCGGCGCGCGACAGGGCGGCGGCCATCGCCCGCTCCGGCTGCAGCGACGGGTGCAGATAGCCGCCGTTGAACTCGATCACGCCGGGCGGCGGGGCGGCCAGCGACACCAGCACCCCGGAGGCGTCCACCGAGCGCGGTACGAGGTCGGCGGCGCCGTCCGCGCTGAGCGCGACCTCCTGCCAGGAGGTGTCCCCGGCCGGTGCCGGTGCCGCCCTGGTCAGTGCGCGGAACGCGCCCGCCCCGGGCCGGGTGACCACCAGCCCCTCGGCGGCGAGCTGCGCCAGGGCCCGGGACACGGTCACGGGGCTCACCCGGAATCGCTCGACAAGGGCCCGGCTCGACGGCAGCTTTCCTCCCGGTGAGTAGCGGTCGAGCTCCCTTCGAAGTCGTTCCACCAGTTCAGCGACACTGCTACGCTCTTGCATGAGAGCAGAGAGTAGCGCTACTACCGCACCCCGGATAGCAGTTGCCACGGATCGGGACCGCCCCGGCCTCGGTATCCTCCAGGCCGCCCTCGGCGTCATCGCCTTCTCCCTCACGTTCCCCGCCACCGCCTGGGGCCTTGAGGGCTTCGGGCCCTGGTCGCTGGTCGCCGTCCGGAGCGTCCTGGCCGCGGTGATCGCGGGCGGCTGTCTGCTCGGCCTTCGCGTGCCGCTGCCCGCCCGCCC
>KL569166.1:65336-65716 GCA_000715635.1 Streptomyces violaceus | reverse complement strand
CGCCGGCACTGGCCGGGCCTCGCGGTCGTCGGGGCCGGGGTGGTGCTCGGCTTCCCGCTGCTGACCACGCTGGCGCTGCAGACCTCGACCACCGCGCACGCCGCCGTCGTGGTCGGCCTGCTCCCCCTCACCACCGCACTCTGCTCCGCCCTGCGCGTCGGCACCCGGCCCTCGCGCACCTTCTGGACGGCGGCCCTCGCGGGCGCGGCGGCCGTGCTGGCCTTCACCGTGCAGCAGAGCGGCGGCGCCCTGAGCACGGCCGACCTGTACCTCTTCGCGGCGCTGCTGGTGTGCGCGGCCGGCTACACCGAGGGCGGCCGTCTGGCCCGGGTCATGCCGGGCTGGCACGTCATCGGCTGGGCGCTGGTGCTGTGCCTGCT
>KL569166.1:64887-65113 GCA_000715635.1 Streptomyces violaceus | reverse complement strand
GCTGGGCGCTGGTGCTGTGCCTGCCGCTGACCGTGCCCATGGCCGCGCTCGCACTGGCGCAGGAACCCGTGCGGCTGGCGGCGCACAGCGTCACCGGGCTGCTGTGGGTCGCGGTGGGCTCGCAGTTCGTCGGCCTGGTCGTCTGGTACCGGGGCATGGCGGCCATCGGCATCCCGAAGGCCAGCCAGTTGCAGCTCGCCCAGCCCCTGCTCACACTGGTGTGGTC
>KL569166.1:60895-64598 GCA_000715635.1 Streptomyces violaceus | reverse complement strand
CCCGCTGACGGCAGCGGCGGTGCTGGTCTGCATCGCCGTCACACAGCGGGCGCGCGGCTGAGCGGGGCGCGCACGGCACCTGCCAAGTAGCGCTCCCCACCGTAGACTCGAGGCCACGGACCGCTGCTCCGCACCTCGTGAGGAGGCCCCAGATGCGCGCAATAGTGGGCGACCAGCTTGTCCAGCACGGCAGGGTGGTCGGTCAGCACGACAAGGTCGGCGAGATCGTCGAAGTGCTCGGCCAGGAGGGCAATCCCCCGTACCGCGTCCGGTTCGAGGACGGGCACGAGGGAGTGTGCTCACCGGGACCCGACACCGAGATCCGGCACCGGGAGACCACCACCGGGCCGTGATGCGGCGCGGGGCGACGCCGGCTACTCGTAGTGGTCGGCGATCACCCTCGCCATCGCCCCGATCCGATCGGTCGCCACGTCCTTGGCGGCGAAGAAGACGTGCCCGCGCACCTGTGCGTAGTCCTCGGCCAGCGCCAGGTGCCGGGACAGCTCGGCCGGGTTCTGCCAGGCCGCGGGCTGCGCCGGGTCACCGGCCTTGTACAGCGCCTCCCCCACGTACAGCTGCGTCGAGGTGCCGCGCGCGACCTCCGCCCACCAGGGCACCAGCTTGGCGTAGTCGGCGGCGGCGAAGCCGATGTTCCAGTACAGCTGCGGGACGATGTAGTCGATCCAGCTCTCGCGCACCCATTTGCGGGTGTCCGCGTGCAGGTCGTCGTACGTCTGCACACCGGCCCGGGTGTCCGAGCCGCGCTTGTCCGTGGCGGCGTTGCGCCACACGCCGAAGGGGCTGATGCCGAAGCGGGCGGTCGGCCTGACCTTCTTGATGCGGCCCGCCGTCTCCCGCACCAGCTTGTTGATGTTGTCCCGCCGCCACGCGGCCCGGCTCGGGAAGCCGTCGCCGTGCTCGTCGTAGGCCGCGTCGTCGTCGAAGCTCTGGCCCGCCACCGGGTACGGGTAGAAGTAGTCGTCGAAGTGGACGCCGTCCACGGGGTACTTCCGCACCGCGTCGAGCATCGCGTCCTGCACGAAGGCACGGACCTCGGGCAGCCCCGGGTTGTAGTAGAGCTTCCCGCCGTACGTCACCACCCAGTCCGGGTTCCGGCGCGCGGGGTGGGAGGCGGCGAGCCGGGACGGGTCGGCGTGCGTCGCGACCCGGTACGGGTTGAACCAGGCGTGCAGCTGCAGACCGCGGGCGTGGGCCTCCTCGACGGCCGTGCCCAGCGGGTCCCAGCCCGGGTCCTTGCCCTGGGTGCCGGTGAGGTACTGCGACCACGGCTCGTACGGTGAGGGCCACAGGGCGTCCGCCGTGGGCCGGACCTGAAAGAACACGGTGTTGAGCCGCCTGCTGACCGCCGTGTCGAGGTGCTTGCGCAGCTCGGCGCGCTGCTTCGACGCGCTCAGCCCCGGCTTGGACGGCCAGTCGCGGTTGGCCACGGTCGCCAGCCATACGCCCCGCATCGCGGAGGCCGCCCTGTCTCCTCCCTTGCCTTCCTCGGTGACGTCCTCCTTGGGTGCGGCCGACGCCGGAGGCACCATCGTGAAAGCCGACAGCGCCGCCACCGCGAACGCCCTGCGTGACACTCGTCCCATCCGCATGCCCCAAAATGCCGCGGATCCGCCCGGTCGCGGATCGCTCCGGGCCCAGAATGCCCGACTCTGGGCCGACCCCCGCGATCGATCATCGATACTTGGGAGTAACGTGCTCGAACGGAGCAGGCACCGGACCACGGAGCACCTGCCCGGACGTGGATCAGCAGCGAAAGGGACGATGTGACGGACATCCCAGCGGGAGACATTGCACGCGTCGGAGTCGTGGGCTGCGGTCAGATGGGCGCGGGGATCGCCGAGGTGTGCGCCCGGGTCGGTCTGGACGTCATGGTCGCCGAGACCACCGGCGAGGCCCTGGAGATCGGCCGGACCCGGCTGTTCAACTCCCTGGCCAAGGCGGCGGAGCGCGGCAAGATCACCGAGGAGGAGCACGAGGCGGCGCAGGCCCGCCTGAGCTTCACCACGGACCTCGGCGAGTTCGCCGACCGTGATCTGGTGATCGAGGCCGTCGTCGAGAACGAGCACGTCAAGACCGAGATCTTCCAGGTGCTCGACCAGGTCGTGACCCGGCCCGACGCCATCCTGGCCTCCAACACCTCCTCCATCCCGCTGGTGAAGCTGGCGGTGGCGACCTCGCGGCCCGACCGGGTCATCGGCATCCACTTCTTCAACCCGGCCCCGGTGCAGAAGCTCGTCGAGCTGATCCCGGCGCTCACCACGTCCGAGGACACCATCGGCCGGGCCGAGCAGTTCACCGAGAAGCTGCTGGGCAAGCACGCCATCCGCGCCCAGGACCGCTCCGGTTTCGTGGTCAACGCGCTGCTGATCCCGTACCTGCTCTCCGCGATCCGCATGTTCGAGACGGGCATCGCGAGCCGCGAGGACATCGACAACGGCATGGAAATGGGCTGCGCCCACCCCATGGGCCCGCTGAAGCTCTCCGACCTCATCGGCCTGGACACGGTCGCGTCGGTGGCCCAGTCGATGTACGAGGAGTACAAGGAGCCCCTGTACGCCGCTCCCCCGCTGCTCCAGCGCATGGTCGACGCGGGCCGCCTGGGCCGCAAGACGGGCTCGGGCTTCTACACGTACGACTGACCGGCCGGCCGACGCCGCCACCTCAACGCCGCCGCTCCTCCGGCCACGGCCGGGCCCGGCGGCGTCCCCATTCCGCCGCCTGCTCATTGAGGCGACGGCGCAGCCAGCCCATCCAGAGGGCGAGCGGAGTGGCCACGAGAGCGAGCAGCAGCGCCGTGCCCCACCCCTGTCCGCCGGAGGAGAACCGGAACACCACGACCAACAGCGCGTAGAGCGCCAGCGCATACGCCGCGTTCTTCTGCCACTTCGCCATACGCCCCCGGGTACCCCCCGAGGCCGATTACGGTCGGTCAGATTTCGGCCATGCTGCGGGCCCGGTACCTGAATGGGTGCCGGGCCCGCAGTATTCACACACCGTGTGCGCGCCGGGCTCGCATATGCCCCTCGCACACTCTCCCCAGGCGCCCACCAGGCGAGTTGACTCCACATGCGCATGCAAGGGATGTGAAACGACTACGGAAAGGAGCGGACTCGTGGCCGCCGATCCCGAGCATCCCGTCGTTCATGGAGAACTCGCAGAGTTACGACGCCGCCTCGACGTGGCCTACGCCCGCGTCGAGGGCGGGCTGGCTCTGCTCAGCCACCGCACCGAGGAGACCGCCAAGGAAATCGACGAGCTCAACACCCGGATCCACACGCTCGAACACACGCGCTGGCCGCTGCCCGCGGTCGCCGCCCTCAGCGCCGTGGGTGCCCTCGTCCTGGCGATCTGGCAGGCGCTGGGACGCTAGGCCTGCCCGGCCTAGGGCAACGCGTCCTGTCCGAGCCTGAGATGGTGCAGCAGAAGTAACGCGGCCGCCATGTTGGCGGCCGGGACCTCGCCTCGGGCGACCATGTCGGGGACGAGCTTGAGGGGGACCCATTCCCGGCGGTCCGACTCGAAGTCGTCCACGGGGTGCCCGACGTACTCGCCCTCGTCGGCCCAGTACACGTGGTGCCGGGCGTCGGTGAGCCCGTTGGACGGCTCCACGCTCATGAGGTGGTGCAGGGGTCCCGGCCGCCAGCCGGTCTCCTCCTCCAGTTCCCTGGCGGCCGCGCGGGCG
>KL569166.1:58852-60702 GCA_000715635.1 Streptomyces violaceus | reverse complement strand
CGCGGGCGATGTCCTCGCCGTCCTCGACGACGCCCGCCGCGAGTTCCCACCCCCAGCTGTCCGTGATGAAACGGTGCCGCCAGAGCAGCAGCACCTCGTTGGCCTCGTTCACCACCGTGGCCACCGCGACAGGCCGCAGCCGTATGAGGAAGTGGTCGAGGTGCCGGCCGTCCGGTAGTTCGACATCCGCGAGATTGACGCTGAACCAGCGGTTTGCGTACACAGTTTGTTCGTTGTGTTTCGTCCACTGCACGGTTCTGCCACCTTCCGTCGAGTAAGTGGCAATATCGCAGCAGGGACGTACTGACAGCAGGCGCACAGGAAGTCGCTCGGGATGACGCGGACGCCGCTGCCCCGGATCTACAACGGTACGCGCAGCGCCCCGTCGATGAGTTCGGCGGCCTCGGCCGTGCCCGCGCTACCGCTGCGCACCAGATGCTCGCGCACCGCACGCAGCCGGTCCCGCAGCCGCTGGGACTCCATGCCGCGGGCCTGTTCGGCCATCTGCACGGCGATGACCACCGCCTTGTCGGCATTACCCTGCCGCAGTTCGATGGTGCTCAGCATGGCCAGCCGGTGCACCCGGCCGCGGTCGTGCGCCGGGTTGTCGACGGCGGCAGCGGCATGCTCCCCGGCCGCCGCGATCTCCCCGAGACTGAGCAGCGCCTCCGCCACCTGGACATTGACGAGCCCCGGCTGGACATAGCCGGTCTCGTCGGGCTCGTACCCACGCCGGATGCGCTCGGCGGACTGCTCGGCCCGCCGGATGCAGGACAGGGCACTGGTGCCGTCGCCGAGATGCGCGTACGCCTTGGCCTGCATCGCGTACAGGTCGGAGGCGAGCGCCGGGGTGATCTGCTTGCCGGCGGCCCGCAGCGCGGCCTCCGCGAAGGCGACGGACTGCCGGTACTCCCGCATGAACAGCGACTGGTTGACGAGCAGGGCGATCACATACGCCCCGAGCCCTTGGTCCCCGCTGGCCTTCGCCAGGCGCAGCGCCTGGTGGAAGTAGCGCTGCGCGAGGCCGTGCGCGTCGGAGTCGTACGCACAGATGCCGGCGACGGCCACCAACCCGCCCGTGGCCCGGTGGACTTGCCGGCCGGTCTCGTCGGTGTAGCTGCCGCGCAGCAGCGGGGCGGCCTCGGAGTTGAGGAAGCCCACGATCCGGGCCCTGGTCGCGATACCCCCGGCCTTGCGGTACATCTGCTCGTAGTGGGTCCGGGCCGACCGCAGCATCTCCAGATCGCCTGCGGTGACCCGGTGTCTGCCGCCGCGGGAGACGTCCACGTCCTCGGGCGGGTTCTCCCACTCCCACACCGGCATGACGGCGGGCGTACCGGTGAGCGCGGGGGCGCCCAGGAGGTGCGGGCGCTGCTGCTGGTCGGAGCGCCACAGAGCGGTGGCCCGCTCGACGAAACCGGACAGGGAACCGGTGTGCGGGGCGGCCGGCTCGCCCGGTACGCCGAGGCCGATGTCGTCGAGGGTGACGTGCCGTTGGAGCCGGGCGGCGAGCACCTCGCAGATCAGGTCGGGCACCTGGCCCCTGGGGCGCTGCCCCTTCAACCACCGGGCGACGGCGGTGTGTTCGTACCTCAGGGACAGGCCCCGTGCCCGTCCCGCCTGGTTGACATGTGCGGCCAGCCCCGCGTGCGAGATCCCGGCTTCGTCCAGGATCGCGTCGAGCAGAGTGTTGGGCTGCATGTGGGCCCCCCGGTGGCTCGGTGCGGCCAGATTAGTGGTTCCGCCTTCACACGGGGTGTGAACGGAGTGCTCGAATCCGCACTGTGTGCGCGCTGTCGCGCAGAGTCGCGAGCCGGTTGACTGAAATGCCTGTCTCTTATACACATCTC
>KL569166.1:57487-58683 GCA_000715635.1 Streptomyces violaceus | reverse complement strand
GGCCCGCTCCCGCCGTCCGCCCGGCTGCCTGCCCGACACTCCGTGGCGGGGCGGACGGCATCGCCGGGCCGGCCGGGCGAGTCATCGCCGGTCGGTCAGAGGCGCGTGGTCGGCTGCGGGTCCGTTGCGGTGGTTCGCGCAGTTCCCCGCGCCCCTGGCGGCATGCATGCGCCGTTGCTCAGGACCAACAGGGCGATGTCGTCTGCCGGGGTGCCGTCGGAATGATCGGCCAGCGCGCTCTGGACACCGCGGAGAATCGCCTGCGGTGCGAGCGGCACCTCCCGTGCGGCGCTCGTCAGCGCGGTGGACAGGGAGAAGAACCGGCCACGCGAGTCCCTCGCGTCCTGGACGCCGTCCGTGTAGAGGAACAGCGCGTCGCCGGGCGGGAGATGCCCCAGACCTACGGTCGACAGCACGTCCGGCAAGGGAAAAACGCCCAGGGGCGGGTACGGGTCGGCGGGGGCGAGCTGTTCGACTCGGGTGCCGCTCAGCCGGTACGGCCACGGGTGCCCGCAGTTCAGGGCGGCCATCTCGCCGTCGGCGCGGATCTCCACGAGGAGCACGGTCACGAACTCCTCGGCGACGCTCGCCGGATGCTCTCGGCGCAGATGCCGGTCCAGGGCGCGTTCCAGCCGGCGCAGCACCCCGCCGAGGTCCTCCTCGTCGTAGGCGGCCTCGCGGAAACAGCCGAGCACCGCGGCGACGGTCCCGAACGCGCCGATCCCGTGCCCGCGTACGTCGCCCATCACAGCCCGCACGCCGTGTTCGGTGGCGAGGACCTCGTACAGGTCACCCCCGATCGCGGCCCCGCGCTCCGCCGACAACTGGGCGGCGGCGACGTCCAGCCCCTCGATCCGCGAGGGCAGCGGCCGCAGCAGCGCGTTCTGCGCGGCATCCGCGACCCGGCGCAGCTGACGCAGCTCACGCATCAGCGTCCGCCCCACATGGAGGATCACCCCGGTACCGACCACGAAGAAGACGGCGCTGGGCAGACCGAGGCCGCGCACCCGACCCCTGATGCGGATCATGCCGATGGCCCCCCAAATAGGCCCAGACACACAGAATCGGACCGGCCCAAGAAGGCCGGTCCGATTCTGTCGACAGCAAGCCGGACAGGGCAGGATCACCTCCCTTTACCACCCAAATGAGTGATCCGGCCCAACCCGTCAGGGGCGCGGGGAACTGCGCGACAAGCC
>KL569166.1:56218-57273 GCA_000715635.1 Streptomyces violaceus | reverse complement strand
GCGACAAGCCACGACGAACCCGCAGCCGACAACCAACACAGTCCCCCACGGCGCTAACTCCGCAACTCAGCCCCCACGCGCTCCCCCGCAAGGGCCACCGCCGCATCCCGAGCCGCCGACGCCTCGTCCACCGTCAACGTCCGATCAGAAGCCCGGAACCGCAACGCATAGGCGAGCGACTTCCGCCCCTCCCCCAACTGCTCCACGTTCTCGTACACATCGAACAGCCGAATGGACTCCAGCAGCTCCCCGGCCCCCTCACGCAACGCCGCCTCGACATCCACCGCCGGAACGAACGCATCGACGACCAGGGCGACATCCTGCGTGGCCACCGGGAACGCGGAGATCCGCGGCGCCGTCAGCGTGGCGTCACCGGCCTTCTCCACCGCGTCCAGGTCGATCTCCATCGCGCAGGTACGCGCGGGCAGCCCCAGCGCCTTGACGACGCGCGGGTGCAACTCCCCCGCGTGCCCCACGACCCGCTCGGCACCGTCCACGGTGATCGCCAGCTCGGCGCACCGGCCCGGGTGCCACGGCCCGTACTGCCCCTTGCGGATGATCAGCTCGGCGCCCGCCTCGCGGGCGACGCTCCGCGCCGACTCGACCGCGTCGGCCCAGTCGGCCGGACGGCCCTTGCCCCACCAGCCGGACTGCTCGCGGGCACCGGCCAGGACGACGGCGGCGTGCCGCGGCTGCTCGGGCAGTGCGGCGTTCAGCTCGGCGAGTTCCTCGTCGGTCGGGCGGCGGTCGACGGGCAGCACGGTGGCGGTCGGCTGCTCCTCACGCGGCTGGAAGACCAGGCCGGTCTCGAACAGCGCGAGATCGTGCGAACCCCGGCCGTCGTTGCGCCGCAGGGCACCCAGCAGGCCCGGCAGCAGCGAGGTGCGCAGCGCGGGCTCCTCGTCGCTCAGCGGGTTGCTGAGCTTCACGACACGGCGGGCCGGGTCGTCGGAGTCCAGACCGAGCTGGTCGAAGACCTGCTCGCTGACGAACGGGTAGTTCGGCGCCTCGACGTACCCGGCACCGGCCAGGGCCCGGCCGACGCGGCGGTGCAG
>KL569166.1:54333-56027 GCA_000715635.1 Streptomyces violaceus | reverse complement strand
GGCCTGGGCAGCGTGGAGGGCAGGTTCTCGTAGCCCTCCAGGCGGATGACCTCTTCGGCCAGGTCGTTCGGGTCGGTGAGGTCGGGCCGCCAGGACGGCACGGTGACGATCAGCTCGTCCTGCCCGTACACGTCACAGCCGACCTGCTGGAGGCGGCGTACGACGGTCTCCCGGCCGTACGCGACGCCCGCGACCTTGTCCGGGTGGTCGGCCGGGACGGTGATCGTGCGCGGCGCGCTCGGGGCGAGGACCTCGGTGACGCCGGCCTCAGCGGTGCCGCCCGCGAGCAGCACCAGCAGGTCGACGGTGCGCTGCGCGGCAGCCGCCGCGGCCTGCGGGTCGACACCGCGCTCGAAGCGCCGGGACGCCTCGGAGGACAGCTTGTGCCGACGGGCCGTACGCGCGATCGACACCGCGTCGAAGTGCGCGGCCTCGATGACGACGTCCGCCGTGGCGTTCTCCGTGTCGTCGTGGTCGGCGATCTCCGTGTTGGCGCCGCCCATGACACCGGCGAGCCCGATCGGGCCGCGGTCGTCGGTGATCACCAGGTCCTCGGCGCCCAGCGTGCGCTCGACACCGTCGAGGGTGGTTAGCTTCTCGCCCTGCTCGGCCCGGCGCACGCCGATGGTGCCCTGGACCAGGCCACGGTCGTAGGCGTGCAGCGGCTGGCCGAGCTCCATCATCACGTAGTTGGTGACGTCGACGGCGAGGGAGATCGGGCGCATGCCGACCTTCTGCAGCCGGCGCTGCAGCCAGATCGGGGAACGGGCCTCGGCGCTCAGGCCGGCCACCGTGCGGGCGGTGAAGCGGTCGCAGCCGGTGGGGTCGGAGATCCGCACCGGGTAGCCGTACGCGTTCGGGCCGGGCACGTCGAGCAGCGCCGGGTCGCGCAGCGGCAGGCCGTAGGCGATGGCGGTCTCGCGGGCGACGCCGCGGATGGACAGGCAGTCGCCGCGGTTGGCGGTGACGGCGATGTCCAGGACCTCGTCGACCAGCTCCAGCAGCTCGACGGCGTCCTTGCCGACCTCCGTCTCCGGCGGCAGCACGATGATGCCCTTGGTGCCGTCGTCGCCCATGTTCAGCTCGTCGCTGGAGCAGATCATGCCGCGCGACATCTTGCCGTAGGTCTTGCGCTCGGCGATCTGGAAGTCACCGGGCAGCACGGCACCGGGCAGGGCGACGACGACCTTGTCGCCGACGGCGAAGTTACGGGCGCCGCAGACGATCTCCTGGGGCTCGCCGGTGCCGTTGGCCTGGCCGACGTCGACGGTGCAGAAGCGGATCGGCTTCTTGAACTCCGTCAGCTCCTCGATGGTCGCCACCCGGCCCACGGCCAGGGGACCCTTGAGGTCGGCGCCGAGCTGCTCGACGGTCTCGACCTCCAGACCGGCCGAAATCAGCTTGGCCTGCACGTCACGACCGGTCTCCGTCTCCGGCAGGTCGACGTACTCCCGCAGCCAAGAAAGCGGGACCCGCATCAGATCTCCATCCCGAACGGCCGGGTGAACCGGACGTCACCCTCGACCATGTCTCGCATGTCTTCGACGTTGTGGCGGAACATCAGCATCCGTTCGATGCCGAACCCGAAGGCGAAACCGCTGTACTTCTCCGGGTCGACACCGCAGGCCCGCAGCACGCGCGGGTTGACCATGCCGCAGCCGCCGAGCTCGATCCAGCCCTCGGAGGAGCAGGTG
>KL569166.1:52185-54202 GCA_000715635.1 Streptomyces violaceus | reverse complement strand
TGACCATGCCGCAGCCGCCGAGCTCGATCCAGCCCTCGGAGGAGCAGGTGCGGCAGGAGCGGTCGGGGTTGCCGACGGAGGCACCGCGGCAGACGTAGCAGACCATGTCCATCTCGGCGGACGGCTCGGTGAAGGGGAAGAAGTTCGGCCGCAGCCGGGTCTTCATGCCCTCGCCGAACAGCGACTGGACCATGTGATCCAGGGTCCCCTTGAGGTCGGCCATGGTGAGGCCCTCGTCGACCGCGAGCAGTTCGACCTGACGGAAGACCGGCGTGTGCGTGGCGTCCAGCTCGTCGGTGCGGTAGACGACACCGGGGCAGATCACGTAGACCGGCAATTCGCGGTCGAGCAGGGAGCGGATCTGCACGGGCGAGGTGTGCGTGCGCAGCACGACGCCGGACTCGGTGCCGCCCTGCGGGCCCTTGACGAAGAAGGTGTCCTGCTCGCCGCGGGCCGGGTGGTCCGGGCCGATGTTCAGGGCGTCGAAGTTGAACCACTCGGCCTCGACCTCGGGCCCCTCGGCGACCTCGTAGCCCATGGCCACGAAGATGTCCTCGATGCGCTCCGACAGCGTGGTGAGCGGGTGCCGGGCGCCGGCCGGTACGCGGTCGTGGGGCAGCGTGACGTCCACGGCCTCCTCGACCAGCACGCGGGTGTCCCGCTCGGCCTCCAGCTCCGCCTGGCGGGCGGCGAGGCCCTTGTTCACGGCTCCGCGTGCCTGGCCGACGCGCTTGCCGGCCTCCGCCTTGGCGTGCGGGGGCAGAGCGCCGATCTCGCGGTTGGCGAGGGCCAGCGGGGAGGTGCCGCCGGTGTGGGCGACCTTGGCCTCCTGGAGCGCGTCGAGGGAGTCCGCGGCGGCGAAGGCGGCGAGCGCCTCGTCCCGCATGCGCTCGATCTCTTCCGGTTTCAGTGTCTCGACCTCGACCGGGTCGTACGACTTATTGGGTGCCGACATCTCTTCCCGTGCTTCCGATTGGCTGGCTGAGGGTCCCCGTCACCGACTCCGAGACTCCGGGATGGGCCGTGTGCAGGACACATGGGTGCCAATGGCCGAGTCTAACGGGGTGGAGGTATACGAATGCGCCCGCGGGCGGCTCAGGCGAGATAAGCCGGAGCGCTCACGGGCAACGTAAATCGGAACTCGGCGCCGGCGCCGGGCGCGCGGCCGACCGTGATGGTGCCGCCGTGGGCCTCGACGATGCCCTTGACGATGTAGAGCCCGAGGCCGGTGCCGCCGCGCTTGCTGCCCCGCCAGAAGCGGGTGAAGACGCGGTTCATGGACTCCTCCGGGATGCCGGGCCCCTCGTCGCTCACCGTGACCGACGTGGCTGCGTTCTCGGCGAACTCGCCCTCGCGGAGGGACGCCGTGGCCGTGACGTCGATCGTGACAGTTCCCTCGCCGTGCCGCACGGCATTTTCCAGGAGGTTGCTGAGCACCTGGTCGATCTTGTCCGGGTCGGCCCACAGGTCGGGCAGCGGCTGCTGGACGCGCAGCAGGAACCGGTCGGCCGACTGCCCGGCGGCGACGTAGGCCTGGATGTGCCGTCCGACGGCGGCGCCGATGTCGACGGGCTGGCGGCGCACCTCCAGCCGGCCGGAGTCGATCCGCGAGATGTCGAGCAGCTCGGCGATGAGCCGGGTGACCCGGTCGGCGTCGGCGTCGACGGTCTCCAGCATCAGCCGCTTCTGGTCGTCGGTGAAGCGTTCCCACTTGGCGAGCAGGGTGGCGGTGAAGCCCTTGACCGAGGTGAGCGGGGAGCGCAGTTCGTGGGCGACGGTGGCGATCAGCTCGGCGTGGCTGCGCTCGGTGCGGCGCCGGGCCTCGGTGTCGCGCAGGGTGACGACGAGGCGCCGGACGGGCCCGGTGGGCCGGCTGCGGACGTAGCGCGCGGAGACCAGCACTTCACGCCCGCCGGGCAGAAGGAGATTGCGCTCGGGCTGTCCGACGCGGATGGCGAGGCCGCCGTACGGGTCGGTCAGCTGCCACCAGCGGCGCCCCTCGAGGTCCTCTAACGGC
>KL569166.1:48400-52004 GCA_000715635.1 Streptomyces violaceus | reverse complement strand
GCCTTCTCCAGCCGCTGCCCGAGCGCGTCCCGGGCGCTGACGGCGGTGATGCGCTGGGCGGCGGCGTTGAAGCAGATGACGCGGCCCTGCTCGTCGGCGACGACGAGTCCGTCGGGCAGCTGGTCGGGGTCGATGCCGAGGCCGGCGAGATCACCGGGCGGCCGGAACGCGGCGGGCGGGTTCCCGGCGTCCTGGGCTCCCGGTGCGCTGCTCGTGCCGACGCTCATCCCCGTTCCCCACCTCTCAGGTTCCATGGGGGTCCCCCCTGCTCGAGCGCAGCCGACAGCTTGGGGGAGGGTCCCTGAGCTGGTCACCCTACTAGTTCCCGGTGACGGAACGGCACCCTCCGGCGGCGCGCTGTGCACGCGCGGACGCATAGAGACATACGGCGGCGGCGGTGGCGAGGTTCAGGCTCTCGGCCTTCCCGTGGATCGGGACGCGCACGACGGCGTCGGTGAGGGCGCGGGTCTCCTCCGGGAGGCCCCAGGCCTCGTTCCCGAAGACCCAGGCGGTCGGCCCGCCCATGGTGCCCTTGTCGAGCTCCTCGTCGAGGTCGCGGTCGCCCGCCCCGTCGGCGGCGAGGACCCGGACACCGGCGGCCCGCAGCCTGTCGACCGCCTGCTCCACGGGGACGCCGACGGCGACGGGCAGGTGGAACAGGGATCCGACGGAGGCACGGACGGCCTTGGGGTTGTACACGTCGACGGAGGCGTCGGTCAGGACGACGGCCTCGGCGCCGGCGGCGTCGGCGCAGCGCAGCACGGTCCCGGCGTTGCCGGGGTCGCGGACGTTCGCGAGCAGGGCGACGAGCCGGGGTCGCGCCTCGAGGACCTCCTCGAGGGGTGTGTCCAGGAACCGGCAGACGCCGACGAGTCCCTGCGGGGTGACGGTGGTGGAGATGTCGGCGATGACCTGCTCGGAGGCGAGATGCACCCGGGCACCCGTGTCCCGGACCGCCCCCACGATGTCGGCGTACCGCTCGGCGGCCTCCAGCGTCGCGAACAGCTCCACGAGCGTGGCCGTGTCCCCGGTTGTCCAGTGCCCGGCCGCCTCGCGCACGGCCTGCGGCCCCTCCGCGAGGAACAGCCGCTCCTTCCCCCGGAAGTTCCGCTTGGCCAGCCGCCGCGCGGCCAGGACCCGGGGGGAGCGGGGAGAGATGAGCTCGGGCGTGGCGGGGGACATCCTGTTCACTTTCTCGTAGCTGCACAGCAAGACCCGCAGGCCGTTCGGCCTGCGGGTCCTTGAATCACGTCGGCTTGCGGCCGGCGCGGCGTCACGCAGCCTTGGGCGCGTTGACGTCGCTCGGCAGCGCCTTCTGGGCGACCTCGACGAGCGCGGCGAACGCACCGGCGTCGTTGACGGCCAGCTCGGCCAGGATCTTGCGGTCGACCTCGACGTTCGCGGCCTTCAGACCCTGGATGAAGCGGTTGTACGTGATGCCGTTGGCGCGGGCAGCGGCGTTGATGCGCTGGATCCACAGCTGCCGGAAGTCACCCTTGCGCTTCTTGCGGTCGTTGTAGTTGTAGACCAGCGAGTGGGTGACCTGCTCCTTGGCCTTGCGGTACAGGCGCGAACGCTGACCGCGGTAGCCGGAAGCCTGCTCGAGGATCGCCCGGCGCTTCTTGTGGGCGTTCACTGCCCGCTTGACGCGTGCCACTTTTTAACTCCTTGTAGCGGGGCCGCGGTGGTCCTCACACGGCCCGAAATCGATTGGGTCCCGGTCCTGACGTACGGCGCTCACGCGCCGAAGCGTCACTTGCCGAGAAGCTTCTTGATCTTCTTGGCGTCGCCCGGGGCCATCTCGGCGTTGCCGGTGAGGCGACGCGTCACACGGGACGACTTGTGCTCGAGCAGGTGGCGCTTGCCGGCACGCTCGCGGAGCACCTTGCCGGAGCCGGTGACCTTGAAGCGCTTGCTGGACCCGCTGTGCGACTTGTTCTTCGGCATAGCGCCGTACTCTCCTCGTCGGTGGCGCTCCGGTGCCCGGTTGCGAAAACCGGGCACGGTGGAGCGTCGTCTTGTTTCGGTTGCTTCCTGGGACTCGCGTCCCCAGGGGTCACGCCTCGGCGTGCTCCTCGGCCGGTGCCTCGACGTCCACGTCGGCGTCAGCGTCAGCGTCGGATTCCGCGGCGTTCTGCGAGCGGCCGGGGTTGGCCTTCGCGTCCGCCTTGCGGGCTTCCTGCGCCTGGCGAGCCTCGGCCATCGCCTCGGTCTTCTTCTTGTGCGGACCGAGGACCATGATCATGTTTCGGCCGTCCTGCTTCGGGTTCGACTCCACGAAACCGAGGTCCTGGACGTCCTCCGCGAGACGCTGAAGCAGTCGGTAGCCCAGCTCGGGCCGGGACTGCTCGCGACCACGGAACATGATCGTGATCTTGACCTTGTCGCCCTGCTTGAGGAACCGGACGACGTGACCCTTCTTGGTGTCATAGTCGTGCGGGTCGATCTTCGGCCGGAGCTTCATCTCCTTGATGACCGTGTGCGCCTGGTTCTTGCGCGCCTCACGGGCCTTCATGGCCGACTCGTACTTGAACTTCCCGTAGTCCATGAGCTTGCACACGGGCGGACGGGCGTTCGCCGCGACCTCGACCAGGTCCAGGTCGTACTCCTGCGCAAGCTCCAGTGCCTTGGCCAGCGGGACAATGCCCACCTGCTCGCCACTGGGACCGACAAGTCGCACCTCGGGAACGCGAATCCGGTCGTTGATGCGGGGCTCGGCGCTGATGGATCCTCCTCGGTAGCACCACGCGACGGTCTGGCGGACGGCCGCGTAACGTCTCTATTCGATAGACCTAACCGCGTCGAAGCAGAAAAAATGCCCCGGACGATCCCAGGCGGGGCTCCTCGAACTACCGGAGCACCGCCGCGGTGACCGCGGGGCGCGATTTCGGACGGATCGCCGCCGCTTGGGACGGGACCGTCTGACCGGTGACCCGCCGCCCTGGGGGCGGCTGGGTGGGAGTTCGAAAGCCTCCACTTGTGGGCCGGGCTCGCGGGCTGTGAGGCATACGGGTCCGACCGGTCGTTACACGAGGTTACCAGCAACGGCCAGCAAGGGCTAATTGGCGCGCCCCCGGCCCTGGTGCGGCGCGCGTCCGTCCTGCGCCTATCGTGTGGGGCATGAGTGAGACCCCTCCTGAGTCCCCCGACTTCGACGCCATGGCCCGCGACATCGCCGAGGTCCCGGCCGTCGAGGTGATCGTGACGGTCGCCGTCAACCTGATGAGCGCCGCCGCGGTGAAGCTCGGTCTGACCGAGGAGGGCGACAAGCACAAGGACCTGGACGAGGCCCGCAAGCTGGTGCACGCGCTGGCCGGCCTGCTGGACGCCTCCGCGACCGAGATCAGCTCCTTCCACGCGTCGCCGCTGCGCGACGGTCTGAAGTCGCTGCAGCTGGCGTTCCGCGAGGCATCGCTGCGCCCGGACGAGCCGGGCCAGGGGCCGGGCGAGAAGTACACGGGCCCGGTCTACGGCTAGTCCCGAGGCCGGCCGGCGGTCCGGTCCGTCAGCGTTCGTACAAGGGCTCGCCCGGGGGCGTCGCCTCGGCCGGCAGCAGTGCCAGGTCGAGGCCGCGCACCAGGCGGGCCCTCAGTGTCTCGTCGGC
>KL569166.1:47411-48205 GCA_000715635.1 Streptomyces violaceus | reverse complement strand
CTCTGCGACAGCCCGGGCGGCCTCGGCCGGGGGCGCGGACGCGTCGAGGACCAGGGCGAGGGTGCCGTCGGCCCGGCCCGGTCCGAGATGGGCGCGCAGGACGGCGGGCTCGGCGGCCACGGCATCGCGTACGGCCGTGATCACGGCCGGGTCGGCCAGCGGGTCGGTGGTCGACCGGCCCTCCGCGAGGGCGAGCAGCGCGGAGCCGGTCAGTTCGAAGGGCACGGGTCCGGCCAGATCCAGCACGACGGTGTCCGCCTTCTCGTGGGCGGCGGCCTGGAGGGCCTGGTGCAGGGGGACGGCGACGGGGCGGGCCGCCGGGTCCCAGCGGGCGAGGGAGTCCGTGGACGTGAAGGCGGGGAGGGCGGTGCGGCTCCCGGCCTTCAGGGTCGGTACGGCCATGTCGCTGGTCTTCTCGCGGCGCAGCCCCCGTTCGTCCTCCTCGACCTCGCCGAGCACGGCCACGACGGGGACGAGCAGCCGGGCGCCCTTGAGGGCGTCGAGGACCGGGCCGACCGCGCCGCGGTCCTCTGACCAGGCGGCGAGGGCCGCGCTCAGCCGGGGGTCGGCGGAGCCGTCGTCGTCGGAGAAGCCGGGGTCGGGGATGTTCTTGTTCGCCACGGTCAACGACCCTATCGGCCGGGTGCCGCCGCTCCGGCAGCGGTTCCGGTGGCCGGCTGCTAGAACTCGTCGCGGTTCGTACGGCGGCCGCGCCACAGGACCACGGCCGTCACCAGCAGGACGGCGCCGGCGCTGCCCGCGAGGGGGGCGGCCCAGTCGGCGGTGTCGTCGCC
>KL569166.1:45410-47151 GCA_000715635.1 Streptomyces violaceus | reverse complement strand
GGCTCGAGCCCGTCGGCGGCCTGATGGCGGCGGCCGGGTCGACGAAGCCGAAGCCCCGGGAGTCGTCGCGGCCCCCGACAGGCGCGTTGCGGGCGGTGTCCTCGAGGAGCGACTTGATCTGGGCCGGGGTCAGGTCCGGCTGGGCGGCCTTGACCAGGGCGGCGGCGCCGGAGACGAAGGCGGCGGCGGCACTGGTGCCCCAGCCCTCGTAGTACTTGTGGTCGGGGTCGGCGATGACGACGTCGACGCCGGGGGCGCTGACGGTGGCGTACCAGCGGCGGGTGGAGAAGGAGGCGCGGGTTCCGGAGCGGTCGACGGCGGTGGCGGCGATGACGCCCGGATAGGCGGCCGGGTAGGAGATGTGGTCGCCCTTCTCACCGCCGTTGCCCGAGGAGGCGACGACGACCACGCCCTTCTTCAGGGCGTACTGGATGGCCGAGTCCTCGGTGGATTCGGGGTGCGCGGAGGCGGAGTCGTCGCCGAGGGAGAGGTTGATGACGTCGGCGCCGTGGTCGGCGGCCCAGCGGATGCCCTCGGCGAGGGCGTTGCCGCGGGTGCTGCGGGCCTTGGCGCGGGAGGGATCGCCGTCCTCCAGGATCACGCGGACGGGGAGGATCTTCGCCTCGGGGGCGATACCGAGGACGCCGTCGGCGTTGCCCGGGCCGTGTCCGTGGCCGGCGATGATGCCGGCCATGGCGGTGCCGTGCCGGGCCCAGGCACGGTCGCCCGGCTCGGCTCCGAAGCCGACCAGGTCCTTGCCGGTGAGGACGTTGCCGACCAGGTCGGGGTGGTCGGCCTCGACGCCGGTGTCCAGGACGGCGACGGTGACGCCGTCGCCCTTCGTGGTCTGCCAGGCCTCCTGGGTGTGCATGGCCTCCAGGGCCCACTGCTGGGCGCGGATGCTGTCGGCGTGCGCGGCGGGAGCGGGGAGAAGGACGAGGCCCGCGGCGAGCAGGACGCCGACGGCTCCGGCCCGCCGGGTCGCGGCGGCGCGCCTGGCCGGGCGGCTTGCGGCTTTCACGACGGCTGCTCCGTGGCCGAGCGGACGTTCTTGCGGAGGCCGCGTTCGACGCGGTCGGCGAGGCCCTGCGCCTCGTTGCCGAGGCCGGCCTGGGCCGGGGCGGTGGTGGCGTTCGGCTCCATGGCGTCCTCGGCGGGCTGCGGGTCGTCGACGGTGCGGCCGTCGGCCCAGCCGGAGACGGCGTAGACGACGACCGGGGCCTCGGTGAGCACGGAGACGGTCCAGGAGGCGCGCTGCCCCGTGCCGAAGCGGGCGGCGGGGGTGTTCCGCGCGGCGTACGGCAGGGGCATCAGGTCGCTGCGGCGGTCCAGGCGCTCCTTGCGGAAACGGTTCGCGAGGGAGGTCATGCCCGGGGCGTCGGCCGTGGTGAAGAGCAGGCCGACGGTGGTCACGTAGCTCTGGGTGGCGTCCGTGTAGGTGGCGCGCAGGAGCCGCTCGCAGCCGACGGGGGCGAGGGCCTTGCGCAGCAGGGGGTCGAAGGCGCCCTTGCAGCCGCTGTCCGGGGCGACGGCGATACGGGTCCAGGTGCGGTCGGCTCCGCCGGGGCCGGCGCCCTGGCCCTGCACGGTGGGCGGGAACAGCTGGTCGACGGGGACGCTGTGCCAGAGGCTTCCGGCCGTGGCGAAGGTGCTGCGCGAGCCCTCCTCGCCGGAGTCGCCGACCAGCCAGCTGCCGGTGACCGCACCCGAGATGAGTCCCAGCCCGAGCACGAGACAGGCG
>KL569166.1:44900-45170 GCA_000715635.1 Streptomyces violaceus | reverse complement strand
GGCCTGCGATGCGCCGCGCCGGCCGAGCGGGCGGGGCCGTGCGTCACCGTCGTATCCCTCGGGCTCCCCGAACGACACGACGGGCCGCGCGCCGGTGGATGTCCCGCCGGGAGTCAGGGGGGCGCTCCAGGAGAAGGCCGGGTCGGGCGAGACGCGGGAGGCGGGGGCGGAGTCCGGGGGCGGAGGGGCCGGGGTGGCGGAGCGGGGCCGCTGGGTGGGCGCGGGCGGCATGCGCATACCAGGGCCGGCGCCAGAACCGGTATCGGCTCC
>KL569166.1:40091-44613 GCA_000715635.1 Streptomyces violaceus | reverse complement strand
GTCTCGGAGTCGGGCCGGTCGGACCGCTCGGCGGGTGACGGGTCCGCGGGGATCGGCCGCAGGCGTCGGGTCGTCTCCGCCGCGTTCTCGGCGGGGGCCCCGGTACGGCGTGGCGTGGGGAGCGGCCCGGGCCTGCCGGAGGAGCCCGGAAGGTGACGCGGTCGCGGAGGGGTGTCCGGCCGGGTGGACGGCCTGTTCGACTCGGACCGGGTCTCGGGGCGGACGCCGGGCGGCGTGTCCGGGAAGCGGGCGGAGGCGAGCGGCGGGGGCGGTGCCGTGGACTCGGTGCGCTCGGGCGCGGTGGCGCCGAGGCTCGGGAAGCGAGGGCGCCCGTTCGAGGCGCCGCCGGATTTCGAGCCGCCGCCGGAGCCGGAGGACACCGGACCGGCCGTACCGCCGCCCCGAGCCGCCGATCCGGGACCGGTGACTTCTTCTGCCGCTGTACCACCCGCGCCCAAACGCCCGCGGGACGAGCCCCGGCCCTCGGCGGCAGAGCCCGTCGAGGCCGCCTCACGCGCCGAGGAGGGCCGCCGCGCATCCGTCGCCGGGCCGGCGGCACCGAAGAACCCGCGCCCGTCCGACGCACCACGCGTCCCGGGGTCAGCAGACCCGGCCCGGTCGGTGTCCCGCCCCGCGGACGTCCGCGACGACCCCGCCGCCGGACCGCCGCCGGAGCGCCCGCGCCCGTCCGTCTCCGCCGGAGCCGACGCACGCAGCCCCGAAGCACCGCCACCCGACGGCACACGACCGGTGGCAGGCCCGGCCTGGTCGGTGTCCCGCGCCGAGGACGGCCTCCGGGAACCCGCCGTCGAGCCCTCGCCCCGCGTCGTACTCGCCCGGCCGGCGTCGGAAGACTCGCGCCCGTCCGCACCCGGCGGGGCGTCGTCCGCGGCTGTGCCGGACGGTTCGGCTGCCGTGTTCTGCGGGGGGTGTGGGGGACGCGGTGGGCTGCTGGGGCGCGGAGGGAAGGAGGCGCGCCGCGCTTCCGTGCTCATGCACCCCCCGTTTCCTCGCCCGGGCCGCTGCGTTCCGCGCGGGCCGGTGGCGTCCTGCCCGAGGCCCGGTACGGAATCGTCCCGGGCACACATACCCGTACGGACGGAGCGTCATCCCGGCGCGGATCCCCGGCCGGCTCGTTCCGCCGTACGTGCGCGTCACTCTACGGCTTGTTCCTGCACGAACGGGAACCAGTCCACGACCCCGGGGCATCTGCCCGGAACGTCCCCCTACCCTGCGGTAATCCAGTCTGGCAGGCTGCGTTCATGACTGCGCGCGCCGCCGACCGGGCCCGTTACGACCGGGCCACAGCCCATCTCGACGCCCCTCTCGCGATCGTGGACCTGGAGGCCTTCGACGCCAACGCCGCCGATCTGGTGCGTCGCGCCGGGGGCAAGCCCGTCCGGGTCGCCAGCAAGTCCGTGCGGTGCCGGGCGCTGCTGGAACGCGTCCTGGCCCGGGACGGTTTCGCCGGGATCATGTCCTTCACGCTCGCCGAGTCGCTGTGGCTGGCCCGGTCGGGGTTCGAGGACGTGCTGCTCGCCTACCCGTCGGCCGACCGCGCCGCGTACGCCGAGCTCGCCGGTGATCCCAAGCTCGCCGCCGCCGTCACCGTCATGGTCGACGATGTCGCCCAGCTCGATCTGATCGACGCCTCGCGGGGCGGCGGTCGTGAAGTGGTGCGGGTGTGCCTGGAGTTGGACACCTCCCTGAGGCTGCTCGGCGGACGCGTGCGCGTCGGGGCCCGGCGTTCGCCGCTGCACTCCCCCGCGCAGGTCGCGGACGTGGCCAGGGCGGTGACCCGGCGGCCCGGCTTCGAGGTCGTGGGGATCATGGCGTACGAGGGACACGTCGCCGGTGTCGGTGACGCGGTGGCGGGCCGCCCGCTGAGGTCCCGTGCCGTACGGCTGATGCAGGCCGCCGCCAAGCGTGAACTCGCCGAGCGGCGTGCGGAGGTGGTGCGCGCGGTGCGGGCCGTCGTGCCGGGTCTCGAGTTCGTCAACGGCGGCGGCACCGGTTCGGTGCAGCACACGGCTGCGGAGGACTCGGTGACCGAGATCGCCGCCGGGTCGGGGCTGTACGTGCCGCGGCTGTTCGACAACTACACGTCGTTCAGAGGCCGTCCGGCGGCCCTGTTCGCCCAGCCGGTCGTACGGCGACCCGGGGTGGGCGTGGTGACCGTGCTCGGTGGCGGGTATCCCGCTTCCGGGGCCGCCGGCGCCGACCGGTCGCCCGTGCCGTACCTGCCCGAGGGGCTGCGCTACGACCCGCAGGAGGGGGCCGGTGAGGTGCAGACGCCGCTGCTCGGCTCGCCCGCCGACGATCTGCTGATCGGTGACAAGGTCTGGTTCCGGCACGCGAAGGCCGGTGAGCTGTGCGAGCGGTTCGACCAGCTGCAGCTGATCGAGGGCGACGCGGTGACGGCGACCGTCCCGACCTACCGCGGCGAGGGGCACACGTTCCTGTAACCCGCCAGCCGGTCAGCCGGTCGGCCGTTCAGTCCGAGGGGCCGATGCTGCTGCCGACGCCGCCGCCCGTGTCCGTGTCGCCGACCGGGCGGATGCCCTTGGTGACGCGGTCCATGTCGGCGAGCGGCGGTCCGTCCTCGCCCGCGTCGAAGACGTACCGGACGAGGACCGGTGACTCGGTGCCGACGCTGGAGGGGAAGACGAGCGACTGGACGTAACCGCCCGGCCCCTTGGCGGTGTGGACGCGCCAGCGCACGAAGTACCCGGCGCGCCCTGCCACCGCGACCGGCCCGGACTTGACGACCTCGTGGGATTCCATGCCCCCGTAGGGCTTGCGGCCGATCCTGTCGCGGTCGTAGGCCTCTTCGGCCGCCTCGGAGATGTCCGCCTTGGCGAGGGCCTCGGGGGATTTCTCGTCGTTCGCGGTGACCGTGCGGGAGACGACGAGGCCGTGGCGGCAGACGGTGCCGTCGCCGGGGCAGTCGTAGGTGCCGTCCGTCGTCATGACGACGTCGTCCTCGGCGACGTGCTGCGGGCGGACCCAGCCGTCGAGCAGCGGGAAGGTCACGCCGTTGAGCTGGTCCTCGACGACGGCCGGGTCGTCGGCGGACGGCTCGGATGTGGACGTCTCGGGAGTCGGCTCCGACGGCTGTGACGCCGTGGGGCCGGGGTATGTCGGAGCCGTCCTCGTCTCCGAGCCGCTGTCGTCGCCGCTGGTGAGGACCAGGGCTCCGGTGACGATCGCCGCGACCAGGACCGCCCCGGCGGCGGCGAGGGCGACCACCTTCGCGCGCCCGGTGCCGCCGCCCGGGGGCGGGGGCACCGGGCCGGCGGTGGCCCCGGGCGCACGGCGGTGCTCGGTCCAGGCCGTGCCGTCCCACCAGCGTTCCTGGTGCGGGCCGTGCGGGTCGGGGTACCAGCCGGGCGGAGGCGTCATGCTCATCCCGGCACTCTAGAGCCAGGGGCCTACAGGGGTGTGACGTACGCCCCCGCGATCCCGCCGTCGACCAGGAAGTCGGTGGCGTTCACGAAGGAGGAGTCGTCGCTGGCCAGGAAGGCCACTGCGGCGGCGATCTCCTCGGCCTCGGCGAACCGGCCCAGCGGGATGTGCACCAGGCGGCGCGCGGCGCGCTCCGGGTCCTTGGCGAACAGCTCCTGCAGCAGGGGCGTGTTGACCGGGCCGGGGCACAGGGCGTTCACGCGGATGCCCTCCCGGGCGAACTGGACGCCCAGTTCCCGGGACATGGCGAGGACGCCGCCCTTGGAGGCCGTGTACGAGATCTGGCTGGTGGCGGCGCCCATCCTCGCGACGAAGGACGCCGTGTTGATGATCGAGCCCCTGCCCTGGCGCTGCATGTACGGGATGGCGGCCTTGCAGCACAGGTAGACGGAGGTGAGGTTGACCTCCTGGACGCGCTTCCAGGCCTCCAGGCCGGTCTCCAGGATGGAGTCGTCGTCGGGCGGGGAGATGCCGGCGTTGTTGAAGGCGATGTCGACGCTGCCGTAGGTGTCGTAGGCGGCCTTGAAGAGGGCCTCGACCTGCTCGGGGTCGGTGACGTCGACCTTGACGAAGGTGCCGCCGGTCTCCTCGGCGGCGGCCTTGCCGCGGACCTCGTCGACGTCGCCGCAGACGACGTGCGCGCCCTCGGAGGCGAGACGGCGCGCGGCGGCGAGGCCGATGCCGCTGCCGGCTCCGGTGACGACGGCGGTGCGGCCGACCAGACGGCGGCAGATGGTGTCCTGAGCAGTCACTGTGCGGGGCCCTCCGTGCTGATGAAGACGTTCTTGGTTTCGGTGAAGGCGGCCAGGGCCTCGGGGCCGAGCTCGCGGCCGACGCCCGACTGCTTGTAGCCGCCGAACGGGGTCCAGTAGCGGACGCTGGCATGGGAGTTGACGGACAGGTTGCCGGCGCGGACGGCCTGGGAGACGCGCAGGGCGCGGCCGACGTCCCGGGTCCAGATGGAGCCGGAGAGGCCGTACGGGGTGTCGTTGGCCAGGCGGATCGCGTCCGCCTCGTCGGTGAACGGCAGCAGGACGGCCACGGGGCCGAAGATCTC
>KL569166.1:38904-39891 GCA_000715635.1 Streptomyces violaceus | reverse complement strand
GAGTCGGGCCGCTCGCCGGTGAGCACGGTCGGCGGGAACCAGAAGCCGGGCCCCTCGGGTGCGCTGCCGCGCAGGGCCGGGGCGTCCTCGGGTACGAAACCCCGGACGCGGTCGAGCTGCTGCCGGGAGATCAGCGGGCCCATCTGCGTCTTCTCGTCGGCCGGGTCGCCCACCACCACGGCGGCCAGGGCCTCGGCGAGCAGCTCGCGGACCTCGTCGTAGACCGGTTCCTGGACCAGGATGCGGGTGCGGGCGCAGCAGTCCTGGCCGGAGTTGTCCAGGAAGGAGAAGGGGTCGACGGCGGTCTTGAGGTCGGCGTCGGCGAAGACGATGTTGGGGCTCTTGCCGCCGAGTTCGAGGGTGACGGGCTTGACCTGCTCGGCGCCGAGCGCGGCGACGCGCGTCCCGGTGCGGGTGGAGCCGGTGAAGACGATCTTGGCGACGCCGGGGTGCCGTACCAGTGCTTCGCCCGCGACGGCGCCGTGCCCCGGCAGGACCTGGAGGAGGTGCTCCGGGAGCCCGGCCTCCAGGGCGAGTTCGGCGAGGCGCAGGGCGGTGAGCGGGGTGGTCTCGGCGGGCTTGAGGATGACCGCGTTGCCGGCCGCGAGGGCCGGTGCCGTGCCCCAGGCGGCGATCGGCATGGGGAAGTTCCAGGGCGCGATCACGCCCACGACGCCGAGCGGTTCGAGGATCGTGACGTTCAGGCCGCCCGGCACCGGGATCTGCCGGCCGGTGAGCCGCTCCACTCCCCCGGCCGCGTAGTCCAGCAGGTCGCGGACGTTGCCGGCCTCCCAGCGCGCGTTGCCGATGGTGTGGCCGGCCTCGCGGACCTCCAGGCGGGCCAGTTCCTCCAGGTGCTCGTCGACCTTGGCCGCGAAGCGGCGCAGCAGCCGGGCGCGGTCGCCGGGTGCGAGGGCGGCCCAGACGGTCTGCGCCCGGGCGGCCAGGGTGACGGCCGCGTCGACGTCGGCCGGGCCGGCCGCCGCG
>KL569166.1:37049-38694 GCA_000715635.1 Streptomyces violaceus | reverse complement strand
GGCGGCGACGACCTCCTCGGTCGCGGGATTCAGTACTTCCAGGAGGTGCTCGGAAGACAAGAGGGCCTCACATGCGTTCGAAGGAGCGGCGCAGCTCCCAGTCGGTCACCGCGGCGTCGAAGGCGTCCAGCTCGACCCGCGCCATGTTGCGGTAGTGCGCGACGACCTCGTCCCCGAAGGCGGCCTGGGCGATGGTGCTGTTCTCCCAGAGCTCGGCGGCCTCGCGCAGGGAGGTGGGGACGTGGGCGAAGTCGGCGGTGTAGGCGTTGCCGGGGCAGGGCTCGGGCAGCTCCAGCTTCTGCTCGATGCCGTACAGCCCGGCCGCCACGAGCCCGGCGACGGCCAGGTAGGGGTTGACGTCGCCGCCGGGCAGCCGGTTCTCGAAGCGCATCGAGCGGCCGTGGCCGACCACGCGCAGCGCGCAGGTGCGGTTGTCGTGGCCCCAGGCGACGGCGGTCGGGGCGAAGGAGCCGGGCTGGAACCGCTTGTAGGAGTTGATGTTGGGGGCGTAGAGGAGGGAGAAGTCGCGGAGGGCCGCGAGCTGGCCGGCGAGGAAGTGCCGCATGACGTCCGACATGCCGCCCTCGCCGTCCCCGGCCATGGCGTTGACGCCGTCCGCGTCCGCGAGCGAGAGGTGGATGTGGCAGGAGTTGCCCTCGCGCTCGTTGTACTTGGCCATGAAGGTGATCGACATGCCCTCCTGGGCGGCGATCTCCTTGGCGCCGGTCTTGTAGACGGAGTGCTGGTCGCAGGTGAGCAGGGCCTCGTCGTAGCGGAAGGCGATCTCGTGCTGGCCGGGGTTGCACTCGCCCTTGGCGGACTCGACGGTGAGGCCGGCTGTCGCCATCTCGTTGCGGATCCGGCGCAGCAGGGGCTCGATACGGCCGGTGCCGAGGACCGAGTAGTCGATGTTGTACTGGTTGGCCGGGGTCAGGCCTCTGTAGTTCGCGTCCCACGCCTGTTCGTAGGTGTCCTTGAAGACGATGAACTCCAGCTCGGTGCCGACCTGGGCGGTGTAGCCGAGCTCGGCCAGGCGCTCCAGCTGGCGGCGCAGTATCTGGCGGGGCGCGGCGACCACCGGGGAGCCGTCGCTCCAGGCGAGGTCGGCGTGGAGCATGGCCGTGCCCTCGTTCCAGGGGACGCGGCGCAGCGTGCTCAGGTCCGGGTGCATCGCGAAGTCGCCGTAGCCGCGGTCCCAGGAGGACATCGCGTAGCCCTCGACGGTGTTCATCTCGGTGTCGACGGCGAGCAGGTAGTTGCAGCCCTCGGTGCCGTGCTGGAGCACCTCGTCGAGGAAGAAACGGGCGGCGAACCGCTTGCCCTGGAGCCGCCCTTGCATGTCGGGGAAGGCCAGGACGACAGTGTCGATCTCACCGCCCGCGACGAGGGCGTGCAGCTCCTCGACGCTCAGCGGGGGTGTGCGGTCTGCCACGGGAAAGCCTCCTAGGCTCCTTGGATCCGCCGGGAGCCATAAGGTATTGCGGAGAACCATTGCTTGGGAAGGGGGTACGGCCACATGCCGGAGGAAGCGGGCGGCGAGGTGCGGGACCGGCTGACGCCGGTGCTGCGGCAGGTACGGGCGGGCAACGGCTTCGAGGAGGCGCTGGAGCAGATCCTTCAGGTCTGTCTCTTATACACATCTCTG
>KL569166.1:36032-36863 GCA_000715635.1 Streptomyces violaceus | reverse complement strand
GGGCGAGCGGCTGCCGGCCGAGCGGGAGCTGGCGGAGCGGCTGGGGATCAGCCGGGTGACGCTGCGCGAGGTGCTGAAGGTGCTCCAGGACCAGGGCCTGGTCGAGTCACGGCGCGGCCGGTACGGCGGGACGTTCGTACGGCCGCGCACGGACGCCGGCGGCGAGGACGAGCTGCGGCGCCGGGTCGCCGAGGTCGACATAGAGGACGTCCTGCGCTTCCGGGAGGTGCTGGAGGTGGGCGCCGCGGGGCTGTGCGCGGCGCACGGGCTGGACGAGAAGCAGGCCGGACGGCTCCGCGAGGCCCTGGCCCGCACGCACGACGCCCCGCTCGCCGAGTACCGCCGCCTGGACACGCTGCTGCACCTCACGCTCGCCGAGCTGTCCGGCTCCCCCACGCTCACGGCCCAGTACGCGGCCGTGCGCGCGAGCGTCAACGACCTGCTCGACTGCATCCCGCTCCTCGTGCGCAACCTGGAGCACTCCCAGCGGCAGCACACCGCCCTGGTGGAGGCCGTGATCGAGGGCGACGCCGACCAGGCGCGGGAGATCATGCGCGAGCACTGCGGGGGCACGGCGGCGCTGCTGCGGGGGTTCCTCGGCTGAGCCGGGCCATGTCTCGGCGTGGTGAGGATTTACGGGCGATTAACGCACGGGTATTGCCTTCCCCTGGTCGGCACCGCAAAGGTATGGCTCCATTCCATTGAGTCACAGCCCGCTCGACCCCGTGAACCGCCGCCGCCCTTCGGGAGTCTGCCCATGTCCCAGGAATCCACCAGCACACCAGCCGCCCCGGAGCAAGACCTGTCTCTTATACACATCTCTGATGGCGC
>KL569166.1:35603-35790 GCA_000715635.1 Streptomyces violaceus | reverse complement strand
AGCGCCGGCTGGGTGCTGCTGACCGGCCTCGGCGTCGCCTACGTCGTCTCCGGCGACTACTCGGGCTGGAACTTCGGCCTGGCCGAGGGCGGCTTCGGGGGCCTGGCGATCGCCATGGTGCTCATGGGCGCGATGTACACCTGCATGGTCTTCGCCCTCGCCGAGCTGTCCTCGATCCTGCCGACGG
>KL569166.1:34069-35374 GCA_000715635.1 Streptomyces violaceus | reverse complement strand
CGCCCGGCGGCGGCTACGGCTTCGCCCGGCGGGCGCTGGGCCCCTGGGGCGGCTTCCTGACCGGTACCGCGATCCTCATCGAGTACGTCCTCGCACCCGCCGCGATCGTCATCTTCATCGGGGACTACGTCGAGTCGCTGGGCCTGTTCGGCCTGGAGTCCGGCTGGCCGGTGTACCTGGTCTGCTTCGCGATCTTCCTGGGCATCCACCTTTGGGGCGTGGGCGAGGCGCTGCGGTTCAGCTTCGTCGTCACCGGCATCGCGGTGGTCGCCCTGATCGTGTTCGCGCTGGCGGCTCTGCCCGGCTTCTCCTTCGCGTCGCTGGACGACATCCCGGTCGACGCCTCCGCCGCGGGAGCCGGCTCCTGGCTGCCGTTCGGTCTGCTCGGCATCTGGGCGGCGTTCCCGTTCGGCATGTGGTTCTTCCTGGGCGTCGAGGGGGTGCCGCTGGCCGCCGAGGAGACCAGGGATCCGGCCCGCACGCTGCCGAAGGCGATCCGCTGGTCGATGGGCATCCTGGTGGTGCTGGCCGTGGTCACGTTCTTCGCGGCGGCGGGCGCACGCGGTTCCGCGGCGATCCAGGAGGCGGGCAACCCGCTGGTCGAGGCGCTCCAGCCGGGCGGCAAGGCGACGACGCTGAGCCGGATCGTGAACTACGCGGGCCTGGCCGGCCTGGTGGCCTCGTTCTTCTCCCTGATCTACGCGGGCTCGCGCCAGCTCTTCGCCCTGTCCCGCGCCGGATACCTGCCCCGCTTCCTGTCCCTCACCAGCCGCCGCAAGGCGCCGTACCTGGGCCTGCTGGTGCCCGGCACGATCGGCTTCCTGCTGGCGGCACTGTCGGGCAACGGCGCCCGCATGCTGAACATCGCCGTCTTCGGCGCGACCATCTCCTACGCGCTGATGTCCCTGTCGCACATCGTGCTGCGCCGCCGCGAGCCGGAGCTGCCGCGGCCGTACCGTACGCCGGGCGGGGTGCTGACCTCCTCGGTCGCCCTGGTGCTGGCCTGTGCCGCGCTGGTGGCCACGTTCCTGGTGGATGTGACGGCGGCGGTCATCGCGCTCGTGGTGTACGTCGTCGCCATCGGGTACTTCGGCCTGTACAGCCGCAAGCGGCTGGTGGCGAAGGCACCGGAGGAGGAGTTCGCGGCGCTGGCGGCGGCCGAGGCAGAGTTGTCACGGGACTGAGGGGACCGAGGAGTCGGAGTGAGGGAGGTTCTGTGTCCAGGCCGCTGATCGGGGTCAGCACGTATCTGGAGTCCGGTGCGCGCTGGGGCGTGTGGGAGCTGGAGGCGGCACTGCTGCCGGC
>KL569166.1:33272-33873 GCA_000715635.1 Streptomyces violaceus | reverse complement strand
GCCTGGCCGCGATGCTTCCGCCGGACGACCCGCTGCACGCGGCCGACATCGTGGCCCGGCTGGACGGGCTGGTCATCGCGGGCGGGCCGGATGTCGAGCCGGTCCGCTACGGCGCGGAGCGCGAGCCGCGGACCGGGCCGCCGGCCCGGGAGCGGGACGCGTGGGAGCTGGCCCTGATCGACGCGGCGCTGGCGGCCGGTGTGCCGTTGCTGGGGATCTGCCGGGGCATGCAACTGCTGAACGTGGCCCTCGGCGGGACGCTCGTCCAGCACATCGAGGGGCATGCGGAGGTCGTGGGCGTCTTCGGCGGCCACGCGGTCAAGCCGGTGCCGGGGAGTCTGTACGGCGGTGTCGTGCCGGAGGAGACGTTCGTACCGACATATCACCACCAGGCCGTGGACCGGCTGGGCGAGGGTCTGGTCCCGTCGGCGTACGCGGCGGACGGGACGATCGAGGCGCTGGAACTGCCGACCCACCCGGGGTGGGTGCTGGGTGTGCAGTGGCATCCGGAGATGGGGGATGACGTGCGGGTGATGCGGGCGTTGGTGGAGGCGGCGTCGGTGACCTGACCCCCCCCCTCAGCCCGTCCGGCGTTTGAGGA
>KL569166.1:28922-33010 GCA_000715635.1 Streptomyces violaceus | reverse complement strand
TGGGACGGGTAGGGGCGGCGGGGCGAGAAAACTACCCCCGCGTCAGCGACAGCAGATCCCGGGCCGGCCCGGTAGGCCGATGCCCCGTGGGCCACACCGCCCTCAGATCCCGCGCCAAAGCCACCCCCTCCACCGGCACACTCACCAGCCGCCGCATCGCCAGCTCCTCCCCCACCGCCAGTTCGCTCAGCACGGACGGCCCCGCCCCGCTCACCGCCGCCGCCTTGACCGCCGTCGTCGAGGACAACTCGATCAGCGGCCGGGCCAGTCCCCCGAGCGCCGCGTCCAGCACCTGCCGCGTACCCGAACCCTTCTCGCGCAGGATCAGCGGCGTCGACGCCAACTCCCCCGCCGCCAGGGGCCGTCGGCGGCGGGCCCAGGGATGGCCGGGGGCCGTGACCACTATCAGGCGGTCGTGGGCGATGACCACCGAGTCCAGCCCTGTCGGAACGGACAAGCCCTCCACGAAGCCCAGATCCGCCTCGTCCGACAGCAGGCGTTCCGCCACCACCGTCGAGTTGCCGGCGTGCAGGGACACCGCCGTGTCGGGCCGCTGGGCACGCAGCGCGAGCAGCCAGCCCGGCAGCAGGTACTCGGCGATCGTCATGCTCGCCGCCACCCGCAACCGCGAGTCCCGGCGGTCGCGCAGCGCCTGCGCCCCCACGTCGAATGCCTCCGCCGCCTCGACGATCCGCCGCGCCCAGTCCGTCACCAGCGCACCGGCGTCCGTCAGCCGGGACCCGCGCGGCGAACGGTCGACCAGCGCGACGCCGAGCTGCCGCTCCATCGACCGGATCCGGCTGCTCGCGGCGGGCTGGGTGATGCCGAGTTCCCGCGCGGCCCCGCCGAGGCTGCCGAGCCGCGCCACCGCCAACAGCAGTTCCAGTGCGCCGAGATCCGGCACCCGGTGCCCCAGGGACCCGGCTCCGGCGGTCGGCACGTCACCCTGCTCATCCGTCCTGCTCATAAACCCAGCTTATGTCGCCATAGAGGCTTACTCCCTGGTGGTACAGCTCCGGCGCACCGACCGTAAGAGTCATGGTCACCGCAGCCCAGCCCCTCGCGTACCCCGTGTCGGTCCGTCATCTCGGGCCGAACTGGTACGCCACCGTCATGGGCACCGCCGTCGTCGCCACCGCCGGAGCCGCTCTCCCGCCGCACCTTCCCGGGCTGCGTCCCGTGCTCGCCGGTGTCTGGGCCCTCGCGTTCGTCCTGCTCCTGACCCTGCTCGGGGCCCGGGCCGCGCACTGGGTCCACCACCGGGACCAGGCCCGCGCCCATCTCCTCGACCCGGCGACGGCTCCCTTCTACGGCTGTCTCGCCATGGCCCTGCTCGCCGTGGGCGGCGGTGCCCTGACCGTGGGCCGGGACGTGATCGGCGTGCGGGCGGCCGTCGCGCTCGACGCCGTGCTGTTCAGCGCCGGCACGGCTCTCGGGCTGGCCGCCGCCGTCGCCGTGCCGTATCTGATGGCCGTACGGCACCGGGTCGAGCCGGGACAGGCCACCCCCGTCTGGCTGCTGCCGCTGGTCGCGCCCATGGTGTCGGCCGCCGTCGGGCCGCTGCTGGTTCCTCATCTGCCTCCAGGTCAGCCCCGGGAGACGCTGCTGCTCGTCTGCTTCGCGCTGTTCGGGCTGAGTCTGCTCGCCACGCTCGTGATGTTGCCGCTGGTCTTCGGGCGGCTGATCACCGGCGGGCCGCTGCCCCTCGCCCTCACCCCCACGCTGTTCCTGGTGCTGGGGCCGCTCGGGCAGTCGACGACCGCCGTCGGAGCGTTCGCGGACACCGCCCCCGGAGTCGTACCGGCGCCGTACAGCCAGGGCTTCGGTGTGCTCGCCGTGCTCTACGGCGTGCCCGTGATGGGGTTCGCGCTGCTGTGGTTGTGTCTCGCCACCGTTCATGTGCTGCGCGCCCGGCGGCACGGGATGCGGTTCGCGATGACGTGGTGGTCGTTCACCTTCCCGGTCGGCACCTGTGTCACGGGCGCCGAGGCCCTGGGCCGGCACACCGGGCTCGTGGCCTACGAAGGGCCGGCGGTCGTCCTGTACGCGGTGCTGGTCGTCGCGTGGGCCACGGCCGCCGCGGGCACCGTACGCGGGCTGCTCAGGGGCGAGCTGCTCGCAGGGCCCGGTCCAGCACCCGTGGCGCCTCGGCCAGCGACGGCCCGTACCAGGTGAGGTGCCGTCCGCTGACGAGCGCGCAGGGCAGGCCGGGGAAGGCCTCGGGGCCGTCGTCGGCGGTGAAGCGGTAGGGCTCGTCCGGGAGGATCACCACGTCCGGCGCCGCGGCGCGCAACTCCTCCAGCGGGATGCGGGGGTAGCGGTCGGGGTGCGCCGCGTGCACGTGGTCGACGCCGAGGCGGGCCAGGACGTCGCCCGCAAAGGTGTCGCGGCCCAGGACCATCCACGGGCGGCGCCAGATCGGCACGACCGCCGTCAGGCGGGTCACCGGCCGCGGCAGGGACGACCAGGTGTCCTCGGCCTCGTCCAGCCAGCGCGGGCGCGCCGCCACCCCGCAGGCGTCCAGGACCCGGGCCAGTTCCCGGAAGGCCCCCGGCACGTCGCGGATCTCCGTCACCAGGACCTCGACGCCCGCCGCGCGCAGGGCCGCGAGGTCGGGCTCGCGGTTCTCCTCCTCGTTGGCGATCACCAGGTCGGGGGCTAGGGAGACGATCCGGTCGGGCTTCGGGTTCTTCGTGCCTCCGACGCGTACGACGTCCAGGCCGGGCGGATGGGTGCACCAGTCGGTGGCGCCGACCAGGGCGCCGGGCGCGGACCGTGCCACGGCCTCGGTCAGCGAGGGGACCAGCGAGACGACCCTCACCGGCGTGGCCGGTCCCGGACCGCCTCGATGTGCTCCGCCACGGCGACGACGATCACGCGCGTGTCCGACTCCGTGGCCCGCCAGCGGTGCCGTACGCCGCCGGTGAGGTACAGCGTGTCGCCGCGGCCGAGCCGGTAGGCGCGGCCCTCCGCCTCGATCTCCACCGCGCCGTCGGCGACGTACATCAACTGGTCGTTGCGGTACTGGAATTCACGGCCCGCGTCATGGTCGCCGATGAACTCGGAGGCGTGCATCTGGTGGTGGCCGCGCACCAGGGACCGGGTCCGGGGCTGGGGCAGCGGCTCGGCGCTCTCGGCACGGACGACGTCCACGCTGCACGCCGGGTCGGCCGCGGCGAGGAGCTCCACAGCGGTGGTGCGCAGGGCGTCGGCGACCTTCTCCAGGGAGCTTCGGCTGGGGCGCGCCCGGTCGTTCTCGATCTGGCTCAGGAACGGCACGGACAGGCCGCTGCGCTCGGCCACGGCGGCGAGGGTGAGCTCCAGCGCGCGGCGCCTGCGGCGCACGGCCGCACCCACCCGAAGGGACTGCTCTTTGTGGTCGCCCATCGCTCCGGCTCCCTCCTTCGCCCGTCGATCCGGTCCCCGTGCACCGGTGTCCCGGCGCACTGCTTCTGTTGAGTTGTCTGCACCCTACGCATGTTCGGCAAACCGTTTCCCGCGCCCGTCACATCGACGTCACACAGGGCGGTGCGCGACCTCACGGTTCGCGCCAGGGGATCCGCCGCTCCCGGGGCAGCGTACGGATTTCCTCCTACGGGAGGAACCGGGTGGGAGGCGGGAGGAGCACGCCGGGAGGCGGGAGGAACAGAGCGAGAGGCGAGGCTCGGGGGGTGGCGTTGCGCTCTGTGGTTGTCCGGATCCCGCTCGTGGATACGGGTGCGGGGCGGGACGCGTCGTGTCGCGTCCCGCCCCGCGTCCGGCCTCACTGCGGCGTCATGCGCTCCACCATGTCGGGGTGCTCCTTCAGCCACGCGGCGACGGCCTCTTCCTCATGGCCCTGACCGCGGTTCTTGATCTCGCTCTCCAGGCTGCCGAGCTCGCCCTCGCTCATCTTGAAGTTCTTGATCCACTTCGTGAGCTGCGGGTACTCCTCGGGGAACTTCTCGTTGGAGATGGTGCGGATCGTGTTGCCCTCGCCGAAGGCCTTCTTGGGGTCCTTCAGCTTGGTCAGCTCGTAGTCGCTGTACGCCCAGTGCGGCGACCAGAGGGTGACGGCGATCGGCTCCTTCTTGGCGTACGCGCGCTTC
>KL569166.1:25852-28743 GCA_000715635.1 Streptomyces violaceus | reverse complement strand
CGATCGGCTCCTTCTTGGCGTACGCGCGCTTCAGCTCGGCCAGCATGGCCGGGGTGGAGCCGTCGACGACCTCGTACTCCTTGTCCAGGCCGTAGCCGGGCAGGACCTTGTTCTTCGCCAGATCCATCTCGCCGGTGCCCGGCTCGATGCCGATGATCTTCCCCTTGAAGGTGCCGGACTTGCCCTTGAGGTCCTCCAGGGAGTCGACGCCCTTCACATAGGACGGGACGGCGATCTCCAGCGAGGTCGGTTCGTACCAGGTGCCGAGGTCCTTGAGCCGGTCCTTGTTCTTGTCCCAGTAGTTCTTCTGGGCGTAGGGCAGCCAGGCGTCGAAGTTGAGGTCGAGATCGCCCGAAGCCAGGCCCGTGTAGACGGGGCCGACGTCCATCTGCTTCAGGTTCAGCTTGTAGCCGCGCCGTTCGAGGACGTTCTTCCACAGGTAGGTGACGGCGATGTCCTCGTCCCAGGGGAACCAGGCCACGTCCAAGGGCTGCTTGGCCTCGGCGGGTGTGCTGCCGGCCGCGTTCGCGACCGGGGCCATCTTGTCGGCGAAACCGGGGTTCTGCTTCAGCCAGGCGCGGACGGCCTCCTGCTGGTTGCCCTTGCCCGCCTTGTTGATCTCGGCTTCGAGGCTGGTGAGCTCCTTCTCGGTCATCTTGAAGTTCTTCAGCCACTTGGCGACCGTCGGGTCGTCGTCCGCGAAGCCCTTGCGGGACAGCGTGTGCACACCGTCACCCTTGCCCCAGGCGCCCTTGGGGTCCTTGAGCTTCTTGAGGTCGTAGTCGTTGTACGCCCAGTGCGGCGACCAGAGCGTGACGACGATCGGCTCCTTCTTGGCGTACGCGCGCTTCAGCTCGGCCAGCATGGCGGGCGTGGAGCTGTCGACGACCTTGTACTCCTTGTCCAGGCCGTAGTCCTTGAGGACCTTGCTCTTGAGCAGGGCCATCTCGCCGGCGCTCGGCTCGATGCCGGTGATCTTGCCGCCGAACTCGGACGCCTTGCCCTTGAGGTCCTCCAGGGAGTCGACGCCCTTCATGTAGGAGGGCACGGAGAGCTCCAGGGACGTCTTGTCGTACCAGGAGCCGAGGTCGTCGAGCTGCTTGCCGTACTTCTTCCAGTACTGGGCGTGGGTCGTGGGCAGCCAGCCGTCCGTCTGGAAGTCGACGTTGCCTTGGGCCAGCGAGGTGTACAGCGGGCCCGCGTCGTACTGTTTGGCCTCGACCTCGTAGCCGCGCTGCTCCAGGACCTCCTTCCACAGGAAGGTGGAGGCGACGCCCTCATCCCAGGGGATATAGCCGATGCTGATCTTCTTGCCCTGGCCGACGTTCTTGCCGTCGGCCGCGGCCGTGGTGCCGGTGCTGCCGCCGAACATTCCCATGCCGCCCGCGGTGAGCGCGAGGACGACGACGCCGATCACGGCGACGACCGGGCGGGGCCGGTAGGACCAGATCTTCAGCCCCTGGGCGGCGCGCAGCTTGGCGGCGGCGCGGCGGCCGAGCGGGGAGACCTGGGTGCCCAGGGCGCTCGTCATGCGGTCCAGGTAGATCGCGAGGATCACGATGGCCACACCGGCCTCGGAGCCCAGGCCCACGTTGAGCTGGCCGATGGCCTCGTTGACGTCGCCGCCGAGTCCGCCGGTGCCGACCATGCCGGCGATCGCGGCCATGGACAGGCCGAGCATGATGACCTGGTTGACACCGGCCATGACGGTGGGCAGGGCGAGCGGGAGCTGGACGCGCAGCAGCGTGTTGCGAGGCGTGGTGCCGAACGCGTCGGCGGCCTCGACCAGTTCCTTGTCGACCTGCCGGATGCCCAGCTCGGTCATGCGCACGCCCGGTGCGAGCGCGAAGATCAGCGTGGCGACGATGCCGGCGGGGGCGCCGGTGCCGAAGAACAGGATCGCCGGGATGAGGTAGATCATCGCGGGCAGCGTCTGCATGAAGTCCAGGACGGGCCGGACCAGACCGCTGACGCGGTCCGAGCGGGCCGCCCAGATGCCGACGGGTATGGAGATCACAAGCGCGATGACGGTCGCCACCAGGACAAGCGCCAGGGTGATCATCGCGTTCTCCCACAGTTCGAGGGAGTCGATGAACGCGAATCCGGCGAACGTGAGGACACCGGCGAGCGTGCCGCGCAGCCAGAAGGCGACCACGGCGAAGATGCCCGCGAGGAGCAGCGGTTCGGGGGCCTGGAGGACGGCGTTGATGCCGTCGTAGAGGCCGAGGAAGACGGTCTTGCAGAAGTCGAACAGCCACGCCATGTGGGTGGTGAGCCAGTCGACCGCGTCGTTGACCCAGCTGCCGAGCTCGATCCTAGGCACGGGCGGTCACCTTCTCTCCGCCCTTGTCCTGCGGGGAGTCGCAGGGCTGCGGGGTGGCGTCCTGCTCGTCGCCGAGGAAGCCGATCAGACGCTGCCGGGGGACGACGCCGATCTGCTTGTTGTCCTGGTCCACGACCGAGACGGGGTGGGAGAGCCCGGCGCTGATCGCGCACAGCTCCGTGAACGGGGTGTCCGCCGTGGCGGTCCGGCAGTGGCAGCCGGGGTCGTCGGCGGTGACCGAGGGGTCCATGATCTCGCCCGCGGTCAGGACGCGGGAGCGGTCGACGTCCTGGGTGAAGGAGGCGACGTAGTCGTTCTC
Source organism: Streptomyces violaceus (assembly GCA_000715635.1). Lineage (GTDB taxonomy): Bacteria > Actinomycetota > Actinomycetes > Streptomycetales > Streptomycetaceae > Streptomyces > Streptomyces violaceus. The sequence continues at coordinate 26,101 of KL569166.1, read as the reverse complement.
CGGCCGCAGCAGGATGTCCTGGGCGGTGCCGATCTGGACGATCTCGCCGTCGCGCATGACGGCGATGCGGTCGCCCAGGCGCATGGCCTCGTTCAGGTCGTGGGTGATGAAGACGATCGTCTTCTTGAGCTTCTGCTGGAGTTCCAGCAGCTGGTCCTGCATGTCGCGGCGGATCAGCGGGTCCAGGGCGCTGAAGGACTCGTCCATCAGCAGCAGGTCGGCGTCGGTGGCGAGCGCGCGGGCGAGACC
>KL569166.1:21648-25666 GCA_000715635.1 Streptomyces violaceus | reverse complement strand
CAGAGATGTGTATAAGAGACAGGCGCTGCTGCATGCCGCCGGACAGCTCGTCGGGCCAGGATTTCTCCCAGCCGGCCAGGCCACACAGGGCGAGCGCCTCGTCGGCGCGGCGTACGCGCTCGGCGCGGGGCACGCCCTGCACTTCCAGACCGTAGGCGGCGTTCTCGCGCACGCTGCGGTGCGGGAAGAGCGCGAAGTGCTGGAACACCATGCTGATCTTCCGGGAGCGGACCTTGCGCAGCTCGCGGTCGCCGAGCGTGGTCAGGTCCTGGCCGTCGAAGCGGACATGCCCGGAGGTCGGCTCGAGCAGGCCGTTCAGCATGCGCAACAGGGTGGACTTGCCGGATCCGGACAGACCCATGACGACGAAGATCTGGCCGGGCTCCACGGTGAAGGACGCGTCGATCACGGCGGCGGTCGTGCCCTCGGCGCGCAGTTCCTCCCGGTCGGCTCCGTCCCGGAGCCGCTCGACTGCTCGGTCCGGTCTTCTGCCGAACACTTTGTACAGGCTCTCTGCCTGAAGCCTCGCTGACACGTGCACCTCAATCTCGACGGCAATAGAACAGAGCGAGGACAGGGCCGCAAACAGTTGAAATGCGCAACCAGCCTCGCTCTGGGGCGGCGCCTCCCCCCGATCCGGAAAGGCAAACCCACAAGTGGGGCGCTTCACACAAGACGCACACACGGCAACCCACCGCGCAGCGGCAAGTGGCTGTCAGTGACGTACGGCATGATGCGTGGCGTGACCGGACGACTGATGCTCCTCGACACCGCCTCCCTGTACTTCCGCGCCTACTTCGGCGTCCCGGACTCGGTCCGGGCCCCGGACGGCACGCCGGTGAACGCCGTGCGCGGACTGCTCGACTTCATCGACCGGCTGGTCAAGGACCACCGGCCCGACCAGCTCGTGGCCTGCATGGACGCCGACTGGCGGCCGCACTGGCGGGTGGAGCTGATCCCCTCGTACAAGGCGCACCGCGTCGCCGAGGAGCGCGCGGCCGGCCCGGACGAGGAGGAGGTGCCCGACACGCTGTCGCCGCAGGTGCCGGTCATCGAGGCGGTGCTGGACGCGGTGGGCATCGCGCGCGTGGGCGTCGCGGGGTACGAGGCGGACGACGTGATCGGCACGTTCACCGCGCGGGCGAAGGGCCCGGTCGACATCGTCACGGGCGACCGCGATCTGTACCAGCTGGTGGACGACACGCGCGGGGTCCGCGTGCTGTACCCGCTGAAGGGTGTGGGCACCCTCCAGCTCACCGATGAGGCATGGCTCCGTGGGAAGTATGGGGTCGACGGGAGCGGGTACGCGGATCTGGCCCTGCTGCGCGGCGACCCCAGCGACGGCCTGCCGGGCGTGCCGGGCATCGGAGAGAAGACGGCCGCCAAGCTGCTGGCCGAGTACGGGGACCTGGCCGGGATCATGGCCGCGGCCGAGGACCGGCGGTCGAAGCTCACGCCCACGCAGCGCAGGCGGCTGGATGAGGCCCGCCCCTATCTCGCGGTCGCGCCGAAGGTGGTCCGGGTCGCGGACGACGTACCCCTGCCCGATGTCACCACGGCGCTGCCGCGGGCCCCGCGCGACCCGGCGGAGCTTCGGACACTGGCGACGCGCTGGGGCCTGGGCGGCTCGCTGGAGCGTCTTCTGACCACGCTGGCGGTGTGACGAGGGCGGGCCGACGGCTTTCCGCAAGCCGACAGTGTTCATGAACCTCTCATCCGGGAGGTGTTAAGTGGGGGCGAGGTGCTAACTTAGGTAAGCCTAACTATGCGAGACAGGGAGGTCCTCATGGCAGAGCGACCGGGACGCCAGCCGCGCAAGCCGCACTCCGCTCAGGTCGTCCGCACCGAGCGGCTGACTCCGCACATGCAGCGTGTGGTGCTCGGCGGCGAGGGCCTCGCCGACTTCGCGGCGGGCACGTGCACCGACCACTATGTGAAGCTGCTGTTCGCGCCCGAGGGCGTGACCTACCCGGAACCCTTCGACATGCAGCGCATCCGCGACGAGGTCCCCCGCGAACAGTGGCCGGTGACCCGGACGTACACGGTGCGCCAGTGGGACGCCGAGCACCGCGAGCTGACCCTGGACTTCGTCATCCACGGCGACGAGGGCCTGGCCGGCCCCTGGGCGGTGCGCGTCCAGCCGGGCGAGACCGTGCGGTTCATGGGCCCCGGCGGGGCGTACGCGCCCGACACCGACGCCGACTGGCATCTGCTCGTCGGTGACGAGAGCGCACTGCCCGCGATCGCCTGCGCCCTGGAGGCCCTGCCGCGCGGCGCCAAGGCCTACGCCTTCGTGGAGATCTCCGGCTCCGAGGAAGAGCAGAAGATCGACTCGGACGTGGACGTCGTCTGGCTGCACCGCGGCGAGAGGCCCCTCGGCGAGGCGCTGGTCGAGGCGGTACGGAGCCTGGAGTTCCCCGAGGGCCGCGTGCACGCCTTCGTCCACGGCGAGGCGCACTTCGTGAAGGAGCTGCGCCATCTGCTCCGGGTCGAGCGCCACATCGCGCGCGAGGACCTGTCGATCTCCGGCTACTGGCGGCGCGGCCACAACGAGGACGGCTGGCAGGCCTCGAAGCGGGACTGGAACGCACGCATCGAAGCGGAACAGGAGAGCAGCCCGGCCGCCTGAGCGACGCGAGCGCGACGGCCTGCCGCGACGCCCCCTCAGTCGCCCCGCACCCGCGCGTGCAGATGCATGTCGTGCCAGCCGTCCGCGTGCAGGACGGCGCTGCGCTTCGTGCCCTCGAGAGGGAAGCCCGTCCTGGTGGCGACGTGGCAGGACGCCTCGTTGCGTACGGCGTGCAGGAGTTCGAGGCGGTGGAAGCCGGTCTCGTCGAGGGCCCAGCGGGACAGTGCGGTCGTGGCACGCACGGCGATGCCCCGGCCCCGTGCCGCCGGGACGGTCCAGTACGCCACCTCCGCCATACCGTCGTCGAGCCGTATCTCGCGCAGCGCGACCCGCCCCAGCAGCGAGCCGGAGTCCGCGTCGGTGACGGCCCACTGTGCCTCCCGCTCCTCCTCCCACGCCCGGTGCCAGTCGCCGATCCAGCCGGCAACCTCCTCCTCGGAGTCGGCGGCCCGGGCGTGCCACTGGTGCATCACGGGATCCTGGAAGACCTGGTACACCGCGGGCGCGTCCGCGGCCCGCCAGGGACGCAGGAGAAGTCCCTCGCCGGTGGCGAGGGTGGGCTGCGGACGGCGGGCGAGAGCCCCGGCGGTCAGGACCGGGCTGGTGAGGAACGGCATGCCCCGCATCCTGACAAGGACGCGAGGGGCGGTGACAGTGGTTTTCCGCCCGGCGCACCGGGCCTCGTACGCTGGGCCGCGATGAGACGCAAGCCCCGCATCCCGCCCTCTCCCCTGCCGCAGCGCCACGGCGTGGATCCGGTGCGCGTGCGGCTGCCCGTCGCAGGGGCGTGGGCCACGGTGCGTGAGCACTTGGTCGAGCGGCTCAGCGGGGCGGGTGCCGGTGTCGTCGACGGTATGTTCGACGCGGGTCGGATCGTCGGGGCGGACGGACGGGCCGTGGCGGCGGACACGCCGTACGTGCCGGGGATGTTCGTGTGGTTCCACCGGGAGCTGCCCGAGGAGGTGCCGGTGCCCTTCCCGCTGGAGGTCGTGCACCAGGACGAGCACATCGTCGTCGTCGACAAACCCCACTTCCTCGCCACCACCCCGCGCGGCGGCCATGTCACCGAAACCGCGCTGGCCAGGCTGCGCCGGGAGCTGGACATCCCCGCGCTCGGCGCCGCACACCGCCTGGACCGGCTCACCGCGGGGCTCGTGCTGTTCACCGTGCGCCCCGAGGAGCGCGGCGCGTACCAGACGCTGTTCAGTGACCGCCGGGTCCACAAGGAGTACGAGGCCGTCGCCCCGTACGACCCCGCCCTCACCCTGCCCCGGACCGTACGCAGCCGGATCGTGAAGGAGCGCGGGGTGCTCCAGGCCCGGGAGGTGGCGGGCGAGCCGAACGCGGTGAGCCGTGTCGAACTCGTCGGGCACCGTCCGGAGGGGGCCG
>KL569166.1:21157-21382 GCA_000715635.1 Streptomyces violaceus | reverse complement strand
CCCGGCACCGGGCAGACTCACCAGCTGCGGGTACACATGACCGCGCTGGGCGTGCCGATCCTCGGCGACCCGCTCTACCCGGAGGTGACCGAACCCGTACCGGCCGGTGACTTCCGGCGCCCGCTCCAACTGCTGGCACAGGCCCTGGAGTTCACCGATCCGGTCACGGGCGAGGAGCACCGGTTCCGCAGCGGCCGGGAGCTCGCGGCGTGGGCGTCGTACGAT
>KL569166.1:19512-20868 GCA_000715635.1 Streptomyces violaceus | reverse complement strand
TGCGGCTGCGCGGCGACCGGTGCGGGCCGCGGCTGCGGGGTGACCGGTGCGGGCTGCGGCTGCGGGGTGCCGATCTGCCAGTCGGAGCGCTGCGCGGGGACCTGCTTGTGGTTCGGCGGTTCCGTCACGTCCTGCGGCGGCTTGGGCGAGAACTGCACCGGCATTTCCACCAGGTGCCGGGAGGCGATGGACGCCGTCCAGCGCAGCTCCTCCTCGTCGCAGTCGAGTTCGACGTCCGGCAGCCGCATCAGGAGCGCGTCGACACCGACGTCGGCGATGGAACGGCCGATGTCCTGGCCGGGGCACTCGTGCGGGCCGCCGCCGAACGCGAGGTGGGAGCGGTTGCCCTGCATGCTGGCGGACAGGTCGGGCCGCACCCGCGGGTCGACGTTGGCCGGAAGCGGGGCGAAGAGCAACCCGTCGCCCCGGCGGATGCGCTGACCGCCCAGCTCGGTCTCCTGCTTGGCGAAGTAGGCGAAGACCGTACTGAACGGCGGCTCGTTCCACAGGGACTGCTCCACCGCCTCCGGCACCGTCATCTGGCCGCCGTTGAGCTGGGCACGGAAGCGCGGGTCGATCAGCACCGTGAGCAGCACGTTGGACAGCAGGTTGGTGGTGGCCTCGTAGGCGGCGAAGAGCACCAGGCGCAGGTGTTCCCTGACCTCGTCGTCCGTCAGCCGGGCCGGGTGGGTGATCAGATAGCTGGCGAAGTCCTCCTCCGGCCGGGCGCGGCGCCGTGCGGTGAGCCGGCTCAGGGCGTCCATGACGTAGGAGTGGCTGGCGATCGCGGTCTCGGTGCCCTTGAGCGCGTCGCGGGCGGCCTCGACGAGACGGTCGTTGTACTCGTCGGCCATGCCGAGGATCTCGCACATCACGGCCATCGGCAGGTGCTCGGCGAACTGGCCGACGAGGTCGGCCTCGCCCTCCTCGCAGAAGCGGTTGACGATGGCCTGCGTGCTGCGGTTGATGTAGCGGCGCAGGCTGCGGAAGTCGATGGTCGAGATGGCGCCCTGAACCGCGCCGCGCAGCCGCTTGTGCTCGTCGCCCTCGGCGTGCGAGGCGATGGGCTGCCAGGCGATGTGCGGCATCAGCGGGTGGTCGGGCTTGACCAGGCCGTCCCGGAGCGGGGTCCAGATACGGCTGTCCCGGCAGAATTGCGAGGGCGAGCGCACCATGTGCAGGTTCTCGGCATGGCCGAGGACGACCCAGATCGGTACGTCGTCGTGGAGCAGCACGGGCGCCACGGGGCCGTGGTCCTTCCGTAGTTGCTCGTACAGCGCTCCCAGATCCTCCGACTCGTGCAGCCGGTGCAGTCCGCCGGGCCCGAGGCCGTGTGCGGGGCAGCCGGGAGGCGGG
>KL569166.1:17853-19301 GCA_000715635.1 Streptomyces violaceus | reverse complement strand
TCAGAGATGTGTATAAGAGACAGGGCGTCCGTATCGGTCGGGGCGTGGGATTCAGGCGTCACAGTGGTCGCTCCGAAACTGAAGTGAATCCAGGTGTCTGGTGGGGGAAGGTGAGGGTGGGGCGGGCAGGTGCGGGATCAGGTGAGCGAGCCCGTCATGGCGAGCGAGTGCAGGAAGCGCATGAGGGTCATCAGGACGTCACGGCTTGAGGCCCTGCGGCGTACGTCGCACTCCATGATCGGGATGTCCGGGGTGAGGTCGAGGGCCGTGCGCAGCTCCTCGAGGTCGTAACGGGGCGCGTCCGGGAAGGAGTTGACCGCCACCACGAACGGCACACCGCGCTCCTCCAGACGCCCCATGACATCGAAGCTGACCTCCAGCCGGCGGGTGTCGACCAGCACCACCGCGCCGAGCGCGCCCTCGAACAGGCCGTTCCACAGGAACCAGAAGCGCTGCTGGCCGGGTGTGCCGAAGAGGTAGAGCACGAGCTGGTCGGTGATGCTGATGCGGCCGAAGTCCATGGCGACGGTGGTGGCCGTCTTGGACGCGGAGCCGAAGTTGTCGTCGACACCGATGCCGGCCTGCGTCATGGTCTCCTCGGTGGTCAGCGGTGTGATCTCGCTGACCGAGCCGACCATGGTCGTCTTGCCGACGCCGAAGCCACCCACGATCACGATCTTGGCCGCGGACTGTGCCGTGTGGGGCAACTGGTCCTCGGCCCGGGGGCCCGGGATGGTGTCAGAGCCTTTGAAGTCCATTCATCACCGCTTCGAGGAGGGAACGGTCGGTGCGTGACTGGCGGACGATCGGGGCGCGCGCCTGCACCAGTTCCGCCGTCAGCAGCTCGGTGAGCAGCACGCCCATCGCGCTGAACGGCAGGTGGAGGTAGGCCGAGAGTTCGGCCACGGACAGGGGGGCGGCGCAGAGCCGGAGCAGCGCCGCCTGCTCGGGGGAGGCGGAAGGCGGCGGGTCTTCGGCACGCGCCACGATTAACGTCACCAGGTCGAGCTCGGCCCGTTCACCGTCCGGGCCGGCCACCACGTACATCCGCTCGGGGTTCCTGACCTTGCCCTCGCCCTCCTGGGGCGGGGGCGATTCCGGGGTGGGGTCGCGCCTCTGGCGTTGCGGAGGCGTCATACGATCTGCCCGTTCCGCCGGGGCGGACTGGTCAGATGGCCGCCGATCCGGACGACGAGGTCACGCATCATCGCGCTCATCCGGCCGGGTTCGCACCGCACGTCGGAGAGCACCGCGAGGAAGGCGTTGGCGCCGGCGTTCATCAGATAGAAGTAGCCGCGGTCGATCTCGATCATGACGAGCTTCATCTCGCCCTCGCCCACGGTGAGTTCCTGGCAGATGCTGCCCGCGAGGGACTGCAGGCCGGCGCAGGCCGCGGCGACCCGGTCGGCCGCGTCCGGCTCGCCGCCGTGGCGGGCGATGCGCAGGCA
>KL569166.1:16585-17664 GCA_000715635.1 Streptomyces violaceus | reverse complement strand
CGTGGCGGGCGATGCGCAGGCCGTCGGCCGAGAGCACCACGATCATCTCGATGCCCGGCACGCCGTCGGCGAGCTGCTTGAGCATCCAGTCGAAGTTGCCTCGCTGCTGGATCACTTGAGGTCCCCCTCGTCGTCGGCCTCGCTGGGGGCCGGGTCGTTGATCAGGTGCAGGTACTTGGTCGGGTTCCGGATGAAGTCCGTCGGGTGCGTGCCGGGTTCGATGCCCTGCTTGAGTCCCTCCCAGAAGGCCTCGAGGCCCTTGCCCGGGGCGTCGGGGGCCGACATGTCACGCAGGGGCTTGGTCTCGGGCTCCGATGCCGCCGCCCAGGGGTTGTACTCGCCCCGTTCGGCGGCCTCCCGGTCGGCCTTCTCGTTGGCGGCCTGCTGGGCGAGTCGCTCGGCGAGCGGCATCTTCACCCGGCTGCGGCGCTGCGGCAGGCCGTTCGTCGTCCACTCGGTGACCTCGGGGACGTCGTCGTCCTCCAGGGAGACCGTGTCGGGAATCTTCGGGCTGGTGGGGCGTCGCCTCTTGGGCGCGCGCTTCGGGCCCTCGGGAATGCCGACCGTCATGGGGATGCCGGTGGCGCCGATGCCGTGGGCGAGTCCGACGCCGGGCTCGTGGGTGATCATCTCGCTCGGCACGATGAGGATGGCGCGGACACCGCCGTACGCGGAGGCCCGCAGCGACACCTGCATGTTGTACGCCGTGCAGAGGCGGCCGACGACGGCCAGGCCCAGGCGCGGGTGCTCACCGATGTCCTGGAGGTCGACGCCTGCCTTGGCGGCCTCCAGCATGCCCTCGATCCGGGCCCGCGCCTCCTCGTTGAGGTTGACGCCGCCGTCCTCGATCTCGATGCAGACGCCGGTCTGCACCTCGGTGGCGGTGACGTGCACCTTGGTCTGCGGCGGCGAGTAGCGCGTGGCGTTGTCGAGGAGTTCGGCGGCGGCGTGGATGACGGGCTCGACGTAGATGCCCTTGACGCTGACCTTGGCGATGGAGGACAGCTGGATGCGCCGGTACTCCAGGATGCGGGACATGGCGCCGCGCAGCGTGCTGTACAGGGACACCGGCTCCGGCC
>KL569166.1:15862-16357 GCA_000715635.1 Streptomyces violaceus | reverse complement strand
CCGCCGAGGACGGAGACGGAGTCGGCGAGGCGGCCGATCAGGGCGTTGCCGTGGTCGATGCGCAGCAGGTCGTCGAAGACCTCGGGGTTGCGGCCGTGGTCCTCCTCCATCTCCCGGAGTTCCTCGGCCTGCTGGTGGGCGATCGCCTGGACGCGGCGGGCGACCGTGACGAAGGAGCGAGCGGCGGCGTCGCGCATGGTCACTTCGTGGTCGACGATCCTGAGCACCGTCAGAAGCGTCTCCACCTCCGCCTCGGGGAGGTCGCGGTACGCGGGGTCGGCCAGGCCGAGCTTGCGAATCACCTCCCTGGGGGATTCTCCGGTGCGCAGCAGGTCGAGCGCGGCAGGGACGATCTCCCTCGAGAAGCGGACCAGCTCGTGCTCGTGGCCGGCGATCCGCTGTTCCAGATACGCGCTGTGACGGGCGTGCTCGGCACGCTGGTTCCGCAGGGCACGGCCGCGGCGGACCGCCTCGGCCGCCGTCGCGATCACCAGT
>KL569166.1:14325-15721 GCA_000715635.1 Streptomyces violaceus | reverse complement strand
GCGATCACCAGCGCGGTGGCGATGCCGCCGCACCAGCCGACGGCGAGCCGGGCCGACTCCGTCACCAGGGCGACGGCGGATCCGGACGCCGCGGCCATCGCTATGGCCGGCAGCAGCAGCACGCGCGCGTAAGGAAGTTCACGGCGAACGGGAGGGGATTGAACACTCACCATGTAGGCCTTCTGACAGGAGTCGGCTGGGGTTCCACACATTGGGGAACAAGCGCACGAATTCATCTCAAGCCGGTGCGCTGCGGGCGAGCTTAGTCCGACCGGATCATCGCCGTGTCATATTCAGCAACTGCCGGAAACCGGGCGCGAAGGGATAGTACGCTCGGTCGTTTACACGCTGCGACATCGTTCGAATACGAAGCGTGGCGGCGAACGGACATACGAAAGTCCCTCACCTCGAGGGGTGAAGGACCTTCAGAACAACGCCCCTTCAGGGGCGCGGGGAACTGCGCGAGCAACCACCTGCGGCCGGCACCCGCGCAGCGGGCGATCACCCCACCGACGAGTAGGCGACAACTCCCCGCAGCAGCCCATCAACACCCTTACGCGCGTTCTTCACCACAGAAGAACCCTGCGGCGCCGCCGCCGCGATCTGCCCCAGCACGTCGATGACCTGCTTGCACCACCGCACAAAGTCCCCCGCCGGCATCTCCGCCTCGCGCAGCACCTCGTCCAGCCCCGCCCCGGAGGCCCACATGTACGCGGCCCAGGCGAATCCCAGGTCCGGCTCACGCTGTCCGACACCCTCGGTCTGGGTGATCCGGAACTCCTCCTCCAGCGCGTCCAGCCGCCCCCAGATCCGCACCATCTCCCCCAGCGCGGCCTTGGCCTTCCCCGACGGCAGCTTCGGCGCCATCGCGTCGTCCGCCGCACGCGCCTCGTACACCAACGCCGAGACACAGCCCGCCAGTTCGGCCGGGCCGAGCCCCTCCCAGACGCCCTCGCGCAGGCACTCGCTGGCGAGCAGGTCCAGCTCGCCGTACAGCCGCGCGAGCCGCTTGCCGTGCTCGGTGACCTCGTCGCCGCGCAGGTAGTCGAGCTCGGTCAGCAGCGCGACGATACGGTCGAACGTCCGCGCGATCGTGTTCGTACGGCCCTCGATCCGCCGCTCCAGCTGCGAGGTGTCCCGCAGCAGCCGGTGGTAGCGCTCGGCCCAACGGGCGTGGTCCTCACGGTCGTCGCACCCGTGGCAGGGGTGTGCGCGCAGCTCGGTCCGCAGCCGCGCGATCTCGCGGTCGTCGGCCGCCTGGGAGCGCCGCTTGCGGTGCCGGTCGGCCGGGATGTGCCCGGCCTTGGTGCGCAGCGCGGAGGCGAGGTCCCGACGGGACTGCGGGGAACGCGGGTTGAAGGACTTCGGGATCCGCATCCTGTCTCTTATACACATC
>KL569166.1:10206-14154 GCA_000715635.1 Streptomyces violaceus | reverse complement strand
GGCTCGACCGGCACCGGGAAGTCGATGGACGCCAGCCGCTTCACCTGCCGCTCTGCGGTCAGCACCAGCGGACGCGGCCCGTCGTGGTGCTCGAAGCCCCGATGGCCGTTCGAACGGCCCGCGGGCAGGCCCGGGTCCAGCACCAGCGCCAGGCCGGCGTACTTGCCGGTGGGCACGTGGATGACGTCACCGGGCTTCAGCTTCTCCAGCGCGACGGCGGCCTCGGCGCGCCGCTGTGCCGCCCCCTGCCGGGCCAGGTCGTTCTCACGGTCCTTCAGCTCGCGGCGCAGCCGCGCGTACTCCTCGAAGTCGCCGAGGTGGCAGGTCATGGAGGCCTTGTAGCCCTCAAGACCCTCCTCGTTGCGCTGCACCTGGCGGGAGATGCCCACGACCGACTTGTCGGCCTGGAACTGCGCGAAGGACGTCTCCAGCAGCTCGCGCGAACGGTGCCGGCCGAACTGCTCGACCAGGTTGACCGCCATGTTGTACGACGGCCTGAAGCTCGAGCGCAGCGGGTACGTGCGTGTGCCGGCCAGACCCGCCAGGTGCTCGGGGCTCGAGCCGCGCTGCCACAGCACCACGGCGTGGCCCTCGACGTCGATGCCGCGCCGCCCCGCACGCCCCGTCAACTGCGTGTATTCGCCGGGCGTGATGTCCGCGTGCTGCTCGCCGTTCCACTTGACGAGCTTTTCCAGCACCACCGAGCGGGCGGGCATGTTGATGCCGAGGGCGAGGGTCTCCGTCGCGAACACGGCCTTGACCAGGCCGCGTACGAACAGTTCCTCGACGACCTCCTTGAAGGTCGGCAGCATGCCCGCGTGGTGGGCGGCGATGCCGCGCTCGAGGCCCTCCAGCCACTCGTAGTAGCCGAGGACGTGCAGGTCCTCGGTCGGGATGGACGCCGTGCGCTCCTCGACGAGGGCGCGTACCCGCTCGCGCGCCTCGTCGTCGTTGAGCCTGAGCCCCGCGTACAGGCACTGCTGGACGGCGGCCTCGCAGGCGGCGCGGCTGAAGATGAAGGTGATGGCGGGCAGCAGCCCCTCGGCGTCGAGCCGTTCGATGACCTCGGGCCGGCTCGGCGTCCAGACCCGGGAGCGCTGTCTGCGGTCGCGCTCACGGTCGGCGTCGCGCATGGAGCGGCCGCGCCGACGGTCCTGGTACGACGGCCGGCTCGCCTCCATGCGGGCCATGCGCGTGAGGTCGGGGTTGACGGCCTTCTTGTGGCCCTCGCCCTCCTCGAACAGGTCGTACATCCGCCGCCCGGCGAGCACGTGCTGGAACAGCGGCACGGGCCGGTGCTCGGAGACGATCACCTCGGTGTCACCGCGGACCGTGTCGAGCCAGTCGCCGAACTCCTCGGCGTTCGACACGGTCGCCGACAGCGACACGAGCGTGACCGACTCGGGAAGGTGAATGATCACCTCTTCCCACACGGCACCCCGGAACCGGTCGGAGAGGTAGTGCACCTCGTCCATGACCACGTGGCCGAGGCCCAGGAGGGTCTGCGAACCGGCGTACAGCATGTTCCGCAGCACCTCGGTGGTCATCACGACCACCGGGGCGTCGGAGTTGACGCTGTTGTCGCCGGTGAGCAGGCCCACCTTGTCCGTGCCGTAACGGCGGCACAGATCGGCGTACTTCTGGTTCGACAGCGCCTTGATGGGGGTCGTGTAGAAGCACTTCTTGCCCTGCTGGAGGGCGAGGTGGACGGCGAACTCGCCGACGATCGTCTTGCCCGAGCCGGTGGGCGCGGCGACCAGGACGCCCTTCCCCGCCTCGAGCGCCTGGCAGGCCTCGATCTGGAAGGGGTCGAGGCCGAAGTCGTACATCTCGCGGAAGGAGGCGAGCGCGGTGGCCTGCTCGACAGCACGCTTGCGGGCTGCCGCGTACCGCTCGGCCGGTGAGAGGTCCTCTGTCATCGTGCTTTCGAGCGTACCGGGCCGCACTGACAACAGGACGATCATTATCCGGATCCATTCCTGTGAAACCGGGGATCGGCGCAGTTCAGGGGCCGACGACGCGCACGCCCCCGCGCACGCAGCGCGCGCTCAGCGGCAGCGGGCCGATCGGCTCCCCGTCCGCGTACCCGGTGATCCCCTCGGCGGCGATCTCGACCCGGGCCGCCCGCAGCACGGTCACTGCCGGATGCCCGGCGTGGGTCCCCCGGTACACCCTCGGAAACACGCGCAGCAGCGTCGCACGGCTGCAGTCCCCGACCACGGTGATGTCGAACAGCCCGTCGGTGAGGTCGGCGCCGGGGCAGATCCGCATACCGCCGCCGTACGACGAGCCGTTGCCGACGGCCACCAGGGTCGCCTCGACCTCACGGACCTCGCCGTCGTCGAGCCGGATCCGGTATGGGACGGGCCGGAAAGCGGCGAGTTCGGCGATCATCGCCAGGTCGTACTTGAAGCGGCCGGCGGGCCACCGCATGCGGTTGCCGCGGTCGTTGACGCGGGAGTCGAAGCCGGAGGCGAGGACCGTGCCGAACCAGCGGCCGCCCGCCTGACCGAGGTCGATGTCGTGGATCCGGCCGCACTTGAGGGCGTCGGCGATCATGCGGCCCGCGGCGGCCGGCTCGCGCACGGGCAGGCCGAGCGCGCGGGCGAAGTCGTTGCCGGTACCGACGGCGACCAGGCCGAGCGGGGTGCGGGTGCCCGCGACCGCCCGCAGCGCGAGGTTGGCCATGCCGTCACCGCCGACGGCTATCAGCGCTCCGGTACCGCCTTCGACGGCGGCACGCGCGCGGGTGAGGGCGTCCGCGGCGTCCTCGCCGAGCACCGTACGCACCGAGAAACCGGCCGCCCGCAAAGCGGAAGCGGCCGGCTGCGCCGCGCGGGCGCCCCGGCCGCGGCCCGCGGTGGGGTTGACGAAGAGGGTGATCTCGCTGGTCACGCGACCGACCCTACGATCTGCCTGCCGATCTTCAGGTCACGTCGTCATAACCGTTGACCCGGTCCGAGCGGTCCGAACTCGCCTGCTCGGGCAGGGCGGCCCGGCTGGTGGTCACGGGTTCGATCTCGCCGATGTCGTCGGGCGTGAGGTCCAGCTCGGAGGCCTCGTCGTCGGCGGGGCCCAGGGCCTCGCGACGGCTGCGACGGTGGTCGTTGAGCAGGGAGAAGGCGACGGCCGCGAAGTACAGGACCCAGATCGGCCCGGCGAGCATCAGCATGGTCAGCGGGTCGGTGCTGGGCGTGGCGATGGCCGCGAAGACCGTGATGCCCATGATCATGCCGCGCCACCAGCCGAGCATGCGCTTGCCGGTGATCGCCCCGGTGAGATTGAGCATGACCAGCAGCAGGGGCAGCTCGAACGAGAGGCCGAAGACGAGCACCATCCGCATGACCAGGTCGAGCAGGTCGTCCAGCGGGAGGAGGTTGGACGTGCCGCCCGGGGTGAACTCGAGGAGCACCTTCGCCGTGGTGGGAAGCACCGTGTAGGCGAAGTAGGCGCCGATGATGAACAGCGGGGCGCCCGTGCCGACGAAGGCGTACGCGTACTTCCTCTCGTGCCGGTGCAGGCCCGGCGCGACGAAGGCCCACAGCTGGTAGAGCCACATCGGCGAGGCCAGCACGACACCGGCCATCAGGGACACCTTCAGCGCCAGCGTGAAGGGGGTGATCAGACCGTTGATGGTGATCTGCGCACACGGCTTCGAGGACGTCCGCGACCTGGCCAGTTCCTCGAAGGTCTGGTCACAGCCGACCGAGTCGAGGATCGGCTTGGTGATCAAGTTGATGATGTCGTTGTAGAAGAAGGCGGCGACGATCGTGATGGCGACGATCGCCAGCATCGCCTTGGCGAGCCGGTTGCGGAGCTCGCGAAGGTGCTCCGCGAGGGGCATCCGCCCCTCGGGATCCTTCTCCTGCTTGCGGGCAGACTTCAGCAACCCACGTTCCCATCTCGTGCGGCGGGCCGGAGGTCACCGGCCCGGCTTCAGCGCTTGGT
>KL569166.1:8622-10052 GCA_000715635.1 Streptomyces violaceus | reverse complement strand
CCATCTCGTGCGGCGGGCCGGAGGTCACCGGCCCGGCTTCAGCGCTTGGTCGTGTCCGTGGGCTCGTTGACCGGGCGCGAGCTGGTCACGTCACCGGGCGCCGCCTGGATGGTGCGCTGCGAGGGCTGCTCGTCGTTGTTGGGCGGGCCGGCCGGGGTCGTGGACGACTTGCTCTCGTCCTTCATCGCCTTGGCCTCGCTCTTGAGGATGCGGGCGGACTTGCCGAGCGACCGAGCCATGTCCGGAAGCTTCTTCGCGCCGAACAGCAGGATGATGACGACGAGGATGAGAATGATCTCGGGGGCTCCGAGCCTTCCGAACATAAGTCTTTACCTTCTCACCGAGGCGGCTGGGGTGGGGTGCTGTCCGACCGGTCGGACACTTGTCCGAACGATCGTGTTGACAGCGATCGTAACGCTCGGGGGTAAACGTGAGGCAATCCCTCTGCATCCCCTGTACGTACTCCCGCTCCGCGGCCAGTGCCTCGTTAACCGGGCCGCGACCAGCAGCGTACCTGCCCGAACCGCGGCGGTGACAGGGCGAAGTGGCCCAAAGCGCAACTCACAGCCGCCTGCCGAACGGCTCACAGGGCGTCCACGGACCGAGCCGCGCTCCCCGCGGCCCGCTCCAGGTCCTCGGCGGCCCGGTTGATACGACGCGCGGAATCCGTGACCTGCCTGCCCAGGCGCTGTGCCTCCACGAAGACCCGGACGGCGAACACCCCGAGCACGGTGAGACCCACGAACCCCACGGCAACCGCGAACATCGGCCAGAACATGCCGTCGAGCCTAGACCCTCCGGGAGGGGCCGACGCCCAGACCCTCAGAGGGTCGGAGCAAGGCGCAGGGTCCGCACGCCGCCGCCTGTGAGCAGCTCCACGATCCGCTCCCCGGCGGGCTTGCGGACGGACGCGCCGCACTGCGGGCAGGTGAAGGAGTAGAACGTGGTGCGGCTGGTGGCGCCGATGGCGAGGCGCAGGGCGCCGGCGGTGAGCTCGAAGCGCTCCCTGCAGTCCGGGCAGCCCGCCTTGAAGACCACCGGGGACACGCTCGTCATCCCGGCGAACGCGGACTCCACCGTCATGCCGCGCGCACCGGGCGTCGCCGAATCGCTCACAGGCCTCGCTCCTCTTTCTCGGGTGGTACGCCTCCGGGGCGCCTGGGTGACGCCGGTGCGGGCCGGCCCACCACCGACGTCGGCCGGGTCCGTGCCCCGGCACCGCGGCCGGTGTCGGGTGCGGCCCCACCCGGCAGTCGACGCCGTGGGCACCCTCGCATCACTCGAGCCCGCCGTCCGGCCCGTCCGGGACGGGGCGCACCGCGCGCACGCCACGCGGCCCGCCGGCCTCGGCCGTCTCCGCCCCGCCGGCCGTCCCGACCGCCTCGATCCCGTCGTACGCCGTCAGCGCCTCGTGGGCCGCCTGCCGGGCG
>KL569166.1:5403-8424 GCA_000715635.1 Streptomyces violaceus | reverse complement strand
GAGATGTGTATAAGAGACAGGCGCCAGGCGGCGGAGCGACGTCGGGTCGGGCGTGCGCAGGGTGATCCGCAGGCCGCCGTCGGGCAGCTCGTCCGCGCTGTCGTGCGGGTAGTACTCGGCGACCCAGCGGCCGCCGGGCCCGACCTCGACCACGACCTCCGGGTCCTCGGCCGCGGGCTGCACCAGGGCCTCCGACAGGTCCCGCAGCTCCATCTCCGGCGGCGCCGACGGCTCGTCCAGGATCTTGATCTCGGCGACCCGGTCGAGCCGGAACGTGCGGCGCGCCTCGGAACGCCGGCACCAGGCCTCGACGTAGGTGTGCCCGACGCTGACCAGGCGGATGGGGTCGATCTCCCGCTCGGTGACCTCGTCGCGCGCGGGCGAGTAGTAGCGGATCCACAAGCGGCGGCGCTCGGCGATCGCCCGGTCGACGTCAGCGAAGACTCCGCCCTCGGACTCGAAGGTCACCGACAGGCGCGAGCTGGCGCCCGCCATCTCGCCGGCCGCGGTCTCCACCTTGGCCGTCGCCCGTAGCAGCGCCTGGCGGTCGCTCTCGCGCAGTCCGGGCAGCGTGGCCACGGCCCGGGCGGCGACGAGCAGGGCGGTGGCCTCGTCGGCGGCGAGCCTGAGCGGCTCGGCGGCTTCTTCCGCCAGGGCGGCCGAATTGTGCCACCAGATGCGCTCGCCGTCGGTGTCGATGTCGAGCAGGTCGCCGCCGCGGAAGCTGGTGCCGCACATGGGCAGCACGTCGAGGTCGGAGACCAGCTCGTCCTCGGTGATGCCGAAGGCGCGCGCGACGTCCTCGACCCGGGCGCCGGGGCGCTCCTTCAGATACGTCACCAGCGAGAGCATCCGCCGGGTCTGGTCGATGGCGTTCACGTGCCTGACCGGTTTGCCTGCCACTGTTTCGTCCGCTCCCCCTCAGCCCTTGGCCACGGCCCGCAGCCGGTCCACCACGTCTGCCCGCAGCTCGGCGGGCTCCAGGACGACCACGTCCGGCCCGAACTCCACCAGCCAGGCGTCCAGCCCGTGGCCGTACGGAATCTCCAACTCGTCCCAGCCGTCGCCGAGTTCCCGTACGGCGGTGGCCTTCGCCCGAAGGGGGTATCCCGCGCCCGAGCGCAGCCGGATCCGGGCGGAGCGGTCGGCGATCTCCCCGGCCCAGCCGGCTACGGTCTCACGGACGGTGACGACGTCCGGCACGGGAACGGTGTACCGGCCGCCGCGCGAGCGGACCTTGCCGGTGATCCGGGACAGCCGGAAGACCCGCTCGGCGCCCCGGTCGCGGTCCCAGCCCGCGAGGTACCAGTGACCGCGCCAGCACTCGAGCGCCCACGGCTCCACGTGCCGCTGCTCGGGCTGGGCGGCGGTGGCCTTGCGGTAGTCGAAGGCAACGGGGCGGCGGTCCCGGCAGGCGAGCATCAGCGGCTCGAACGCCGCCTCGTGCACGGGGATCCGCGGCTCCAGCGCGCCGTGCGGCCCGTAGGGGTCGACGTCCTCGGGGAGGCCCGCCGCGCGCAGCTTCTGCAGGGCGCCGCTGGCCGCGCCGGCGAGCCGGGCCTGCTGCCACACCTTGGCGGCGACCCCGAGGGCTGCGGCCTCCTCGGCGTCCAGGGTGATGGGCGGGAGGCGGTTGCTGTCACGCCGGGCCAGGTAGCCGATGTCGCCGTCGAGGCTCTCGACGGTCTCGATGACCAGCCCGAGTTCGCGCAGGTCGTCCTTGTCGCGCTCGAACATGCGGTTGAAGGAGTCGTCGGAGCCGGTGGCGCCGTTCCCCGGCCCGAAGGCCTCGACGTAGGCCTCGATGGAGTCGCGCAGCTCACGCTTGCTGAGCGGCCGCCGCGTCCCGAGCAGACACAGCGCCAGATTCATCAGCCGCTCGGCCTTGGCAATGGCCATCGACGCCCTTCGCCTCCCTATGGTGCTTACGACCGATGACCGTACCGCCCCGCGGTGGCCCGGCAAAGCCGAGGGCCCATGCCCGAACAGGCATGGGCCCCACGTGATCGAGTCTGTCGAACCTTGCTCAGACCCCGAGCAGGTCGACCACGAAGATCAGCGTCTCGCCGGGCTTGATCAGAGGGGTCGGGCTCTGGTTGCCGTAGGCGAGGTGGGCGGGGACGGTCAGCTGGCGGCGGCCGCCGACCTTCATGCCCTGCACGCCCTGGTCCCAGCCCTGGATGACCCGGCCGCCGCCCAGCGGGAAGCGGAACGGGGTGCCACGGTTCCAGCTGGCGTCGAACTCCTCGCCGGTGCTGAAGGCGACACCGACGTAGTGCACGGTGACGGTCTGGCCGGCCTGCGCGACCGGACCGTCGCCTTCCCAGATGTCCTTGATCTCGAGGTCCGCCGGGGGCTCGCCGCCCGGGAAGTCGATCTCGGGCTTGTCGATGCTCACGTCTCTGGCTCCTGCTTGTCTGCGAAAAGGCGAACACGCACAGTCTTACATCCCCCGCACGTCACAGCTTCGCGAGGATGTCCACCGAAAAGACCAGCGTGGAGTCCTTCTTGATGCCGCTGCCCTGCGGCGGCTTGTCGCCGTAGCCCAGCTCCGGCGGGATGACGATGAGGACCCGGCTGCCGACCTTCTTGCCGGTCAGGCCCTGCGCCCAGCCCTTGACGACCTGCTGGAGCGAGAACGACACCAGCTGCTTGTTGGCGTACGACGAGTCGAACTCCTTGCCGCCGTCCCACAGCACGCCCTTGTACTGCACGAGGACGCTGTCGTCGGCGGCGACCTTCTCGCCGTCGCCCTCCAGGACGTAATCCGCGACGAGCTTCTTCGGGGCGGTCGCCTTGGGCACCTCGATGGAGGGCGCCTTGCCGTCGGTGTTGGTGCCGACCTTGGGCAGGTCCGCGTCGTCCTGGGCGACCTTCTCGCCCTTGGCGGAGCTGGTGGCGTTGAACGTGTCCTGCACGTCGACGACGAAGACCAGCGTGTCGGTGCCCTTGATGCCTGCCTGCGGGTTGCCCTGCGAGCCGTAGCCCCAGGTGGGCGGGACGGCCATCTCGACACGGCTG
>KL569166.1:4886-5214 GCA_000715635.1 Streptomyces violaceus | reverse complement strand
CCCCAGGTGGGCGGGACGGCCATCTCGACACGGCTGCCGGCCTTCTTGCCGGCCAGCGCGTACCGCCAGCCGTCGATGATCTGGCCCTGGGCGAGCTGGATGGCCAGGCGCGTCTTGCGGTCGTAGGAGTTGTCGAAGACCTTGGCGGTGCTCCAGACCTGGCCCAGGTAGTTCGCGACGACGAAGTCGTTCTCCGCGACGGTCTTGCCGCTGCCCGCGATCAGCGTCTTCACCGCGAGCTGCTTCGACGGCTCTCCGCTGCCCTTGGCGATCGTCGGCTTCTCGTCGAGCTTGGTGCCCGCGGTGACCGCCGGCAGCGGACCGTCCA
>KL569166.1:3369-4672 GCA_000715635.1 Streptomyces violaceus | reverse complement strand
CCGGCAGCGGACCGTCCACGATCTTCGGCGGCGGCGCCGAGGACGGGGCCGATGCCGAGGGCGAGGGCGAAGGGCTGTCGCTGGCCTTGCTCGAATCCGACTTGTCGTCGCCGCATGCGGCGAGTGTGGCCAGTCCTGCGGGTACAGAGATGAGAAGTGAGCGTCGGCGCACTGTGGGGGCCTCGTAATCGATCGATCTCGTTTGATGGCGTGCGCGCAACTCTACGGCGTGAGCAGGGCGCCGTACTTGTAACGTACGGCGCCCGTGTGGCGTTCCGGCTAATTCACCGCCGGCTCATTTCCTCACATTCCGGCGATCAGCTTCTCCACCCGGTCGTCCACGGAACGGAACGGGTCCTTGCACAAGACGGTGCGCTGGGCCTGGTCGTTGAGCTTGAGGTGAACCCAGTCGACCGTGAAGTCACGGCGCTGTTCCTGGGCCCGCCGGATGAAGTCGCCGCGCAGCCGGGCCCGAGTGGTCTGCGGCGGAACCGACTTGCCCTCGAAGATCTTCAAGTCGTTGCAGATGCGTGCTGCCTGACCCTTCTTCTCGAGCAGGTAGTACAGGCCACGACGGCGGTGGATGTCGTGGTAGGCGAGGTCTATCTGCGCGACCCGCGGGTGCGACATGGTCATGTTGTTCTTGCTGCGGTACCGCTCGATGAGCTTGTACTTCATGACCCAGTCGATCTCGGTGCCGATACGGTCGAGGTCCTCGGCCTCGATCGCGTCCAGCGTGCGGCCCCACAGCTCCAGGACCTGCTCGACGGTGCCGGTGCGGATGCCACGGCGCTCGCAGAAGTCCACGGCCTTCTCGTAGTACTCGCGCTGCACCTCAAGGGCGGAGGCCTCGCGGCCGCTGGCCAGGCGCACCTTGCGCCGGCCGGTGATGTCGTGGCTGACCTCGCGGATCGCCCGGATCGGGTTCTCCAGGGTCAGGTCGCGCATCACGGTGCCCGCCTCGATCATGCGCAGCACCAGGTCGGTGGCGCCGACCTTGAGCAGCATGGTCGTCTCGGACATGTTGGAGTCGCCCACGATGACGTGCAGGCGGCGGTAGCGCTCGGCGTCCGCGTGCGGCTCGTCGCGCGTGTTGATGATCGGCCGGGAGCGGGTCGTCGCCGAGGAGACGCCCTCCCAGATGTGCTCGGCACGCTGGCTGACGCAGTAGACGGCTCCGCGCGGCGTCTGCAGCACCTTGCCGGCACCGCACAGCAGCTGCCTCGTCACCAGAAACGGAATGAGAATGTCCGCGAGCCGGGAGAACTCCCCGTGCCGGGCGACCAGATAGTTCTCGTGGCAG
>KL569166.1:2654-3166 GCA_000715635.1 Streptomyces violaceus | reverse complement strand
GATGTGTATAAGAGACAGGCCGTAGGAGTTGCCCGCCGAATCGGTGTTGTTCTTGAAGAGGTAGACGTCGCCCGCGATTCCCTCCTCGTGCAGGCGTCGTTCGGCGTCCACCAGGAGTCCTTCGAGAATGCGCTCGCCCGCTTTGTCGTGGGTGACCAGTTCGGTCACGTTGTCACATTCCGGTGTGGCGTATTCCGGATGTGAGCCCACGTCGAGATAGAGGCGGGCGCCGTTTCGCAGAAAGACATTGCTGCTGCGGCCCCATGACACGACACGGCGGAAGAGGTACCGCGCCACCTCGTCAGGAGACAGGCGGCGCTGTCCCCTGAACGTGCACGTGACGCCGTACTCGTTCTCCAGCCCGAAAATGCGGCGGTCCATGAGGGAACATTACGCCCGATCCCCTGAACTGAAACGGGGTTCGGGGGCACGGTTTGGATCATTTTCCGAACCGGACACAACAACCGCTCCCCCGCCGGGAGCTGCGAGTACCCGTCCTGTGGCGGCCAAAA
>KL569166.1:1572-2437 GCA_000715635.1 Streptomyces violaceus | reverse complement strand
GTCCTGTGGCGGCCAAAACCAGCAGGGACACGCCGCCCGCGGCCCCCGGCACGGCGAAGCCCCACAGGGCCCCGCCCACCTCTACGACAGGCCCCGCGACGCCCGCGCCGACCGAGTGGCCCACGGTGAACGTGGTCACCAGCCAGGAGAACGCCTCGGTGACCGTGCCGCGCGGGGCGTGACGGTCGACCAGGACGAACGCGCAGGCGATGGCGGGTGCGAGGAAGACACCGGCGAGCGCGGTCAGCGCCACCATGGGCACCGCGTCCGGCATGAGAAGCAGCGGCAGGTAACACACCACCAGAAGGGCTACCAGCACCTGGAGTCGCCGCGCGGGCTCACCGGCCCACTGCCGGGCCCCGTAGACGGCGCCGCCGACCAGCGCCCCGAATCCCAGGGCCGCCATCAGCCAGCCGTACACGGCGTCTCCGCCGTGCGCGTCCGCGTAGGGCACCGAGGCGACGGTGATGGACCCGAGCGCCATGCCGATGAACAGAAACGCCGCGAGCAGCGCCAGCAGCCCCGCCGAGCGCAGCGCGCCCAGCCAATGCGCCTCCCGCGGCGCCGATCGCCAAGCACGCGAGGGCGGCGAGACGACCACGGACAGCGCCCCCAGCACTCCCACCACGTTCAGCACGAGCAGCGCGACCTGGGCCGACCAAAGGGACACGCACAGCGTCACGAGCAGCGGCCCGACGGTGAACATCACCTCCTGGGCCACGGCGTCCATGGCGTACGCAGTGTGCACCTGGTCCTCCTTCCGGAGGACCGAGGACCACAGGGCCCGCAGCCCGCCCTCCAGGGGCGGCGTGAAGAGCCCCGCGGCCGCGACGGCGGCATACGCGAGCGGCAGCGACCCGATTCC
>KL569166.1:0-1316 GCA_000715635.1 Streptomyces violaceus | reverse complement strand
AGCCTGCCCAGCACCGGCTGCCCCACGGCGTTGGCGACGCCGTACACACCCGCCAGCGCCCCCGCCAGGCTGTACGAGCCGCCCTCCGCCCGCACGAACAGCAGGATCGCGATGGCGCCGGTGGCATTGGGCAGCCGGCCCACGAGCGTGCCGACGAGCAGCCGGGCGGCGTGTCGCGCCCGAAGGATCTCCAGGTATCCCGTAGCCATGTCCCCGCCCTAGGTTTTACGTATAACGTCAACGTTTCATACGTACCATGTCCGCTGTTCACGAGTCCAGACGAAGGAGCGGCCCGACGGTGGCACGAGGCAGCACACGCCCCACGAGCCGGGACGTCGCCCAGGCCGCCGGCGTCTCCCAGGCGGCGGTCTCCCTGGTCCTGGGCGACAAGTGGCGCGGCCGCGTCTCGGAGGCGACCGCGGAGCGGGTCCGTGAGGCCGCCCGCGACCTGGGCTACCGCCCGAACCTGGCCGCCCGCAACCTGCGCCTGGGCCGCACCCGCACGGTCCTCCTGGTGGTACCGGCCCTCACCACGGAGTTCTTCGCAGGCGTCTACACAGGAGCCGCCCGAGTCGCCGCCGAACACGGATTCGGCGTCGTGCTCTACCCCTCCCCCGAGGGCGTCGGCCCCGCCCGCGACCCCTTCGCCTCCGCGCAGGCCGCCCTGGACGGCGTGATCGCCTCCTCCATGGCCGCCGACGCGCTCACCGCGATCCGCGGGGACCAGCTGCCCCTGGTGATGCTGGACAGCGACCCGCAGGGGAGCCTGGGTGCGGCGACCGTGAACCTGGACATCGCCGACGGTGTCCGCCAGGTCGCGGAACACCTGCTGTCCCTGGGCCACCGCCGCTTCCTCCATCTGGCCGCGGACGTACCGTCCTGGACCTTCGAGGTACGGGCCCGGGAACTGGCGAGCCGGCTGAGCGATCTGCCCGGTACGTCGGTACGCACGACCCGCGCGCCGATCTCCATCGAGGGCGCCGTGACAGCCACGGAGGGGGCCCTCTCGCTCCCCGGGCCGCGCCCCACGGCCCTGGTGTGCGACGACGACAAGCTGGCCGCCGGTGCGTACAAGGCGGTTCGCCGCCTGGGTCTGCGCGTCCCGGACGACGTCTCGGTCACCGGCCTGGACGATCTGGCCCTGGCCACGGCCATCGACCCGGAACTGACAACGGTCCGCCTGGACGCGGAGCTCTTCGGGGAACGGGGCATGCGGGCCCTGCTGGCCGTCCTGGAGGGCCGCGCACCCGAGGGCGGGGACATCCCGGTGCAACTGGTGGTACGGGGCTCCACGGCGCCGCCGGGGCTGCCGTAGC
>KL569165.1:74995-75394 GCA_000715635.1 Streptomyces violaceus | reverse complement strand
CGGCCGGAACAAAGACCGCGACCAAACCCCGGACCCGAACCCGAGCCGCCCCCACGACCACGACCACGACCACGACCACAAGCCTGACCGGATCAGGCACAGCGACCAGACCCCGAGCCGGGCTCCAGACCGGAACCCGGAGCCGCCCCCAAGCCGGAACCCCGACCGAAACCCCGGCCAGGGCCGGACGCGGCCCGACGAAGGAGGTCCGCCGTGAGAGGGCGCAGATGGCGCGTGTTCGTCGCCCTGATGGCCGGTGTCCTGGCCACGTCCCTGGCCGGCTGCACCGAGAACGGCGAACAGGGCGACGACAACCTGACCCTCGGCCTGCTGCTGCCGAGCCGCGCGGTGCCCCGCTGGGAGCAGTCCGACAAGCCACTGATCGAGAAGCGGGTGAAG
>KL569165.1:74554-74764 GCA_000715635.1 Streptomyces violaceus | reverse complement strand
GGGTGAAGGAGCTGTGCCCCGACTGCACCGTGATGTACGCCAACGCCGAGAACGACGCGGCGAGCCAGCGGCAGCAGATGAACTCCATGATCACCAGGGGGGTCTCGGCCCTGATCCTGGACGTCGTGGACCCCAAGGCCCTGCGCTCCTCGGTCCGGGCGGCGGACCGCGAGGGCATCCCCGTGGTCGCCTACGACCGGCTCGCCGCGG
>KL569165.1:73861-74324 GCA_000715635.1 Streptomyces violaceus | reverse complement strand
CCGGCTCGCCGAGGGCCCGATCTCGGGTTTCGTCAGTTTCAACGGCGGCCAGGTCGGCCGGCTCCAGGGTGAGGCACTCCTGAAGGGCATGGGAGCCAGGGCCGACGGCGGCGGCGTCGTCATGATGAACGGCGATCCCTCCAGCCCCAACGCCGCCTGGTACGAGGGCGGGTCCCGGGCCGTCCTCCAGGACAAGGTGCGGATCATCAAGTCGTACAGCACCCTGGGGTGGCGCACGGAGAACGCGCACGACCACATGTCCGCCGCGATCAGCGACCTCGGCCCGAACCAGATCGACGGGGTGCTGGCGGCCAACGACTCGATCGCCGCCGGTGTCATCGCGGCGCTCAAGAGCGCCCGTATCTCGCCGCTGCCCCCGGTCACCGGCCAGGACGCCGATCTCGACGCCGTGCGACGCATCGTCGAGGGCGAGCAGTACATGACCGTCTACAAGCCCTTCCGG
>KL569165.1:71538-73681 GCA_000715635.1 Streptomyces violaceus | reverse complement strand
TACATGACCGTCTACAAGCCCTTCCGGCTGGAGACCGAGGCGGCCGCCGCGATGGCCGTGGCCCTGGCGCGCGGCAACGACCTCGACGCCCTCGTCACGCGGAACGTGGACACTCCGACCACGAAGGACGTCCCGGCGGTGCTGCTCACCCCGATCGCCGTGACGGCCGAAACGATCGGGCGGACGCTCGTCCGGGACGGCGTCTACACGATCGACCAGATCTGCACCCCGAAGCTCCGGCCGGCCTGCGACCGGATCGGGCTCACCCGGTGAGGGACGTGATTCCCCGTGGCCCATCCCCCTGTTCTGGCGTTGCGCGGCATAACCAAGCGGTTCGGCGGCGTGCAGGCGCTCGTGGATGTCGACCTCCAGGTCCGGGCCGGTGAGGTCGTGGCCCTGGCGGGCGACAACGGCGCCGGCAAGTCCACGCTGATCAAGGTGATCTCCGGGGTCAGCCCCGCCGACCGGGGCGTCATCGAGTGGGAGGGGCGGCTCGTGCAGATCAAACGCCCGCACGACGCCCACGCCCTGGGCATCGCGACCGTCTACCAGGACCTCGCCATGTGCGACAACCTGGATGTCGTAGGCAACCTCTTCCTCGGCCGTGAGATCGACCGGGTCGGTGTCCTCGACGAGGTGGAGATGGAGCGCCGCTCCCGTGACCTGATGCGCGCCCTGTCGATCCGGATCCCCGATGTGCGGGTGCCGGTCGCGGCGCTGTCCGCCGGTCAGCGGCAGGCCGTCGCGATCTCCCGCTCGCTCATGGGCGCGCCCAAGGTCCTGCTGCTCGACGAGCCCACCGCCGCCCTGGGCGTGGAGCAGACCAGCCATCTGCTCGACCTCATCGAGGAGGTGCGCGACCGCGGTATGGCGATCATCCTGATCAGTCACAACATGGGCGACATCAAGGCCGTCGCGGACCGGGTCGCCGTGCTGCGGCTCGGGCGCAACAACGGTCTGTTCGACGTGAGCACCGTGACGCAGGAGCAGATCATCTCCTCCGTCACCGGGGCGGCGGACAACGCCGTGGCCC
This sequence comes from Streptomyces violaceus, assembly GCA_000715635.1. Classification (GTDB taxonomy): domain Bacteria; phylum Actinomycetota; class Actinomycetes; order Streptomycetales; family Streptomycetaceae; genus Streptomyces; species Streptomyces violaceus. The sequence goes on along the minus strand of KL569165.1, from coordinate 72,648 downwards.
ACCGTTCGAAGGGCGACGAGGAGGCCTGGCCGTGAGCCGGAGCGGGCCGCACCGGGACGGCGGGCCGGGCAGCGCCGGTCCGGTCGCGCCCGACCGTGGGCCGCGCGCCCGGGGCTGGTCCGGCAACCTGCGCGACTACGCCCAGGAGGTGCGAGGCAGTGTGCGGGTCGGCGAGCGCGGTCCGCTCCTGGTCATCGCCGGGCTGATCGTGATCTGGTGCGTCTTCCAGGGGCTGGACGACAAGTTCCTCTCGCCACGCAACCTGTCCAACCTCGGCGTGGACATCGTCGGGACCGGTCTGGTCGCCGTCGGCATCGTCTTCGTGCTGCTGATCCGGGAGATCGATCTGTCGGTCGGCTCCGTCAGCGGCCTGGCGGGGGCCTCGTTCGCCGTGCTGAACGTGAACCACGGGATGCCGGAGTGGCTCGCGGTGGTCGTGGCGGTGGCGGTGGGCATGGCCGTGGGCGCCTTCCACGGGTTCTTCTTCGCCTCGCTCGGCGTGCCCGCGTTCGTCGTGACGCTGGCGGGCCTGCTGATCTGGAACGGCCTGACGCTCTACCTGCTGGGCGCGAGCGGCACGATCAACATCGACGAGGAGGGTCTGGTCGCCTCCCTGACCAGCCGCCACTTCGAGGACGACGCGGCGGCCTACACGGTCGCGGCACTCGGCACGGCCGGGTACTTCCTGGCCGCCCGCCGCAAGCACGCCCGCCACCTGGCCGCCGGGATGCCGCACCGGCCGACGGGCGACATCTGGCTGCGCACCGGTCTTCTCGCGGGGATCGCCTTCGCCGCGGCCTACACCCTCAACCGGTTCCAGGGGCTGCCCCTCGCGCTGCTGATCTTCCTGGTGGTCCTGGTCGTCTCGGACTACGTGCTGCGCCGCACCCGCTACGGGCGGCGGGTGTACGCGCTCGGCGGCGGGGTCGAGGCGGCGCGGCGGGCGGGCATCGGGGTGCCGCGAGTGCGGGTCGCGATGTTCATGGTGTCGGGGACGCTCGCCGCGTTCGGCGGGCTGTTCGTGGCCTCGGAGCTGACCTCGGCGAGCCCCACGACCGCCCGTGCCGCCGGTTCCGGGATGCTGCTGATCAACGCGATCGCGGCGGCCGT
>KL569165.1:71148-71260 GCA_000715635.1 Streptomyces violaceus | reverse complement strand
GGCTCGCCCTGGTCGGTGCTGCTCGGGGTGCTGGTCATCCAGTCGATCGCCTCGGGCATGGGGTTGCTGGGGGTCGAGGACGCCGTGCAGTTCATGATCACTGGTGGGGTGC
>KL569165.1:64539-70921 GCA_000715635.1 Streptomyces violaceus | reverse complement strand
CTCTCCAGACGCGGAGAGGCCCGTCGCGACCGTCCGTAAGCCATGCCCTTTTGCCCTCATATGCCTAATAAATGGCAAAGGTGGGTAGGGGCGGTGTTGTCATGAAACGCAGCCGCCTCGCTCAGATGGCCATGGCAGCCACGGCCGTCCTAGGCCTGGTTCTCGCCGGGTGCGGTGACACGGACCAGCCCGGTGGCGAGAAGGCCGACCTCAAGGTGCTTGCGATGGACGCCTCCCAGGTGCAGACCCTCAAGAAGCTCACCAAGGAGCACTTCACGGCGGAGACCGGCATCACGGTCGACTACACCCTGCTGCCGGAGAACGAGGCGCGGGAGCGGATGAACCGCGAGTTCGCGACCCAGGCCGGCAACTACGACGTGGCGAGCCTCAGCGCCTACGAGGTGCCGATCTACGCGGACAACGGCTGGCTCGCCCCGCTGGACTCCTATGTGAAAGCCGACGAGGACTTCGACCAGGGGGACGTCTTCCCCAACCTGGTGGCGTCGCTGACCGGGGAGGACGGCAAGGTCTACGCCGAGCCCTTCTACGGCGAGGGCTCCTTCCTGATGTACCGAAAGGACCTCTTCCGCAAGGACGGGCTGGTCATGCCGCCGAACCCGACCTGGAAGCAGGTCGCCGACCTCGCCGCCCGGGTCGAAGGAACCGACGGCACCAGCGGCATCTGCCTGCGCGGCCTGCCCGGCTGGGGCCAGAACCTCGCACCGATCAACACGGTCGTCAACACCTTCGGCGGCGCCTGGTACGACATGGACTGGAACGCGCGCCTGAACTCACCCGAGTTCAAGAAGGCCGTCGCGTTCTATGTCGACCTGCTCCGCTCCCACGGCCAGCCCGGCGCCGACCGGATGGGCGTGCTGGAGATCCTGGACCGCTTCGTCGAGGGCAAGTGCGCCATGATGTACGACGCCACGTCATTGGCCTCGTCGATCGAGGCCGACGGTTCCTCGGTCAAGGGCAAGGTGGGCTACGTCCCGGCCCCGCACGACAGGACCGACAAGGCCGGCTGGCTGTGGACCTGGGCGTGGGGCGTCCAGAAGGCCTCCGACGACAAGGACGCCGCCTGGGAGTTCATCTCCTGGGCCTCCTCCAAGGAGTATCAGGAGCAGGTCGGCCAGGAAATGGGCTGGACCTCGGCGCCCGCCGGGAACCGCAAGTCGCTCTACGCCAACCCGGAGTACCAGCAGGCGGCCGGCGCCTGGTACCGGCAGGAGTACAGGGCGGCGACGGACTCCGCCGACCCGAAGAGCCCCGGAGTCGGACCCCGCCCCTACACCGGCATCGGCTTCCTGGGCATTCCCGAGTTCGCCGTGCTCGGTACGGCGGTCTCCCAGCAGATCGCCTCGGCCATCGCCGGCCAGCAGTCGGTGGACACGGCCCTGGACAAGGCGCAGGACCTCGCCCAGGCCGCGGCGGCGAAGTACCGGGGCGAGTGAGGCGTCGGTCAGCGCTGCCCGGAGAGCCCCGACACCTCGGCAGGCAAGGGCAGTTCACCCTCCGTCTCCGTTGCGGGAGGCAGCTCCACGGTGAACTCGGTGTGCCCCGGCGCGCTGCGCACGGCGGTGCGCCCGCCGTGCGCCGCCGCGATCGCCTCGACGACGGCCAGGCCGAGGCCGGACCCGGCGTCGCCCGGGCCGCGGCGCGAGCGGGAGGCGTCGGCGCGGGTGAAGCGGTCGAAGACCGAGGCGAGGAGGTGCGGCGGGATGCCGGGCCCGTCGTCGCGGACGCGGATGACGCGGCGATCGGCGGTTGCCTCCACCGCGGCCACGACCGTGGTGCCTGGCGGGGTGTGTGCGCGGGCGTTGGCGAGAAGGTTCGCCACGGCCTTGCCCAGCCCCGTCTCCTCGCCGATGACCAGCGCCGGCGCGTCGAGGTGCAGCGCCAGTCGCCAGGTGCGCTCCGGGTCCGCCGTCCGTGCCTCGCGGACGGCCTCGGCGACCAGGGCCACCAGGTCCACCTCGGCGGACCGCGGGGGGCGGCCCTCGTCCAGCCGGGCCAGCAGCAGGAGGTCCTCGACCAGGCCCGTCATGCGCGCCGACTCGGCGGAGACCCGGCGCCAGGCCAGCATCGGCTCGACCGGGCCGGTGCCCCGGTTCATGAGTTCGGCGTATCCGACGATCGACGCGAGCGGAGTACGGAGTTCATGGCCGGCGTCGGCCAGGAAGCGGCGCATGCGTTCCTCGCCGCGGCGGCGGGCGGCGCGGTCGGTCTCGACCTGGTCGATCAGGCGGTTGAGCGCGGCGCCGACCTGCCCGGCCTCGCTGCCGGGGTCGGTGTCCGCCTCGGCCACCCGGGGCAGGCCGGTGAGCCGGTCGTGCCCGAGCGGCGCCCGGGCGAGATCGGCGGCGGTGGCGGCGACCCGGCCGAGGGGGCGCAGCTGACGCCGTACGACCACCGCACAGACGCAGCCCGCGACGGCGAGCCCGGCGGCCCCGACGACCGCCTCGACCACGACCAGGCGGTTCAGCACGTCCCGTACGTCGTCCATGGGCAGCCCGGCGAGGACCCGGACCCCGCTCGCGTCCAGCCCCGCGACCCGGTAGGTGCCGAGGCCGGGGACGGTCCGGGTGTGGGGTGTGCCGTCGGGGGCGATGCCGCGCAGGGCGGCGCGCTGGCCGGCGGTGAGGCCCCTGGGCGTGCTACCGCGGCCGGTGACCGCCCCGGCGGTGACCGCGCCGTGCGCGTCGAGCCGGGCCGCGAGCAGGCCGTCGGGGTGGCCGTTCCCGGCGGGGAAGGTCATGTCCCGGTCGTCGCCCGGCCGGATCGAGGCCCCGGCCAGGCCGTGTTCGGCGGCGTCCATGACCCGGCCGTCGAGATGGTCCAGCAGCAGGGCCCGCTGGGCGAGGACGGCGGCGAGCGCCGTCGCGGCGCAGACGACGGCGAGGGCGGCGCCGATGCGGAGGAGGAGCCGGGTGCGCAGGGACCCGGGGGTGCCAGACATGTACCGATCCTGTCCCGGTCCGCTGGGGGAAGCCTGTGTTCAGGCTGAGCGCCGGCGATGTCCCCCTACGCACGGCGAAGGCCGCGCCCCCGGTCACCCGGGAACGCGGCCCTCGAACTGCCCTACCGGTCCGCTTACTTGCGGATCAGGCTGCGCAGCACGTACTGCAGGATGCCGCCGTTGCGGTAGTAGTCCGCCTCACCGGGGGTGTCGATGCGGACGACCGCGTCGAACTCCACACCGGTGTCGGTGGTGACCTTGACCGTACGGGGGGTGGTGCCGTCGTTCAGCTCGGTGATGCCGGCGATGGAGAAGGACTCCTCGCCGGTCAGGCCGAGGGTCGCGGCGGACTGGCCCTCCGGGTACTGCAGCGGGATGACTCCCATGCCGATGAGGTTGGAGCGGTGGATGCGCTCGTAGGACTCGGCGACGACGGCCTTGACGCCGAGGAGTGCGGTGCCCTTGGCGGCCCAGTCACGGGACGAACCGGAGCCGTACTCCTTGCCGGCCAGGATGACCAGCGGGGTGCCCTGCTCGATGTAGTTGCGCGAGGCGTCGTAGATGAAGGCGACCGGGCCGCCGTCCTGCGTGAAGTCCCGGGTGTAGCCGCCCTCCGTGCCCGGCGCGATCTGGTTGCGCAGGCGGATGTTGGCGAAGGTGCCGCGGATCATGACCTCGTGGTTGCCTCGGCGCGAGCCGTAGGAGTTGAAGTCACGCCGCTCGATGCCGTGCTCGGTGAGGTACTTGCCGGCCGGGGTGTCGGCCTTGATGGCGCCGGCGGGCGAGATGTGGTCCGTCGTCACCGAGTCGCCGAGCTTGGCGAGCACGCGGGCGCCGGAGATGTCGGAGACCGGGGTGGTCTCCATCGTCATGCCCTCGAAGTACGGGGGCTTGCGGACGTAGGTCGACTCGGCGTCCCACTCGAAGGTGTTGCCGGTCGGGATCGGCAGCGCCTGCCACTGTGCGTCGCCCGCGAAGACGTCCGAGTAGGACTTGGCGAACATGTCCTCGCCGATGGCGTTGGCGACGACGTCGTTCACCTCGGCCTCGGAGGGCCAGATGTCCGCGAGGAAGACCGGCTTGCCGTCCTGGTCGACGCCCAGGGCGTCACGCGTGATGTCGACCTTCATGGAGCCGGCGATCGCGTAGGCCACGACCAGCGGCGGGGACGCCAGGTAGTTCATCTTGACGTCGGGGTTGATGCGGCCCTCGAAGTTCCGGTTGCCGGAGAGGACCGAGGTGACGGCGAGGTCGTGGTCGTTGACGGCCTTGGAGACCTCGTCCGGCAGCGGGCCGGAGTTGCCGATGCAGGTGGTGCAGCCGTAGCCGACGAGGTTGAAGCCGACCTTGTCGAGGTACGGGGTCAGGCCCGACTTCTCGAAGTAGTCGGTGACGACCTTGGAGCCCGGGGCGAGGGTGGTCTTGACCCACGGCTTGCGGGTCAGGCCCTTCTCCACCGCCTTCTTGGCCACCAGGGCGGCGGCGACCATGACGTACGGGTTGGAGGTGTTGGTGCAGGAGGTGATGGCCGCGACCGTCACCGCACCGTGGTCGATCTCGTACGACGTGCCGTCGGGGGCGGTCACGGTGACCGGGTTCGACGGGGCGCCGTTCGGGGCGACGGCCGGTGAGTCGGAGGCCGGGAAGGACTCCTTGCCGGACTCGTCGACGGTGTCGACGTAGTTGAGGACGTCCTGCTTGAACTGCTCGGCGGCGTTCGCGAGGACGATACGGTCCTGCGGGCGCTTCGGGCCGGCGATGGACGGGACGACCGTCGACAGGTCGAGCTCGAGCTTCTCGGAGAAGTCGGGCTCGGCGGCCGGGTCGAGCCAGAGGCCCTGCTCCTTGGCGTACGCCTCGACGAGCGCGACCTGCTGCTCCGAGCGGCCGGTGAGCTTGAGGTAGTTCAGGGTCTCGCCGTCGATCGGGAAGATCGCGGCGGTGGAGCCGAACTCCGGCGACATGTTGCCGATGGTGGCGCGGTTGGCGAGCGACGTGGCGGCCACGCCCTCGCCGTAGAACTCGACGAACTTGCCGACGACGCCGTGCTTGCGCAGCATCTCGGTGATCGTGAGGACCAGGTCGGTGGCGGTGGTGCCCGGCTTCAGCTCGCCGGTCAGCTTGAAGCCGACGACGCGCGGGATGAGCATGGAGACCGGCTGGCCGAGCATGGCGGCCTCGGCCTCGATGCCGCCGACGCCCCAGCCGAGGACGCCCAGGCCGTTGACCATGGTGGTGTGCGAGTCGGTGCCGACGAGGGTGTCGGGGTACGCCTGGCCGTTGCGGACCATGACCGTGCGCGCCAGGTGCTCGATGTTCACCTGGTGGACGATGCCGGTGCCGGGCGGGACGACCTTGAACTCGTCGAACGCGGTCTGGCCCCAGCGCAGGAACTGGTAGCGCTCCTTGTTGCGGCCGTACTCCAGCTCGACGTTCTGCTTGAAGGCGTCGTTCGTACCGAACTTGTCGGCGATGACGGAGTGGTCGATGACCAGCTCGGCCGGGGCCAGGGGGTTGATCTTCGCCGGGTCGCCGCCCAGCTCCTTGACGGCCTCACGCATGGTGGCGAGGTCCACGACACAGGGAACGCCGGTGAAGTCCTGCATGATCACGCGGGCCGGCGTGAACTGGATCTCCTGGGCCGGCTGGGCCTGAGAGTCCCAGCCACCAAGGGCGCGGATGTGGTCGGCGGTGATGTTCGCGCCGTCCTCGGTGCGGAGGAGGTTCTCCAGCAGCACCTTCAGGCTGTAAGGGAGGCGCGCGGCGCCCTCGACCTTGTCCAGCCGGAAGATCTCGTACGACTCGTCGCCCACCTGCAGCGTGCTGCGGGCGTCGAAGCTGTTCGCCGACACGACAGTCTCCTTCATTGATGTGCGCGTACCACCACGATCCTGCCGCCACGACTACTTGGCCGATCCGCTAAGGTAAGGCTAAGTTAGGTAGCCCTTACCGCCGGACCGGTGGTGCCGCGCGGCTGCGGTGTCACCTCGGCAGATATCTCGATGTCGAGATAACTCTAATACACGAGGGCCGGATGGTCATGCCCGGACCCGGTTCATCTCACCTCCCGTCCGGCCGCGCGTCACTAGAGTGGTCACCTCATCACGGGGGGTGATCGGATGCGGGCACACCGTCGGGCACTGGTGGTGGGGATCCCTGCCACCGGCACGGATCTCGGCGAGGAACGCTTGTCCGGTGAACTGCCGGACCTTCCCTACGCCACGGCAGCGGCCGCCGACCTGAGGGCCACGCTGGCACTGTTCGGCTACCCGGACAAGGGCCCGGCGGCACGGCCGCGGAAAGACCCCAGCCGCTCCGCCGCCGCACTGGACCGCGCCGTGCACGAGACCGTCCGGGCCGGGAGCGGTGTCGCCGTGATCCATGTGCTGGGCCACGGTGAGGTCACCGACGAGGGAAGCGGCA
>KL569165.1:62379-64364 GCA_000715635.1 Streptomyces violaceus | reverse complement strand
AGCCTCTACGTCGTCGGCGGGGACGGCAGACGGCCGGACACCGACGTCGAGGGCTGGCTGAAGCTCGTCGAGGACCACGACGGGCATCCCACCACCCTCTTCGTCATCGACACCTGCCATTCCGGACGCGCCACCGCGCTCCCCTGGCAACAGCTGACCCGCGTCGAGCGGCAGCGGGCGTGGGTCATCGCGGCGTGCGCACCCGACGCGCCTGCCTTCGACGGCCGCCTGACCCGGGCCACGGCCCAGGTGCTGCGCCAGTTCCACGACGGCACCCTGCGCATCGATCCCGCGATGCCGTACATCCCGCTCGACATCCTGTGCCGCGAGATCGACCGCGCCATGACCGAACTGGCCGGCGAGGACGGCTTCTCTCAAGACCTGCACACCAGCCGGATTCCGCTGCATGCCGACGCCGACGGCCTGCCCTTCTTCCCCAACCCCCGTCACCGCACTCCTGACGCCGTCCGTCGCGAGGTGGATCCGGCTCTGACCGCCCTTCTCGACGAGGCTCTGGACGCGCGGCACTTCACCAGCAGGGCAGGCGGATGGACGAGCGACCCGCCCGGGGTCGGGCTCGGGTTCTTCCACGGACGGGAACGCGAACTGCGAGCGCTCTCCGCCTGGATGGACGACGGCACCGGCCCCTCGCTGCACCTGGTCACCGGCAAATCCGGCGTCGGCAAGTCCGCTCTGCTCGGAGTGCTGGTGTGCGCGGCACACCCGGTCCTGCGCGATCTCACGGCATCGTTGTGGCATCGGCTGCCGACCGTGCCGTCACGGAACCGCACGCTCCTCGTGGTGCACGCCCGCGGTCGCAGCGTGGACGACATCGCTGCGGCACTCGCCCGGCAGTGCCAGGTCGAGGTGCCCTCCGGCCCGGTGGAGGCCACGGACCTGTTGCGGATCTTCGCTCGCCGCCCCGCTCCCCCACTGATCGTCCTGGACGCCCTGGACGAGGCGCTGCGGCCCGAGGATGTCGTCCACTCCCTGCTGCTGCCCCTGGTCCGGGCGGCACCCGTCTGCCGTCTTCTGGTCGGCACACAGCCCGTCCCCGGCATCCGTTCTCTCATGGAACGGGGCACGGTGCTCGACCTCGGGGAGACGCCCCGTGAGGAGCTACGCGGTGCGCTGGCCGCCTACGCGACGGATCTGCTGGGCGGGCACGAGGGGTACCAGGACGCCGCCACCTCGCGAACCCGCCGCGAACTGGCCGACGCGATGGCCCGGCGGCTCACCCGCTCCGACGCCGGGGACGGTGAGTTCCTCATGGCCGGACTGTGGGCGCGCGAACTGCTCAAGGGCCCGTCAGCCGTACCCTCGCACGAGGCCCTCACCGCCGTGCCCGACGACTTGGGCGAGATGCTGTCGCGGGGATTGGGCAGCCAGGGAAGGTCCGTGTGGGAACGCCCCGTGCTGATGGCTCTGTCGCATGCCGAGGGGGCCGGAATGCCCGAGCGAGTGCTGCGCCGTGCCGTCGGAGCGTTCACGCAGGACGGGCGCGTCCCCTCGCTCGACGAGCTGCGAACCGTGCTGGACGCGTCCGCCTTCTACGTACGCCAGGAGACGGACGACGACGGTAGTCCGCTGTACCACCTGTCTCACCAAGGGCTGGCCGACCGGTTGTACGACGGCTCGCACAGCGCCGCTCTGTTCGACGCCCTGTTGGCCGTGGCCGGCCCCTGGCGCACGGCCGACCACTATCTGCTGCGGCACGCGCCCGCCCACGCTGTGCGGGCCGGAAGGCTCGACGAGCTCCTCGCAGACGCCGAGTTCCTCTGCCACGCGAGCGCCGCCCCGCTCTCGGCCGCGCTGGTGCACGCCACGACGGGCGCCGGGCAACGGACCGCCGCGGTCTACCGGGCCTCGTACCGGGTGCACCACGCCCTGCCACCGGACGAACGGCGCACGATGCTGGCCCTGGACGCCTGCCGCTACGGAGACCGGGAGCTGGCCGCCCGGCTGTCCCGGCACAGCCACTGGCC
>KL569165.1:58612-62144 GCA_000715635.1 Streptomyces violaceus | reverse complement strand
CGGCCAGTCGCTCCTCCACACCCTGAACGGCCACGGGACCAGCGTGATCGCCGTCGCCCCTGTACGGATCGACGGGCGGTCCATGGCGGTCACCACGAGCAACGACAACTCCGCGCGGCTGTGGGACCTGCACACCTGCCGGACCGTCGCTGTGCTCGCCGGGCACACCGACCGGATAGCGGCCGTGGCCTGCGCGCATGTGAACGGCCGGCCCTTCGCCGTGACTGCGAGCGATGACGGGACCGCCCGCGTCTGGGACCTGACGAAGGGAACGACGGTCCACGTGCTGCGTGGACACCGCGGACGCGTGTCCTCGGTCGTCTGCACCGAGATCGCGGGACGTGCCGTGGTCATCACAGCCGGCAGCGACGACGGATACGCCCGTTTCTGGGACATGGCTTCGGGGGAACCCACCGGCGTCCTCTTCGCCCACGAACCGAGCGAGCCCGGACACCCCGAGGACTTCGTCGCCCTGCTGCACCAGTCGGTCTCCTCCGTCGACTGCGCCGTTCTCGAGGGACGACCGGTCCTCGTGACCGCGAGCTTCGACGGGACGGCCCGGGTGTGGGACCTCGCCACGCACAAGAAGCTGCGCGTCCTGCACTGCCCGTACGAGATCTACGGCGTCTCCTGCGGGAGGGTGGAGGGACGCCCTGTCGTGGTCGCGGCGAGCCGGCACAGCGAGGTGTTCGTCTGGGACATGGCCACGGCCGAACTGCTGCACGTGTTGTCCGGCCACACCGGTGTCGCCAATTCGGTCCGCTGCTTCGACATGGGCGACACCCCGTACACCGTGTCGACCAGCTGGGACGAGACAGCCCGGGTCTGGTCCCTGGCCACCGGCGAACTCGTCGCGGTGCTGACGGGTCACGCCGAGTCCGTGAACGGGGCCGATTTCGTCATGCTCGACCGCCGGCCCGTGGCCCTGACGGCGAGCACCGACGCGACTTTGCGCATCTGGGACCTCACTCAGCCCCAGCACGAGGTGCCCCTCCCAGGTGCCTGCACACGGCTGACGTCCGCCGGCGGCTGGGGGTCGGCAGAGGGAAGTCCCGTGGTGGTCACGGGCGACACCGAGGGGACCGTCACCGTGCAGGACGCGGCCACGGGTGAGGTCGTCGGCGACTTCACCGGCCATGAGCGCGGCATCATCGCCAGCCTCGCCTGCACGGAACTCGACGGCGCCGGTGTCGCGCTCTCCGGAGGGAGCGACGGGACACTGCGCCTGTGGGACCTGGCCACGGGTTCGGAGATGCTCTGTGTGAACGAACTGCCGGGCACCACCAGCGGCCTGGCGTGGACGCGGGCGGAGGGCAGGCCGGTGGCCGTGTCCGCCAACGAGCTCGGCTACGCGATCTCGCTCGACATGGAGTCACTGTCATCACTGGAGCTGTATGCACGTCACACCGGAAACGTGAACGATGTCGCCTGCACCGATATGCGCGGTCAGCCCATGGCCGTGACGGTGGGCAGCGACGACACCGCGCGGGTCTGGAACGCCGTCACGGGACGAACGCACCGGGTGTTGCGCGGCCACACCCGCCTGGTCGTCTCCGTCGCCACGATCGCCGTCGACGGGAAGCCCGCGGCAGTGACCGCTAGTTACGACGCAACGGCCCGGGTGTGGGACCTGGCGACCGGCCGCTGTCTGCACGTGTACGCCGAGCACGGCGAGCCCGTGAGCTCAGTGACCTGCGCCACGGTCGGCGGCCGGGCGCTCGTCGCGACGGCCGGCTTCGATCAGACCGTGCGGGTGTGGGACGCCGCTACCGGGGTGACCCTTTCCCGCCTGCCGTTCCCCAGTTCGCTCCGCTTCGTCTCCTTCGGCCCGAACGGCGAGCTGGCCGTCGGTTTCGGCTGGGACGTCGCCGTCCTGGACCCCAACGCCCTCGGGAATCTCACATGACCCGGATTCTGGGGGTTCACGGCGTCGGCAATCACGCCCCTGGGCACGCCCCGTCCGACGTCGCGCGGGCGCGGTCCGCGGCCTGGGCCGGTCACCTCACGACCGGACTGGGCGTGCCGCTCGAACGGCTCGATCTCCTCGTGGCGTACTACGCCCACCACCTTCGTGTTCCCGCGGCTCAGGGCCCGCGGACGAACCGACCGCCGAGGAGTGGGAGCTGGTGCGAGCCTGGCTCGCCGAGCTGGGTGCCCCACCGGCTGTGGCCCAGGGGCGACTCACCTTTCCGCTGCGGCACGCCGCCGACTGGGTGGCGCGCCGGTTCAGCCTGGACGGGCGGGTCACCCGGGCTTTCGTCGCGGTGTTCTTCCGCGAGGTCGCCGCCTACCTGCGCGAACCCGGCGACGCACGGGAGGCCGCCCGGGCGGAGGTCGCCACGGCGATCGCGGCACACCGTCCGGACGTGGTCGTCGCGCACTCGCTGGGCTCCGTGGTCGCTTACGAAGCGCTCCACGCCCACCCCGGGCTCGAGGTCCCGCTCCTGCTCACCCTCGGCTCGCCTCTCGGCCTGCCCTACGCGGTGCACGAACGACTGCGCCCCGCCCCCGTGTCGGGGATGGGACGACGCCCGTCGGGGGTGGGAACGTGGGTGAACATCGCCGATCCCGGCGACCCGGTGGCCATTCCGCCGCGTCTGGCGAGGAGGTTCCACGGCATCGCACAGGATCTGACGGGGACAGCGGGGCATCTCAATCCTCACGCGGTCGCCGGGTATTTACGCTCTGCCGCCGTCGCCGGGGCCCTCACTCCATGGCTGACATAAGCGCGGCGCTTCCGGCTACTCGGTAAGAAGTATTCGACGACCAGACGGGAGACAGGCATGCCCCTCACGTTCCGCAAGAGTTTCCGGATTCTTCCCGGCGTGCGGCTCAACATCAACAAGCGCTCCTGGTCCATCACCACCGGCGGCGGGAAGAACGGCCCGCGATACACCCGCAGCAGCACGGGACGTCGTACGACATCGATGGATTTGCCCGGACCTTTCGGGTGGCGGCGCACCACGAAGGCGCGGCGACACTGAGCCCACCGGGCGGGATTGACGTCCCGTCACCCGAATGGACCCCCCGGTCGGGCGCCATCTCATATCTGAGATAACCTCAACCTCATGGCAGACGACTACCTCGTACGCATCGGCAAGCTCATCCGTGACGCTCGGCAGCACCGGGGCTGGACGCAGTCGCAACTGGCCGAGGCGCTCGGAACCAGCCAGAGCGCCGTCAACCGGATCGAGCGCGGCAACCAGAACATCAGCCTTGAGATGATCGCGCGCATCGGGGAGGCCCTCGACAGCGAGATCGTGTCGCTCGGCTACGCCGGTCCGATGCATCTGCGGGTGGTCGGCGGGCGCCGGCTGTCCGGTGCCATCGACGTGAAGACGAGCAAGAACGCGTGCGTGGCGCTGCTGTGCGCCTCACTGCTCAACCAGGGGCGCACAGTGCTGCGTCGCGTCGCACGCATCGAAGAGGTGTACCGCCTCCTGGAGGTGCTGGGCTCCATCGGCGTCCGCACCCGGTGGATCAACGACGGTGTCGACCTGGAGATCGTGCCGTCGGCAGAGCTGGACCTGGC
>KL569165.1:52273-58425 GCA_000715635.1 Streptomyces violaceus | reverse complement strand
GCTCAGAGATGTGTATAAGAGACAGGGCCGCACCCGCTCGATCATCATGTTCCTCGGCCCGCTGCTGCACCGCATGGACCACTTCAAGCTTCCGTACGCCGGCGGCTGCGACCTCGGCACGCGCACGGTCGAGCCGCACATGATCGCGCTGCGCCGGTTCGGGCTCGACATCGCCGCGACCGAGGGTCAGTACCACGGCATGGTGGACCGCTCGGTCCGCCCCGACCGCCCGATCGTGCTGACCGAGCGCGGCGACACCGTCACCGAGAACGCGCTGCTCGCCGCCGCCCGGCACGACGGCATCACCGTCATCCGCAACGCCTCGTCCAACTACATGGTCCAGGACCTGTGCTTCTTCCTGGAAGCGCTGGGCGTCAAGGTCGACGGCATCGGCACCACCACGCTCACCGTGCACGGCGTGCCCACCATCGACGTCGACGTGGACTACTCCCCCTCCGAGGACCCGGTCGAGGCGATGAGCCTGGTCGCCGCGGCCGTCGTCACCGAGTCGCATCTGACGGTGCGCAGGGTGCCGATCGAGTTCCTGGAGATCGAGCTGGCCGTGCTCGAGGAGATGGGCCTCGACCACGACCGCACACCCGAGTACTTCGCCGACAACGGCCGCACCCGGCTGGTGGACCTCACCGTCCGGCCCTCCAAGCTGGAGGCGCCGATCGACAAGATCCACCCCATGCCGTTCCCCGGCCTGAACATCGACAACGTCCCGTTCTTCGCGGCCATCGCGGCGGTCGCCCAGGGCCAGACCCTCATCCACGACTGGGTCTACGACAACCGCGCCATCTACCTCACCGACCTGAACCGCCTCGGCGGCCGGCTGCAACTACTGGACCCCCACCGCGTCCTGGTCGAGGGCCCGACCCGCTGGCGCGCCGCCGAGATGATGTGCCCGCCCGCCCTGCGCCCCGCCGTGGTCGTCCTCCTGGCGATGATGGCGGCCGAGGGCACGTCGGTGCTGCGCAACGTGTACGTCATCAACCGGGGTTACGAGGACCTGGCGGAGCGGCTGAACTCGATCGGGGCGCAGATCGAGACGTTCCGGGACATCTGACACTTTCCCGGCCCAGCGCCGCCACGCCACCCCCTTCCCGACCAGCACAAGAGTCGATCCGAGGCTGCAAGTCGAGCGCCAAGGCGCCATGCACGAAACGACCTTGGCGTTCTCGTCGCCGCTGTCCGCAAACGTCCTCTTCTACGCCCCTTTCAGGAGAGGATTGCACGTTGACAGTGTCAACGTGCAGATGTGATGCTCGTCAACAGGTGAAGGTATACGCTCCCCTACGGGATGTACCCACCTTGTATACGCCGGGTGAGACGGGGAGGGCCAGTGAGCCTGGGGACGGTCGACGGACGCTTCCGGATCACGGGGATGCTGGGGCGCGGGAACATGGGCGAGGTGCACCGGGCCGAGGATCTCCAGGCCGCCCCGGACTCCCCGCACCGGGAGGTCGCGCTCAAGACCGTCCTGCGCGCCCGGACCGGGGTCGCCGTCGACTCTTCGGGGTCCGGCAAGGAGATCGACCGCTTCCGCCGCGAAGTGCGGATCATGCGCATGCTCTCCCAGGGCCACCCGAACCTCACCCTGCTCGTCGACGGCGGTGTGGACGGGGCACCGGGCGGTACCGGCCTGCCCTACCTGGCCATGGAACTGCTCGACGGTCATCCGCTCTCCGACCTCATCGACGAGGAGCCCCAGCTCCCGGTCTCCTGGGCCGCCGCCATCGGGGCGCAGATCGCCTCCGGTCTCACCGCCGCGCACACGGCGGGGGTCGTCCACCGCGACCTGAAGCCGGCCAACGCGATGCTGACCCGCGACGGCACCGTCAAGGTCCTCGACTTCGGCATGGGTTCGGTCGTGGACGATCCCGACCAGACCCGCCTGACCAGCACGGGCGTGAGCGTCGGTACGGCCCGCTACATGGCGCCCGAGCAGTTCCGTGCCGAGCGGGTCACGGCGTCCGCAGACCTCTACGCGTTCGGCTGCGTCCTGTACGAGCTGCTGATAGGACGGCCGCCTTTCTCCGCCCGAACCCCCTACGAACTCTCCGAGCAGCACCAGCACGAGCGTCCGCCCCGGCTCACCCTGGTGCGCCCGGATCTGCCCGCCGAACTGGTCCGGCTGGTGGACCGGCTCCTGGAGAAGGACGCCGAACTACGGCCCGACAACGCCGCCCTGGTCCGTGAGGCGCTGATCCCACTCGCGTTCGCGCCGGACGACACGGCCGCCCTGCTCGCTCCGCACTGGCAGGCGATGGACCCGGTGGCGCGGCTGCGCGCCCTGCTCCCCGAGCCCGCTCCGGCCGCGCCGTCACCCGTACCGCGCAGGGAGGCTCGCCTGCCCGAGGCCATGGACGTCTTCGGAATCCACGCCGACCTGATCGGCGAGTACGAGAGCTTCACCAGGAGCGCGACGGTGATCCGGGACGCCCGGATCGAGGGCTTCGTCGCGGACGATCTGGCGGCGAAGTCCCAGTGGCCCGATCCGTGGCTGTCGCTGAACCCGTTCTTCGCCGACGGCGGCCAGGTCACCGACCTCGTCCGGGACGGGGTACTGCACCCGCGGTGCGCGGAGATCTTCCAGGCCGGCAAGAAGAAGACCTCGCCGCGCCCCGACGGCCGGCCGCTGAACTTCCACCTCCACCAGCGGCAGGCGATCGAGGCCGCGCAGGCGGGCGACTCCTATGTGCTCACCACCGGTACCGGTTCCGGCAAGTCGCTGTCGTACATCGTCCCCATCGTGGACCTGGTGCTGAAGGAGCGTCAGGCGGCGGGCCCGGACGCGGGCGGCCGGGTGCGGGCGATCGTCGTCTACCCGATGAACGCGCTGGCCAACTCTCAGCTGGGCGAGCTGGAGAAGTACCTGCGACACGGTTTCGGTAAGGGCCGTGAGCCGGTCACCTTCGCCCGTTACACCGGCCAGGAGTCCGACGAGGACCGTCGCAAGCTGCGCAAGGATCCTCCGGACATCCTGCTGACCAACTACGTGATGCTGGAGCTGATGCTGACCCGGCCGGACGACCGGACCAGCCTGATCCGCATGGCCGAGGGGCTGCAGTTCCTGGTCTTCGACGAGTTGCACACCTACCGAGGCCGGCAGGGCGCGGACGTGGCGCTCCTGATCCGCCGCGTGCGTGAGGCCTGCCGCGCCTCGAAGACCCTCCAGTGCATCGGCACCTCGGCGACCATGTCCACCGAGGGCTCCTGGGAGGACCAGCGGCGCGAGGTGGCCAGGGTGGCCGGCCGGTTGTTCGGTACGACGGTGCTGCCGAAGCGGGTCATCGGCGAGACCCTGGTCCGGGCGACCGACGAGGCACCCGGGACCGTACCCGCCGAGCGGTTGCGGGTGCCGGCGGCGCCCCGCTCGTACGACGCGCTGACGAGGGATCCGCTGGCCCGCTGGGTGGAGTCCCGGTTCGGTCTGGAGTCCGAGGAGGACACGGGGCGGCTGCGCCGCTGCGCCCCGGACACCGTCGAGGCCGCGGCGGCGGAACTGGCCGCCGCCTCCGGAGTCCCCGAGGAGAGTGTGCGCGAGGCGATCCGTACGACACTGGAGGCGGGGGCGCAGGCCAAGCACCCGGTGACGGAGCGGCCGTTGTTCGCGTTCCGGCTGCACCAGTTCCTGTCCAAGGGCGACACCGTCTACACGACGCTGGAGGATCCGCTCACCCGGCCGCTCACCCGCACCTACCAACTGGAGCAGCCGGACAGCGACGGCAAGCCGCTGTTCCCGCTGGCGTTCTGCCGGGAGTGCGGTCAGGAGTACCTGACCGTGTGGCGGACCGAGGACCGCGGCACCTTCCGGTACGAGCCGCGTCGGGACACCTCCGCCTCGGGGGGCCGCCAGGGTGAGGGTTATCTGTACCTGGGCACGCCCGGGGAGGACTACGAGTGGCCGGCCGATGCGCAGAAGGCCGTGGACGACCGGCGGTTGCCGGAGTCGTGGCTGGAGCCGGACGCCCAGGGTGTGACGGTCGTCAAGAAGTCCTACCGGCCCCGGGTGCCCAGGCGGGTCGTCGTGGATGCCCACGGGAACGAGTCGGGCGAGGGGCTGACCGCGGCGTTCGTCCCGGCGCCGTTCCTGTTCTGTGTGCACTGCCAGGTCTCCTACGAGCAGACCCGCGGCCGCGACTTCGCCAAGCTGGCCACCCTGGACCAGGAAGGGCGTTCCTCGGCGACCTCGCTGATCTCCGCGTCGATCGTGAAGTCCCTGCGCGCGGTGCCGGAGGAGAGCCTGGGCAAGGAGGCCCGCAAGCTGCTCACCTTCGTCGACAACCGGCAGGACGCCTCGCTCCAGGCCGGGCACTTCAACGACTTCGCCCAGGTGACGCAGTTGCGCGGCGCCCTGTACCAGGCCGCGGTGCGGGCCGGTGAGGAGGGGCTGAGCCACGACGACCTCGCCGAGGCCGTCACCGAGGTGATGGGCCTGACGCCCCGCGAATACACGACGGGCGCGGACCTGACGCCCGCCATGGAGCGCCGGGCCGTGAAGACCTTCAGGGAGGTCGTGGGATACCGCCTCTACCGCGACCTGGAGCGCGGCTGGCGCATCACGATGCCGAACCTGGAGCAGACGGGGCTGCTGCGGATCGACTACGAGGATCTGGACTGGCTCGCCGCCAACGAAGAGCGCTGGCAAACCACGCACGCCGTGCTGCGGGGCGCCGACCCGGCCCTGCGCGAGGAGATCACCCGTACTCTGCTCGACTTCATGCGGCGGGCGCTGGCCATCGACGTGCAGTACTTCCGCGAGGACTTCGACGTCCTTCAGAGGGCGAGCGAGGAGCGGCTGGCCGGGGCGTGGGTGCTGAGCGAGAGCGACCGGCCGGCCGTCGGAACCGCCTACCCCTACGGGTCCCGGCCGGGTATGGAGCGCTCCGCACTGTTCCTGTCGGCCCGCGGCAAGTTCGGCAAGTACCTGCAGCGGAACATACCCGAGTTGCGCGATCCGTCCTTCTCGCTGGACGACGTACAGACCGTCATCGAGGATCTGCTGAAGGTGCTGAGGGACGCGGATCTGGTGCGCGAGGTGGACGCGACCCCGGAGCTCTCCGGCCCGGCCTACCGACGCCGCGCGGCGCAGAAGCGCACCGGTTACCGGGTGTCGGCCGCCCACCTGATCTGGCGGGCCGGAACCGGTGAGCGGGGCGTGGTCGACCCGCTGGCGCGCACCTACCGAGGCGGCGAGGGCCCGCGCGTCAACCCGTTCTTCCGGGACCTCTACCGCACCGCGGCCGCCGAGCTGGCCGGCCTGTACGCGCGGGAGCACACCGCCCAGGTCCTTCCGGAGGACCGGCTGGAGCGTGAGGAGCTGTTCCGGGAGGCCAAACTGCCTCTGCTGTACTGCTCCCCGACGATGGAGCTGGGCGTGGACATCTCCTCGCTCAACGCCGTGCTGATGCGCAACGTACCGCCGACCCCGGCGAACTACGCGCAGCGCTCGGGCCGGGCGGGCCGTTCCGGTCAGCCCGCGCTGGTGACCACGTACTGCGCGACGGGCAACAGCCACGACCAGTACTACTTCCGCCGCTCCCAGGACATGGTGTCGGGACAGGTGGCCCCGCCGCGGCTGGATCTGGCCAACGAAGACCTGGTCCGCTCCCACCTCCAGGGCATCTGGCTGGCAGAGGCCGACATGAAGCTCGGCACCGCGATCCCGGAGGTCGTCGACGTCGCCTACGACCCCGAGGGCGGCGACCGCCCCGATCCGCTGATGCCTCTGCCGCTGCGTTCGGAGTTCCGCGACCGGTCCCTGGACGAGGCCGCTCGCGCACGCGCGGCCGACACCGCTCGTACCGTTCTCGCCCCGCTGATCGCGGACTTCGAGACGACCACGTGGTGGTACGACGAGTGGATCGAGGACCGCATCGAGCGGGCCCCGGCGGAGTTCGACGCCGCCTTCGACCGGTGGCGCGACCTGTTCCGGGCGGCCGTCATCGACCAGTACGAGCAGAACAAGCGGGTCGTCGACCACACCCTGACGCAGGGCGAGCAGAGCCGGGCGCGCAGCCGCCGCCGGGAGGCCGAGACACAGACGAACCTGCTGCTGAACCGCTCCACCGACAACAAGTCGGTGATGAGCGACTTCAATCCGTACCGTTATCTGCCGGCGTCTTCCTCGACCTGCTCTACACCAA
>KL569165.1:51832-52017 GCA_000715635.1 Streptomyces violaceus | reverse complement strand
GCCGCAACGCCGACGGGGACTATCTCCAGCGGCCCCGGTTCCTCGCGATCCGCGAGTTCGGTCCGGGTGCGCTCATCTACCACGAGGGTGCCCGCTACCAGGTCACGAGGGTGCAGCTGCCGCCGGACGCCTCGGGCGAGCTGGCGACGGCGGAGGCCCGGCGCTGCGACGGCTGCGGCTATCAC
>KL569165.1:50668-51578 GCA_000715635.1 Streptomyces violaceus | reverse complement strand
GCGCTGCGACGGCTGCGGCTATCACTACGTCGTCAGGCCCGGCCTCGACCGGTGCGACATGTGCGGGGAGGAGCTGCGCGGCAAGCGCACCGGTCTGCTCCATCTGCACACCGTGTACACCACTCCGCGCGAGCGGATCTCCTCCGACGAGGAGGAGCGCCGGCGGGCCGGTTTCCGTCTGGAGACCTCGTACGCCTTCCAGGACCACGGCGCCCGCAAGGGCCGTCTCACCTCACATGTCGCCGACGCCGGCGGCACGCCCGTCCTCGACCTGGACTACGGCGACTCGGCCACGGTCCGGATCACCAATCTCGGCCGGGTCCGCGACAAGGAGGGGGAGCTGGACGGCTACTGGCTGGACCTGGGCGACGGTCGCTGGCTCAACGACCGGGCCGCCGCAGACGCCATCGAGGGCACCGGCATGCCGGTGGTCGACGAGGACGGCAACGAGAAGCGGCGCAAGAAGCGGGTCCTGCCGTTCGTGGAGGACCGGCGCAACATCCTCGTCGTCACGTTGGACGAGCCGCTGCCCGAACCGGTGGCGCTGTCGTTCCTGTACGCAATGGAGCGGGGCATCGAGGCGGCGTTCGAGCTGGAGGACTCCGAGCTGACCGCGGAGCTGCTGCCGCCGGACGACGGGCCGCGCCGCCGCATGCTGTTCACGGAGGCCGCCGAGGGCGGCGCCGGTGTGCTGCGCCGGATCCAGCACGAGAGGGGCGCCCTCGCCGAGGCCGCGAAAACCGCCCTGGAGATCTGCCACTTCGACCGGGACACCGGCGCGGACGAGGGCGGGCCGGCGGAGGGCGAGAAGTGCGCCCGCGGCTGCTACGCCTGTCTGCTGACCTACGGCAACCAGACCCACCACCGCCAGCTGAGCCGGCACGCCGCCCAGCCGCTGCTGCTGCGGCTG
>KL569165.1:49718-50477 GCA_000715635.1 Streptomyces violaceus | reverse complement strand
CCCAGCCGCTGCTGCTGCGGCTGTCCGAGGCCCGCACCGAGCGCGAGGACCGCGGGGAGTCCCGCAGCGAACAGTTCCGCAGGCTGGCCCCGGCGGCCTCCGGGCCGGGAAGCCCCGTCTCGGCCCCGGCACCCGGCGGATCCGGCAGCGTCTCGCCGAACGCGGCGGCCACCGGCACCGGGAACACCTCGCCGACCCCCGTGGAGGCCGATCTCGCCGCGCTCGTCGCCGACGGCGACCTGCTCGGCTGGCTGAGGGCGAAGGGCTACCGGCTTCCCGACGAGGTCCGGGTGCCGGTCCCGGAGGCGAAAGCGTGTCCCGATCTCATGTTCCACCTGGACGGCGCCGACCTCGCCGTGTTCGTCGACGTCCCCGGCCACGCGCCCGGCGCCGACCGTGACCTCGAAGCCGGTTACCGCCTGGAGGAGGCCGGCTGGGACGTTCTGCGGTTCCCCACGGACGCGGACTGGGACGCCATCGCCGACCACAACGCCACCTATTTCCACCTCCGTTGACCGCTAGGAACCGAGAGATCTCATGAGCCTCACGTACACAGCCGGTTCGCTGGTCGCCGCCCGTGGCCGGGAATGGGTGGTGCTGCCCGAAAGCGCCGCCGACATGCTGGTGCTGCGCCCGCTGGGCGGGAGCGAGGACGACATCGCGGCCGTCTTCCCCGCGTTCGAGGACGTGCGCCACGCGGAGTTCGCAAAGCCGAGCGCGGACGACCTGGGTGACCAGCGGGCCGCCGGTCTGCTGCGC
>KL569165.1:48802-49534 GCA_000715635.1 Streptomyces violaceus | reverse complement strand
GCAGCGCACCGTACGGCTGCTGATCTCGGACGACGTCGGTATCGGCAAGACGGTCGAGGCAGGTCTCATCGTCAAGGAGCTGCTCGCGCAGGGCGAGGCGACGAGGCTGGCCGTGCTCTGCTCCCCTTCGCTCGCTGAGCAGTGGCAGTCCGAGCTGCGGGAGAAGTTCGGGATCGACGCCGAACTGGTCCTGGCCTCCACGGTGTCGCGTCTGGAGCGCGGCCTGGAGCTGGGCCAGTCCCTGTTCGACAGGCACCCGTTCACGATCATCTCGACGGACTTCATCAAGTCGACCCGCCATCGCGAGGACTTCGTACGGCACTGTCCGGACCTGGTGATCGTCGACGAGGCGCACTCCTGTGTGGCCGCCGACGACGCCACTCAGGGCGGCACGTCCTCCACGAACCAGCTCCGCTACGAGCTGCTGCGCAGGATCTCCGCGGACCCGGACCGGCATCTGCTGCTGCTGACCGCGACCCCGCACTCCGGCAAGGAGTCCGCGTTCCGCAACCTGCTCGGCCTGGTCCGGCCCGAGCTGGCGACGGTGAACCTGGAGGCCCCGGCGGGGCGGGCGAAGCTCGCCGAGCACTTCGTGGCCCGCAAGCGCGCCGACGTCCGTACCTATCTCACCAAGGAGGACGGCCTCACCGACGACTCCCTGGCCGAGCGGACCGCCTTCCCCTCCGACCGCTGGACGAAGGACGAGCCGTACCCTGTCTCTTATACACATCT
>KL569165.1:48423-48593 GCA_000715635.1 Streptomyces violaceus | reverse complement strand
CCCCCGCCTACCGGGCGCTGCTCGACGACGCCATCGCCTACGCCCGGGACCGCGTCGAGGCGGCCGGGGAGCAGGGCAAGCGGGAAGCCCGTATCGCCTGGTGGTCGGTGATCGCGCTGCTGCGCTCGATGGTGTCCTCGCCGGCGGCCGCCGCGCAGACCCTCAAGACC
>KL569165.1:45820-48133 GCA_000715635.1 Streptomyces violaceus | reverse complement strand
GTCGGAGGAGGCGGGCGCCCGGCTGCTCGAACTCTCGCAGCGGGCGGCGCGGTTGGTCGGCCCTGCCGAGGACGCGAAGCTGAAGGCGCTCACCGGCCACCTGAAGAAGCTGATCGCCGACGGCTACCACCCGATCGTCTTCTGCCGCTACATCCCCACCGCGGAGTACCTCGCCCAGCAGCTCGACGGCAAGCTCGGCAAGAAGACGAAGATCGCCGCCGTGACCGGCACGCTCTCCCCGCAGCAGCGTCTTGAGCGCATCGAGGAGCTCGGCGCCGACTCCGCCGAGGAGGCGGGCGACCCGGCCGTCCGCCGGGTGCTGATCGCCACCGACTGCCTGTCGGAGGGCGTCAACCTCCAGCACCACTTCGACGCCGTCGTCCACTACGACCTTGCCTGGAACCCGACCCGTCACGACCAGCGCGAGGGCCGCGTCGACCGGTACGGCCAGAAGCGCGACGAGGTCCGGGTCATCACCATGTTCGGCGAGGACAACGGTATCGACGGCAAGGTCCTGGAGGTGCTGTTCGCGAAGCACCGGCAGATCAAGAAGGACCTGGGCATCTCCGTCTCCGTCCCCGACGAGACCGCCTCCGGTGTCACGGACGCCGTGGTGGAGTGGCTGCTGCTGCACGGACGGCAGGGCAGCCAGGAGAGCCTGTTCGAGCTGGACGGCCACCAGGAGTCCTTCGAGCGTATCGAGCGCGAGTGGACCTCGGCCGCCGAGCGGGAGAAGACCTCCCAGTCCAAGTACGCCCAGCGCACCATCCACCCGGAGGAGGTGGCCCGGGAGGTCGCCGCCGTACGGGCCGCACTCGGCGGCGCCGACGAGGTCCGCGACTTCGCCCTGGAGGCGCTGCGCGAGCTGGACGCCCTGGTCCGCGAACCACGCGACGGCGGCGGTGACTTCACCGCGCAGGTCGGCGGCACCCCGGCGGGCCTGCGGGACGCGCTCGCCGCCACCCTCGGCGGCCGGCTCGTCGAGGAGGACCGCGAGATCCCGTTCCGTACGACCCCGGCGGTCGCCCGCGGCGAGGCCGCCCTTGTGCGCACCGACCCGGCGATCGGAGCCGTGGCCTCCTACGTCCTGGACTCGGCGCTCGACGCGAACACCCTCGGCCCACGCCCGGCCCGCCGTTGCGGTGTGGTCACCACGGACGCGGTCACGATCCGTACCACGCTCCTCCTGGTCCGCTACCGCTTCCATCTCACCCTCCCGTCCCGTAAGGGCGATCAGCAGCTGGTCGCCGAGGACGCCCGTCTGCTCGCCTACGAGGGCCTGCCCTCCCGCGCCCGCTGGCTGGACGACGACGCGGCCGCCGCGCTCCTCGCGGCCCGCGCCAGCGCCAACACCCACGAGCAGCGGGCCCGCAACCAGATCAGCCGCGATCTGGACGGTCTGCCGGACCTCGCCGGTCACCTCTCCGAGTACGGCACCCGCCTGGCCGCCGAACTCGACGCCTCGCACCGCCGGGTCCGCAAGGCCAACGAGGAGATCGTCCGCGGCCTGAAGGTCGTCCCCCAGGAGCCGGCCGACGTGCTCGGCGTGTACGTCTACCTGCCGCAGCCCGCCTCTACCGCGTCCGGAGCCGAAGCCTGATGTCCGCCGCAACCCGCACCGCCCTGGCCTTCACCGCCGTCACCACGGTCGGCGGACTCCTCCCCGCCGACATGCTGCTGCGCATCCCCGAGGGGCGGAACCTGCCGGGCACCAAGCCCGCCGACTACGGCCTGCCCTCCTCGGTGCCCGTGCGCGACGAGGCCGAGCGCGCCTGGGAGTACCTCAAGCCGCTCTGGCGCGACCTGCGCGCCGCCCTGCCCTCCGACCCCGTGACCGGCGCCCCGGCCGCCGACCCGACCGGCCGCGCCGGTACGGACTGGCTGTCCCAGCTCTTCCGCAAGCTGGACTTCGGTGCGCTGACAGAGGTGGGCGCGGCGGGCATCCCGGCCGACTCCGACCCGGACAAGCACTTCCCGGTCTCCCACCGCCACGGCCCGGCCCTGGTCCACCTCACCCCGTGGAACCAGGACTTGGACAAGCGCCCGGCCCCCGGCCAGGTCCCCCCGCAGTCCATGGTCCAGGACTGCCTCAACCGCACCGAGGCCCACCTCTGGGCGGTCCTCACCAACGGCCGCCGCGTACGTCTGCTGCGCGACTCCTCGTCCTTCGCTACGGCCGCCTACGTCGACTTCGACCTGGAAGCCATCTTCGACGGCGAGCTGTTCAGCGAGTTCGTGCTGCTGTACTGCGTGCTGCACGCGTCGCGGTTCACGGTGGCGGAGGGGACGGCGGCGTCGGGGTGCTGGCTGGAG
>KL569165.1:45296-45568 GCA_000715635.1 Streptomyces violaceus | reverse complement strand
AGCCGTCACTTCGGGGGCGCGGGCGCTGGATCAGCTGCGGCTGGGGGTGCAGAACGCGCTGACCGTGCTCGGCACCGGGTTCCTGCGACACCCGGACAATGCCCGGCTGCGCGAGGACACCGACCCGAAGGCACTGCGGGATGCCTTGCTACGCCTGGTGTACCGCCTGCTGTTCGTCTTCGTCGCCGAGGACCGCGACGCTCTGCTCGACCCAAGGGCCGACGAACGGCAACGGGAGGCGTACCTGTCTCTTATACACATCTCTGATGGCG
>KL569165.1:37900-45067 GCA_000715635.1 Streptomyces violaceus | reverse complement strand
CCCGGCTGCGTCAGCGGGCCCGCCGTCGGCAGGGCACGGCCCACGGCGACCAGTACGAGGCGCTGCGCATCGTCCTCGCCGCCCTGGGTACGGAGGGCGGGCGTCCGGAGCTGGGACTGCCCGGCCTCGGCGGCCTGTTCTCCCCCACGGATACCGACGCTCCGCTCGACGGCCTGAAGCTGTCCAACGAGTCGCTGCTCGCAGCGGTACGTCACCTCGCCCAGGTCCGCGACCTGGGTGCCCGGCGCTGGCGCGCTGTCGACTACCGCCACCTGGACGCCGAGGAGTTGGGCTCGGTCTACGAGTCCCTGCTGGAGCTGGAGCCTAAGCACTCGGCGACGGACCGCTCCTTCGAGCTGGTCGAGGTCGCGGGCAACAGCCGCAAGACGACGGGCAGTTACTACACCCCGGCCTCGCTCATCGAGTGCCTGCTGGACACAACCCTCGACCCGGTGATCGACGACGCGGTCAAGCGCGGTGAGCAGCGGGCCACGGCGGCTGGCCGACCCGACCCGGCCGACGACATCGTCGATGAGCTGCTGTCCCTGACGGTCTGCGACCCGGCCTGTGGTTCCGGGCACTTCCTCGTCGCCTCGGCCCGCCGCATCGCCAAGCGCGTGGCGTCAGTGCGTGAGCGTAACCCGGAGCCAACGATGGACGCGGTGCGTCATGCGCTGCACGAGGTGGTCGCCCGCTGCATCTACGGCGTTGACCTCAACCCGATGGCCGTCGAGCTGGCCAAGGTGTCGTTGTGGCTGGAGGCCATGGAACCGGGCAAGGCCCTCGGCTTCCTCGACGCCCACGTCAAGCACGGCAACGGCCTGATCGGCGCGACGCCGAAATTGCTGGCGGACGGTGTCCCGGACGAGGCGTTCAAGCCCATCGAGGGCGACGACCGGAAGTATGCGGCTGGGCTCGTCAAGCGGAACAAGGCCCAGCGGGGCGGCCAGGACGAGCTTCTGTTCGACACGGACACCCTGCCGGGCAACGAGCGCTACGCTGCCGAACTCGCCCGGATCACCACGGCCCGCTCCGACCTCCTGGAGGAGGTACGAGCCCAGGAGGACGCCTACCGGGCCTACACCGAGTCCACGGCGTACGTTCATGACGTGCACGCTGCAGATGCCTGGTGCGCGGCGTTCGTGTGGCCGAAGCACGAGGGGGCCCCGGAGGCTCCGACCGATCAGGTGTTCCGGGCGTTGCGTGGCCGCGACCAGTCGGCGGTGCCGGATGCGGCGCATGCGGAGATTCTGCGGTTGCGGGACCGATACCGGTTCTTCCACTGGCATTTGGAGTTCCCGGAGGTGTTCTCCGTTCCGGAGTCGGGGGTCGGGGTTCAGGCGGGGACCGGGTGGACTGGGGGGTTCGATGCGGTGGTGGGAAACCCGCCGTGGGACAGTGTGAACTTCCGCGAGACGGAATTCTTCGCTGTACGCGCACCGGAAATCGCGGCGACCAACAACACGGCGGCCAGGAAGAAGAAGATCCAAGCTCTTAGCGTTAGCCCGGACACAGCTCTGCTCTACAACGACTATGAGGCCGCCAAGCGCCAGGTATACGGCGAGAGCCACTTTCTTCGCATCTCCGGCCGCTATCTCTTGACCGGCCAAGGAAACCTCAACGTCTACGCCCTGTTTGCCGAGAACGACCGCGTGCTGACATCTGCTCGTGGCCGCACGGGCGTAATCGTTCCAACTGGCGTCGCAACAGACACTCGAACTCAATACTTCTTCAAAGATCTAATCACCAGGGGCCACCTGGCAGCCCTCTACGGCTTCGAGAACGAGGAGAAGGTCTTCCCCGGCGTCCACCACAGCGTCAATTTCGCCTTGTTCTGCATGCAAGGCTCCGGCTCCCAAGACGCCCCCATCGCAATCGCGTTCCGGGTCCGTCAGGTAGCCCAGATCTCCGAGCGCGCCTACACGCTCACGGGCCGCGACATCCAACTCCTGAACCCCAACACAGGGACTTGCCCCGTCTTCCGGAACAGGCGCGACGCAGAAATCACCCTCGCCATCTACCACCGCGTCCCCGTCCTCGTCGACGAGACGAAGACGGCTGACGGCAACCCATGGGGCATCTCGCTCATGCGCATGTTCGACATGTCACACGACTCCCATCTCTTCTGTCCCGACGCCCAAAACGGCGAGACCTTCGACGACCTCCTCAAGGACGGATGGCGCCTCGACGGAAACGTCCTGGTCCGCGGTGACGAGCGGCTGCTCCCTCTGTATGAGGCGAAGATGCTCCACCACTACGACCATCGCTTCTCCACCTACGAGGGCGCCACTGAAAAGCAACTCGCCGTCGGTACCCTCCCCCGCTTCACCGAGGAACAGCACCTGGACGCCACCGCCGTCCCTACGGCTCGCTACTGGGTGGCGGAAGGCCAAATTCCCACGGGAAAGTTCGAAAAGAACGGCACAGAGATCAAGGTCCCGGGCGTACGCAACCGGTTGGCTGAGAAGGGCTGGACTCGCGACTGGATTCTGGGCTGGCGCGACATCACAAACAAGAGCAACGAGCGCACGATGATCGCATCCCTTGCCCCTGCCCACGGCTTCGGAAACTCTTTCTTCTTGGCCCTCCCCGCCCTCCCGCGACAAGCTCCGCTCCTCGCAGCCGTCTGGTCGTCCATGTCCTGCGACTACGCCGTCCGCCAGAAGATCGGCGGCACGCACCTCACCTACAGCTACGTCCAGCAGATGCCGGTGCACACGCCCAACCAGCTCACGCCACACACAAACTTCATCACTCCTCGCGTCCTCGAACTCACCTACACCGCAAACGACATGCGCCCGTTCGCCCGCGACCTAGGCGACACCGGCACCCCCTTCCGCTGGGACCCCGACCGACGTGCCGTAATCCGCGCCGAACTGGACGCCCTCTTCTTCCACCTCTACGGCATCACCCGCGACGACACCGCCTACATCCTGGACACCTTCAACGTCACCCGAGACAACGACATCAAGGCCCACGGCGAATACCGCACCAAGAACCTGATCCTCGCCGAGTACGACCGCATGGCCACCGCCGGCCTAACCCTGGAAACCCCCCTCACCGAGGGCGAATCCGGCACCTACCGCTCCACTCTCAACCCACCTCCAGGCCACGGCCCCAGGCACCCAGCCTGACAGCCCGCCCCCGACCCCCGCTCCAGAACACGAGCGGGCCCAACCACCGTGTCCGGCCCGGCATTTCAGAATCCGGCCTCACGCGAACCCGTACAACAACCAGCCCCGCACCACGGCCCCCACCGACCACCGTCGAAACGGAGAACCTCAGTGAGCACTGACGCCGACCAACTCCGTGACGGCATACCCGCGATGAGCGAGTACGACGAGCAGGTGTGGGCCACGCTCAACGACCACTGGCAGCGCCGCAACAACCGCCGCGGCCTGCCCAACTGGGCGAGCACCGCACTGAGTCGCACCGGCGAGGCCGCCGGGAAAGCCACCAGACGGGTCGCCGACGCCGTCCCGGAAGCGATCTCGGAACCGATGCGTCGCGCGGGCGACGCGGTCGCCGACAAGACCATGCGACCGGCGCTGGCGGGCGCGGCGGCGTTGCTCGAACTGGTCAACGAATGGGCCATGGAGCTCAACGACCCGAAGAACGTCGAGAAGCTCGCCCGCAAGCAGGGGCTCGAACTCGACAGTTTCACCGAACTACGGAAGCAGGACCTCAAGGTCTGCGACCGGCTGCTGACCCGCAACACCCTCAAGTGGCGCACCGCCGGCGCGTTCGAAGGCGGCGCCATGGGCCTGCTGGCCCTGGTCCCCGTCGCCGGTATCCCCGCCGCGATGACGGCGGACATCCTCGTCATCCAGGTACTGAGCACGTCGATCGCGTGGCGTATCGCGTACTCGTACGGCTACGACGCCAAGGACCCCGACGAACAGGTTTTCATCCAGCGCCTGGTACGCCGGTCCTTCATGGCCCAGGCAGCCAAGGCCGAGCCGTTGCGTGACACCGCACGGGCGGCGCACGCCATCAAGGGACGCATCAAGTGGTCGGAGAAGCTCCGCCACGACCACCGTCTCCTGGCCGCCCTGGAGAAGTTGATGAAGCAGCTCGGCCCGGCCGGATCCAGGGTGCCGGTGCAGAACGTCGCCAAGGTCGTGCCGTTCGTGGGGATCCTCATCGGTGCCGGCATGAACTCCGCGGTCCTCGGCAGGGTGGCCAAGGACGCCCAGCGGTACTGCCAGACCCGCTTCCTGTGCGAGAAGTACGGGCTGCCGCTCCCGGCCGCACTGGCGACCGACGAGGATGACGGCCCCCAGGCCGACGCCACGTGAGCGCCGCGGTGGCGCCCGACCAGAGCGCCACCGTCCCGCTCAGGCGTTGTCCACGAACCGCACGAACGACCGCCAGCCCTCACGGCCAACCGCGAAAGCCGGGCGGCTCACAGCCTTGGAGTCCCGTACGTGGACGGCCTGTTCGGTGATCGCGATCTCCACGCAGTCGTCGCCCTGGCTGCCGCTGTAACTGGACTTGAACCAGGCGAGTTCCGTCGTACCGCTGCTCATAGCTCTCCTCGCAATCGCTCCAGCAGGGCCCGGGATTCCGTAGGGCTCAAGGCCTGCGAGCGCAGTGTGTCATAGCGCTGGCAGAGCAGGCTCACCTCTTTGGGGTCGGAGATCAGCCGTCCGTTCTCCTGTCCCTCGGAGTACCCGAGCCGCTGCCCCGCCGGGGTCTCCAAGATCCGCACCGGCCCATCCAGGCACGCGTGCAACCCACCTTCCAACGGCACCACCTGAAGCGTCACATTCCGCGGAGCGCTCCGCTCCAGCACATGATCGAACAGCTCCCGCATCGCCTCCGTGCCCCCGAACCGCCGCCGGAACACATGCTCCTCGACGATGAAGCTGAACGGCACCGTCGGCCGCTCCCGCATCATCGCCTGCCGTTCCATCCGCGCCGCGAGCTGCGCCTCCAGCTCCTCGTCCGTCCGCAACGGGATCGTGCCCTCGAAGACCGCCCGCGCATACGCCTCCGACTGCAACAACCCCGGCACCAGCCTGCACTCGTACGTACACAGGCTCACCGCCTCCCGCTCCAGCCGGGCCCACCGCCGGAACCAGGCCGCCAGCCCCGCCTCGCCCCGGGTGAGATGCCGGGCAGCCTTCCGCAGCGCGCCGGTGTTGCCGAGGGCCTCCTCCGCGCGGTCCACGAAGGGGGTGTCGGGCATGCGGCGCCCCAACTCCACCGATTCCACGGTGTGTTTGGAGTACCTCACCCTCGTGGCGAGTTCGGCCCTGCTGAGCCCCGCGTGCTCGCGCAGCGCCTGGACGACCGCGCCGAACGTGCGCAGACTGTCGGACGGTTGGGGTTCACGTTCCCACTCCCCCGCCGGAACCGCCCGCGCCTCGACGCCCTCGGCCACGCCCCCTTCGACCAAGCCCATCCGCCGCCCCTCTCTCCGTACCGAGGCGGCTCCTCACGCCACCCGCACTCGCCACTCAGCGTGACGGAACGTAGAGCGTACTGTCTACTCCGCGTGCCCGTACGCTGACTCCGCGTACGGGGTGCCGTACTCGCTCCCACCCGTGCGCGACCGCCACGCTGGCGTCATGAACCAACCTGCTCCCCAACTGGCGGCTTCCACCGGCGCCTTCACGCAACTGCTGTCGCCCACCCGACGCGGTGCCCGGCTCGCGCGGCTGCTCGCGGTGACCCAACTGCGATCCTGGGGCGTCGGGCAGGACCTCACGGAGCGTGCCGAGACGGTGGTGGCGGAGCTTTCCGCGAACGCCGTCCTCCACGGCCGCTCACCGGGCCGCAGCTTCCGGCTCACGCTTCTCCTCGACCCGTCGGCCGGGCGGCTGCGCGTCGAGGTCACCGACGCCCGCGGGGACCTGCTCCCGCACATCGCCCCTACGGACACCGACGCACTCCACACCAGTGGGCGCGGCCTGACCCTCGTCGCCGCCCTAGCCGACCACTGGGACTGCGTCCCCTACCCGCCCAGCGGCAAGACCGTCCGCGCGGTGCTCTCGACGCCGTAAGAACGGCTGCCCGTAGTGAGATCGTCGAGAACACCGGGTCGCGCCCTGGGCCCGCACTAACCAGCCATCCCTTCCGTCAGTGCGTTGACGTCGCCAACACACCTGTCTACGGTGGCTGTTGATACGCGAGGGGCTCAGGGGGGCAACAAGCCGTGCAGGGGGGCAACACCGGTGAACCGGACCGGCCGGTCGCGGCCCACCACCTGCTGGAAGCCGCCGAACGGGCCTATATACGCGCCGAGTTCAGCGTCGTACGACCTCTTCTTCAGCGTTTTCAGGACACGTTCGGCACACCGGACCCCGACGATTTCGACGGCCCTGACGCCATACCGTACGCCGTGCTCCGCGCCGCGCTGGCCGCGCGGGCCGGGAACTGGCCGGAGGCGGTGCGACGGTGTCCCGACAGCGATCTGGACCTGGCGGAGACGGGGGTCGTGCACGCCCTCGCGGTGGGTGCCCTGCGCCGGCTGGGGGAAGAGGACGGGCGGCACACCGAATTCGGAACCGCGGCGCTCGCGATCGTGCTGTGGGCGCATCTCCTGGACGAGGACGACCCCGGCGACTTCCGCGCGCTGCTGACCGAGCGACGCGGCGCTCCCGTACCCGACGAGCTCTGGGAGGACGCCCGCCGCCATCTGCTCGGGCGTATCACCGACCTGCTGGACGCGCTGGACGTCCGGGCCAGCCGGGACGTCCTCGCCGCCTGGAAAACGGCCTGGGAGGCCGAACGTGCCACTCTCGCGGTCGGTCTCTCGGCCGTCGGGCCCGACGGTCTGATCCCGGTCAGCAGGGCCGCCCGGCAGCTCCTGACCCACGGCCACCGACAAGCCCTCCTCGACGCCTACACCGCACGCCATCCCGACACCGCCACCTGGAGCGAGGACTCGCCCGACCACCGCGCGTGCGCCGACCTCATCGCCCAGGCCCTCGCGGAACAAGCTCAGGACCGGGTGCGGGCCCAGGAGTGGAGCGAGGCTCTCGCGGACTTCACCGCGGCGGCGCGGCTCGGGCTCACCCTCGGCGCAGTTGAGCGGGAGGCCGTGGTCCGCGCCGGGAAGAACGTCGGACGGAGCCGCACCGGACGGGGCTACTCCCCCATCACGCGGATCCAAGGGCTGGAGCAGGCCCACACCCTGCTGCCGGACGACCACGCGCTGGC
>KL569165.1:37396-37698 GCA_000715635.1 Streptomyces violaceus | reverse complement strand
TGTGTATAAGAGACAGCGGCAGGGCCGGAAGGTCTTCCACAGCGACCCCAGGCAGAGCAGGTACCGCTTCACGCGCGCCCTGCTGGTGTCGCCCCGCGACCACGACGCCAGGGCCGGCCTCGACGACCATCTGCGAGCGGACCTGCGCCGGACGGTGGACGGGGAGCAGCCCCGGGAGAGGATCCGGGAGGGGCCGGTACGGGAGCTGCTGCTGCGGGACCCTGACTGCGCACCGGCCCGACGGTGGCTGGGAGACCACTACGCCGAGCGGGCCGTGGCCGCCGCGTCCGACGGGCGTACGG
>KL569165.1:35869-37162 GCA_000715635.1 Streptomyces violaceus | reverse complement strand
GCCATCAGAGATGTGTATAAGAGACAGCCGTACGCGACATGCTCCGCTACGGCGGCGATGGTGGCCCGTACGGCGAATACGACGAAGAAGACATCGATGACGAGCTCGTCACCCTCCTGTTCCACGCGGCGCTGTTCGCGGAGGACGAGAACCCTCGCACGGGGTTGGAACGCCGCGTCGACCTGCTGAGTACGGCTGTCGGCGTCGCCGGCCCGGCCCAGGGCCCTGTCAGGGAGGAGCTCGACAGGGCGGTGCTCGGCCTCGCCGAGCACCTGGAGGCCACGGCGTCACCGTCGGACGTCATTGAGCTGTTCCTGCGGGACCTGCTGCGGACCGGTGTCAGCGCACGCTTCGACCGGACCGTGGAGACCGCGTATCTGCGCCGCGCCGAGATCCGCGAGGAGGAAGGCGACTTCGGCGGGGCACGGCACGACCGCGCGTGCGCCGCACGGATCGGTGCCGGACTGCCGGACCAGGGGCTGCTGTTCGGGCCCGCTCCCGGCGGCGACAGCCACGACGACTCCGGACAGGGAGCCCTCTTTTGACCGTCGACCAGCCCGCCCCGGGTACCGGGGGTGCCGAGGTACCCCCGATTCCCTGGTTCGGCCCCACGCTCCATGAACTCGTCCCCGGCTGCGTGCCGGGTGCCCGGCTCCCGGCGCTCCGGGCGCAGGCGGGGCGGGCACGCGCCGCGGCCCGGCAGGATCCGGACCGGCTGGAGCGCATCGGCCGGGCCGACCGGAACTCCCGCGGTACCGTCACCGCCCTCGTCGCCGAGATGCTCACCCCGCCCCTGCCCCGCCCCGACACCGAGGAACTTCCGTGACCGGTCCCCCTCCGACCGCCCCCACCGGCCCGCGGTCGGAACTCGACAAGCTGCGGCGCCGGGTCGAGGCGCTGTCCCGCAAACGTGAGGAGGCCGAGGCCCGGCTGCACGGCCTGCTGAACGCCCTGCTGCCGCTGGACGACCTGCTCGTCGACACGCGCCGCCGGGCCGGTGCCCTGCACGTGGCGCGGTCCGCGCGTGAGGCGACCTCGGCCGCCGTCGCGCTGAGCGAGCAGGTCGACGCGGCTCAGCGGATGCTGCGCGGCGAGCTCGCCCGGCTCGACGTCACCGCGATGGATGTGGTGGGCAGGGCGGTCGACCCGGCGGAGATGCACGTCGTGGGGACCGAAGGCCATCCCTCCCTCCCGGAGGGCACGGTGCTGAAGGAGCGGGAAACCGGCTTCCGGCTGGGCGCGTCCGTCTTGCGGACCGCGAAGGTGGTCATCGCGGTGCCGGGCCCCGCCCGG
>KL569165.1:32759-35707 GCA_000715635.1 Streptomyces violaceus | reverse complement strand
CTCTACAGGCGGCGGACGAGCGCAGCCGCGACGCACCACACGCTCCCAGCGGCACCTGCCGCGCAAGCCCTCGGCCGGGCGCCGACGTCGCTCCCGACGGACCTGACCCGGGGCCGTACCCGCACCTCCCGCGCCCGACGCCCCACGACGATCAGGAAGCAGCCTTCCATGCACCGGACTCTCGGCATCGACCTCGGCACCACCAACTCCGTCACGGCCTGGCTGTCCGACGGCGTCCCCGTCGTACTGCCCAACCAGGACGGGGATCAGGCCACCCCCTCGGCCGTCGGCATCGACCACCTCGGCGGCCTGCTGGTCGGGCATGAAGCCCTCCAGTGGAGTGGTGGGGCTCCTGGGTCGGTGATCACGGAGGTGAAGCGGCTGATCGGGCGGCGCTGGGACGACGAGCTCGTGCAGCAGGCGCTGAAGACGCGGCCGCACGACGCGCCGCCGGTCCGGGACGGTGCCGACGGCTCGGTGGAGATCCGGCTCGGCACGCACTACCTGTCCCCGGTGCAGGTCTCCACCATCCTGTTGCGGCGGCTCAAGAGGGACGCCGAGAGCGCCGCGGGAGTGCCGTTCCGGCGGGCGGTGATCACGGTGCCGGCGTACTTCGCCGAGCCGCAGCGCAGCGCGGTGCGGGAGGCGGGGCGGCTGGCCGGTTTCCACGTGGCGCGGATCGTGTCGGAACCGACCGCCGCCGCGCACGCCTTCGGTGTCGGAGCGGGCGGGGACGGCGCCGACGACTACGCCAACCTGCTCGTCTTCGACCTGGGCGGCGGAACCTTCGACGTGTCGCTGCTGGCGATCGGTCCAGGCTACTGCGTGGTGGGGGAACTGGGCGGGGACAACCTCCTCGGCGGCGCCGACTTCGACGCGCTGCTCGACGGCCACCTGCGTGAGCAGCTGGCCGGGCGTGACCACAGCGGCGACGGTGATGCCTCCCGGATCCGGGCCGCCGCCGAACGCGTGAAGGTCGAACTGTCCTCGCGGGACGTCTCCGAAGTGACCCTCGCTCCACTCGGCCGCCAGGGCGGATCGTGGTCCGGGGCGGTGCGGCGCAAAGTCTTCGAAGAGCTGCTCACCGGGCACCTGAGGCGGATGCGGGAGAAGGTCGAGTCGGTGCTGAAGAAGGGCGACTCGCTGCCTGAGGACGTCCGGCGTGTCCTCCTGGTCGGCGGCTCCACCCGCATCCCGGCCGTCCGGCGCGACCTCGAGGACCTCTTCGGCGCGGGCAAAGTGTCGCACACGGTGGATCCCATGATGGCCGTCGCCCACGGCGCCGCCGTGGAGGCCGGGCTCCTCACCACCCTCGACTGCCCTGCCGAAAGCTGCACCGTCGAGGGCATTCCCGTCACCGCCGACGCCTGCCCGAGCTGTGCCGCCCCGCTGCTCGGCGCGGCCACGGTGGACTGCCCGGTCTGCCATGTCCCCGCGCCCGAACTCACCGCAGCCTGCCCCGTCTGCACCACGGACCTGTCCGCACTGCGCGCGACGGTCCCGGTGGCCGCCCACGCGGAGTGCCCGGAATGCGGCCGGGACGACAACCCCGTCACCGCGACGGTGTGCCTGGACTGCGACGTGCCGCTGGACGCGGGCGGCCTGAAGTGCCCCGGCTGCGGGATGGTCAACGCGGCCGGTCTCACCGCCTGCTCGCTCTGCGGCGGCGACTTCGGCACCGCCCCCGCCGAACAGGTCACGGCACAGCACATCGCGCTGGAGCTCGACGACGGCACCGTGGAGGTCCTCTTCCCCGGCGGCACGCCCTACCCGACCGAATGGCGCCCGGTGGAGGACCTCGTGGTGCGCGGCGGAGGATCGGTGCGGTTCCAGGTGTGGGAAGGACCGCACCTGCGCTCGGCCCAGCGCAACGAGTTCTGCGGCGGCTACGTCCATGAGCGCGCCGACGGTCTCCGGGGAGACGTGCCGCTCGTCCTTCAGGCGCGGCTCGACGCCGACCGGACCATCGTTCTGAGGCACCGCATCGGCTCGGAGGACTGGGCCGGAGCCGGGCTGCGGCGCAGCCTGGTCTCCGCCGACATCGGCCGGAAGGCGACCGAACTCCACGGCCGCTACGAGAACTTCCTGAACGACTTCGGCGGGGAGGTCACGCCCGCCGAGCGCGACGCCCTCACCGAGGCCATGGCGGACCTGGCGGCCCTCGGCAAGGGAGAGACCGTGGGGCGTTCCCTGGACGGACTGCTGGACTCGGCCCGCGACACCCTGGAGTTGTGCGAGCGGGCCCGCGAAGCCTCGGCCCGGGCGGCGATCGCGGCACGGGACGGGCGTGGGCTGTTGCCGTCGCCGCTCCTGGAGGAACTGCGGCGAGCGGCGGAGACGGTCAAGGACGCGCGCGGGGCCATGAACACCGACGCGATGCGGGCCACCACGGAGCGGGCCGAGGAACTGTGGACCGGTCTCGACCCGGCGGTCCGTGCCTCGATCCGGACCATCCGGCTCGCGGAACAGGACGCCTACCCGACGACCCTCCGCAAGGAGGTCCTGGCCGCCCGCGACGCCCTGCGCAGCGCCGTGGCACGCGGCGACCAGGCCGCCCAGGACACCCAGCACGTACGCCTCGGACGTCTCGCCGAACAAGGCCGTCGCGAGTACGCGGAGGTGAGGACTCCGTCCGGCGCCGCGAGCGTGCTGCCGTCCAGGCGGTGAGGAGCCACCGAGCAGGTGTGTGAATACATTCTCGCCCACCATTGGTCTCTTGACAGCGTCAACAGGTAAGCTCGGGATGCCCGCGCAGGCCTCGCCCTCCCGGAAGGTCACCCATGCCCCAGCCCGAACTCCTCCCCGGCACGCCCGAGTTCTGCATCAAGCTCCCCAAGGGCGGCGGTGAGGCGCACGGGCACCTGCTCACCGAGTTCGGGGGCAACGGCACACACAAGTTTCTTCTGCGGGAGGGCTCGACGGTGGCCGCCGAGGCATGGCCGGGGCTC
>KL569165.1:30430-32547 GCA_000715635.1 Streptomyces violaceus | reverse complement strand
CTGCGCGCGAGCGGCGGGCTCGTCGACGTCTCCGCCGACCGGTGGAGGGTGGCCCGCGACATCGAGTGCAACTCCTCCTCGGCCGCCGCCGCACTGGTGTACGGCTACGACGCCTCCGGCCCGGAGTCCTGGCGCACCGCCGAGGGTCATCCCCTCGCCGACTACCTGTCCACCGGCTGGCGTGCCCCGCGCAAGGCGTGGCTGGTGCGCGGATCCAATGTCTCGGGGCACAATCTGGTGCGGCAGTTGTGGCTGCGGGAGGGCTTCGTCTCGCTCGCGGGCGCGCACCTGCCACCCCTGGAGGAGACCGACCCGACCAAGAGCGCGCTGCGCCGCTTCGTGGAAGACGGGTACGAGGGGGCTGCCTCGTACAACCAGAAGCGAGGTCTCGTCGACGAACTGCACGCCTTCCTGACGCAGATGCGCATCGGCGACACCGTGGCCACCATCAGCGACGGTCGGCTGCACATCGGACGGATCACGGGCGACGCCGTGCAGACCTCGTCGCCGAGCGGGCTGTCGAATCTGCGCAGGACCGTCGCCTGGTTCAAAAACAGCCACGCCTACGAGGACATGCCGGAGGAAGTGCAGCAGAAGCTGTCCGTCCAGCATGACGTGGTCGATCTGACCGTCGTTCTGGACGCACTGGACGAGCTCACCGGGCTGACGGACCTCACGGTCCCCGCGGCAAGCGGGGAACTGACACTGCCGGACATCACCGGCGCACTTCCCGCCGACCTCCTCGTCCACGACCGTTCCTGGCTGGACGAGATACGGGAACTCCTCATCGACGAGCGGCAGTTGGTCTTCTACGGGCCACCGGGCACGGGCAAGACGTATCTGGCGATGAAGCTGGCCGAGTACTTCGGCGGCGGCCCGGAACAGGTCAAGATCGTGCAGTTCCACCCCTCGTACGCCTACGAGGACTTCTTCGAGGGGTTCCGGCCCGTGGAAGACTCCGAGACGCGTGAGGTGGCCTTCCGGCTGACGGCGGGCCCGCTGCGGGAGCTCGCCGATCTCGCCTCCCGCGAGGGCAACCGGCACATCCCGCACTTCCTGATCATCGACGAGATCAACCGGGCCAACCTGGCAAAGGTCTTCGGCGAGCTGTACTTCCTCCTGGAGTACCGGAAGAGGTCCGTCCGACTCACCTACTCCGGGGACGACTTCGCGCTGCCACCCAACCTCTTCGTGATCGGCACGATGAACACCGCCGACCGTTCGATCGCGTTGGTGGACGCGGCGATGCGGCGCCGTTTCGCGTTCGTGGAACTCTCCCCGCGCACCGAGCCGACCGCCGGGCTGCTCGCGCGCTGGTTGAAGCGCGAGGGCCGGGACCCGGAACCCGCCCGCCTGCTCGACGCCCTCAACGCCCGTATCGACGACGCCGACTTCGCCATCGGACCGTCGTACCTGATGAAGCCGGGCGTGTATCGCGACGGCGGCCTCGAACGGACCTGGCGCACGAAGATCCTGCCGCTCCTGGAGGAGCACCACTACGGCGAGGACCTCGACGTCGCCGCCCGTTACGGCCTCGACTCGCTGCGCGAGCAGCGCCCGTGACCGTGTCCGTGGCCGACGTGACACTGCGCGAGTACGGGCCCGCCGCCTCCGTCCCGTTGGGCGCCGCGGACGGGCGGGCCCTTGCCGCCGCGGGCATCCTGGAGTACGCGACCCCCGATCCCGGCCGGGACGGGCACTGGCTGCTGCGGGCGGGCAGCAGGGTCGGCGCCGTGCGCACCCCCGGTGGTGCGGTCGTACGGATCATGCCCAAGACCCCGGTGAGACGGCTGTTCTTCCTCCTCGGGTTCAGCCTCGACCCGGCGCGCGCCTGGCGCGACAGCCGGGAGGGCACCGTCGACACCGGCGCTCACGACGACGTCGTCCCCGCCCTCGCGCACGCCGTGGAACGGCGGATCGACGCGGCGCTGCGGCAGGGCATCCTCCAGGGCTACCGGGAGGTCGAGGAGTCCGCGCTCGTCGTGCGCGGGAGGCTGCGTGAGACTGAGCAGATCCGTCGGCACTTCGGCCGTACGCCGCCGGTGGAGATCGTCTACGACGCGTACACCGCTGACACCGCCGAGAACCGCATCCTGCGGGCCGCGACCGAGCGGCTG
>KL569165.1:28506-30144 GCA_000715635.1 Streptomyces violaceus | reverse complement strand
GCTCGCTACCAGCCCGCCCTGCGGCTCGCCGAGGCCGTCCTGCGCGGCACCTCGCCGGAACACCGGCCGGCCGGGGCCTCCCCACTGACTGTGGACGGCTTCCTGCTCGACATGAACAAGCTGTTCGAGGACTTCGTCACGGTCGCCCTGCGCGAGGCTCTTCGGGAACACGGCCTGACCGCGCGTCTCCAGGACCCCCACCACCTCGACCTCGCGGGTCTCGTACGGATGCGCCCCGACCTGGTCGTCCGCACCGGCGACGGCCGTACTCCGCTCGCCGTCGTCGACGCCAAGTACAAGATCGAGAAGGCCGACGGACTGCACAATGCCGACCTGTACCAGGCGCTCGCGTACGCCACCGTGCTCGGTCTGCGCGAGGCGCATCTCGTGTACGCGGCCGGACGGCGGCCCGAGCGCTTCCACGAGGTGCGAGGAACAGCGGCGGGACCGGACGGTCGGGCGATGCGGCTGTACCAGCACAGCCTCGATCTCTCCCGCGAACCAGAACAACTCCTCACAGCTTTCCGGGAGATCGCCGGACAACTGGCGGCCGGAAGAAAGGAAGCGGCCTGATGCCCCGGCTCGCCTTCGCCCAGAGTTTCTGGGACGGCTACGACACGTTGGAGAAGCCCGTCCGAGCCGGAGTGCGCAAGGCCATGGCGAAGTTCCATGCCTTGAGCGTCGCCGAACTCAACGCCGACAAGGGACTTCACCTGGAGTCCGTCGAGAACGCCCGTGACGAACGGATGCGCACGATCCGCATCACCGGCTTCTGGCGGGGCGTCGTCCTCGCCCCCGACGACGGCAGCGACATGTTCCTGCTGGTCAACGTCCTGCCGCACGACGACGCCTACACCTGGGCGGCGAAGCGGCTGTACAGCGCGAACTCCGCGACACGCGCCCTGGAGGTACGCGACGCCGTCGCCCTGGACGAGCTGACGCCGCTGTACGAGACCGCCGCGCGCACGGCACCCCATCTGCTGTTCGCGGACGTCTCCGACGGCACCCTGCGGGAACTCGGCATCGACGACCAAGTGCTGCGCGCCGCACGCTCGTTGGTGGACAAGGCCCAGCTGGAGGCATTCTCCACCCTCCTGCCGGAGGACCAGCTGGAGGTGCTCCAGTACCTCGCCGAAGGCTTCAGTCCCGAGGACGTCTACCGGGATGTCGTCGCCGTTCGCCGACCCGCCGACGCGCCCGCCGAACCGGTCGAGGACCTGGCCACGGTCATCGTCAACACTCCCGCACGCATCCGCCTGGTCACCGGGCCGCGGGAGTTGGAGGAGATCCTGGAGAAGCCGTTCGAGGCCTGGCGGGTCTTCCTCCACCCCTCCCAGCGGCGCGTCGCCTACCGCAGCTCGTACGGCGGTCCCGTCCAGGTCACCGGCGGCCCCGGGACGGGCAAGACGGTGGCCGCCCTGCACCGGGTCAAGCACCTGCTCGGTCGTTCCGAGGACGGCCGCATCCTGCTCACCACGTACACGAACGCTCTCGCCGCCGGACTGCGCGACATGCTCGGGCTGCTCCTCGACGAGGACGAGAAGCTGCTGGCGCGGGTCGACGTGACGACGGTCGACGCGTGTGCCAATGGCATCGTGCGCACGAGGTCGGCTGCCGTGCCCAAGCCGATCGGGGACC
>KL569165.1:25888-28302 GCA_000715635.1 Streptomyces violaceus | reverse complement strand
CCCGCTCAGAGATGTGTATAAGAGACAGAGGAGAAGGCGGTCAAGCAGCTCGATCTGCCGTTCACCGCGCAGTTCCTGGCTCAGGAGTACCGGCACGTCGTACTCGGCCAGAACCTCCGTGACCTGGACGCCTACCTCGGGGCGAGCCGCCGCGGCCGCGGCACCGGTCTCGGTCCCACGCGCCGGCGAGTGGTGTGGAGCGGCGTGCAGCGGTTCGAACAGTTCCTGCGGGACCGCGGCGAGACCACACACCTGCGCGTCTGCGCCCGCGCGGCGGAACTCCTCGGCGACGAGCCGGCTCCGTACGCCCATGTGGTCGTCGACGAGGCACAGGACCTGCACCCCGCCCAGTGGCGGGTACTGCGCGCCGCCGTCACCCCAGGCCCCGACGACCTGTTCGCCACCGGAGACCCGCACCAGCGGATCTACGACTCCCGGGTCTCGCTCGGCTCCCTGGGCATCATGACGGCCGGCCGCAGCTTCCGGTTGCGCCTCAACTACCGCTCCACCGAGGAGATCCTCGCCTGGTCGGCGCGGCTCCTGGCACCCGTCACCGTCGACGCCCTCGAAGGCGAGGGGACGGACTCGCTGGCCGGGTACCGCTCACTGCTGCACGGACGCCATCCTCAGGCGCGGGGGTACGCGACCCGGCAGGAGGAGACCGAGGCGCTGGTGGAGCGGGTCCGGACGCTGCTGGCCCAAGGCCTGGCACCGCACGAGATCGGCGTGTGCGCACGGTTCAACCTCTCCCTGGACACGGCCGAGGAGAAACTGAAGGCCGCCGGCATCCCCGTGCTACGGGTCAGAGGGCAGGTCGCGCAGGGGGTCCAAGGGGTACGGCTGGCGACGATGCACGCGATGAAGGGTCTGGAGTTCCGGGCGGTGTCCGTCCTCGGTGTCAGCGAGGGCACCGTCCCCTTCGCCCGGGAGATCACGCCGCGTGAGGCGGACCCCCTGCAGCATGACGCCGACCTGCTGCGGGAGCGCTGCCTGCTTTTCGTCGCCTGCACCCGGGCTCGCGAGGCACTGAGCGTGACATGGAGCGGAGCCGCGAGTCCGTTTCTGCCGTACACCGCCTGAGCGGTCGCCTGCTCCTCACTCTTGAGGAGCCAGGGCTCCCGTGGCGAGTCCGTCGCGGGCGACCTCGGCGAGCTGCCGGCTCAGCTCGTCGACTTTGCGCAGCCCTTCCTCGAACGCGGACAGCGCCCGGAACGCGGAGCCGTACCGGCGCTGCTCCTCGATGTCCATGCGGGGGACGCGCGAACCCCGCGCGTCGAAACGGTAGGTCCCGCTGGTGCTGGTGGAGCGGCGGGCGTTGCCGGAGCTGCGCAGGAAGCCCTGGAGATAGTCCGTGTCGAGTTGCTCGCTGGCCGAGACCGGTTCCGGGCCGTCGAACTCCACAAGTCCGGCACGGGCGAGATCCGCGACGCTCGTGGTGGCACCGTCCAGCGAGCCCGGTCCGCCGCCGGGAGCGAGCTCGGGCAGGAAGGCGGCGAGCCGGAGCACCTGCTCCTGCAACTGCTTGCGCAGGGCCTCGTACTCACCGGGGTAATCACGGTGACGGAAGCGCAGATGACTGCCGGGGGTCAGGTCGACGGTGTCGTCGAGGAGCTCGATCAGCGGTACGTCCGCGGTCTGGTCGTCCCGGGGCTCCAGGCCTCCGTCGGGGTTGTTGTCGGTCAGGTCGATCATGCGCACGGTGTGGTGGGTGTCCGTACCCGAGGTGTTCTCGGGACGCCGTAGGCACCACAGATGGACGGGCAGGGAGTGCGAGGTCGCCGTCCCCGGGGGCAGGGCGACCACTTGGCGCACAATGCCCCGGCGTACGAGTTCCGACCGGATGCGGCGGCCCGCTTTGCGGTAGGCGACCGAGGCCGGCATGACCATGAGGACCTGGCCGCCGGGCGCGGTGTGCGCGTACGCGTGCTGGAGCCAGGCGAGTTCCCCTTCGGCCTTGGAGGGGGTGCCCAGTTCCCAGCGGGAGTCGAGCAGCAGCTGCTCTCTCCCCCACTCCGTCACGCCTGCCGGCGGGTCACAGACGATCAGATCCGCCCTGAGGTCCGGCCATGCGTCCGCGCGCAGGGAGTCCCCTGCCACGACGCTCACCTCGGAGCGGCCCAGAAGGCCGGCACGCAGCTGGGCGAAACGGGCACTGTCGGCATCCATCTCCTGGCCACGGCAACGCATCCCCGTCTCGGAGGCGACCGACAGAAGCAGCACCCCGATACCGCAGGCGGGATCGAAGACGGTGGCACCGGTCGGCAGCTCGGGCGCGAAGTGACACACGGCCCGCACCACACGCTCGGACGTCACCTGGTCGGATCCCGCACGCCGGGCGGAGTCCATGAACCGGTCAGTAAGTCCGTTTACGAGATCGACGGGTGCCTCGGTCTCGGCGAGCTGCCGCAGGCGGG
>KL569165.1:23284-25673 GCA_000715635.1 Streptomyces violaceus | reverse complement strand
TGCCGCAGGCGGGCGGCGACGTCGTCCGGCAGAGCCGGTTCGTGCTCCCCGGCCAGCAGGGCGGCTACCGCGGCCAGGCCCGCGACCATCTGATCCCCGTACGCGGTCCGCAGGGCCTGCCACAACTCGACCTCGGGAGAGACCTCCTGGCCTTTGCGCTGTCTGTCCAGCCAATCCTGGACCTCGGCGAGCGCGTAGAGCGGACTGTTCGCGCCGCCCCCCACCGGTGCGGGGAAGTCGTCGTAGCGTCGGCGCCAGTTGGAGACAGCGGCCCGGGTGACCCCGGCCAGCCGAGCGATCTCCGCACCGGTGACAAGCGGGCCGACCGATGAAGCGGCGTTGTCCGTCATAGCCCCAGCGTACACGGATCACCATCAA
The DNA here is from genome assembly GCA_000715635.1 of Streptomyces violaceus. Lineage (GTDB taxonomy): Bacteria > Actinomycetota > Actinomycetes > Streptomycetales > Streptomycetaceae > Streptomyces > Streptomyces violaceus. Next base: position 25,295 of record KL569165.1, on the reverse strand, counting down.
CCTTCCAGAGGGCAGTGCGTTGACAACGTACACAGGTTGATGTCAGTCTCCCTCGTGTACTCGGACCTCTCGTGAACCACAGCCGCCGAGGAGGCACCCCATGGCGTCGAACACCGCCGTACGCACCGTCTACCGGCTGTCCGGCGTCGCCCCCACCCAGGACGCCATGCTGGACGCCCTCGACCTCGAACTTCTGGACAGGCTCGGCGCCGATCCCCACGTACCCGAAGCGCTAGGGGTCCCGGCCGTGTATGTCACCTGCGGCATGGAACGCAACGAGGCCCCCTGGTGCGCTCCCATGGCCCGCACCACTGGCATCACCGTCACCGAAGGCGTCCGGCGCACCGCCGCCGTACTCCTGCTCGCCGTCGACGGCACGGTGTACGCCATCGGCTGCGACCAGGGGTACCGGCTGATCCCCGACCACCTCAAGGACAAGCGCTTCGGTCTCTCCTTCGCCGTCCGGCAGATGGATCCGAACCTGATCCGTGGCGCGGTCTCCCGGTCTCTCGGGCAGGCGCGCACCGACATCTCCCTGGTGCCGGGCGGCGCCCCGGTCCCGCTGCTCGGCATCCGCGACCACTCGCGCATCGTGCGCAGCCTGGGCGGCTACCTCGACGAACTGCCGCTCACCAGGTCGCGGTACACCCGTGGAAGGGCCGTCAGCGCCCAGGGCGGGTGCGGGCTGAGAATCGCCCTCGGGATCGAACCCGAGGCCCTGCTCTCCGATCTGCGGGCCATCGCCAGAATCTGCCGCGAGGACATCCCGCACCAGGAACTGGAGTTCGTCGATCACATCGCGCCGGTCGAGGACACGACCACTCTCAACGTTCTCGACCAGGCCTTGGACGACCTCCTCGGCCGTCCCGCCGACGGACGGATCTCCGTCTCCGTGCCGTCCGAACATCATGCGGCGTACGCGGAGGCGACCACTTACGTGACGCGGATCAACAGCTCCGGCGCCCTACGCTCCGACGACTTCGACCCCGACTACGTCCTCACCCGGGCCCGACTCACACCGCCCGGCCAGCGTCTCAGGGCGTTGCGCGAGGGAACCGTGACCCTTGCCCGGGATCGCCGGGCCGGGGTGGCCGACACGCTCGCCGTCACCAGCGCGCTGACGTGGCTGGAGGCCGCGGTCTCCATGGGCTCCGGACGGTTCTTCCTGATGGACGGTGAGTGGTACGAGGCAGGGTCCGCCTACGTGGACGAGTGCCGGGCGGCCGTGGCGGCGCTGTTCTCGCCGTCGCCCTCCGTCTCCCTTCCCGCGTGGATCGACGGTGAGTCCGAGAACGCCTACAACAACAGGGTGGCCGACGAGGAACGGCCCGACTGGCTCTGCCTCGACACCAAGAACGTCACCAATCCGCTCCGGCCCAGGGACCAGGTCGAGATCTGCGACCTGCTCATGCCCGACGGCACGCTCGTCCTCGTCAAGCGCGCGGGCGGTTCCGGTCCCCTGAGTCACCTGTTCAACCAGGCCAGGGTGGCGGTGGAGCTGCTCCAGGAGTCCGCCCGGGTCCGTGCGGAGTTCACCGCGAAGGTGACCCGGCTCAGCCGGGGCGAACTCGCCCTCCCGGACGACTTCACGCCCAAGCGGATCGTCCTCGCCATGCTCCTCAAGAACCGCGAAAACCTGACCCCGGACTCCGTCTTCGGCTTCTCCCAGATCACCATCGCCCAGACCGCGAAGGCCCTGGCGGCACGAGGGGTGACTGTCGAGGTCATCGGAATCCCGGGGAGCGGCGCAGATGCGCTCGCCCTGTCCTCGCTCGACGTGGGGGCCCGGGCGGCGGTCCTCGGCTGAAAGCCTGCGACACCGATTCGCTCGCTTTCTCGTCCCCGGCAGGGAAGGCATCAATGGGCATGATCGCGAAACAACTGAAAGGCCGTTTACGCAGTTCAGCAGCTGTGCCGAATCAAGCGAGGCAGGTCAGGGGGCCAGGTGACCTCACCGAGCTGCTGCGGGCGGTCTGTCTCTTATACACATCTCTGAGCGGGCTGGCAAGGC
>KL569165.1:21144-23090 GCA_000715635.1 Streptomyces violaceus | reverse complement strand
GGTTGCCGGACAGTGGCATCGCCTACCGGTGGGAACGCGACCTCGGCGGATTCCGTCCCTGCCCGGGGACAGCCCGGACGTCGTCTGGCGCAACGCTTCCTTCCGCGGGTACGCCGCCCACACCCGGTCCCCCGAGTTCGTCGCCGTCATGGACCGGGTATTGCGGGAGGCGGCGCACGCGCGTACCGCCGTGATGTGCAGCGAGGTGGTCTGGGGGCGCTGTCACCGCCGGCTGATCGCCGACTTCGCGGTCGTGGCCCGCGGCGTACCGGCCCGCCACCTCATGCACGACGGCCGGCTGAGCGCCCACTCCCCGACGCCCGGCGTGCGTCTGCGCGGTGACGGGCTGCTCGTGTACGACTGCCCTGCCGGGCCGCCCCGCGGCTGACTCGGTCAGTACAGCTTGTTCACCGCCGTGACGGTCGTGGCTTTGAAGTCCCCTACCTGGGCGTGCTGGAAGGTGCCCATCTGGCTCCAGCGGACGACCGTCACGGTCCGGCCGTCGCGGCCGACCGAGAAGAGGCCGATGTCGGAGGAGCCCCAGGCGGAGGCGGTGTGCAGGCCGTAGACGTCGGCGCCCTCCTCGACGTTCAGCCGGCCGTAGTACTTCTGCGTCGCGGTGATGTCGGGGTCCTGCTGCATCAGCTTCTTCGCGCAGCCGGCGAGGTCCTTGCGCAGCAGCGCCGCGAAGTCCTTCGCCCACTGTTCGCTGCGCCCCTCGACCGTGATCTGCTGGGCGCTCGTGTCGTATTCCGTCCAGTACTCCCGGTGCGTGGTGATGGACGGCAGGGCGTCGCCCACGCAGATCGGCAGCGGATCGGGCTGGCCGGCGGTGACCGGCCCGGCGTACCAGGGCGAGGTCGGGTGCGGCGGCAGTTCGGCCGGCTCCAGGAACCGGGGTGTGCCGAAGGCCGGTGCGGTGGCGGCAACGGCCGGGACGGCGGCTGCGGCGACACCGGCGACGGCCGCCAGAGCGGCCACGGTGGTGCGAATTCCTCGGTTCTGCCGCATCCCTCGGGCACGGATCTTCATGGTCTCCCCCATTGGTTTCCCCCGGTTTCCCCGGTCGCATGCTCGGGCTTCTGCCCTTGCCCCCAGTACGACCCGCCACCGGCCGCATTCGTTGCCCCGCGGACCTGCTACGGCTCCGTCCCGAATGTCACCGGTCCGCTACAACGGACCGAGTCCTTCACCGAGGGCGGCGACGGCGGCCGGGCCGTGGCCTGCGGCGAGGAGGGGGCGCGGATGTCGTGCTCCAGCTCGGGTACGTAGCCGATCAGTACGTCGGCGGGGCCCTGGATGCGGACCTCACCGAGAACGGCGGGGAGGAGGGTGTGGGCGCGGCCCAGCGGACCGGTCCAGGAGCCGGCGGTGACGGTGACGGGGGCGCCCACGTTGGTGAGGATCCGCACGGTGGAGAAGCGGTACGACAAGGGCGACGCCTGGCCGGCGGACCAGCGTTCGAGGGCGAAGCGCGGGCTGGCGCAGAGCACCGTGCGTACGACGCCGTCGCCCGAGGGGACGCTCAGGCCGGGGTGGAACTCGGGCCGGGGGCCGGGGCGCCACTCGTCGAGGAGACGGTCGAGGTTGGCGTGCCACTCGTGGTCGGGTACGGGCGAGCCGTCCTCCATGTGGCGGCGCATGGCGTGCTGCTGGCTGTCGGACGTCTGCTCGATCTCGTGGACGAGGGTGTCCGGGCCGAAGCTGTGCAGGGTGCCGCCGGGGACGTAGACGGTCTGTCCCGCGCGGACCGGCAGGCGGCGCATGACCGCGTCGAAGCCCTGTGCCAGCAGCGCCCGGTGCAGGGTGTCACGGTCCACGCCGGGCTGTACGCCGACCAGGGCGGTCGAGGCATCGCCCTCTACATCACTGACCTCCCATGTCTCGGCGACCGGCCCGTCGGGCAGGCCGGTGCGGCCCAGCCGCTCGGCGATGGCACGGCCGCC
>KL569165.1:17447-20875 GCA_000715635.1 Streptomyces violaceus | reverse complement strand
CTGCTTGACGGGGGTGGTGAGCCGCAGCGGATGCCAGTCCACGTCCGTCCTCGGACGGGTCGGTGCCAGTCTCCGGCCGGGGCGTCAGGCACATGCGTGGCACACGGGGCGGGCCCGCGGCGAGCCGCGAACCGTCGATGCCGCCGCCTCGCGCCCGGCGCGCCGCAGCCCGGCCCGTGATCCGCTTCACACCGGCGACCGGACAGGCCCGGGCCTTTCAGGGCGTAAAGCGACCGAAGAATGGATATGGGCTATACGGCGAAACGCGGGGAGTGTCCGACGTGCCCGGATGCCGGGCGCAGCGGCTTCAGGGGAGGGAGCGCGCATGGACGGCCGGCCCTTGTATCTCGAACCGCGGCTGGAGGCACGGCTGAGGTCGCTCGTGGCGGCGACCGGGACATTGCACTCGCTCACCGACGCGCTCGGTTCACCGCTGCACGTCGTGGTGCCGGACCAGATCGCCGAGAACCTGGAGCGGTTCCGGTCCGTGTACCGCGCGCACCATCTGTCCGGCCAGGTCTTCTACGCCCACAAGGCCAACCGGTCCAGCGCGCTGCTGCGCCGCCTCGCGGCCACGGACGCTGGCGTGGACGTCGCGTCGCTGGGCGAGTTACAGCACGCGCTCGGTGCCGGTTTCACCGCCGACCGGATCACCGCCACCGGGCCCAAGAACCCCGAGTTCCTGTGGCTCGCGGCCCGTGCGGGGGTCACGGTCGGCGTCGACGGCGTGGCCGAGCTGGACCAGCTCGGCGCGCTGGTGCGGGGGCACGCGCTCGCCCCGGTGCGGGTGCTGCTGCGGCTGTCGGGGTTCGAGACGTCGGGGGTGAGAGTGCTCAGCCGGCGCAGCCGGTTCGGCACGCCCGTACGGGAGTTGGAGCTGCTGCTGAAGGCGGTCGAGCGGCACGGCGACGCGGTGGACCTCACCGGGGTGTCCTTCCACCTGGACACGACGAGCGTCGCGGAGAAGGCGACCGCGCTCGAAGGGTGTCTGGCGGCCCTGGAGGCGTGCCGGAGCCGGGGGCTGCGGCCCCGGGCCGTGGACATCGGCGGCGGGTTCGGGGTCAGCTACCTCGCCGAGCGGGAGCAGTGGGAGGCGTACACGACGGCGCTCACGTCCGCCGTCCTGGGCCGCCGTCCGCCCCTGACGTGGGGCGGGCACGGCTACGGGCTGCGGAACGAGTCCGGCACCCTGCGCGGCACGCTCGGCCTCTACCCGGCCCACCGGTCCGTCGCCGGCGCTGCCTACCTGGACGAGCTGCTGGCCCAGCCCGCGGCCTCCCTGGGCGGCCGTCCGCTGGCCGGACTGCTGCTGGAGCACCTGTACGACCTGCACACCGAGCCCGGCCGGGCCCTGCTGGACCAGTGCGGGCTGACGCTGGCGAAGGTGCTGGAGGTCCGCGACCAGGACACCGGCGGGGAACTGCTCGTACGGCTGGCCGCGAAGGCGGACGACATCGCCCTGGAGGACCACGGAGTGCTGATGGACCCGGTCGTCATCCCCGGAAGCGGGGCCGGGCCGGGCGAGGGGCCCGTCGCCGTCCACCTCTTCGGCAGCCTCTGCCTGGAGACCGACCTGATCACCAGGCGCATCGTGTTCCTGCCCCGCCGTCCGGTCCCCGGCGACCTGCTGGCGTTCGCCAACACCGCCGGGTACGCCATGGACTTCCACGCCACCCGCGCCCAGCATCAGTCCGCCGCCCGCAAGGTCGCCGCCTGGCAGGACGGCGACGGGTGGCGCTGGTGCCTCGACGACCAGTTCTGGCCGATCACGCCCTCGGGGGGAGCCCAGTGAGGTACGACAGCATCACGGAGGCGATAGGCAACACCCCGCTGGTGCGGCTGGACCCGGCCGTGCACGGACTGCGGCACATCGACCTGTTCGCCAAGCTGGAGATGCTCAACCCCTGGGGCTCGGTCAAGGACCGGGCGGCCTGGAGCATGGCCCGCCCGCTGCTCTCCGAGGCCGTCGAACACGGCAGCCAGGTCGTGGAGTTGTCCAGCGGGAACACTGCGAAGGCGCTGGCGGTCGTCGCGGGCATGCACGGCCTGGGCTTCAAGAGCGTCACCAACCGGATGCGGGTGCCGGAGATCAAGGATCTCCTGCTGCTGCTCGGGGCGGAGATCGAGGAGCTGCCGGGGCAGAGCGAGTGCCTGGACCCGACCGCGACGGACGATCCGCTGACCCTCTTCCACCGGACGCTGTCGGCCTCCGGCAGCGCCTATCTGCACACCGACCAGTACTTCAACCCGCGCAACACCGAGGCCCATCTGACCGGGACCGGCCCGGAGATCGTCAAGGACCTGGACGGCCGGGTGCCGGACTGGTTCGTCGCCTGTGTGGGCACGGCCGGTTCCTCCACGGGCGTGGCCCGCGCGCTGCGGGAGGAGGACCCCTCGGTACGGGTGGTCGGGCTGGTCGCGGCCAAGTCCGACTTCATCCCCGGGATCCGCACGATCGACGAGGTGCAGGAGGTCGGCCTGTTCGACCCGGAGACATACGACACGATGGAGCCGGTGAGCGCCGACGAGGCCATCGAGGGGATGCTGACCCTGAACCGACGCTGCGGCATCCTGGGCGGCCCCACCGGAGGGGCGGCCTACTTCGGCGCGGTCCGTCATCTGCGCGCCCTCGACGAGGAGTCGAGCGAGCGCCGGACGGCGGTGTTCATCGTCTGCGACCGGGTCGAGAGCTATCTGAGCTACGTCCGGCAGCGGCGGCCCGACCTGCTGGGCCGGCCGGCCCGGAAGAACTCCCCGGCCGACCTGACCGAGGCCGAGGTGCGCGGGGCGCCGTCGGTCACCGTGGCCGAAGCCCAGCGGTGGATCGACACCGACCGGCCGCTCGTGGTCGACCTGCGCAGTCCGTTCGCGTACGCGGCGCTGCACATCGACGGGTCGGTGAACATCGTCGACGAGCTGTTCGCCGAACTCCTGCGGGGCGGCCTGCCGTTCAGCCGGAGCCGGCCGGTGCTGCTGGCATGTCCGGTGGGCGAGCAGTCCGCGCGGTACGCGGCACTGCTGACCCGGATGGGGCATGCCGATGTGCGCAGCCTGACCGGCGGCATCATCGCCTGGCGGGACGCGGGCGCGCCCCTGGTGCGGGACTGACGGCCATGACCGCACCGATCACCCGCGAGGACCTGCACCAGTGGCAGCAGGCGCTGCGCGCCCAGTTCCCCATCGTCACCGGGCACCCGGAGCTGGCATACCTGGACAGCGCGGCCACGGCCCAGAAACCGCAGGCCGTCCTGGACGCCGTGCAGACGTACCTCACCACCAGCAACGCCAACTCCGCGCGCGGCACCTACACCTGGGCCAACCGGACCACGGAGCTGGTGGAGCGGACCCGCGAGCGTGTCGCCCGCTTCCTCGGGGACGGCCGGCCGGAGCGGTCCACCGTCCACTTCACGAGCGGCACGACCGAGGGG
>KL569165.1:13420-17216 GCA_000715635.1 Streptomyces violaceus | reverse complement strand
ATCGCCCGCGACTGGCTGCCGGGCTTTCTGCGCGACGGCGACGAGATCGTCGTACCCGACGCCGACCACCAGGCCAACATCACGCCCTGGCTGGAGGCCCAGCGGCTGCTCGCCCGGGAGGGCGTGCACGTCCGGGTGCTGCCGATGCCGTACCAGAGCGGCTCCGGGGACTACGACCACACCGCGCTGGCCGAACGGGCCGGGCCGCGCACCCGGTTCGTCGCCACGACCCATGTGCACCACGTCTACGGCGGCGACATGAACGTGCACCGCATCCGCCGGGCGGTAGGACCGGACGCGGTCATCTGTCTGGACGCGGCCCAGAGCGTCGGGCATCTGCCGGTGTCCGTGGGCGACTTGGACGTCGACTTCGTGGTCTTCTCCGGGCACAAGGCGCTGGCCCTGCCCGGTTCCGGCGCGGTGTGGGCGCGGCAGGAGCGCGGCCCGGCGTTCACGCCCGGCGGGTGGAGCGGCACGCCGAACACCGTGGGCATCGCCTCGCTCGAAGCGGCCCTGGACTGGCTGGACGCCGCCGGAGTGGAGCGCATCGAGCGGTGGACCGTCGCCCTGGCGGCCCGGCTCACCGACGGGCTGCGCCGTCTGGACGCCTACGAGATCCTCGGCTGCCCGCTCAGCCTGGCGGCCGACTCGACCGTGCAACGTCGCCAGAGCATCGTGACCCTGCGGCACCGCGCCATCGACTCGGGCGACCTGGGCTTCATCCTGTTCAGCCACGGTTTCATGGTCCGCTCCGACCACCACTGCCAGGGCGACGCGGGCGAGAAGACCGGTTCGGTGCGGATGAGTCTGCATGTGTACAACACCGTTGAGGAGATCGACCGGCTGCTGGCCGTTCTTGCGTCACTCCAGTGACTCCGCCGACTATGCGTAATGGGAACCGTTTCCACCTGTAGGCTCGGGCCGGCAGGAGTCAGGTGCGATACGGCAAGGTGGCGCGACCGGTGGGGCTGAGTCTGGCGACGGCGGAGCGGTGGGTGGAGCGCTGGGAGCTCCAGCAACAGCGGTACGCCGTCGACCGCGAGGAGCGGTTCACGGTGATCGCCGATGTCGTCGAGCACGTCACGGCGGGGCGCACGGCCCGGCCGCTCGTCGTCGACCTGGGCTGCGGGCCCGGGTCGCTCGCGGCCCGGCTGATCCGGCGACTGCCGGACGCGGAGATCGTGGCCGTGGACCGGGACCCCGTCCTGCTGGAGCTGGGCCGGACCCACCACCCGGACGCGGCCCGCTACGTCGACACGGAGATCGGCACACCCGGCTGGACCTGGGCCCTGGACCTGGACCGGCCCCTCGACGCGGCCGTCTCCACGACGGCCCTGCACTACCTCGACCGCGACACCCTCCTGCGCACCTACCGGCAGCTCGCCACACTGCTGCGGCCCGGCGGGGTCCTCGTCAACGGCGACCATCTCCCCCAGGGCGACACGGGCCCGGCCGAGATCGCCGCCCATGTCGGACAGCGCCGGGCCGACCGGCAGCGGGCGTTCACCCATGAGGACTGGGGCTCCTGGTGGGCCGCCGTCGCCGACGACCCCGAGCTGGCCGACCTCCTCGTGGAGCGCCGCCGCCGCGAGGCACCCCTCGACAGCGGCCGCCCCGCGGAGCTGCCCCTCTCGGCCCATCTGAAGCTGTTGCGGCAGGCGGGGTTCGGCACAGCGGGGCCGGTCTGGCAGTACGGCGACAGCTGCGTGGTCGTCGCGGTCCGTTAGGTCCGGCATCACCCCTTCGCACCCCGCCGGGTGGCGGGTGACGACGGTCGCTCCGACAATACATGCAGGAATCGCTATATGTTAATGTCGGCATACCGCCCGGCCGAAGAGCCACGGGCGGCCACGAGCACACGCAAGGAGCCACCCCATGACCACTGCCGAGCACATCACCCACGAAGACCACGCGCACGCCCACGGCGACGACTGCGGACACGTCGCCTTCACCCACGGCGACCACACCGACTACGCCCACGACGGCCACATCCACCGGATGCACGAGGGTCACGTCGACGAGTGCGCGAACAGCGGCCACGCGGTGCACCAGAACCACGACCACCAGCACGGCGACGACTGCGGCCATCTGGCCGTGCGGCACGACGACCACACCGACTACGTGCACGACGGTCACCGTCACGCCGCGCACGAGGGACACTGGGACGACCACTGACGAGACCCGTCAGCAGCAACCGCCCCATCGAATTGGAAATCGTTGTCATATGCTAATGTATGCATATGACAACGACGCCCTCTCCCCCGACGGACGAGCCTGACCAGACCCTGCAGGCGGCCAGCGAGCTGCTGCGCGCCCTGGCCTCGCCCGTACGGCTGGGCATCGTGCGGGAACTGGCCGGCGGCGGGAAGTACGTCCATGAACTCGTGACCGCCCTGGGCGTGAGCCAGCCGCTGGTCTCCCAGCACTTGAGGGTGCTGCGCACCTCCCGGATCGTCACCGCCCGGCGTCAGGCCCGCGAGACGCGGTACACCCTCGCCGACGACCATGTGGCGCACATCGTGCTGGACGCCATCCGGCACGCGCAGGAGTAGCGCCTCTCAGGACAGGCTGTCCAGCAGGCGCGGCCGCGGGCAGGTGTACGTGCGGCCTCCATCGGCGATCTCGGGGAATCGGACAGTCAGGGAGGGCCTCCCGCACCACCACGGTGCGGGAGGCCCAGGTCACCGGCTCGTACTCAGCGCCGGGTCAGGCTGATGTCCCGTCCGTGGACCGCGTGGAAGCTGGGCAGCGGCAGGCCGCTGAAGGTGCGCAGTTCCATCAGTGTGGCCTCGACGTGGGCCGCTCCGGGCGCGAGTACGCCCGGCGTGGGCCGGCCCGTGTTCACCCAGCGGTGCTTCACGCCGTCACACACGGCCCGGGTGCCGCCGATGCCGTAGCGGGTGGTGGAGACGCCCTGGCTCACGGAGGAGCTGACGAAGACCGGGCCGATGGCGCTCCGGCAGCGGTAGGTGCCGGAGAGGGTGACGGTGCCGTCGGCGGTGATCCGGCCCACCGAGTCGACCGTCACGGTTTCGTACGGGGCCGCGGCGGACGCGGTGGCGGGTGCCGCGGTGGCACCGGTGAGCAGGAGCAGCGCGGCACCGGCCGTCGTGCCGAGCAGGGGACGTACACGCATGGGGGGAACCTCCCGAAAGGAGTGGTTTTTTGTTCCACTCGTACCCGGCGCCCGGGCCCACGCCCGCGCCCCTCACTCCTTCGGTGGTGAGTCCGCGCCGACCGTCGTGGAACCGTCCTGGGAATGTCCGGGGCGTGTCACGCTTCCCTGCGGGCCGTTCCGATGTGTTCGAGTCGGGAGCATGGTCTGTACGTAAGAGTCATACGAATCCTCCGGATGGCCCTACCGACGTGGAGGTGCGCCATGTGTGCCCACCAGACCCAGTGCCCCGCGACCGACTCCTTCGCGGCCCATGTCGTCGCCGCCCACCCCGAGCAGGGCTGGAGCCTGCTGTGCGACGGCGCGATCGTCTTCGACGACACCGGTGAGCTGCTGCCCGACGGGCGTGTGGTGGAGCCGCACCGGGTGACGGCGCAGCAACTGGCCGTCGCGGCCTGACCGGGACCGCCCTGAGAGCTCCCTAGGGCAGTACCGCGAAGCCGTCGAGCTCGACCATCGCCTCTTCGTCCCACAGCCGGACGACCTCGACGACGGCCATGGCGGGGTAGTCGCGCCCGGCCGCCTCGCGCCACAGCCGGCCCAGTTCGGGGGCGTGGGCGCGGTACGCGGCGACGTCCGTGGCGTAGACGGTGACGCGGGCGAGGTCGGACGGTGTACCGT
>KL569165.1:10582-13239 GCA_000715635.1 Streptomyces violaceus | reverse complement strand
GCGTAGACGGTGACGCGGGCGAGGTCGGACGGTGTACCGCCGGCCGCCGTGAGAGCGGCCAGCAGGTTCGCCAGCGCCCTCGCGAACTGTTCCGGCAGGGTCCGCCCCACCACCTTGCCGTCGGCGTCGAGGGCGGTCTGACCCGCCAGGAACACCACCCTCGACCCGGAGGCCACGACGGCGTGGGAGAAGCCGGCGGGCGGGGACAGGTCGGGCGGGTTGACGCGCTCGGTGGTCACCGGGCCTCCTGTTGGGCGTACAACTCCTTGGCGATGATGCCGCGTTGCACCTCGCTGGCCCCCTCGTAGACGCGCGGCGCGCGCACTTCGCGGTAGAGGTGTTCGAGCAGGTGACCGCGTTGCAGCGCCCGGGCGCCGTGCAACTGGACGGCCGTGTCGACGACGTACTGCGCGGTCTCGGTGGCGAGCAGTTTCGCCATGGCGGCGCGCTGGGGCACGTCTGGGGCGCCCTCGTCGTACGCCGTCGCCGCCGCGTAGACCATCAGGCGGGCCGCCTCCGTGCGCAGGGCCATCTCGGCGACCTGGTGGGAGACGGCCTGGAGGTCCTTCAGCTTGCCGCCGAAGGCGTCCCGCCCGGCGGTGTGGACGAGGGTCGCGTCGAGGGCGGCCCGGGCCATGCCGACCGCGAAGGCGCCGACGCTGGGGCGGAACAGGTTGAGCGTCCCCATCGCGACCCGGAACCCCCGGTCCACCTCTCCGAGCACGTCCTCGGCCGTCACCGGTACGGCGTCGAAGTCGAGCGCGCCGATGGGGTGCGGGGAGAGCATGTCGAGGCCGGTTCCGGTCAGGCCCGGGCGGTCGGCGGGCACCAGGAACGCCGTGACGCCCCGGGCCCCGGCATCGGGGGCCGTCCGGGCGAAGACGGTGTAGAAGTCGGCCTCGGGGGCGTTGGAGATCCAGCACTTCTCGCCGGTGAGGCGCCAGCGGTCCGGGCCGTCCCGTTCCGCTCGCAGGGTCAGCGCCGCCGCGTCCGACCCCGCCCCCGGCTCGCTCAGCGCGAACGCCGCGACCGCCGTTCCGTCGGCCACCCGGGGGAGCCAGCGGGCGCGCTGGGGGCCGGTGCCGTGGGCGTGGACCGGGTGGGCGCCGAGGCCCTGGAGGGCGAGGGCCGTCTCGGCCTCCGTGCAGGCGTGGGCGAGGGACTCGCGCATCAGGCACAAGTCGAGGGCGCCGGACGTGAAGAGCCGTTCGAGCAGGCCCAGTCGGCCGAGTTCGGCGACCAGCGCGCGGTTCACATGACCCGGTTCCCCCTTCTCGGCCAGCGGGCGGAGCCGCTCGGCGGCCAAGGTGCGCAGCTCGGCGCACCAGGCGAGTTGTGCCGGTTCGAGCGAGAATGCGGTCATCGCCGGTCCCTTCTCCGCCACCCTGCTTCCCGGCTGGGCCACTCCGAGGCTATCGCGGACCGTTGACTGCCGTCACCAACACGATACGCTCCAGGGGCGAGCCCACCACGCCAAGGGGGCGAACCGTATGAATCCACGGGACACGGCGCACGTCGACACCTTCGCCCGCGACCATCTGCCACCCCCGGACCACTGGCCCGAGCTCCGTTTCGACCTGCCGGAGCTGCGCTACCCCGAACGGCTCAACTGCGCCGCCGAACTGCTCCACGGACCTCCCGACGACCGGCCCGTGTTCCTCACCCCCACCGGTGAGCCATGGACGTACGGCGAGCTGCGCGCCCGGGTCGACCGCATCGCGCACCTGCTCACCGGTGACCTCGGCGTCGTCCCCGGCAACCGGGTGCTGCTGCGCGGCCCCACCACACCGTGGCTCGCGGCCTGCTGGCTGGCCGTGCTGAAGGCGGGCGCCGTGGCGGTCACGGTGCTGGCCCAGCAGCGCCCGCACGAACTGGGCACGATGTGCGAGATCGCCCGGGTCCGGCACGCGCTGTGCGACATCCGGGCCGTCGACGACCTCGCCAAGGCCGAGATCCCGGACCTGCGGATCACGACGTACGGCGGTGACGCCCCGGACGACCTGCTCAACCGCCCGGCGCCCGGCACGCCGTACGCGGCCGTGGGGACGGCGGCCGACGACGTGGCGCTGATCGCCTTCACCTCCGGCACCACCGGCCGCCCCAAGGGCTGTATGCACTTCCACCGGGACGTGCTGGCGATCGCCGACACCTTCTCCCGTCATGTGCTGAAGCCTCGCGCCGACGACGTCTTCACCGGCAGTCCGCCCCTGGGCTTCACCTTCGGGCTCGGCGGGCTGGTGGTCTTCCCGCTGCGGGCCGGGGCGAGCGCCCTGCTGCTGGAGCAGGCCGGCCCCAGGCAGCTGCTGCCCGCCATCGCCCGGCACCGGGTCTCCGTCCTGTTCACCGCGCCGACGGCGTACCGCGCGATGCTCGACGAGCTCGACGGCCATGACGTCTCGTCCCTGCGCCGCTGCGTCTCCGCCGGCGAGAACCTGCCCGCGGCCACCTGGCGGGCCTGGCACGAACGCACCGGCGTGCGCGTCATCAACGGCATCGGCGCCACCGAGCTGCTGCACATCTTCATCTCAGCGGCCGACGAACGGATCCGGCCCGGGGCGACGGGCGTCCCCGTACCGGGCTGGCACGCGCGGGTGCAGGACGCGGACGGCCTGCCGGTGCCCGACGGGCAGCCGGGGCTGCTCGCCGTGCGCGGACCG
>KL569165.1:9817-10346 GCA_000715635.1 Streptomyces violaceus | reverse complement strand
GAACATCACGGGCGACACCTACGTCCGCGAACCCGACGGCTACTTCCGGTACGTCGCACGCGCCGACGACATGATCATCTCGGCCGGGTACAACATCGCCGGACCCGAGGTCGAGGACGCGCTGCTGCGGCACCCGGACGTGCTGGAGGCGGCGGTGGTCGGACGGCCCGACGAGGCGCGCGGGCAGGTCGTGGTGGCCTACGCCGTCCTCAAGGAGGGCGCGCAGCGGGACGCCGGGGCGCTGCGCGACTTCGTGAAGAGCGAGCTGGCGCCGTACAAGTGCCCGCGCGAGATCGTCTTCCTGGACGCGCTGCCGCGCACCGCCACCGGCAAGCTCCAGCGATTCCGGCTGCGCGGCGCTGGAGTCCCGGACGGCGGCACCGCGGGCGACCAGGATTGATGCGTACGACCTAAGATGATCAACGTGTCCGACCAGCATGCACCACGGTCTCTCATCGTCACGCTCTACGGCGCGTACGGCCGCTTCGTACCGGGCCCCGTGCCGGTAGCCGAACTGATCCGGCTGCTG
>KL569165.1:9219-9600 GCA_000715635.1 Streptomyces violaceus | reverse complement strand
GGCTGCTGGCCGCGGTCGGTGTGGCGCCCCGTCCGTACGCTCCTCGGTGTCACGGCTCAAGAGACGCGGACTGCTCGTGCCCGCCCGCACCGCGCAGGGTGCGGCCGGGTACGAACTGTCACCGGATGCCCGGCAGTTGCTCGACGACGGCGACCGGCGCATCTACGCCACGGCACCGCCCGAGGACGAGGGCTGGGTGCTCGCCGTGTTCTCCGTGCCGGAGTCGGAGCGGCAGAAGCGGCACGTGCTGCGCTCCCGGCTGGCCGGCCTCGGATTCGGCACGGCCGCTCCGGGCGTGTGGATCGCGCCCGCGCGGCTGTACGAGGAGTCCCGGCACACCCTCCAGCGGCTGCGGCTCGACGCGTACGTCGACTTCTTCCG
>KL569165.1:7416-8998 GCA_000715635.1 Streptomyces violaceus | reverse complement strand
CCGCCGAGGCCGTCACCCGCTGGTGGGACCTGGCCGCCATCGCCAAGGAGCACGAGGCGTTCCTCGACCGCCACGGGCCCGTGCTGCACGGCTGGGAGAAGCGCGAGGACACCCCGCCCGAGGAGGCCTACCGCGACTACCTCCTCGCCCTGGACTCCTGGCGCCACCTCCCCTACACCGACCCCGGCCTGCCGTCCGCGCTGCTCCCCCGGGACTGGCCCGGGGAGCGCTCGTCGGCGGTGTTCCGGGGGCTGCACGAGCGGCTGCGGGACGCGGGGGCGGGGTTCGCCGGGGTGTGAATCACGTTAGGCCCGCCAGACCACCGGGTACTCGGCAGGACCTTCCCCGAACCCGCACCACACGCTCCACTCGGGAGACACCATGGAACGGCCGGCGGGCCCGACGCGGCCGGCTCTGATCGTGGTCGACATGATCAACACGTACGACCACGAGGACTCCGAGCTGCTCGTGCCGTCCGCCGAACGGGTCGTGCCCGTCATCGCCGAGCTGATCGGCCGGGCCCGCGAGGCGGACGTGCCGGTGGTCTACGCGAACGACAACTTCGGACTGTGGCGCTCGCACCACGGAGAGCTCGTGGACACCGCGCTGGCCCGGCCGCACGCCGACCTGATCGAGCCGATACGACCGGACGACGAGTCGCTCTTCGTGGTGAAGGCCCGCCATTCGGTCTTCTACGAGACACCCCTGGCCTACCTCCTGTGGAACCTGGGCGTCGGACACGTCGTGCTGACCGGCCAGGTCACCGAGCAGTGCGTCCTCTACTCGGCCCTGGACGCGCACATCCGCCATCTGGAGGTCACGGTGCCCAGGGACGCCGTCGCCTCCATCCACCCTCATCTGGCGTCCGCCGCCCTCGAGATGATGGAACGCAACATGGGCGCCCGGATCACCTCGGCGAAGGAAACGGACTTCACGCTCAGCACTTCCTGAAAGCCGGGCCTCACAGGCTCAGCCGCGGCTTCGGGGCGTCCGTGCGGCCCGTCTGGGGCCGGCGGCTGCCCGCACGGTACGGGGCCGGCCAGGCGACGCCCGGGCCCGTGTAGCCCTGTTCGGCCGCCGCGTGCAGGGTCCAGTGCGGGTCGTAGAGGTGCGGGCGGGCCAGGGCGCACAGGTCCGTGCGACCCGCCAGGATCAGGGAGTTGACGTCGTCCCAGGACGAGATCGCGCCGACCGCGATCACCGGGACACCGGTGGCGCGGCGGATACGGTCCGCGAACGGCGTCTGGTACGACCGCCCGAACTCCGGCCGCTCGTCCGCCACGACCTGCCCCGTCGACACGTCGATCGCGTCGGCGCCGTGCGCGGCGAAGGCCCGGGCGATCTCGACGGCGTCCTCGGCCGTGGTCCCTCCCTCGGCCCAGTCGGTGGCGGAGATGCGCACGGTCAGGGGCCGCTCCCCCGGCCACACGTTCCGTACGGCGTCGAACACCTCCAGCGGGAAACGGAGCCGCTTCTCCGGCGAGCCGCCGTAGGCGTCGGTACGCCGGTTGGTCAGCGGCGAGAGGAAACCGGAGAGCAGGTAGCCGTGGGCGCAGTGCAGTTCCTGTCTCTTATACACATC
>KL569165.1:6853-7133 GCA_000715635.1 Streptomyces violaceus | reverse complement strand
CTGCCGTGAACTGCTCACGGATGTCGGTGAGCTGGGCGCGGGACAGCGCGCGCGGGGTCTGGCTGTACGGCTTGTACGGGAGCGCCGACGCGGCCACGAGCGGCCAGTTGCCCTCCTGGAGGGGCTCGTCCATGCCCTCCCACATCAGCTTCGTGGAGCCCTTGCGGCCGCTGTGGCCGAGCTGCACGCCGATCGCGGTGCCAGGAGCCTGGGCGTGCACGAAGTCGGTGATACGCCGCCACGCCTCGGCCTGCCGGCCGGTGTAGAGGCCGGCGCAGCC
>KL569165.1:799-6628 GCA_000715635.1 Streptomyces violaceus | reverse complement strand
ATGTGTATAAGAGACAGGTGTAGAGGCCGGCGCAGCCGGGCGTGATCCGGCCCTCCTCGCTGACGCACACCATCTCGGTCATCACCAGCCCGGCCCCGCCCAGCGCCCGCGCGCCCAGATGGACGAGGTGGAAGTCGCCGGGGACGCCGTCGACCGCCGAGTACATGTCCATGGGCGAGACGACGACCCGGTTGCGCAGGGTCAGACCGCGCAGCCGGAACGGGGTGAACATCGGGGGCGTGCCGGGCGGGCAGCCGAACTCGCGCTCCACCGCCTCCGTGAAGCGCGCATCGCGCAGTCGCAGGTTGTCGTGGGTGACGCGGCGGCTGCGGGTCAGCAGGTTGAAGGCGAACTGCCGGGGCGGCTGGTCCAGGTACAGGCCGAGGTTCTCGAACCACTCCAGACTGGCGCGGGCCGCGCGCTGCGTGGAGGCGACCACCGGCCGCCGCTCCGCCTCGTACGCGGCGAGGGCCTCCTCCAGCGAGTCCCGCTCCTCCAGGCCGGCGGCCAGGGCCAGGGCGTCCTCGACGGCGAGCTTGGTGCCGGAGCCGATGGAGAAGTGGGCGGTGTGGGCGGCGTCGCCGAGCAGGACGACGTTGCCGTGCGACCAGCGGTCGTTGACGACCGTGCGGAAGCTCGTCCACGCCGAGTTGTTGGACTTCAGGGGGCGGCCGCGGAGTGCTTCCGCGAAGATCTTGCCGCAGCGTTCGATCGACTCGGCTTCGTCGAGCTCGTCGAAGCCGGCCTCGTGCCAGGCCTCCTCGCGCATCTCGATGATCACGGTGGAAGCGCCGGGCGCATAGGGGTAGCCGTGCAGCTGCATCACGCCGTGTTCGGTTTCGGCGATCTCGAAGCGGAAGGAGTCGAAGGGGAAGTCGGTGGCGAGCCAGATGTAGCGGCAGCGGTGGGTGGTGACCTGGGGGTGGAAGACGTCCGCGTAGGTCTCGCGGGTGGTGCTGTGGATGCCGTCCGCGGCGATGACCAGGTCGTGGGTCTGCGGGAGGTCTTTCGGGGCCTCGGTGTGGAAGCGGAGGGCTACCCCGAGTTCGCGGCAGCGGGTGTGCAGGATTTCGAGGAGCCGTTTGCGGCCGAGGGCGGCGAAACCGTGGCCTCCGGAGGTGAGGCGGGTGCTGCGGTGGACGATGTCGATGTCGTCCCAGCGCACGAAGTCCCTCTGGAGGGCCTCGTAGACCTGGGGGTCGGCGTGTTCTATGCCGCCGAGGGTTTCGTCGGAGAGGACCACGCCGAAGCCGAAGGTGTCGTCGGGGGCGTTGCGTTCCCAGACGGTGATGTCCCGGGTGGGGTCGAGGCGTTTGAGGAGGGCTGCGGCGTACAGGCCTCCCGGGCCCCCGCCGATGATCGCCACGCGCAGGGGGTGGCTTGTGTCGTGGTGCGGGTGCGGGCCGGTTGTGGCCGGTCGCGCAGTTCCCCGCGCCCCTGAGGATGGCGCAGTCACCGTCCGCTCCATTTCGGAGGGCGCTTCTCCGTGAAAGCGGCGTGGAACTCCGCGTAGTCCTCTCCTGTCATCAGGAGAGCCTGAGTGGAGGCATCCAGTTCCACGGAGGCCGCCAGGGGCATGTCCAGCTCGGCCGTGAGGAGGGCTTTCGTCTGGGCGAAGGCCAGGGCCGGGCCGTCCGCCAGGCGGTGGGCCAGTTGTTGTGCGGCCTCGTCGGCTCCGCCCTCCTCCGTCAGTTCGCTGATCAGGCCGATGCGCTCGGCCTCACGGGCCCGGACCGGGTCGCCCAGCATCAGGAGGCGGGTCGCGTGGCCCAGGCCCACGACCCTGGGCAGGAGGTAGGCCGCGCCCATGTCGCCGCCGGACAGGCCGACCCGGGTGAAGAGGAAGGCGAAGCGGGCCGAGGGGTCGGCGACGCGGAAGTCCGCCGCCAGGGCGAGCACCGCTCCGGCGCCGGCCGCCACTCCGTGCACCGCCGCGATCACCGGGAAGGGGCACTCCCGGATGGCGCGCACCACCTGGCCGGTCATGCGGTTGAAGTCCAGGAGCCGGGCGGTGTCCATGCCGAGCGTGGCGCCGATGATCTCGTCGACGTCGCCGCCGGAGCAGAAGCCGCGTCCCTCGCCGGCCAGCACCAGGGCCCGTACGGACCGCTCCCGGGACAGCTCCGCGAGCAGGTCGCGCAGGTCGGCGTACGCGCCGAAGGTGAGCGCGTTGAGCTTCTCGGGGCGGGCCAGGGTGACGGTGGCGACGCCGTCGGTGAGATCGACGCGCAGGTGCTCCCAGCGGGGGGTGCGGGCGGCGGAGCCGGTGAAGGGACTCATGACGTGCGGCCTCCTCGGGCGGGCACTGTCTCACTGAGCTCTACCCCACGAAGCTATCACTCATCCGTGACTGTCGTCATGAGTGCGCGATAGACCGTTCGGGTAGGACTTCTGTGGATCCGGGGTGACCCGGGCCGGTTACATCCGTCACAGATCATCCACACCGGCGTAACGGCGGGAGCAGCGGTGCGCGGCACCGCGTTCACCTGGGTAAGCCGTCCGGCAAGGGGGCGAAGGCGCCCCCGGCGACGGCCCCTCGGACGCCTCTGAAGAGCGGCGCCGTACCATTCATCAGGTTGAAAGCAGGATGTCCTGCTCCATGAACGGACCCGCCTTGTACGAACTCCCCTCAGCCCCCGCCTCTTGGCGCATCGCGCTGCCGCACACCGTCGCGGCCGTGCCCGTGGCCCGTGCCCTGGTCCGTACGGCGCTGGCCGAGCTGGAGTACGGGGCCGACTGCGACACCGCGGAGCTGCTCACGGCGGAGCTGGTGGCCAACGCGGTGGAGCACACCACCGGTGAGGCACCGATAGAGCTGGTGGTGGAGCTGATGCCGTCGGGATGTCAGGTCGAGGTGCACGACACCGACCCGGCACCGCCCGGCGATCTCACCCGCCCGGCCGGCGGGCCGCCCGACCCCTGGCAGGAGCACGGGCGCGGGCTGCTGCTGATCCGCACCCTGAGTTCGTCGTGCGGGCACCGGCCGACCGAGTCGGGCAAGGCTGTCTGGTTCAGGCTGTCCGCGGTACCGGCTCAGCGGCGCCGGTCAGCGTAAGGCCTGTTCAGGCCAGGGTCGCGACCAGGACCGCCTTGATGGTGTGCATCCGGTTCTCCGCCTCGTCGAAGACCACCGAGTGGGCCGACTCGAAGACCTCGTCGGACACCTCGAGGTGCGCCAGTCCGTGCGACGCGTGGATCTCGCGGCCGACCTTGGTGCCCAGGTCGTGGAAGGCGGGCAGGCAGTGCAGGAACCTCACGTCCGGGTTGCCGGTGGCGCGCAGGACGTCCATGGTCACGGCGTACGGGCCGAGGGCGGTGATGCGCTCGTCCCAGACCTCCTTCGGCTCGCCCATGGAGACCCAGACGTCCGTGGCGACGAAGTCGGCACCACGGACGCCGTCGTCCAGGGTCTCGGTGAGCGTGATCCGGGCACCGCTGCTCTCGGCGAGCGCGCGGGCCCGGTCGACGACCTCCTCGGCCGGCCAGTAGGCCTTCGGCGCGACCAGACGCACGTCCATGCCAAGCAGGGCGCCGGTGACCAGGTAGGAGTTGCCCATGTTGAAACGGGCGTCGCCCAGGTAGGCGAAGGAGATCTCGTTCAGCGGCTTGGCGCAGTGCTCCGTCATGGTCAGCACGTCGGCCAGCATCTGGGTGGGGTGCCAGTCGTCGGTGAGGCCGTTGAAGACGGGCACACCGGCGTGCGCCGCCAGCTCCTCGACCTTCTGCTGGCTGTCGCCCCGGTACTCGATCCCGTCGTACATCCGGCCCAGCACCCGCGCGGTGTCCCTGACCGACTCCTTGTGACCGATCTGCGAGCCGGACGGATCGAGGTACGTGGTCGAGGCCCCCTGGTCGGCGGCCGCGACCTCGAACGCGCAGCGGGTGCGGGTGGAGGTCTTCTCGAAGATCAGCGCGATGTTCCGGCCCCGCAGGTACTGGGTCTCGGTCCCGGCCTTCTTGGCGGCCTTCAGCTCGGCGGCCAGCTCGACCAGACCGCGGAACTCCTCCTCGGTGAAGTCCAGCTCCTTGAGGAAGTGGCGGCCGGCGAGGGCGCTCGGGGCTGTCGCCATGGGGGCGCTCCAGGGATACGGGGACACAGACTCCTGGAATACTATACGAAGCTCAGCATGTCTATACGGGCCCCCTTTCGACGGGACAGCTCATGCAGCGTGGCCCGCCCCTGCCCCGCCCCAGCTCGCTGCCCGGGATCTCTATCACCTCGATGCCCTGTTTGCGCAGGTGGGTGTTGGTGGTGGCGTTCCGTTCATAGGCGACCACGACGCCCGGTTCGACGGCCAGCACGTTGCAGCCGTCGTCCCACTGCTCGCGCTCGGCGGCGTGCACGTCCTGGGTGGCGGTCAGCACCCGGATCTCGTTCAGGCCGAGCGCGGCGGCGATCGCGCGGTGCATGTGCTCCGCCGGATGGTCGGTGACCTTCAGCTCCTTCTCGCCGACGCCCGGCTCGATGGTGTACGAGCGGAGCATGCCGAGGCCCGCGTACTGGGTGAAGGTGTCGCCGTCGACCATCGTCATCACGGTGTCGAGGTGCATGAAGGCCCGCCGCTTGGGCATGTCGAGGGCCACGATCGTCTCGGCGGAACCGGCCTCGAACAGCTTGTGCGCCAGCATTTCGACGGCCTGCGGTGTGGTGCGCTCACTCATACCGATGAGGACGGCCCCGTTGCCGATGACCAGCACGTCCCCGCCCTCGATGGTCGACGGGTAGTCGGCCTGTCCCTCGGACCACACGTGGAAGGTCTCGTCCCGGAACAGCGGGTGATGCCGGTAGATCGCCTCGAAGTGCACGGTCTCGCGCTGCCGGGCGGGCCAGCGCATGGCGTTGATGGAGACGCCGTCGTAGATCCAGGCGGAGGTGTCGCGGGTGAAGAGGTGGTTGGGCAGGGGGTCCAGCAGGAAGTCGTCCAGCTCCATGACGTGGAAGCGCACCGAGGTCGGCTCCGGGTGCCCGTCCAGGAACTCGCGTTTCGTCATGCCGCCGACCAGGAGCTCGGCCAGTTCCCGCGCGGGCAGGTTCTCGAAGGCGGCTCTCAGGTGGTCGGTGGCCAGGGGGCCGTACTCCTTCTCGTCGAAGACCCGGTCCAGGACGAGGGTTCTGGCCGCCGGGACCTGAAGGGTCTCGGCCAGGAGATCACCGAAGAGGTGGACGGCGACGCCCCGGTCGCGCAGCACGTCGGCGAATCCGTCGTGCTCGGCGCGGGCCCTGCGCACCCACAGCACGTCGTCGAAGAGCAGCGAGGTCTTGTTGCTGGGGGTGAGCCTTTTGAGCTCGAGATCGGGCCGGTGCAGGATGACGCGGCGCAGCCGCCCGGCCTCGGAGTTGACGTGGTATGCCATGCCTCCATCCTGACCATCGCAGCGCCCGTTGACGCGCTGCTCGCGCGTTTCCGCGAACTCTTGTTTGTGTCTCCGTGACGACAACCAGCACGGTCATCCGCTGGGCAGCGGCTGGAGCAGTTCCGGCCGGGCCACCATCCGCCGGGTCGTCCGCCCCGGGGCGAGCACGGAGCGCGCGACGATCCAGCCGGCCAGGGCGTGCGGTTCGGCGGGATCGGTGGCCAGCTGGTCGGCGTACCGGGCGAGCGCGGCTGCGGCGTCCCCGGCGGCGAGCTGCTCGTCGGCGGTGTGCGGGGCGACGGGGCGGGCGGCGAAGGCATGGGTGCGGACATCGGGCCAGGAGGTGCGGTCCGGGCGGAAGCGGGGGCCTCCGGGTCCCGAGGAGGGCGGGGCGACGTTGCGTAGCCGCCACTCGGTGCGGTGCAGTGCCGCGGCCGTCCGGGCACGGGTGAGCGCCGCGTACGGGACCGGCTC
>KL569165.1:0-541 GCA_000715635.1 Streptomyces violaceus | reverse complement strand
CAGCCGTCGAGCGTACGGGCGAGCCCCGACACGAGGGCCCGGCCCTGTGGGGTGAGACGCCCCTCCACCAGCAGGGTGCGTACGACGAGCCGGCTCTGCAGGCGGCGCAGCGCGAAGTGGTACCCGGCCGTGTCGGCCGCCCCCTCGTCCCGCGCCACGGCCATGCGGTCCCGCCAGAAGCCCGCGACACCGGTGAAGGCGTACGCCCCGTGCAGCAGACCGGTGAGATGCCGCGGGTCGGGCCGCCAGGGGGCGTAGTAGCGCTCCTCCCGGTCGTCGTCGAGCAGCGGGAAGAGGTGCAGGAGGGCGGCCAGTTTGCTGTGCTGGAACTCGTGGACGAGGGTCTCGGCGAGCGCCACGGCGGACGACGGACGGGCGATCACCATGGCACCGAACGAGTCACCACTGGAAGCGGACACCAGGACGGTGGGCGGCGCGGGCGGCAGTGTGCCGGTACGCCCCCAGGGCACCACGGCCCGTATCGCGCCGGGGTCGAACCGGCCCGGCCCTTCGCCGCCCGGCTCGGCGAGCAGGGCTACGG
>KL569164.1:5070-12281 GCA_000715635.1 Streptomyces violaceus | reverse complement strand
CAGAGATGTGTATAAGAGACAGGGGCTGAACGCCACTGCCCGCACCTCGCCAGTGTGCCCGGACAGGCGACGATGTGCCGGCAAGGCCGCGGCCCTGTTCAGACTGGCAAGTGCTTGGGGCGTGTGGCTGGTGCGATACGCCTTGACGGCCAGCAGTGCGGCGAGTTCCGGGTTCGTTTCGAAGAGTTCGCCGGACTGGGCGGCAAGTTGTCGGGACAGGTCCGCTTGTCGTGCTGCAATCACCGTCCGCCACTGCCAGAGCGCGCCTCCCGCCGCCACGAGCGCGAGGACCAGCAGACCGCCGAGAATCACGTTCAGCCGTCTGCTGCGGCGGATGGAGGCCCTTTGGCGCTGCTTGCTGGCGGTGAGGAAGGCCGTGATCTCGGCCGGCAGGCGGCGCCGCCGTGACCAATCGATGCCCTCGGCGAGTGCTGTCCCACCCAGCAGGTCTTCCGGATCCTTCGCGGTGGCCCAGTGGGCCTGCCGCTCGCGAGCCTGGTCGAGCCATTCCTGGAAGCGGTGGTCCTGATCAACCCACTGACGGAGCGCGCCCCAGTCGCGGATGAGCGCCTCGTGGATCAGTTCGGCCACCGGTTCCCCAGGATGAGCGCTGGGGCGTTGCGAAGTCTGAAGGGTTTGGGTGGTGATGATGCGATGACGTGTGAGGGCGGCGATGACGTCGTCGACCGCCGTCCTCTCACCGTCGGGGGCCTCGCCCGGGCCGGCCGCCAACTCGCGCAACTCGTCCAGGGGGACCTGGGTGCGGACGGCCGTGATGTTGTGGCTGGGGTCAGAGGGGTGTACCAGGGACGTCAAGGCCCGCTGTGCGATGGCTCGTTGCTCGGGGGCCAGTTCGCTCAGCGCGCTGTCGCACCAGGTGGTCACGCTTCCGCTGACCCCTCCGATGCGGCGGTACGCCTCGTGGGTGAGGTAGCCGTCCTGTCGCCTCAGCCACAGCTGGCTGAGCGTCATCTCCAGCAGGGGCAGCACCGTCACGGGAGCCTGGCGGGTGGTCGTCGCCTCGGGCGTGGTGGCCAGGACGTCGGTGATGATCTGCTCGGGCAACCCCGGCTGGAAGCGCAGCCCCACGTCCAGGGCGGGCAGGGTGATGATGTCGTGCAGGTCCAGCTGGCTCAAAGTGCCCGGCACATTCAGCAGTCCGGGCATCGCGGCCTCCAGCAGTCCGGGCTCTTTGGCGGCAAGCCGGGGGTAGAAGTCGTCGCGCATCACCAGGATCACACCGAGCGGGGTGGGGGAACCGGCCGCTGTCACGATCTGGTCGGCGACGGCCGACTTCAGACGTTGGCGGCCGCTGCCCGGCTGGGTGAAGAACTCCTCGAACTGGTCGATGACCAGCAGGATGCGCTCACAAGCGGACTCGGCCGCGAGCCTGCGACGTACCGCCGCCTCGATCCCCTCCTCACCAGCCCCGGGCAGCCCGGCACGCTCGAGCTCGGCGAGCATGTCCTGCCCGGGCCGGGTGAGCACGGGCAGCCACCGGTCACTGCCCGGCACTTCCCCCGCCGCCAGCGCGCGCAGCACTCCCGCCTGGATCAACGACGACTTGCCCGACCCCGACGGCCCGAGCAGAAGTGTCAGCCGCCGCTGCTGGGCGAGGTTCGCCACGACCTGCCGTACCGCGTCCTTACGTCCCTGGAACCACCGGGCATGCTCGGCGGTGAACGGCTCCAGCCCTCGGTACGGACACACCTCCCGCTCGGCCAGCTCCGGCCAAATTCCCCGCAGCACCTGCGCCGGAGTGACGTAGGCGATGCCTTGACCCCGCTCGTACGCGTCCGGGGCGGTGATCTCGGTGAGCATGCCGATGACCAGGCCGGTCACCTCATCCAGGACAGGCCCGCCACTGAAACCCGTGGTGAGGTCGTTGGCGGCGGTCAGCTGCAGATGCGCACCCCGGCCGTCCGGGCGCGGCAGCAGATCGCCGGCCACACCGAAACCGAAGTGCCCCTGCGGCGGCGCCTGGGCGGGAAACCCGAACGAGCGCACTTGATGGCCCCGGCACCCCTCTGCTGACCCCAACGGCACGATCCGCATCCCCGCCGACATGCTCCTCAGCCGGATGAAGGCCACGTCCTCGTCCTCGGCGGCACGCCACAGCTCACCGAGCACGTGCCCCTCAACTTGCTCGGCACCCTCCACATGAGGGAAGGCCAGCACAACCGTCTGGCCGGGCCTGGCCGAGGCCGCTGTGACGACGTGAGCGCAGGTGACCACAACTGCCTCGGCCACCAAAAACCCCGCCCCGGCCACCACACCGTCCGGCCCCAGCACCTGGGCCACGGCAGCCAGCAGATCCGCTGGCATGCCACCGCCGGGCTTGCTCTCTCCGCTGGCCATCGAGATCAGCCCGTACTCGCGCTCGTGGGCGGGTGATCAGCGACGCCGCTCTGCCATGACATGGTCACCTTCAAATGGCAGCTGGCCTGGCTCTTGGTGATCACGGCGCCGGCCTCGAATGCGAGATCGACACCGAACTCGACGGTGATCTCGTCGGGGCGGGCCTTGCGCAGCTGGTCGAGGGTGGTGCGTGCGGCCTCGGTGACCGGCTCCAGCGCCGCTTGCAGTGTCCCCGGCAACTCACGCACGGCATCACCTGCACGGCCAGCCTTTACCGGCCCGTCCCCCATGGCCGGCTGCTCGACCAGAAGAAAACCTCCACCCTCCAGCGGAATCCGAGTCAGAGGTGCCACAACGCCTCCTCCGCCTCCCACGTGCGCCTTCCGGACGCCACCAGCATCCGCAAGATCCGCCATACGCCGCATCCCGAGGCGGTCCATATGGGGATGATCCGCGTCCTTCTCGTTCGTGGGCTCGAGCGCGCTGCAGGCGCTGGTCGGGGCGTGGCCGCTCCACCTCTCGTGTTACGTCGGCAGCCCCGACGGAAGGCGAACGGAGCTCAACGTCCCGTACGACTACGCGACGGTCTACCGCAGGCCAGAAACGACACGGTCGTTCTAGCAGTCGGTAAAGGTGTAGAGGGTGAGCTGCTCCACGATGTCGACCACGTCACGCGGACCGTCGCCCGCGGCCAGTGGCTGTGGGTACGTCCCGGGCACGCGCAATGCTGCCATCCGCCAGGCGCCGCCCGCGGCTTGTTCATCCTGTTCGAGCCGGACGTGCTGACGTCCGACGCCGCCCGCCTGCTGGCCCCGCTCACCGCGCACGAGGCCCCTGCCGTTCTCAGCCCGCACTCCGATGACGCGGCCTGGCTGCGGCAGACGGGGCTCCAACTTCTGGACGAGCACCGTGCACTAGGGCGGCGCCGGCTCGATGTCCACCACGCCCTGCGGCGCAGCCTGCTCGAATCGCTGCTGCTGCGCCTCGCCAACTCCCCGGACGTCACCTCCACCGGCGCGTTGGCAGGAGGCACAGGCCGCAGGGACACGTACGCACGGTTCGTGGACGCCCTGGAGCTGCACTTCCGGGAACTGCACCGGGCCGCAGACTATGCCGGGCTCCTCGGCTGTTCGGTTCGCACCCTCAGCCGCGCGGCCCGGGACACCACCGGCAAGGGGGTGCGTGAAGTCATCGACGAGCGGCGGCTGCTCGAAGCCCGGCGCCTGCTGAGAGGTGGCGGTTGGGACGCCCGGGCTGTGGCCGTCCATCTCGGCTTCACCGATCCCGCGAACTTCGGCCGCTTCTTCCGTGGCCACACCGGTCTCACCCCGGCCGCCTTCACGGCCCGCGAAACCAGGACCGGCATGTGAGGCGGCCGCGGCACAAGCCCGCATCCCCATGGCCGCCACGGCCTTGATCGTGTCCGGAGCGGGGGCGGGTTGGGGCCGATCGCCTCCTTCGATCGCTTGCTCACTGGCCGGGGGTGCGTCACCTTGGAGCCCCGGTCAGGACGCGATCGCGCCTGTCGCGGTCTGGGCGAACGCCCAGTTGGAGTGCACGATGCGCCACTCGCCGTCGATCAGCCGGTATGCCTCGGTGGCGTTCCAGGCGCGAAGCTGCCGCTCGTTGCCGTTGTCGTCGAGCACGTAGGTGTCCAGGTTGTAGGCCAGGAGGGCGAGGTCACCGCCGTCGCTGACGTGCACGACGGGGTTGAGGTACTCGTTGCGCACGATGTGCGGGTTGGAGTAGATCGCCTCGGTGTGGGCTACGGTCGCGTCACTGCCGACGACCAGGTCCTTTTCGATGGGGTCGAAGTAGCTGATCTCCTCGGCGTAGTTGTCGAGGTAGCCGCGGTTGTCGCCGACGCTCCACCGCTCGTTGAAGGACTTCTCCAGTTCCAGGATGGTCTTGCTGATTTCTTCCTTGTCGACGCCCATGGCAGTTCCTTTCGTGCATGCCGCTGCCGGCCGGCTCCGACCGGCGCGGGTATGTGTGTTTCTCAGTCGTCGAGCAGCACCACGTGCTTGCCCGGCGTCGTGCCGGCCTCGACGTCGGCCTGGGCCTCGCGAACCTGCTCCAGGCCGTGGTAGACCTTCGCGACCGGGGCCTTGAGCCGCCCGGCGGCGATGGCTTGCAGGTGCTGCTGGAGCACCTGCGCGGGCAGGTCGGTGGCCCCGCCCGCGTAGCTGGTCAGCCGCACCCCGCTGGGGATCATGAACGGGGTGAAGTCAGGGATCGTCCGCTGGCCTGCCAGGGCTCCGGTGAAGCAGACGATGCCGTGGCGGCGGACGGTGCGGAGGGTGTCGGCGAGGACCGAGCAGCCCACCAGTTCCAGTACGGCGTCGACGCCGTCCGGCATCAGCTCGCTCACCTGGTCGGCGATCGTGCCGCTGTCGACGAGGGGATGGTCGACACCCATGGCCCGCAGTTCCCCGGCCCTCTCCGGGCTGCGGGTGGTGGACAGCACGGTGGCTCCGAGGTCCTTCGCGATCGTGGCCGCGCTCAGCCCGACCGTGGAGGTGCCGCCGCGGATCAGCAGCGTCTGCCCCGCCTGCAGACCGAGGCCCGTGGCGAGGGAGCCGTAGGCG
The DNA here is from genome assembly GCA_000715635.1 of Streptomyces violaceus. Classification (GTDB taxonomy): domain Bacteria; phylum Actinomycetota; class Actinomycetes; order Streptomycetales; family Streptomycetaceae; genus Streptomyces; species Streptomyces violaceus. The sequence goes on along the minus strand of KL569164.1, from coordinate 7,335 downwards.
GTCTGGAACATCTCCGGCAGCGCGCCGGCCACTTCCCACGGGAGGTCGATCTCGAACGGGATGACCTGGCTCGCGGGGACGGTCACATACTGCGCGTACGAGCCGTCGAAGGACCGGCCCATGCCGCCCATCATCGTCGCCACCTGCTGTCCCGGGTGCAGCCCGCTGCCCTCGTCGGCCTGATCGACCACACCCACGCCCTCGATGCCGGGGATCCGCGGGTAGGTGACCTCCGGGTCCGACTCACCCTTTTGGGTGGTGACCTCGGACTCGTTGATGCCGAACGCCTTCACCTTGATGCGCACCCACCCGGGCTGCCGCTCGGGCACCGGCACCGTGGTGACCTGAAGGGCATCCAGGCCGCCGGGCTGAGTGACGACGACCGCTCGCATCGTCGCAGAGGCGGCGCCTGCGGACGCTGCACGCTTGGCCATGCCAGTTCCTTACGTATCGGAGTACGGCCGCAGGATCGCCACGCTGCGGCCCGCAAGGCGGCAACTGCACGTTGACCGGCAGGTTGCGCGTCATGGTCGGCAGGCCCCGCTCGAAGTTCTCCGACAGGGAAGGCGTGTCCCTCGCCTACGTCGAAACGCAGCCAACACGCCGCTGAGCTACTGGCCCGATGCGGTTGGCCCGCGAATACGGCTCCGCGCCCGGGCAGTTGCAAGGCGCTGTTGGCCAATTCCGGAGGCGCCGTTTGCGGGGAACGGACGAAGTGCGGTTCGCAGGGTGACGGACTGTGCGGAGCGGATCAGCGGGCCTTGCGTCGGCCGCGGGGTGGTCCTCGCTCGCACCGGATGCTCGGGGAGCGGACGCCATCTCGTGCGCATAAAGTGAATAGATAGCTACTAAACGTGACAGGCGGGCGGCTGCAGGAGCGGTACCCGTGCCGGATTCCCCCGGGCCCGGAGCGCTACGCATACGCCGTCTCCTTTGGCGAAGGGACAACCCATCATGGCCACCAAGACCAAGAAGACTGCCTCGCGGCCCAAAAGCACCGGCCCTTCCGAGGAAAAGCTGATCGATTCCCTGCGCCGCTATGTCCGCGCCCGCGGCCCGGAACTGCTGGAGGATCCGAACGTCACCTCCGTCGGCATCGGCCGCAAGGTCACCGGCGGCAGGCGGGGCAAGCAGGTCGTGCTGCAGTTCACGGTGGCGAGCAAGGCCGAGCCGGAGGCGCTGGAGGCGCTGGGCACAACGCCGATCCCCGAGACGATCACTGTGGATGGCATCGAGGTGCCCACCGATGTGATCGAGCGCAGCTACAAGCCGGACTTCCGTCCGGTGGCCGAGGTCGAAATCCCGGCCCGGATGAGGCGGCTGGACACGATCGAGCCCGGCGTGAGTGTGGGCCTTGCCGCCTCCGATCCGCCGGGGGCGGGCACGATCGGCTGCATCGTCTTCGACCGGTCCGACGGCACCCCGTACGTGCTCAGCAACTGGCACGTGCTGCACGGCCCGGACGGTGCGCTGGGCGATGCGATCGCGCAGCCCGGCCCGCACGACGACAACCGCGTGCACCGCAACCGCCTCGGTGCGCTCAGGCGCTCCCACCTGGGGGTGGCCGGCGACTGCGCGATCGCCACCATCGAGGACCGCGCCTTCCGCCAGGACATCCTCGACCTCGTTGTGACACCCAGCAAGCTGGGGGAGCCGGAGCTCGACGACAAGGTAGTCAAGAGCGGGCGGACCACCTCGGTCACCCACGGCATCGTCCGCCGCATCGACACCGTCGCCAAAATCAACTACGGCGGCCAGGTCGGCGTGAAGACCATCGGCTGTTTCGAGATCGGCCCCGACCCCGCCCACCTGCCCGCCGACGGGGAGATCAGCAAGCCAGGCGACTCCGGAGCGGCCTGGCTGTTCAAACAGGGCAACGGCCGCCCCGGCACGGTCCTGGCCGGACTGCACTTCGCCGGCGAGGGCAAGAGTGACCCCGACGAGCACGCCCTGGCCTGCCTTTCGACCGCGGTGTTCGAGAAACTCGAGATCAGCCTGACCCCGCCCGCCCCGGAAGACATCGAAAGCATCGCGGGCTACGACCCCGATTTCCTCGGCAAGCGCATCGACGTCCCGCAGCTGGACGCCGACCTCGCCCGGGACGCGGTCCTCCTCGACGGCTCCGAGGTCATCCCCTACACCCATTTCTCGCTCACCTTGAGCAAGAAGCGCCGCTTTCCGTTCTGGGTGGCCTGGAACATCGACGGCGGCTCCCTGAAAAAGCTCAGCCGCAACGGAATCCCATTCGTCAAGGACCCGCGGCTG
>KL569164.1:4276-4851 GCA_000715635.1 Streptomyces violaceus | reverse complement strand
CCTCAGCTCAGGTGGGCAACGAACTGTATGAGAACAACCGGCTGGACCGAGGCCACGTCGCCCGCCGCGCCGACCTGCTGTGGGGCAGCCTGCCGGAGGCGAAGAGGGCCAACACCGACTCGTTCTTCTACACCAACATCACCCCGCAGATGGACGACTTCAACCAGAGTTCCAAGAACGGGCTGTGGGGCAAGCTAGAGGACGCCGTCTTCGACGACGTCGACGTCGACGACCTCAAGGTCAGTGTCTTCGGCGGGCCCGTCTTCCAGGATGACGACCGCGTGTTCCGCAGGCTGAAGATCGCCCGCGAATTCTGGAAGGTCCTCACCTTCACCGAGGAGGGCGTGCTGAAGGCCAAGGCGTTCCTGCTCACCCAGAACCTCAACCAGCTTGAGGCTCTGGACCTGGATGAGTTCCGCGTCTTCCAGATCACCCTCAGCGAGCTCCAGGAGCGCACCCAGCTGCTCTTCCCCGCCGCCCTGCACAAGGGCGACACTCTGGTCGTACCCGAAGCCGTAGCCGACCGCACACCGCTGGAGAGCCTCGCCGACATCCAGTGGGACTAACTTGCGGCC
>KL569164.1:3371-3940 GCA_000715635.1 Streptomyces violaceus | reverse complement strand
GATGTGTATAAGAGACAGGGCATCGACAGCATCACACCCTGCCCACCGCCACACGGGCTGTGGAGTCGCCTTAGACGGTGCCGTGGGCCAGCTTCTAACGGAATGCCGGGGGAGTTGGCCCACCTGCAGCACACGGACACTGCCCACCAAGGCGTTCTTGTGGTCCAACTTCCCCGCCTCGCTGCGGGACTCGTTCATGCGCATCGCCTGGGCGCTGATCAACATCCCTACGCCCGATGTGCTGCATGCCCGGCTCGGCTCTGTGCCCACTGAGAACGAGCTGCTCAGCGCTGTCGATGCGCTGTTGAACCGGGTCGACCAGAACGACCTGCCCTCGCCTGCTGAGCGCAGGCGTCTGCGCAAGGCCGCCGACCTGACGCAGACCGACATCGCGACAGTGCTCGGCACTCGCCGGGAGACGGTGGCGAGCTGGGAGAACGGGAAGAACGAACCGCGGCCGCCGCAGCGGACCGCTTACGCCCGGTTGCTCGACGGCCTTGCCGCGCGCTACCCCGCACCTGAGGCTGGCGCGGACTCCGATGCTGCCGTGTCTGTCTCTTATACACATC
>KL569164.1:1885-3228 GCA_000715635.1 Streptomyces violaceus | reverse complement strand
CCGCCGCGAAGCCGCCCGCCCGCGCGGCGGCGAGCACGACCAGGCCGACGTCGACGTCGCGGCGCCCGGGCGCGAAGAAGGCCGCTGGGAAGAAGCCCGCCCCCCGGCGGCCGCCGTTGACCCGCGCTTCGAGAACGGTCCGCTGGCGGTCGTCGACTGCGAGGACGGGCAGGTGTCGGCGTATTGCGTCGGCGGCCTGGTCCTGGACGTGCCTGCCAAGTCGCTGCCCGCCCTGGTGGACTGGACGCTTGCCGAGGCGAAGCTCGGGCAGGCCCGCCTGCACCGCAACGGCCGTGACGCCGACCCGGTCCTCACCCCCGCGGCGCTGGAGCGCTACGGCCTGCCCGCCGTGCTGTCGGATGAGGAGCGGCGCGCGGGCCGGCTCCCGGACAGCCACAACGTCGTCAAGCAGCTCGCCCGAGCCGAATGGCAGCTTCGCCTTCCATGGAACGGGGCTCGAGCAGCGTGAAGCGGTGAAGACGTGCAACCCGCCGGACATCCCCGGATTCGACGAGAAGGTCCCTTCGGGGTGGGAGGCCCAGTGATCAGCAGCGACGACAAGCAGAAGAACCTCGATCTGCTTGAGAAGACGGCCGGCATGACCGCCAACCAGCGTCTCGTCGTCATGCTGTACGCCCCGCACCCGACCGACCGGTCAGGAGCCGTACTCGAGACCGCCGCCAACCTGGCCAAACTCGTCGGAATGGCCGCGCCCGTCTTCTCCCGCACCCGCAAGCAGGTCATCGAAGCCGGCTGGCTCGAGGAGACCGAGAGGCTCGGCCACATCAGGTACTACCGGCTTGACCCAAGCGCATGGGCGAGAACGTCGTCGTCCCCCTCCGTCGCGCAACCTGACGTCCCACAGACCGCACCTCATTGACGTGAAGTACATGAGGTGCGGTCTGCAGGACCGTTCCCCTTGCCCTTCGGGCAAGCCGGAACGCGTCCTGTGCACGGAAAGGTCAGCTGGCGGCCTCCCGCGTTGTCGTGGGGCACCGGGTTCCGGGAGGGCCACGGGAGAGGGGCAAAGCCTGCGACCAGGGGCGCAGGCAATCGAGGCACTACGCCATCAGGTATCGGCGTGCTCGAAGTGCACGCCGGACCCGGCGCTCGGCATCGAGGTCTCGATACGGCCCGCACGAAAACGGGACGCCGAGCACAGCTCTTGGCATCCCCAGCTCGAACCAGACGACCTTGCCCGTGCTGAGCAGGGTCGCGCGCCAGCGCCGGGCCAGCCGATTCACCAGGTACAGCCCGCGTCCGCCCTCGTCCGTTGACCGCGGCAGCCGCAGCACGTCGTCACCGACCTCGCAGCGCAGGCGCGGGCCCGGCCGGGGGCGGGG
>KL569164.1:0-1614 GCA_000715635.1 Streptomyces violaceus | reverse complement strand
CCTCGTCGCACAGCGCTTCCAGGGGCGGCGGATGGTCCGGCCCGGTGAGCTGCGAGGTCGCGGCGAGCTTCTCCCGCAGCTGCTCGATGCCGGTCCATACTTGCCGCAGCCGGGACTCGACCAGGCCGTCGGTGTACAGCAGCAGCGTCGCGCTGGCGGGCGCGTCCAGTTCCACGGCCTCGAAGTTCCCCCCCACGCCGATCGAGACGCCCGCGGGCAACCGCAGCACCTCAGCCCGGCCGCCAGGTGCAGCAGGACGGGCGGCGGATGGCCGGCGTTGGCGATGGTGCGCGACGAAGTACTCCTTCGCCTGCACTCTGCCGTCGGCCTTGACGAGGGCCAACGGCTGGCCTGGACTTGTACCTGCTGCTGAGGCCACCTCCGGCCACTCGCAGGTCGAGGTGAATGCGCAGCATGTGCTCTTCGACTGCCGCCACTGCTTGCCGACCGGGGCGCCGTGTTGTCTGTCCAGGGCACACTGTCGAACTACCGATCAGAGGAACGCCTTTAGCTGGCTGGCTGTGGCGGCGCACCGAAGGTAGTTCTTGGCATGGTGGAAGCCGAATGCCGCGTGAATCGGAGTAGTCAAGTCGAGGCTGACACCGTGAAAGGCGCGGTCGAGACCTGGAGGGATGGCGACCGGGTCGCCCGGGTCAGCGATGTTCACCCAGCGTGTCACGCCCGGCGGAAGCTGTCCTTGTAGTCTGGTCGGCGCTGGAAGGGGGCGTGGGGTCAGCCGGTGGAAGACGGCGTGCGGAAGCGCGAGGGGCGAGCCCAGCGTGAGGAAGAGCTCCACGCGGAGTTCCGGGTGTGCGTGCAGCGCTTCATAGGCCACGACGGTCCCCAGGGAATGAGCGATGACCACGCGCGGGCGATGATGGGCGATGCGGTCGGCGACCTCTTCACGCACGGCGAGGCGGGCTCTGTCCGCGTCGCTGCGCAAATAGGCGGACACCTCGGAGAAGAACAGCCGGACGAAGAGCTCGGTTAGGCGGCCATCCAGGCTGAACTTCTCGGCGACCCATGATGCGGACTGGCGTAGTGGCTTGGTCAGGGCACCCTGAGCAACTGGCGCTGGGGCGCCCAGCTCCACCAACCACTGCGCCGCCATCTCCCGGGCCAGTGGAGTGTGCAGCTCGGCCGACGCGTCCTGCCCTTGGGTAACGGGACCGGTATTGAGTAGGTGTGCGTAATAAGCGAAGTCCAAGATCAGACGGTTTGGGTCGACGCCCAGCCCCTCGACCAGGTGCCGGGTCCAGTGCGTGCTGTGGGCGACACGAACCTTCTCAGATGTGGTGCGGCGGTCGTGGTAGCCCACGCCGTGCACAGCGACGATGTGCAGGGGGGAATCGTCATGGGCAGCGGTCATCCATTTCTCCTTGTGGCGCTTGCCATGTCAAGAGTGATCACTTCGTTGCCCATGCCGATCACGACGGCTCGGTCGGGTGTCATAAGTACGCATGACGGTCTATCAGGCAACATGAGAATGGACAGGCAGGTATGGGCCGTTAGGTCCCAGACCCGGAGTGTGCGATCCTCGCCGACTGACACCGCCACCGGCCCCGTCTCGGTCCGGCCGCAGGCAACCGCGGTGACCTGTCTCTTATACACATC
>KL569163.1:115710-119817 GCA_000715635.1 Streptomyces violaceus | reverse complement strand
GAGCCAGTGGAGCCGCGCGAGGACCTGTCGTACGCGGCGAACTACCTCTACATGCTGACCGGCTCGGTACCGACCGAGCAGCACGCACGGGCGATCGAGCAGTACCTGATCTCAACCATTGATCACGGGTTCAATGCGTCAACCTTCACGGCCCGGGTCATCGCGTCGACCGGTGCGGACGTGGCGGCGTGCCTCGCCGGTGCGGTGGCCGCGCTGTCCGGGCCGCTGCACGGAGGTGCGCCCAGCCGCGCGCTGGACACTCTGGACGCGATCGGCACCCCGGACCGGATCGACTCCTGGGTGCGTCAGCGGGTGCTCGCGGGGGATCGCATCATGGGCTTCGGTCATGCGATCTACCGCACGGAGGACCCGCGGTCCCGGATGCTGCGCGAGGTCGCCCAGGCGTTCGGCGGGCCGCGCGTGGACTTCGCCGTGGAGGTCGAGCGTCACGTCGAGGCGATCCTGGCGGAGCTGAAGCCCGGCCGTGAACTCCACACCAACGTCGAGTACTACGCGGGCGTGGTCATGGAACTCTGCGGCCTGCCCCGAGAGATGTTCACTCCGACCTTCGCCGCCGCGCGCGCGGTGGGCTGGAGCGCCAACATCCTGGAGCAGGCGGAGGACACGAAGATCATCAGGCCGGTGGCGCGGTATGTGGGGCCACCGGCGCCCGTGTCGGTGCCGACGGCGTAATCGGTGCCGACTGCATAAACAGTCACAACTGTCTTAAACAGGATGATGATCGATTCTTCACTGCCTTCCGTCACTCTTGCGGATGTTCTTCAGCAACGCGAGTGGCCCCACCCTCGCGGGTGATAAAACAGGGCCGCAAAGATGCCTTGCTTCCTTGGGGCGCGGGGGCGGACTGTGCGCGTGTCGCACGGCGGCCAAGGCTCGGGCCTGCGAGGATGCCACCGCTCGCGCGGCCGCGGGCGCAGGCGCTTGTGCCTTGAGAACAGAGGGAATTCAACAGTGAGTCAGATCATCCGCCGCCTTGGTGTCGCTCCCCGCTTTCGAGGCAGTGCCGGTGGCGGGACATGTCCCGACATCTTTGAATTGGCCGACGGGAACTTCGCGGTCATCGGCACGGATGTCACTGACTCTCTCGACACCCAGCTGCCCGACGACGCCGGACGAGCCGACTACGAGCGCATCGTCGTCATCACCCGGGAGACCCTGGTCAAGGCGAAGAAGGACATCCCCGACGCCTAGTGGTGTCATCGTCGTGAAGGAGCCGGTCCGTCTCGGCGGCGCCGCTGGGCCGGCTCCTCCCGTCAGGGGTCGGTGGGAGGCTCGCCGACCACCCACCACTCATCGGTGTCCGCTTCCTCGAGTTGCAGTAGCAGGTCGTCGACGAGTCGGCCGAGTTCCGCCTCCTCGGTGCCCGTCAGGCTCGCGCGCTGTTGCTGGGTCGCATACCAGTACTCCCTGACGATCGGGTTCTGGAAGATGCCCCGGACGTGCTTGAAGAACTCGTCCCTTCCCATGTTGCCGATGCGGTAGTAGCAGAGCAGGTTGGTGTACAGGGCGTTGGCGAAGAGGTACTGCCTACGCCGCTCCGGGGTGACGGGCCTCTCGAAGATGTCCAGGACCTCGGCGAGTTCGGTGTCGTCGATCGCCTTGCTCAACAGCTCCCAGTGCTGCCGCTGCTGCCTGGCCAGATTGGAGCGCTGCTGCGTACGGGCGTGCTGTTCCAGCTGGTCCAGGCGTTCGTGCAGCGTGTCCATCGCCTGCTTCTGTGCCGCCATGGCGACGAGAGCGCCGGCCACCATGCCGAGGCCGGCAGCGGCAGCGGAGCGCAGTCCCTGTATCCCAATATTCCGTGTGGCCATGTCAACCCCCGAGTCAGGCGGCCGTCCGCCGGTCGTCGGGATGCGGGTCGACTGGAGGGACCGGCGAGCAGTGGGCGGCGCTTGCCGTCTCCCAGAGTGCCGAGCGGCTCTGATCGGCGGGGAGGCGGAGAGGCGGCGCACGGAGGGAAGCGAGGGTCGCACGATCCGGCGCCTTGCCGAACGTCTGCCCCGCAAGTGCTGCTAACAATCGTTCACTTCGGCGCGATTCTTGCGGCTCGTATCCTGGGTCGGCATTCAATCTTCGTCCCTGAGCCGAGAACGCGAGCCGGTGCACGCGTCGGCGTGAGAGAGGTCGCACGGTGAGCCAGCCGAGCCCGAGTCCGCGGCAGATCCCGGTCGTGGTCCTGGCCGGATTCCTCGGATCCGGAAAGACCACGCTGCTCAACCATCTCCTCCACCGCAGCGGAGGCAGCCGGATCGGCGCGGTCGTCAATGATTTCGGGGCCATCGAGATCGACGCGATGGCCGTCGCGGGCGCGCTCGGCGATTCGACCGTCTCGCTCGGCAACGGATGCCTGTGCTGCGCCGTCGACGCCGGCGAACTGGATCTCTATCTCGAGCGGCTCACGGAGCCGTCCCTCGGCATCGACGTCATCGTCATCGAGGCCAGCGGTCTCGCCGAGCCGCAGGAACTCGTGCGGATGGTGCTCGCGAGCGAGGATCCGCGCATCGTGTACGGCGGGCTCGTCGAGGTCGTCGACGCCGCCGAGTTCGACGACACCCGGACCAGGCATCCCGAGATCGACCGGCATCTCGCGCTGGCCGACCTCGTCGTGGTCAACAAGCTCGACCGGGCGGCGGACGGCGAGCGCGTCCTCGGGCTGGTCCGGTCCCTCGTCGACCGCGCGGCCGTCGTCCCGGCCACCTACGGCCGGATCGACCCCGAGTTCCTCTTCGACTGCCGGCCGAGCGAGGAACGCATGGGGCAACTGTCCTTCGACGACCTGCACGAGACCGGCGCGGACGACCACGCCGGGCATCTGCACAGCGCGTACGACAGCCTGTCGTTCGTCTCCCGGGAGCCCCTCGACCCACGCCGGCTGATGGAGTTCCTCGACAGCCGGCCCGAGGGGCTGTACCGGATCAAGGGGTACGTCGACTTCGGCCCCTACGACGTCCGGAACCGCTACGCCGTCCACGCCGTCGGACGGTTCCTGCGCTTCTACCCGGAGCCTTGGCAGGCCGCCGACGAACACCTCTCCCAGCTGGTCCTCATCGGCTCCGGGATCGACACCGCGGCCCTCGACAAGCAGCTCGACACGTGCCGGAGCGACGCCCCACACGCCGACGAGCACGGCATGTGGGGCGTCCTGCGGTACGTACCGGGCACCGAGGAGGATCTCGCGGACCCTGCCTAGGACGGCCGGACGCCGCCTAGGACGGCCGGAGCCTGCCTGGAACGGCCGGAGCCTGCCTAGACCGGCCCCGCGACCACCCACACGGTCTTGGCCAGGGACACCCCCGAGCCGTCCCGCCGCGGGTCGATCTCCGGGAGGTCGACCGGAGTGCCGTTCTTCTGCGCGGCGAGGGCCGGGGTCGGGCCCGCCCAGGCCAGGGACAGGCAGTCCTCGCCCTTCAGGAACCGCTGGCAGCGGACGCCGCCCGTGGCGCGGCCCTTGCGCGGGTACTGATCGAACGGGGTCAGCTTGGCCGTTGTCTGGACGGAGTCGTCCAGCGTGCCGCGCGAGCCCGCGACGGTGAAGACGACGGCGTCCGCTGCCGGATCCACCGCCGTGAAGGAGATGACCTTCGCGCCCTCCGTGAGCTTGATGCCCGCCATGCCGCCCGCCGCGCGGCCCTGGGCGCGGACCTGTGCGGCCGGGTAGCGCAGCAGCTGGGCGTCGTCGGAGATGAAGATCAGATCCTCGTCGCCGGTGCGCAGTTCCACCGCGCCGACGATGCGGTCGCCCTCCTTGAGGGTGATCACCTCGAGCTCTTCCTTGTGGGACGGATAATCCGGCACCACGCGCTTGACGACACCCTGTGCCGTGCCGATCGCCAGGCCCGGCGACGACTCGTCGAGGGTCGTCAGGCAGACCAGCGTCTCGTCGTCCTCCAGGGAGACGAACTCCGCCAGCGGGGCGCCCCCCGCGAGGTTCGGCGTCGACATCGACTCCGGGAGCTGGGGCAGGTCGATCACGTTCAGCCGCAGCAGCCGGCCTGCCGAGGTGACCGCGCCCACCTCGCCACGGGCGGTGGCCGGCACCGCCGAGACGATCACGTCGTGCTTCACGCTGTCTCTTATACACATCTC
>KL569163.1:111834-115518 GCA_000715635.1 Streptomyces violaceus | reverse complement strand
CCGCGAACGGCTCGCCGTTCGCCGTACGGGCCAGCAGACCCGTCGAGGACAGCAGCACCCGGCACGGGTCGTCGGCCACCTGGAGCGGCACGGTCGCGACCGGGGTGCCGCCCGCCTCCAGCAGGTCTGTACGCCGGTCGGTGCCGAACTTCTTGGCGACGGTGGCCAGTTCGGAGGAGACTAGCTTGCGCAGCTCGGCGTCCGAATCGAGGATCCGGGTCAGTTCCTCGATCTCCGCGTTGAGCCGGTCCTTCTCCGCCTCCAGCTCGATGCGGTCGAACTTGGTCAGGCGGCGCAGCGGCGTGTCGAGGATGTACTGCGTCTGCACCTCGCTCAGCGAGAACTGCTCCATCAGGCGCTGCTTCGCCTGCGCGGAGTTGTCGCTGGAGCGGATGAGGCGGATGACCTCGTCGATGTCCAGCAGGGCCGTCAGCAGACCCTCGACCAGGTGCAGCCGGTCGCGCTTCTTGCCGCGGCGGAATTCCGAACGCCGCCGTACGACGGTGAAGCGGTGGTCGAGGTAGACCTCCAGGAGCTCCTTGAGACCCAGCGTGAGCGGCTGGCCGTCGACCAGGGCCACGTTGTTGATGCCGAAGGACTCCTCCATCGGCGTCAGCTTGTACAGCTGCTCCAGGACCGCCTCCGGCACGAAGCCGTTCTTGATCTCGATGACCAGGCGCAGGCCGTGCTCGCGGTCGGTGAGGTCCTTGACGTCGGCGATGCCCTGGAGCTTCTTCGAGCCGACCAGGTCCTTGATCTTGGCGATCACCTTCTCCGGACCGACCGTGAAGGGCAGCTGGGTGACGACGAGGCCCTTGCGGCGGGCCGTCACGGTCTCCACGGCGACGGTCGCCCGCATCTTGAACGTGCCGCGGCCCGTCTCGTACGCGTCCCGGATGCCGGGCAGGCCGACGATGCGGCCGCCGGTGGGCAGGTCGGGGCCCGGGACGTGCTTCATCAGGGCGTCGAGATCCGCGTTCGGGTACCTGATCAGGTGGCGGGCGGCCGCGATGACCTCGCGCAGGTTGTGCGGCGGCATGTTCGTGGCCATACCGACCGCGATGCCCGAGGCGCCGTTGACCAGGAGGTTCGGGAAGGCGGCGGGCAGGGCCACCGGCTCCTGCTCCTGGCCGTCGTAGTTGGGATTGAAGTCGACGGTGTCCTCGTCGATGGAGTCCGTCATCAGGCTCGTCGCCTCGGCCATCCGGCACTCGGTGTACCGCATGGCGGCCGGCGGGTCGTCGTTGCCCAGCGAGCCGAAGTTGCCGTGGCCGTCTACCAGGGGGACGCGCATCGAGAAGGGCTGGGCCATGCGCACGAGGGCGTCGTAGATCGACGCGTCGCCGTGCGGGTGCAGCTTGCCCATCACTTCGCCCACGACGCGGGCGCACTTGACGTACCCGCGCTCGGGGCGCAGGCCCATCTCGCTCATCTGGTAGACGATGCGGCGGTGCACCGGCTTGAGGCCGTCGCGTGCGTCCGGCAGGGCGCGGGAGTAGATGACCGAGTACGCGTACTCGAGGAAGGAGCCCTGCATCTCGTCGACGACGTCGATGTCGAGGATCCTCTCCTCGTACGAGTCGTCGGGCGGCGGGGTCTTCGTGCTGCGGCGGGCCATCGCTGCCGGCTCCTTGCCTCTGCGATCCGGATCTGACGCCGACCATTGTGGACCGCCGCACTGACAACCGGGACCACGACCCGGTCTCTGACGTCTGCCGTGCTGTCCGGACCCGGCACGGCGGGTCACCGAGTCTCGCTCTCCGCGTACGCCCCCGGGAACTTCACCAGCGCTTCGCGCGCTTGCATACAGTGGCAGGACCGGCAGGAATCCGCGGTCGGAACGACCGCACCGCGATCGAAGGGACGTACATGCCCATGGGTCACACGGCCACAGCCCAGGCAGGCTCCGGGGGCCTGACAGCGACCGAGCACCGCCTGGCCAACGGCCTGCGCGTGGTGCTCTCGGAGGACCACCTGACCCCGGTCGCGGCGGTGTGCCTCTGGTACGACGTCGGCTCGCGCCACGAAGTCAAGGGGCGTACCGGCCTGGCTCACCTTTTCGAGCATCTGATGTTCCAGGGTTCCGCCCAGGTGAAGGGCAACGGCCACTTCGAGTTCGTCCAGGGCGCGGGCGGCTCGCTGAACGGCACCACCAGCTTCGAGCGCACCAACTACTTCGAGACGATGCCCGCTCACCAGCTGGAGCTCGCCCTCTGGCTGGAGGCCGACCGGATGGGCTCCCTGCTGTCCGCGCTCGACGACGAGTCGATGGAGAACCAGCGGGACGTCGTCAAGAACGAGCGCCGGCAGCGCTACGACAACGTCCCCTACGGCACCGCCTTCGAGAAGCTGACCGCCCTCGCCTACCCGGAGGGCCACCCCTACCACCACACCCCGATCGGCTCGATGGCCGACCTGGACGCGGCGACCCTGGAGGACGCGCGCGCGTTCTTCCGCACCTACTACGCGCCGAACAACGCCGTGCTGTCCGTGGTCGGCGACATCGACCCGGAGCAGACCCTCGCCTGGATCGAGAAGTACTTCGGCTCCGTCGCGGGACACGACGGCAAGCCCGCGCCCCGTGACGGCACGCTGCCGGAGACCATCGGCGAGCAGCTGCGCGAGGTCGTCGAGGAGGAGGTCCCGGCGCGCGCCCTGATGGCCGCCTACCGGCTGCCGCACGACGGCACGCGCGCGTGCGACGCGGCCGACCTTGCCCTCACCGTCCTCGGCGGCGGCGAGTCCTCCCGTCTCTACAACCGCCTCGTACGGCGGGACCGTACGGCCGTGGCCGCCGGCTTCGGCCTGCTGCGGCTCGCCGGGGCGCCCTCCCTGGGGTGGCTGGACGTGAAGACGTCCGGTGACGTGGAGGTCCCGGTCATCGAGACCGCCATCGACGAGGAGCTCGCCCGGTTCGCCGAGGAGGGCCCCACGGCCGAGGAGATGGAGCGCGCCCAGGCCCAGTTGGAGCGCGAGTGGCTGGACCGGCTCGGCACGGTCTCCGGCCGAGCCGACGAACTGTGCCGGTACGCCGTGCTGTTCGGCGACCCGCAGCTCGCCCTGACGGCCGTACAGCGCGTGCTGGACGTCACGGCGGAGGAGGTCCAGGAGGTCGCCAAGGCCCGCCTGCGGCCCGACAACCGCGCGGTGCTCGTCTACGAGCCTGTCGCCGACGAGACCGGCGAGGACGCCGACACCATCGAGGACACCGCAGCCGCGGCCACGAACGAGAACGAGGAGGCGGCCAAGTGACCGAGCTCGCCACGATGGACTTCCACCCCCGGCCCCAGGCGGGCGAGGCCAAGCCCTGGGCCTTCCCGGCCCCCGAGCGCGGCACGCTCGACAACGGCCTGACGGTGCTGCGCTGCCACCGCCCCGGCCAGCAGGTCGTCGCCGTGGAGGTGCTGCTGGACGCCCCCCTGGACGCCGAGCCGGCCGGCCTCGACGGTCTGGCCACGATCATGGCGCGGGCCTTCTCCGAGGGCACCGACAAGCACTCCGCCGAGGAGTTCGCCGCCGAGCTGGAGCGCGCCGGCGCCACCCTCGACGCGCACGCCGACCACCCGGGCGTCCGGCTGAGCCTGGAGGTCCCCGCTTCCCGGCTCGCCAAGGGCCTCGGCCTGATCGCCGACGCCCTCAGGGCGCCGGCGTTCGCGGACAGCGAGGTCGAGCGGCTGGGCCGCC
>KL569163.1:111319-111575 GCA_000715635.1 Streptomyces violaceus | reverse complement strand
CCCCGCCCGCCGTGCCGCCAAGGAGCTCTCCAAGGAGCTGTTCCCGGCGGGCTCGCGCATGTCGCGGCCCCGGCAGGGCACCGAGGACACGGTCGCCGCGATCGACTCCCCGGCCGTACGCGGCTACTACGAGAAGCACGTCCGCCCGGCGACGGCCACCGCCGTGGTCGTCGGCGACCTCACCGGCATCGATCTCGACGCGCTGCTCGGCGACACGCTGGGCGCCTGGACCGCTGTCTCTTATACACATCTCTGA
>KL569163.1:110671-111059 GCA_000715635.1 Streptomyces violaceus | reverse complement strand
GGGCCGGGTCGTCATCGTGGACCGCCCCGGCGCCGTCCAGACGCAGCTGCTGATCGGCCGGATCGGCTCGGACCGGCACGACCGTGTCTGGCCCGCCCAGGTGCTCGGCACGTACTGCCTCGGCGGCACCCTCACCTCCCGCCTGGACCGCGTCCTGCGCGAGGAGAAGGGCTACACCTACGGCGTGCGGGCGTTCGCCCAGGTCCTCAGGTCCGCCCCGGACGGGACCGGTGCCGCGATGCTCGCCATCAGCGGCTCCGTGGACACGCCCAACACCGGCCCCGCCCTGCAGGACCTCTGGACGGTGCTGCGCACCCTCGCCGCCGAGGGGCTGACCGACGCCGAGCGGGACGTCGCCGTGCAGAACCTGGTCGGCGTGGCGCCGCTG
>KL569163.1:109906-110379 GCA_000715635.1 Streptomyces violaceus | reverse complement strand
GGAGGCCACCGCGGCGGCCGTCAGCGCCTTCCCGGTGGACCGTCTGGTGACCGTCCTCGTCGGCGACGCGGCGCAGATCAAGGGCCCCGTGGAGGCCCTCGGCATCGGCGAAGTCGCCGTCGTCACCGCCGAGTAGCGGGAGGCGAGCGACACGCGCGCGTAGGGGCCCTGGTTGTCTTCTAAGGCACCAGGGCTCCTTTATGCCCGAATTGGGGTAGGAGTTGCCCGTCTGCCCTGTGGGATGCGCTACAAAAGCCTGGATCCGTTTGGGAATTGAAAGTGGCGCCGCTTAGCGTCGTCCGGGCTGTTCGTCAGGCAGTGCGCCGCACCCGCGGCACCGGACAGTCATCGCCGAGTCCCCGTACGGCGCGAGCCAGGGGAGCCGGGGACCCACCGCAGTCCCTGGGGTGAATCGGACGCCCGCGCGAGTCGCGAGGGGGTTCGTAGGAGACCTTCCTGCTCCGAACCCGTCA
>KL569163.1:105711-109750 GCA_000715635.1 Streptomyces violaceus | reverse complement strand
GGCGAGAGGGAAGGAAAGGACCAGCCACTACATGGCGTTCACACGCGCCACCGGGAAGCACCGTCGTCCCAGCCGGATCCAGCGCGGCACGGCCCGCGCGGCCGGCGTCGCGGCCCTCGCCACCACCGGCGTCGTCGGCACCGTGGCCGCCCCGGCCTTCGCCGCCGAGCCCGCTGTCGAGCAGACCGGCCTCACCCCGGTCGTCACCATGGGCGACACCGTTGCCCAGAAGATCGACGCCCAGGCCGTCGCCCAGAAGCAGGCAGCCGAGGAGGCCGCCGCCAAGAAGAAGGCCGAGGAGGCCGCCCGCAAGCGGGCCGCCGAGGCGGCCAAGGAGGCCAAGGAGGCCGCCGAGAAGGCTCGCGAGGCCAAGGAGCGCGCCGCCCGCGAGGCCGAGCGCAAGCGTCTCAACACCTTCGTGTCCCCGATCTCCGGCTCGTACGTCTCCACCGGTTACAAGTCCGGCGGCGCCGTCTGGTCCTCCGGCAGTCACACCGGTGTCGACTTCCACGCCTCCAGCGGCACGGCCGTCCACTCGGTCGGCATGGGTGAGGTCGTCGAGGCCGGCTGGGGCGGTTCCTACGGCAACCAGGTCGTGATCAAGATGAACGACGGGACGTACACCCAGTACGGCCACCTGTCGTCCAGCAGCGTCTCGGTGGGCCAGAAGGTCACCCCCGGCCAGCAGATCGGCCTGTCCGGCGCGACCGGCAACGTCACCGGCCCGCATCTGCACTTCGAGGCCCGCACCGGCCCCGAGTACGGCTCCGACATCGACCCCGTCGCCTACCTCCGCTCGCACGGCGTGAACGTCTGAACATCTGACGGCGACTGTTCTTCCCGAAAGCCCCGGCTCCCCGAGCCGGGGCTTTCGGCGTTCGCCACGGCCGACTGTCCAAAAAATATCCCTGGTTTCCTGCCTCCCGTCGGAAATTCCGGCTCATTGCAATAGAGTCACGGAACACACGTCACCAGTCGACGTTTCACGGGGATTAAGCGGAGGTCGGTCATGCGTATTCCCGCGCACTCGGTGTGCACGGCCATCCGGGACGACATCGTCGCGGGTGTCTACGAGCGCGGCAGCCGGCTCACCGAGGAACTCCTCGCGCGCCGCTACGGCGTCTCGCGTGTCCCCGTCCGGGAGGCCCTGCGCACCCTGGAGGCCGAGGGCTTCGTGGTCACCCGGCGGCACGCGGGCGCGTGCGTCGCCGAACCCACCGAGCAGGAGGCCGCCGACCTGCTGGAGATGCGCGTGCTGCTGGAGCCGCTGGGTGCCGCTCGCGCCGCCCAGCGCCGCACCGAGGCCCATCTGAAGGTCCTGCGCGGCCTGGTCAGGCTCGGCCAGGAGCGCGCCCGCCGGGGCAACAGCGACGACCTGCGCTCTCTGGGGGGCTGGTTCCACGAGACGCTCGCCCAGGCCTCCGGCAGCCCGGCGCTGACCTCGACGCTCACCCAGCTCCGGCACAAGATCGCCTGGATGTACGCCGTGGAGGTGCCGGCCGGACCCGTGGAGTCCTGGGCCGAGCACGGCGCGATCGTGGACGCGGTGGCGCGCGGGGACAGTGAGCGTGCGCGGGCGGTCACAGCGCTGCACACCGAGCGCGCGACGGCCGCGCACCGGCTGCGTTTCGGCTCCGCCGGGGAGCGCGCCGAGCGTGTGAGGAACTCGCAACATGCCGTAAACACGGCGAGCCTGCGGCATTAACACGGGAGCCGTATACAAAGAGTGGGGAATTCTCGGGGGATTATTTCTGCTGCCCGCCGACAGGGAATTCACTGGAAAGACGAAGAGCTCGCCCGATGAATTCGGACGAGCTCTTCAGGGTGCGCCGGGTCAGGCGCGGGGAAATACTCAGACGGTCTCGGGAAGCTCCTCGAGCCCCTCGGAGACCAGCTTGGCCAGCCGGTCCAGGGCGGCGTCCGCGCCCTCGGCGTCGGAGGCGAGGACGATCTCCTCGCCACCCTGGGCGCCCAGGCCGAGGACGGCCAGCATGGAGGCCGCGTTGACGGGGTTGCCGTCTGCCTTGGCGATCGTCACCGGGACGCCTGCGGCCGTGGCGGCTCGGACGAAGATGGAAGCGGGGCGGGCGTGGAGGCCCTCGGCCCAGCCGACGTTGACGCGGCGCTCAGCCATGTATTGCTGCCCTTCGGTGTTCAGGGTTGTCTAGACCAGTTTCCCATAGCGTGAAGTTGTGCCGGAGGGGTCCTCATGACCCGCCCCGGGGTGCCGTCGGATCGCGGCCTCGACCCGACTGACGCCCTCCACAGACTGCCTCGCGTCCGCTGTCGGACGCTAGCCGTACTCTGGGGCCCATGCAGACCTCGCCGGACCGGCACGAGTATCCCGCCCACTGGGAAGCCGACGTGGTGCTGCGCGACGGTGGTACCGCGCGCATCCGGCCCATCACCGTTGATGACGCCGATCGTCTGGTCAGCTTCTACGAGCAGGTCTCCGACGAGTCGAAGTACTACCGCTTCTTCGCGCCGTACCCTCGCCTGTCCGCCAAGGACGTCCACCGCTTCACGCACCACGACTTTGTGGACCGGGTGGGACTCGCGGCCACGGTCGGCGGCGAGTTCATCGCCACCGTACGCTACGACCGGATCGGCGCGGACGGAACGCCCGCGTCGGCACCGGCCGACGAGGCCGAGGTCGCCTTCCTGGTCCAGGACGCCCACCAGGGCCGCGGCGTCGCCTCCGCCCTGCTGGAGCACATCGGCGCCGTCGCCCGGGAGCGCGGCATCCGCCGCTTCGCCGCCGAGGTGCTGCCCGCCAACAACAAGATGATCAAGGTGTTCACGGACGCCGGGTACACCCAGAAGCGCAGCTTCGAGGACGGCGTGGTCCGTCTGGAGTTCGACCTCGAACCCACCGACCGCTCCCTCGCCGTGCAGTACGCGCGCGAACACCGCGCCGAGGCCCGGTCCGTGCAGCGGCTGCTCGCGCCCGGCTCGGTCGCCGTCATCGGCGCCGGGCGCACACCGGGCGGCGTGGGCCGCAGCGTCCTCGGCAACATCCGCGACGCCGGGTTCACCGGGCGCCTGTACGCCGTGAACAAGGCCCTCCCCGAGGAGCAGAAGGAACTCGACGGGGTGCCCGCCCACCGCTCGGTGCGCGACATCGACGGCCCGGTCGACCTCGCGGTCGTCGCCGTACCGGCCGAGTACGTCCCCGAGGTCGTCACCGAATGCGGCGAGCACGGCGTGCAGGGGCTCGTCGTGGTCTCCGCCGGGTACGCCGAGAGTGGCCTCGAGGGGCGCGAGAGCCAGCGCGCACTCGTGCGGCACGCGCGCACGTACGGCATGCGGATCATCGGCCCGAACGCCTTCGGCATCATCAACACCTCCCCGCGGGTACGGCTCAACGCCTCCCTCGCCCCCGAAACGCCCCGCCCGGGCCGGATCGGCCTGTTCGCCCAGTCCGGCGCCATCGGCATCGCCCTGCTGTCCCGGCTGCACCGCCGCGGCGGTGGCGTCACGGGTGTGACCGGCGTCTCCACCTTCGTCTCCTCCGGCAACCGGGCCGACGTCTCCGGTAACGACGTACTCCAGTACTGGTACGAGGACCCCGACACCGACGTCGTCCTCATGTACCTGGAGTCCATCGGCAACCCCCGCAAGTTCACCCGCCTCGCCCGCCGGACGGCCGCGGCCAAACCGCTGGTCGTGGTCCAGGGCGCGCGGCACGCGGCCGCTCCCCAGGGGCACGCCGTCCGGGCGACCCGGCTGCCGCACGAGACCGTCTCGGCCCTGCTGCGGCAGGCCGGCGTCATCCGCGTCGACACCATCACCGACCTGGTGGACGCGGGCCTGCTCCTCGCCCGCCAGCCCCTGCCGGCCGGGCCACGGGTGGCGATCCTCGGCAACTCCGAGTCGCTCGGTCTGCTCACGTACGACGCGTGCCTCGCCGAGGGCCTGAGGCCGCACCCCCCGCAGGACCTGACCACGGCGGCTTCCGCGGCGGACTTCCACGCGGCCCTCTCGCGCGCACTGGCCGACGACCGGTGCGACGCGGTCGTCGTCACGGCCATACCGGCGG
>KL569163.1:104017-105518 GCA_000715635.1 Streptomyces violaceus | reverse complement strand
AGGCCCTGCGCTCGGCATCGGCCGCCGCCCCGGCCAAGCCCGTCCTGGTCGTGCACGTGGAGCTCGGCGGCCTGGCCGAGGCCCTGTCGGCGGCGGCGAGCACGGCACCGCAAGCAGAGTCGGGCACCCCACCGCAAACCGCTCCTCGGCCGTCGCTCACCGAAGAGCGACCCCCCGCTGTCGAGGCCCCCGAAGGCGCCCATCTCATCCCCGCCTACCCCGCCGCCGAGCGCGCCGTCCGCGCCCTCGCCCAGGCCGTCACCTACGCGCAGTGGCGGCGCGACGCCGCCGACCCCGGCAAGGTGCCCGAGTACGACGACATCGACGAGAGGGGCGCCGCCACGCTGATCGACGGTCTGCTCGCGCGCGGGCAGGGACTCACGCTCGGCACGGAAGAGACCTGCGACCTGCTCGGTCACTACGGCATCCACGTCCACCGCGCCCTGCCCGGCCCGACCCCCGACGCCGCCGCCGAGGCCGCCCGCACCCTCGGCTACCCCGTGGCCCTCAAGGCCACCGCCCCGCACCTGCGGCACCGCGCCGACCTGGGCGGCGTCCGCCTCGACCTCGCGGACGAGGAACAACTACGGCGCTCGTACACCGAGTTGACCGAGCTGTTCGGCGCACCGGACGAGCTGCGCCCCGTGGTGCAGCGGATGGCGCCGCGCGGCGTGGACGTCGTCGTACGGGCCGTCATCGACCCCGCGGCCGGAGCGGTGCTCTCCTTCGGGCTCGCCGGCGCCGCCTCACAGCTGCTCGGCGACACCGCACACAGGCTGATCCCGGTCACCGACCGGGAGGCGGGCTCGCTGGTGCGGTCGATCCGAACCGCACCCCTGCTGTTCGGCTGGCGCGGCTCCGCACCGGCCGACACCCGAGCTCTGGAGGAGCTGCTGCTGCGCGTGTCCCGGCTGGTGGACGACCACCCCGAGGTCGTCGCGGTCACCCTGGAGCCGGTCGTCGTCGCCTCGCACGGCCTGAGCGTCCTGGGTGCCTCCGTCCGTCTGGCGACACCGCCCGCCCGCGACGACCTCGGCCCGAGGACCCTCCCCGCGTACTGACAGGGGGCGAGCTGTGCCTCGCAGTCAGTGGGCCCCCGTAGGATGGGCGTCATGGCCAAGACCAGTACGACGACCCAGGGGCTGCGGGCGGCGATCGAGCGCAGCGGCTACTACCCGGCTCTCGTGGCCGAGGCGGTGGAGGCCGCCGTGGGCGGCGAGCCCATGCGGTCGTACCTGGTCCACCAGGAAACGACGTTCGACCAGAACGAGGTGCGGCGGCACGTGACGGTGCTCGTCCTCACCGACAACCGCTTCATCGTCAGCCACACCGACGAACAGGCCGCCGACAGCACCTCCCCGACGCCGTACGCCACGACGTCGACGGAGTCCGTGAAGATCGGCCGCATCTCGTCGATCGTGGTCAGCCGGGTCGTCGCCAACCCGGAGTCGTACAAGCCGGGCACCCTGCCCCGCGAGGTCGTCCTCACCATCGGCTGGGG
>KL569163.1:103516-103787 GCA_000715635.1 Streptomyces violaceus | reverse complement strand
GTCTCCCGCATCGACCTGGAGCCGGCCGCCTGCGGCGACCCCAACTGCGAGGCGGACCACGGCTACACCGGCAACTCGACGGCGGACGACCTCAGCCTGCGCGTCAGCGAGGCCGGGGACGGACCGGAGACCGTGCGCCAGGCTCTCGCCTTCGCGCAGGCCCTCTCCGAGGCGACCGCGGACACCACCCGCTGATGGCACTGCCCGACACGGCCTGGGACCACCACCCCGAACCGCTCGCCGTCGCCTCCGCACCGGTCCCCGAGTACGG
>KL569163.1:102896-103260 GCA_000715635.1 Streptomyces violaceus | reverse complement strand
CCCTCGCCGACCTGCTGCCCACCCTGGCCGCCGGCCTCGGCGTGCCGGGGATGAGCGCCGCGATCTCCGAGCTGACCCCCGCCGACCGGAACTGCGTGTTCCTGATCGACGGCCTCGGCTGGGAGCAGCTGAGAGCGCACCCCGAGGACGCCCCGTTCATGACGTCCCTGCTCGCCACCTCGCGCGGCGGCACCGGGCGCCCGCTCACCGCCGGCTACCCGGCGACCACCGCGACCTCCCTCGCCTCCGTCGGCACCGGCCTGCCGCCCGGCGCGCACGGCCTGCCCGGCTATACCGTGCGCAACCCGGACACCGGCGAGCTGATGAACCAGCTGCGCTGGCAGCCGTGGGCCCCGCCCCGCCC
>KL569163.1:96174-102607 GCA_000715635.1 Streptomyces violaceus | reverse complement strand
GCGTGCACGCCGCGCAGGTGTCGTCCCCGACCTTCGAGAACACCCCGCTGACCAAGGTCGCGCTCAGCGGCGGAACGTTCCTCGGGCGGCTGACCGGCGAGGACCGCATGGACCTGGCGGCCGAGCAACTGGCCGCGGGCGACCGCTCCCTGGTCTATACGTACTTCGCCGAGGTCGACGGCGCCGGCCACCGCTTCGGCGTCGACTCCGACACCCGGCGCGGCCAGCTCATGTACGCCGACCGCCTGGTCCAGCGTCTCGCCGAGCAACTGCCGCCCCGCAGCGCCCTCTACGTCACCGCCGACCACGGCATGATCGACGTGCCCTTCGACGAGGAGCACCGCATCGACTTCGACGAGGACTGGGAGCTGAGCGCCGGAGTCGCCCTGCTCGGCGGCGAGGGCCGCGCTCGTCACGTCTACGCGGTACCCGGTGCCGCGAACGATGTCCTGACCTGCTGGCGCGAGGTGCTCGGCGAACAGTTCTGGGTCGCCTCACGCGACGAGGCCATCGCGGCGGGCTGGTTCGGCCCGAAGATCGACGAGCGGGTGTACGGCCGGATCGGCGACGTGGTCGCCGCCGCCCGGGACGATGTCCTGATCATCGCCTCCGAGCGGGAGCCGAACGAGTCGGCGATGGTCGGCAACCACGGTTCGATGACCCCTGCCGAGCAGCTGGTCCCCCTGCTCGAAGTACGCTCCTGACGTCCCGCCCCATCCCCGCTTCACCGAAAGGTGCTCACCTTCCCATGCCCGAGCTGGTGTTCTTCTCCGGAACCATGGACTGCGGGAAGTCGACGCTGGCTCTCCAGATCGAGCACAACCGCTCGGCGCGAGGCCTCCAGGGCATGATCTTCTCGCGCGACGACCGCGCCGGCGAGGGCAAGTTGTCCTCGCGCCTGGGCCTCGTCACGGACGCGGTGGAGGTCGAGGACGGGCAGGACCTCTACGCCTATCTCGTCGACCACCTCTCGCAGGGCGGCCGAGCGGACTACGTGATCGCCGACGAGGCGCAGTTCCTCGCGCCGGAGCAGATCGACCAACTCGCGCGCGTGGTCGACGACCTGGGCCTCGACGTCTACGCCTTCGGCATCACGACGGACTTCCGCTCCAAGCTGTTCCCCGGCTCCCAGCGGCTGGTCGAACTGGCCGACCGGGTCGAGGTGCTCCAGGTCGAGGCCCTGTGCTGGTGCGGCGCCCGCGCCACGCACAACGCCCGCACCATAGGCGGCGCCATGGTCGTCGAGGGTGCCCAGGTGGTCGTGGGCGACGTCACCCACTCCGCCGACGAGGTCGGGTACGAGGTCCTGTGCCGCCGCCACCACCGCCGCCGGATGACCGCGGCGACGGCCCGCGCGGCGGCTCTGTCACCGGACGTACTGCCGATGTCGTCCGCCTGACCGCCTGACCGCCTGACCGCCTGACCGCCCGGCAGCCCGTCAGCGCTTGGGTTGCAGTAGTGCGAACCGCGCTCCCTCCGGATCCGCCACCGTCGCCACCCGGCCGTGTGCGGTGTCGTGGGCCGGCTTGAGGACATGCCCGCCCAGACGCACAAGGTGATCCAGCGCGTCGTCGACATCGGCGACTTCGAAGTACGTCACCCAATGCGGGCCTTGATCGCGGGGCAGGGCCTGCCCCAGGCCGTGGATGCCGGCGACGGGCCTGCCGCCGCGGAGCAGGGTCACGTAGTCGAAGTCGGCGGAGACCACCGGCTCCTCCTCGTAGCCGAACACCGTCTGGTAGAACTTGGCGACGCTCGCCGACTCGAAGGTCAACAGCTCGTTCCAGGCGGGTGTCCCGGGGACGCCCGAGACGGCAGTACCGAGGTGCTCGGCGGCCTGCCAGATGCCGAAGACCGCTCCCGATGGGTCGGAGCCGATGGCGAGGCGGCCGGCGTCGGAGGCGTCGAGCGGCCCGACGCCGATCGTGCCGCCGCGGCTGCGCACCTTCTCGGCCGTCAAGTCCGCGTTCCGGGAGGCGAAGTAGGGGGTCCACGCGATGGGCAGCTGACGGTCGGGCGGCAGCTGGCCGAGGCCCGCGACCTCGCGCCCGTCGAGCAGCGCACGCACGTACGGGCCGAGTTGCTGAGGGCCGGGCCGGAACTCCCAGCCGAACAGCGCCCCGTAGAACTCCTCGGTCGAGGCCAGCCCGTGCACCATCAGGCTCACCCAGCAAGGCGTGCCGGGCGCGTGCCGTGCGGGCGTTTCGCCGTTCGGGCCGGCGGACTGCCGTGCGTCGGTCATTGTCACTCTCTTCTCGGCCTCGCGGTGGCCGTGCTCTCCGCAGCCCTTGTGGGGCCCGCCCTGTGGGGCGACCCGTGTCCGGGAGAATGCCCGATGTGCGGGGCGCTGTCCCTTGCGGCGCGCTTATCGGCACGTGTCGTTCAGCTGTACAGCATGTGCTCGTTCCCGTACGCCACGTGATCGACCCGGTCCGGCCGAGCAGAGTAGCCGGACACGGACGGCTCGGCCACCCCCGTGCGCGAGGATGGGGCCATGAACGCCATCATCTCCGCATCCGACCTCGCGAACGATCTGACGGGTGCCAACCCTCCGGTCCTGCTCGATGTCCGCTGGCAGCTCACCGCGGCCAAGGCGGCCGGTGAGCCGCCGTACGACGGCCGGGCCGACTACGAGACGGGACACCTGCCCGGGGCCGTCTACGTCGACCTGGACCGGGAGTTGGCCTCCGCGCCGGGTGAGGGCGGCCGGCATCCACTGCCCGACCTCGCGCACTTCGGTGCCGCGATGCGCCGGGCGGGTGTGTCGTCCGGAACGCCGGTGGTCGTCTACGACGGCGGCCAGGGCTGGGCGGCCGCCCGGGCGTGGTGGATGCTGCGCTGGACGGGTCACCCGGACGTGCGGGTCCTTGACGGCGGGTTGCCGGCCTGGGAAGGGCCACTGGAGAAGTCCGTGCCCACACCGGGGGAGGGCGACTTCGTGCCCGAGCCCGGGGCGTCGGGTCTGCTCGACGCCGACGCCGCCGCGGAGTTGGCGCGGTCCGGGGTGCTCCTGGACGCGCGGGCGGGGGAGCGGTACCGGGGCGAGGTGGAGCCGATCGATCCGGTAGCCGGGCACATTCCGGGCGCGGTGTCGGCGCCCACCACCGAGAACGTGAGGGCGGACGGACGCTACCTCCCCGCGCAGGAGCTGCGGGAGCGCTTCAAGGGGCTCGGAGTGTCCGAAGGTTCGCGGGTCGGCGTGTACTGCGGATCGGGGGTGTCAGCGGCCCATGAGGTCCTGGCGCTGGCGGTCGCGGGCATTCCGGCGGAGCTGTACGTGGGGTCGTGGTCGGAGTGGTCCTCGGACCCGGACCGGCCGGTCGCGGTGGGGCCGGATCCCCAGTAGCCCGGCGTACACAGAGGGCCGCGTCGGGAAGGCGCGGCCCTCATGTCCGTACGGTCGGCGTCAGCGCCGTGTGTCCCGGCTACTCCTGCTTCTTGCGCCGCGTCCCGAACACGATCTCGTCCCAGCTCGGGACGGCGGCTCTGCGACCCGGACGGACGCCGTCGGCCTCGGCCTGGCGGTCGGTGGAACCGATGAGCCGGTCGCGGTGGCTGCCGACGGAGCGCGGCATGAGGACGTCCGCGTAGGCGGAACCGGCCGAGGCGGCAGGGGCCGGGGGCTCCTCCTCCTCGGGTTCGACGACGAGGGGCTCCTCCTCCTCGGGCTCCGGCGCCGGGCGCTCCGGCACCACCAGGTCGCCACGGAAGCTCGGCACCGCCTCCAGCAGGCTGGTCAGCGAGTCCCGTTCGCCCGTGGCCGTGCTCTCCTCGAGCGGTTCGGATGCCTGGGCGGGCAGGCTGGGCCGCTCACGGTCGGCGGGCCGGTCCAGCGGCCGGTCGCGCGGCAGCCGGGCGATCCGCGGGACGAACGGGAAGCTGGGCTCGGGCGCGGCCAGGTCGTCGGACTCGCCGATGAGCATGCGCGCCTCGTCGTCGACGGCCTGGACGAGCCGCCGGGGCGGGTCGTAGGTCCAGCTCGCCGAGTGCGGCTCGCTTGCGACGCGGTAGACCAGCAGGACCTCCCACGTGCCGTCGTCGCGACGCCACGAGTCCCACTGGACGGTGTCCTTGTCGACGCCGCGCACCATCAGCCGCTCCTGCACGGCCTCGCCCAGCGGTGGACCTGAGTTCTCGCCGGGGCGGCGGACCGGGGTCTTGCGGGCCCGCTCGGCCATGAACGCACGCTCGGCGAGCACCGGACCCTCGAAGCGGCGCACCCGGTCGACGGGGATGCCTGCCATTTGCGCGACCTCTTCCGCGGTCGCGCCGGCTCGTATACGCGCCTGGATGTCGCGGGGGCGGAGGTGGCTCTCCACCTCGATCTCGATCTGGCCGAGGCGGGGACGGTCGCCGCGCACGGCGGCGCGGAGCCGTTCGTCGATCGGAAGCGTGTACTCCGTGCTGTCCGCAGCCTTCAGCACCAGCCGTGTGCCGTCATTCGAGACGGCCACGACACGCAGTTCGGGCATGGGGACCTCCCGGGTGGTGCCTGCCGACGTCACGTGCGTCGCTGCTTCCGCTAGTCGAGTGTGGCCTGCCCGGGTGCAGCCTGCCACAACCTTGCCGAGTTGCCCGGCGTGTCGGGCACGGGCCCTGGATCGCCGTTATGGCACGGTTACCTATTCGCAACGCTAAGTGACGAACTCTGTCACCCTGTGCAACTAGCCCCCTCCCGGCGGTCCTTAAAGGCCCCGTACACCCTGGTGGGAGACCGGACCCAGGGCTCGCCACAGTACTCCATTTGGGCCACGTGCGTGGATTGGCGCGCCGCCCAACTTCTGGCAAGAGGGAGGACTCGGTCGCCCCATGCCCGCAATTCGTGATCTTGAACGTGGGGAAGTTCACGTAATCACCAGAACCGGAACTTTTAGTTTCGGTCTCGGGGCGGACCGGCGGCCGGGCGTGCGGAACAAGCACCTTTGGCGCCCGGCGAGTTCATTGAGGGAACCGTCTACCCGCCCGGGGTTCGGGGGACTTCGAGCGACCCCCAGCGCGTCGCCTACGCCCCCAGAACTCGCCGCAAGTAGTCGTTCTGGAACCGCCGATCAGGGTCGAGACGGTCCCGCAGCGCCGTGAACTCGCCGAAGCGCGGATACACCCGGGAGAAGTACTCGGCGTCCCTGGTGTGGACCTTGCCCCAGTGCGGACGGCCCTCGTGGGCGGTGAAGATGCGCTCGGCCGCGGTGAAGTACCGCTGGTAGGGCGTGCCCTGGAACATGTGGACGGCGATGTACGCGGTGTCGCGGCCGGAGGCGGTGGACAGCGTGATGTCGTCGGCGGGGGCGGTGCGCACCTCGACGGGGAAGCTGACCCTCAGGCCTGAGCGGTCGACCATGGCCTTCAGCTCGCGCAGCGCGTCGCCGACGGCCGCGCGCGGAACGGCGTACTCCATCTCCACGAAGCGCACCCGGCGCGGCGACGTGAAGACCTTGTAAGGGATGTCGGTGTAGCTCCGCGCGGACAGGGCCTTGCTGGAGATCTGCGCGATCGCGGGGATCGTGGCGGGCGCCGCGCGGCCGACCCAGTTGGCCACCTGGAAGACGCCGTTGGAGAGGAACTCGTCCTCGAACCAGCTCTTGAGCTGTGGCACGGGCTTCTCCGGGCCCGCGCTGCGGTTGTTGCGCTTGGTGTTGGTGCTGCCGGTGTGCGGGAACCAGTAGAACTCGAAGTGCTCGTTCTCGGCCCAGAGTTCCTCGAAGTCGGCGAGCACCTTGTCGAAAGGCATCGGTTCCTCGCGCGCCGTGAGCAGGAAGACCGGCTCGACGGCGAACGTGATCGCGGTGACGATGCCCAGCGCACCGAGGCCGAGGCGGGCGGCGGCGAAGACCTCCGGGTTCTCCTTCTCGGAGCACACGAGCACCGAGCCGTCAGCGGTGACCAGTTCCAGGCCCCGGATCTGGGCGGCGATCGAGCCGGAGTCGCGGCCCGTGCCGTGCGTGCCGGTGCTGGTGGCGCCGGAGACGGTCTGCTCCATGATGTCGCCCATGTTCGTGAGCGACAGGCCTTCACGGGCGAGGGCCATGTTGAGCCTCTTGAGCGGGGTCCCGGCCTCCACCGTGACCGTCATGGCGTCGCGATCAATGCCGCGTATGCCGGTCAACAGTTGAGGGCGGATCAATACACCGTCCGTCGCGGCTATGGACGTGAAGGAGTGCCCGGTGCCGACGGCCTTCACCCTGAGGCCGTCCTCGGCGGCCTGCCGCGCGGCGGCGGCCAGCTCGTCGACGGAGGCCGGGGTGACCTGCCGCGCGGGACGCGCGGAGACGTTGCCGCCCCAGTTACGCCACGTGCCGTTCTTTCCGTTCGCTGTGCTGCTCAACGGAGCCTCCCCGACCCGGAGCCGGCCGCTTGAGCCGGCGGAATCCCAGGAAACCCACCGCGACCGCGACGGCTCCGGCCACCGCCGGAACCCCGTACCCGGCACGCGCCC
>KL569163.1:90852-95991 GCA_000715635.1 Streptomyces violaceus | reverse complement strand
AGATGTGTATAAGAGACAGCGGAGGAGCCGAGTGCGACCCCCACCGCGAGCCCGGTGCTCACCCAGGTCATGCCCTCGGTGAGCTGCGCACGTGGTACGTGCTCTTCGATGAGGGACATCGTCGTGATCATCGTCGGAGCGATGGACAGTCCCGCAACGAACAGCGCCACGGCCAGAAACGGCAAGTTTCCGACCAGTAGGAGGGGGATCATACTCACGGCCATGGCGCACACGCCCAGCAACCACCGGCGTTCCGGCGCCCCGGCGAAGTGCAGGAGCCCGAAGATCATGCCCGCCACACAGGAACCCGCCGCGTACAGCGCGAGGACGATGCTCGCGGCGGCCTTGTGCCCCTCCTCGTCGGCGAAGGCCACGGTGACCACGTCGACCGCCCCGAAGATCGCCCCGGTCGCCACGAAGGTGGCCATCAGGACCTGAAGGCCCCGCGCGCGGATCGCCGTACCGCCGCCGCCGTGCCGCTCGCGCGGGTGCGGCTGGGGCTCGGTGGCGCGCTGCGCGGTCAGCCAGAAGACGCCGGCCGCCAGGAAGCAGGCGGCGAGCAGCGGACCGGCCTCCGGGAACCAGGCCGTCGAGAGGCCGATGGAGATGATCGGCCCGAAGACGAAGCAGACCTCGTCCACCACGGACTCGAAGGAGTACGCGGTGTGCAGCTGCGGCGTGCCCCGGTACAGGGCTGCCCAGCGGGCCCGGATCATCGCGCCGACGCTCGGTACGCAGCCGATGCCAGCGCAGGCCACGAACAGGACCCAGTCCGGCCATCCGTAGTGAGTCGCTAACAGCAGCACGGCCGCAGCGGTCAGCGACATCAGGGTCGCCGGGCGGAGCACCCGCCGCTGTCCGTACTGGTCGACCAGCCGCGAGACCTGTGGTCCGGCCACCGCCGCGGCCAGCGCGATGGTCGCAGACAGGGCGCCGGCCAGGCCGTACCGCCCGGTGAGCTGGGAGATCATCGTGACCACGCCGATGCCCATCATCGACACCGGGATGCGACCGAGGAAGCCCGCGGTGGAGAAACCCTTGGAGCCGGGGGCTGCGAACAGAGCGCGGTAGGGGCTGGGCAACGGAGTCTCCGTAGGGCTCAGTAAGCTGCTAACGCAGTCGACACAGCTTACGGCCCGGAACGCCCCGCGGTACCCGTTCGGCCCAGCCCCGGATCCGCCCCGACCCGGCTGCCGCGCAGGTGTCACCCCGTCGTTTCCCGGGTGTCAGTGCAGGGTGGCAGGATCGACCCATGCCAGACGCGCGCGATGTCACCCCCTACGACGCCCTGCTGCTGCTCTCCTTCGGCGGCCCGGAAGGCCCGGACGACGTGGTCCCGTTCCTGGAGAACGTGACGCGCGGGCGCGGCATCCCCAAGGAACGCCTCAAGGAAGTCGGGCAGCACTACTTCCTGTTCGGCGGGGTCAGCCCCATCAACGACCAGAACCGCGCCCTGCTGGACGCCCTGCGCAAGGACTTCGCCGACCACGGCCTCGACCTGCCGGTCTACTGGGGCAACCGCAACTGGGCGCCTTACTTGACGGACACGCTGCGCGAGATGGTCCGCGACGGCCGCCGCCGCATCCTGGTCCTGGCCACCAGCGCCTACGCCTCGTACTCGGGCTGCCGCCAGTACCGCGAGAACCTCGCCGACGCGCTCGCGGCCCTGCAGAGCGAGGGCCTGGAGCTGCCCGAGGTCGACAAGCTGCGGCACTACTTCAACCACCCGGGCTTCCTCGAGCCCATGATCGACGGTGTGCTCCGGTCCCTCGCCGAGCTGGACGAGGACGTCCGGGACGGCGCGCACCTCGCCTTCTCGACCCACTCGATCCCGACGGCCTCCGCCGACACCTCCGGGCCTGTCGAGGACCACGGCGACGGCGGCGCCTACGTCAGGCAGCACCTGGACGTGGCGAAGCTGATCGCGGACGCCGTCCGCGAGCGCACCGGCGTCGACCACCCCTGGCAGCTCGTCTACCAGTCCCGCTCCGGCGCCCCGCACATCCCGTGGCTGGAGCCCGACATCTGCGACCACCTGGAGGAGCGGCACGCGGCCGGTGTCCCGGCCGTCGTGATCGCGCCGATCGGGTTCGTCTCCGACCACATGGAGGTCCTGTACGACCTCGACACGGAGGCCAAGGCGAAGGCCGAGGAACTGGGGCTGCCCATGCGCCGCTCGGCCACCGTCGGCGCCGACCCGAGGTTCGCCGCCGCGATCCGCGAACTCGTCGCGGAGCGCGCGGCCGCCGAGCGCGGGCAGGAGGTCACCCCTTGTGCCCTCGGCGCCCTCGGGGCGAGCCACGACCTCTGCCCGGTCGGCTGCTGCCCGGCCCGCGCCCCCCGGCCCGCCGCGGCGGGCGCCGACAGCACCTACGCGTGAGGAGCCCCGTGACCGACCCCCTGCACACGGACCTGCTCGAACTCGCCCAGGAGGCCGCCCGCCGCGCGGGCGCGTTGCTGCGGGACGGGCGCCCGGCCGACCTGGTGGTCGCCGCGACCAAGTCCAGCCCCATTGATGTCGTCACGGAGATGGACATCGCGGCCGAGAAGCTGATCACCGGCCTGATCGCCGAGCGCCGCCCGGACGACGGCTTCCTCGGCGAGGAGGGCGCTTCCAGCGACGGCACGAGCGGCATCCGCTGGGTGATCGACCCGCTCGACGGCACGGTCAACTACCTGTACGGGCTCCCCACCTGGGCCGTCTCCATCGCCGCCGAGCAGGACGGCGAGACCGTCGTCGGAGTCGTCACGGCCCCGATGCGCGGCGAGACGTTCCACGCCGTGCTCGGCGGCGGTGCCTGGGCCACGGGCGCCTGGGACGGCGAGCGCCGGCTGGCCTGCCGCCCCGCGCCGCCCCTGGACCAGGCGCTGGTCTCGACGGGCTTCAACTACGTCGCCGAGGTCCGCGCCCACCAGGCCGAGGTCGCCCAGCGGCTGATCCCGCTCCTGCGCGACATCCGGCGCGGCGGTTCGGCCGCGGTCGACCTGTGCGACCTGGCAGCGGGACGCCTGGACGGCTACTACGAGCGAGGTCTGCACGCCTGGGACCTGGCGGCGGGTGACCTGATCGCCCGGGAAGCGGGCGTCCTGACCGGTGGACGCCCCGGAGAGCGCCCGTCCGGTGATCTGGCAGTCGCGGGGACCCCCGGTGTGTTCGAACCCCTCCAGCGCCTCCTGGAGGACTTCGGCGCCTGGCACGACTGAGGCCGCCCCGGCCCGGCGTACGAAGGCCGGCGGCACGCTGAACACCGCGTGAACGGGCCCGCACGACGACGAAGCGGGCCCCGGCGCTGGATTCGCCGGGGCCCGCTTCGTACGGCCTGATCAGACGCTCGTCGCGCCGACCTCCACACCGTGCTCGGCGGCGAGGCGGCGCAGGTCGTCGAGCTCGCCCTGCTCCACCTCGACGAGGAAGTCGTCGCCCTCGTCGCGAGCCCGGTCGAGATCGGACTCGGTCGCCCTTATGCGCTGCAGAAGTCCTGCGGTGAATGCGTCCATGCTGCGCCCCCTCGTCCTGGGTCGTGGGTCGATGGCACGGGGGTGTGCCGTTCGGAAGGGACGATCACGTCTCCGGTGGATGCCCAGCGCCGCTCTGCTGGGCGGCGACGGTGCCGGACACCCACGCCCGCCCTGCGGAAAAGCGGATTGATGCGCACCGCATGGTGGTGCGGTACCAGCAGAGTGTGATCGTGGGATGTAAAGCCGTCCTCCCCAAGCT
The DNA here is from genome assembly GCA_000715635.1 of Streptomyces violaceus. GTDB lineage: Bacteria > Actinomycetota > Actinomycetes > Streptomycetales > Streptomycetaceae > Streptomyces > Streptomyces violaceus. The sequence goes on along the minus strand of KL569163.1, from coordinate 92,273 downwards.
CCCTTCCGGGGAAACCTAACCGGAGGAGAAAATCTCCTATTCCCCACACCCACACCCGCGCCCGACCTCTTCCTCACCCGCCTTACCTCCGACTTATGGCCGAAAAGGGCAGGATGGAGGGCAACACACCAACAGACCGTCGAAGGCCCCTGCCCGCATGCGCCCGTGAAGCGCCGTGCGGGTGGACATGAGGAAGGACCAGGAACGTGCGCGTACTCGTCGTCGAGGACGAGCAACTGCTCGCCGATGCGGTGGCCACCGGGCTGCGCCGGGAGGCCATGGCCGTCGACGTCGTGTACGACGGTGCGGCCGCCTTGGAGCGTATCGGCGTCAACGACTACGACGTGGTCGTCCTCGACCGCGACCTCCCGCTCGTGCACGGCGACGACGTCTGCCGCAAGATCGTCGAGCTGGGCATGCCCACGCGCGTGCTGATGCTCACGGCCTCCGGCGACGTCAGCGACCGTGTGGAGGGCCTGGAGATCGGCGCCGACGACTATCTGCCCAAGCCCTTCGCGTTCAGCGAGCTCATCGCGCGCGTGCGGGCCCTCGGCCGGCGCACCAGCGTGCCCCTGCCGCCTGTCCTGGAGCGCTCCGGCATCAAGCTCGACCCCAACCGCCGCGAGGTCTTCCGCGACGGCAAGGAGGTCCAGCTCGCGCCCAAGGAGTTCGCCGTCCTGGAGGTGCTGATGCGCAGCGAGGGCGCCGTCGTCTCGGCGGAGCAGCTGCTGGAGAAGGCCTGGGACGAGAACACCGACCCGTTCACGAACGTGGTGCGCGTGACGGTGATGACCCTGCGCCGCAAGCTCGGCGAGCCGCCCGTCATCGTCACCGTCCCCGGCTCCGGCTACCGGATCTGATACCCCGTGGCAGCGACTCCCGCGCCCCCGCAGGCGCCCCCGAAGCCCACCTGGGACCCCAGAAGGCCCGCGCCGCCCTTCCCGTGGCTGCGCCCCACCATCCGCATACGGCTCACGCTGCTCTACGGCGGCATGTTCCTGATCGCCGGCATCCTGCTGCTGTCGATCATCTACCTGCTGGCCGCGGAGGCGCTGAACGTGGGCAGCGAGCTGCCGTTCAAGATCGTCGAGGGCAAGGTCACCAGCGACATCTGCAACCTGCCCAGCCAGGCCTCGCCCGCCGAGTTCAACCACGCCATGAACCAGTGCGTCAACGACCAGCGCAAGGCCGCCCTGGACAACCTGCTCAGCCGCTCGCTCCTGGCCCTGCTGGGCCTGGCGGTCATCGCCTTCGCCTTCGGCTACGCCATGGCCGGCCGGGTCCTGTCGCCGCTGGGCCGGATCACCCGCACCGCCCGCGCGGTGGCGGGCTCCGACCTGTCCCGCCGGATCGAGCTGGACGGCCCCGACGACGAGCTGAAGGAGCTGGCGGACACCTTCGACGACATGCTGGAGCGGCTG
>KL569163.1:90482-90625 GCA_000715635.1 Streptomyces violaceus | reverse complement strand
CCGCCCAGCAGCGCTTCGTCGGCAACGCCTCGCACGAACTGAGGACACCGCTGGCGATCAACCGCACGCTCCTGGAGGTGCATCTGTCCGACCCGGGCGCACCGATGGAGCTCCAGCAGCTCGGCAAGACGCTGCTGGCCACC
>KL569163.1:87643-90216 GCA_000715635.1 Streptomyces violaceus | reverse complement strand
CAAGACGCTGCTGGCCACCAACGAGCGCAGCGAGCAGCTCGTCGAGGGCCTGCTGCTGCTCGCCCGCAGCGACAACCAGATCGTGGAGCGGGGGCCCGTGGACCTCGCCGAGGTCGCCTCACAGGCCATCGACCAGGTGCACGGCGAGGCCGAGGACAAGGGCGTGCGGATCCGTGGCGAACAGAAGCCCGCGGTCGTCCAGGGCAACGGCGTGCTGCTGGAGCGGATCGCGCTCAACCTGGTGCAGAACGCCGTGCGCTACAACGTGGCCGAGGACGGCTGGGTCGAGGTCACCACCGAGGTCCAGCACGGCCAGGCGCTCCTGGTCGTCTCGAACACGGGCCCGGTCGTGCCGGCGTACGAGATCGACAATCTCTTCGAGCCGTTCCGGCGGCTGCGCACGGAGCGCACGGGCAGCGACAAGGGCGTCGGACTCGGTCTGTCCATCGTCCGGTCCGTGGCCCGGGCGCACGGCGGGCACATCTACGCCCAGCCACGCGAGGGAGGTGGGCTCGTGATGCGGGTCACGCTGCCCATCTGAGATCATGTCGCCGATCAACTCGGCGGTGCACGGGGATGTTCGCTTTACGCGGAATTTCCGAGGCCTCACCTCGTGTACCCCGTGTGGGATCGATCACAGGGGTGCCTTTCCGGTCATCTACTCTCCGTGATCATGTGTCCTGTCGTAAAGCCGGGAAAATCCCGGTTTTCGGGGGTCTTGATCACGGGAAGTACAGGGTGAGACGCCTTTGAGGTGCGGCATTCGGACCGTGTACGGTCCCCATCGCCATCCAAGCCGATCACTCGTGAGGAGTCCGGTTGGGTGTCGATTGAGTAACAGACCTTGATGTGAGGCAAAATCTCCGCCTCAGGTCGGGCACAAGTCCGGCCTCTCACGCGTTACGTGCGCTGGAGACACCGCAGACACCCAGAGGGGGAGAGCGACCATGGCAACCGATTACGACACTCCACGCAAGACCGATGACGACGTTGACTCGGACAGCCTCGAAGAACTGAAGGCTCGGCGGAACGACAAGTCGGCCTCCGCAGTGGACGTCGACGAGTTCGAGGCCGCCGAAGGCCTCGAGCTGCCCGGAGCCGATCTCTCGAACGAGGAGCTGGCCGTCCGGGTGCTCCCGAAGCAGCAGGACGAGTTCACCTGCATGAGCTGCTTCCTGGTGCACCACCGCAGCCAGCTGGCCCGGGAGAAGAACGGTCAGCCGATCTGCCGCGACTGCGACTGAGGACGGGTCGGCCGTGACTGGCTCGACCCCTCCCTGGAAGCGCCGCTTCTCCAAGCGGAAAGCGGACGAAGGGCCGATGGACGGCCCGCAGTACGGCGTGCGTGACGACGAGCGAGGCCCAACCGATACGGGAGCGGCCTCGCTCGAACCGGCCGCGGACCGGGCTGACCTCCCGGCGTCCGTGGATGTCCCCGCACCCGTCGCCCGACGGCGGGCGGGGACGATCCGGGAGAGGGCCAGGGAGAGCGCCCGCAAGGGCGGTGCCCGGGCCCGGGCGGGGCTTGCCTACCTCGCCGACCGGATCATCGAACTGGCACCACGGGTCCCCGTACGGGACCTGGCGACGCTCCGCAGGCAGTTCCCGGGGCTCGGGCCCGAAGAGCTCGCGGACAAACTCGTGGCGGGCGCGGCGAGCGCGACGGCGACGGTCGGAGCGGGCATCGGCGCGGCCGCGATGCTTCCCGTGCCGCCCGCGTTGCCGACGGAACTGGCCGCCGAGGTCACCGGCGTCGCCGTGATCGAGCTGAAGCTGATCGCCGAACTCCACGAGGTCTACGGCGTACGGCCGCCCGGCAACCTCAAGCAGCGCAGCACCGCGTATCTCGACTCGTGGTCGGGGGAGCGCGGGATCGACGCGACGAAGCCGTCGACGCTGAGCGTGGCGCTGAACAGCCGCATGAAGCGGGAGCTGCGGCAGCGGATCATGAAGCGGATGGTCCGCAGCATGCCGAACCTGATCCCGTTCCTGGTGGGCGCGGCCGTGGGGGCGGCCATGAACCGCAGCGAGACGAGAAAGCTCGCCGCCCGGATCCGTGAGGACCTGCGCAGAACCCAGGTGCCCTGGGAGGCCCTCGAGGCGCTTCCCGCCCTGGAACGTCCGGCGGACGCCCTGGAGATGGGCGAGATCACGAACGACCCTCTGGGCCGCCGTGCGGACGCGAAACACGACGTCGAGGGCGACGAATCCAACGGCGACGAAAAGCACGACGGGCGCTGAAGCCCGGCCGCCCGTCGGGTGAAATCCCGCTCGGATGTGCTAAGCCGACTTCGTGGTCCTCAGCGCCTCCGCCAGACGCTCCGGCTCGCGCGTGGACAGGTACAGGTACGGAGTCGGATCCTCCGGGTCCGTGACCTTCACGCGCAGGGCCGTGGGGATGTAGGCGCGCAGCAGCATGAAGGCGCGCGGGTCGGCCTTGTGGGTGCGCCAGGCACGGGTTTCCTCCGCGTCCAGGATCTCCGCCTCGCCCAGCGCCGCCAGCGGGATCTTCGCCTCGCCCGCGATCAGCGCATCGCCCACCACACGGATGCGGACCGAGCCGTACGAACTGG
>KL569163.1:85908-87454 GCA_000715635.1 Streptomyces violaceus | reverse complement strand
GCGGCGCCAGCCGCGACCGCGGTGCCCCCGGCCAGGCCGCCGAGCATGGGCAGCGTGCCGAACGGAAGCAGGATCAGGGCCATCGAGACGCCGACGAGGAACGAGATCAGCCACCAGGTCCGGGGGGCGGTGAGGCGTTCTTCGTACGGGGCGGCGGAGAGCTGCATGGAGCCAAGCTTGACACGGTGTCCGGAACGGGCCGACGCGCGGGTAAGGTCTCCGGCTGTGAGTCGTACTTCCGCAGCTCTTCAGCCTCCGGCCGACGCCGTGCGACCGGTGCGGCACCCGGACGCTCCGGCGCCCGGCGAGCTCCTCGGAGCCCACTACGGCCAGTGTTTCGGCTGCGGCGGTGACCAGCCGCACGGGCTGCACCTGGAGGCGCGGGCCGGCGAGGGCGTGTCACTCACCGCCGAGTTCACCGTGCAGCCCGCCCACCAGGGCGCCCCGGGCCTCGCGCACGGCGGGGTGCTCGCCTCCGCCCTGGACGAGGCCCTCGGCTCGCTGAACTGGCTGCTGCGCACGATCGCCGTGACCGGGCGGCTGGAGACCGACTTCGTGGGACCCGTGCCCGTCGGCACCACGCTGCACCTTCAGGCGGAGGTGACGGCGGTGGCCGGGCGGAAGATCTACTCGACCGCGACCGGACGCGTGGGAGGCCCCGACGGGCCCGTCGCCGTGCGCGCCGACGCGCTCTTCGTCGAGGTGAAGGTCGACCACTTCGTCGACCACGGCCGCCAGGAGGAGATCCAGGCGGCCATGAACGACCCGGATCAGGTCCGGCGCGCCCGTGCCTTCGAGGTGAACCCGTGAGCCTGGAAAGCCACGTGAGCCCAGTCGGCCCCATGAGCCCCACCAACCCCGCGAGTACGGAAAGCCCCATGACTCCCACGAGCCCCGCGAGCCGTCAGCCCGTGGACGTGCTGATCCGGCGTGTCGATCCGGAGGTACCCCTTCCGTCGTATGCGCAGCCCGGTGACGCGGGAGCCGATCTGCGCACCACCGAGGCGTGTCAACTGGAGCCGGGCGAGCGGGCCGTGCTGCCCACGGGAGTGTCTGTGGCGCTGCCGGAGGGGTACGCGGCCTTCGTGCACCCGCGATCCGGTCTGGCCGCCCGCTGCGGCGTCGCCCTGGTGAATGCCCCGGGGACGGTTGATGCCGGGTACCGTGGGGAGATCAAGGTGATCGTGGTGAATCTCGACCCGCGCGAGGCCGTGCGGTTCGAGCGCTTCGACCGGATTGCCCAACTGGTAGTCCAGCAGGTCGAGAAGGTTCGCTTCCAAGAGGTGGCAAAACTTCCCGACTCGACGCGGGCCGAGGGGGGCTTCGGGTCCACCGGAGGCCATGCGGCGGTGGACGGGACGAGCGGCACAAGCGGTCAGGCCGCCCTGGGCGGTCGGACGGGTGGGAATCGATACGCTTCGGTCGTATCCGACCGGGAAGGACAGTGACGTGTTCGGACGTCGCAAGAATAGGGATGCCGCCGAGGACGCGGCCGGCGAGGCCGAGCAGGTCGTCGACGGTGTCGACAGTGAGGCGGCCGAGGGCC
>KL569163.1:84797-85670 GCA_000715635.1 Streptomyces violaceus | reverse complement strand
GAGCCGGCGCCGCGGCCCGACGGGCCCTGGGACAGCTCCGAGGTGCACGATCCGGCCGAGGGCCGGGTCGACCTGGGCGGTCTGTTCGTGCCGGGCGTCGAGGGCATGGAGCTCAGGGTCGAGGTCGCGGGCGACGCGATCGTGGCGGCGACGGTCGTGCTGCGGGACAGCGCCGTCCAGCTGCAGGGCTTCGCCGCGCCCAAGCGTGAGGGCATCTGGGGCGAGGTGCGTGAGGAGATCGGCTCGGGCATCACCCAGCAGGGCGGCATCGTCGACGAGGTCGAGGGGCCGCTGGGCTGGGAGTTGCGGGCCCAGGTGCCGGTGCAGCTGCCGGACGGCACCGGCGGCTTCCAGGTCGTGCGGTTCATCGGCGTGGACGGCCCCCGGTGGTTCCTGCGCGGGGTCATCTCGGGTCAGGGCGCGGTGCAGCCGCAGGCGGCCGGGCTGCTCGAGCAGATCTTCCGGGACACGGTCGTGGTCCGCGGCGAGGGCCCGATGGCGCCTCGCGACCCGATCGTCCTGAAGCTGCCGAACGACGCCCAGATGGTCCCCGAGGGCGTCCAGCAGGAGGAGGGCTCCCGCTTCGCCGGCGGTATGGGCCAGCTCCAGCGCGGACCGGAGATCACCGAGGTCCGCTGAGGCTCGTAGAGACAGCAGGGCCGCACCCTCAGGGGGTGCGGTCCTTTCTCATGCGTGACGCCTTGACGAGTCATTGGTCTGTACCTACCGTCTCCGTTCCACGCGTCTGTTCATAAAGGCGCTTCACGTTCATATACGAGAACGGAAGGCCCCCACGCATGCGCAGAACCGCACTGTTAGCGGCCGCGGCGGCCCTGGTCGCCGGTGTCCTCGCCGGGCCCGCCGACGCCGCTC
>KL569163.1:82749-84583 GCA_000715635.1 Streptomyces violaceus | reverse complement strand
CGCCGGCCCGCCGACGCCGCTCCCGGCAGCTTCGTCCACCCTGGAGTCACCGTCTCCAAGGGGCAGCTGGACTTCACCCGCTCCAAGGTCAACTCCGGCGCCCAGCCCTGGAAGGGCGCGTTCGACCGGATGATGGCCAGCAAGTACGCCGACCTGAACCGCACGCCCGAACCCCGGGCTGTCGTCGAGTGCGGTTCCTACTCCAATCCCGATCACGGCTGCACCGACGAACGCGAGGACGCGATCGCCGCCTACACCCAGGCCCTCGCCTGGTATGTCACCCGCGACGAACGGCACGCGCGCAAGGCCATCGAGCTGATGGACGCCTGGTCGGCCGTGATCAGGGACCACACCAACAGCAACGCGCCCCTGCAGACCGGCTGGGCCGGCTCCTCCTGGCCCAAGGCCGCCGAGATCATCAAGTACACGTACACCGGGACCTGGGCGAAGTCCGGCCGCTTCGCCACCATGCTCCGCGACGTCTACCTCCCCGAGGTGATCAACGGCTCCCACTCCAACGGGAACTGGGAGCTGTCGATGATGGAGGCGGCCGTCGGCATCTCCGTCTTCCTGGAGGACAAGGCGTCGTACGACAAGGCCATGGCCACCTTCCGCACGCGTACGGCCGCCTACGTCTACCTGGCCTCCGACGGTGAGCTGCCCAAGACCGTGCCGAGCCAGAACCTGAACACCCGGGAGAAGATCGTCCGGTACTGGCAGGGGCAGTCGACCTTCGTCGACGGACTCAGCCAGGAGACCTGCCGGGACTTCACCCACACCGGCTACGGACTCTCCGCCATCTCGCACATCGCCGAGACCAGCCGGATCCAGGGCCAGGACCTCTACGGCACCGACGTGGGCGCGCGGCTGCGGCACGGGCTAGGCTTCCACGCCAAGTACCAGCTCGGCGCCGCCGCCCCGGGCTGGCTGTGCGGCGGCTCGCTCAAGCTCGGGCTCGGGCCGGTCCCCGAGGTGGGCCACAACGCCCTGGCCAACCGCCTCGGACACGCCATGACCAACACCGAGACACTGACCATGCGGGGCCGCCCGGCCGGCACCAACAACCTCTTCGTCGCCTGGGAGACCCTCAGCCACGGCGACAACCCCGCGTGAACCCTTGACCGGCCGGGCGCGTCAGAGTTCCGTCAAAGACGGACCCGGAGTCGCGCCCGGCACCCATATGCCGCAATTGCTGGTCGTAGGGTCGACGCTGCGCAGTCAGCAGACCGGAAGACAATGAGGCCATGGCACGCGGCAAGCTTCGGATCTACCTCGGTGCGGCACCGGGCGTCGGCAAGACGTACGCGATGCTGTCCGAGGCGCACCGCCGTGTCGAGCGGGGCACCGACTGCGTGGTGGCCTTCGTCGCGCACTACGACCGGCCCCGCACCGAGGTGATGCTGCACGGCCTTGAGCAGGTGCCGCGCAGGACGCTGGAGTACCGCGGCGGCGTCTTCCCCGAGATGGACCTCGACGCCGTCCTGGACCGCCGCCCCCAGATCGCCCTGGTGGACGAACTGGCCCACACGAACGTCCCCGGCTCCCGCAACACCAAGCGCTGGCAGGACGTGGAGGAGCTGCTGGCGGCGGGCATCGACGTGATCTCGACCGTCAACATCCAGCACCTGGAGTCCCTCGGCGACGTCGTCGAGTCGATCACCGGGGTCCGGCAGCAGGAGACCGTGCCGGACGAGGTGGTACGGCGGGCCGACCAGATCGAGCTTGTCGACATGTCGCCCGAGGCGCTGCGGCGGCGGATGGCGCACGGCAACATCTACCAGCCGGACAAGGTCGACGCGGCCCTGTCGAACTACTTCCGGCCCGGCAATCTGAC
>KL569163.1:82046-82567 GCA_000715635.1 Streptomyces violaceus | reverse complement strand
GTCGACGCCTACCTCACCCAGTACCGCAGCGAGCACCGGGTGTCGAGGATCTGGGGCTCGCGCGAGCGGATCGTCGTCGGCCTGACCGGCGGTCCGGAGGGACGGACGCTGATCCGCCGGGCGGCACGTCTGGCCGAGAAGGGCGCCGGCGGCGAGGTCATGGCCGTCTACATAGCCCGCAGCGACGGGCTGACCTCGGCCTCGCCGAAGGAACTGGCGATGCAGCGGACCCTGGCCGAAGATCTGGGAGGCACCTTCCACCACGTCGTGGGCGACGACATACCGGCCGCCCTGCTCGCCTTCGCCCGGGGTGTGAACGCCACTCAGATCGTGCTGGGCTCCTCGCGCCGCAAGACCTGGCAGTACGTCCTCGGGCCCGGCGTCGGCGCCACGGTCGCCCGGGAGTCCGGGCCCGACCTCGACGTGCACATCGTCACCCACGACGAGGTCGCCAAGGGCCGTGGCCTTCCGGTGGCCCGGGACGCGCGCCTCGGGCGCTCCCGGCGGGTGTGGGGCTGGAT
>KL569163.1:80132-81839 GCA_000715635.1 Streptomyces violaceus | reverse complement strand
CCCCGCCCCGCCGGTCCTGGCGGTGCTGCTCAACACCGTCGACCTCGGCCTCGCCAACGACATGCTGCTGTTCCTGGCGCTGACGGTGGCCGCGGCCCTGCTCGGCGGGCTGCTCCCCGCACTGGCCTCGGCGGCGGTGGGGTCCCTGCTGCTGAACTACTTCTACACACCGCCACTGCACCGGTGGGCCATCGCCGACCCGAAGAACATCGTCGCCATCGTGATCTTCGTAGCCGTCGGTGTGGCGGTGGCCTCCGTGGTCGACCTCGCGGCCCGCCGCACCCACCAGGCGGCAAGGCTGCGGGCCGAGTCCGAGATCCTGTCCTTCCTCGCGGGCAACGTGCTGCGCGGCGAGACCGGCCTGGAGAACCTGCTCGAACGGGTCCGGGAGACCTTCGGCATGGAGTCGGCGGCCCTGCTGGAGAGGGCGAGCGACGTCGAGCCGTGGACCTGCGCGGGCCGCGTCGGGCAGGGGCACCCCGTGGAGCGGCCCGAGCAGGCGGACGTGGACATGCCCGTCGGGGACCACATGGCGCTCGCGCTGACCGGCCGCGTCCTGCCCGCCGAGGACCGCCGGGTGCTGGCCGCCTTCGCCGCCCAGGCCGCCGTCGTACTGGACCGCCGCCGGCTCCAGGAGGAGGCCGACCGGGCCCGCGCGCTCGCCGAGGGCAACCGCATCCGTACGGCGCTGCTGGCCGCCGTCAGCCACGATCTGCGCACCCCGCTCGCCGGGATCAAGGCGTCCGTGTCCTCCCTGCGCTCCGAGGACGTCGAGTGGTCCGAGGAGGACCGGGCGGAACTGCTGGAGGGCATCGAGGAGGGCGCCGACCGCCTCGACCACCTGGTCGGCAACCTGCTCGACATGTCCCGGCTCCAGACCGGCACGGTCACCCCGCTGATCCGGGAGATCGACCTCGACGAGGTGGTGCCGATGGCGCTGGGCGGGGTGCCCGAGGGCAGCGCCGGCTTGGACGTGCCGGAGACCCTGCCGATGGTCGCCGTGGACCCGGGGCTGCTGGAGCGGGCGATGGCCAACCTGGTCGAGAACGCCGTCAAGTACAGTCCGGCGGGCTCGCCCGTGCTGGTCGCCGCCAGCGCGCTCGCCGACCGGGTGGAAGTGCGGGTGGTCGACCGGGGGCCGGGCGTCCCCGACGAGGCCAAGGACCGCATATTCGAACCCTTCCAGCGCTACGGCGACGCCCCGCGCGGCGCCGGCGTGGGTCTGGGGCTCGCGGTGGCGCGCGGCTTCGCCGAGGCCATGAGCGGCACCCTGAACGCCGAGGACACGCCCGGTGGCGGGCTCACCATGGTCCTCACCCTCCGCGCGGCGGGAACACGCCCGGAGCCGCTAGACACGGCAGAACCCGAAAGGCAGGCCTCATGACCCGCGTCCTGGTGGTCGACGACGAGCCCCAGATCGTGCGCGCTCTCGTGATCAACCTCAAGGCACGCAAGTACGAGGTCGACGCCGCCCACGACGGCGCCACCGCCCTCCAGCTCGCCGCCGCCCGCCACCCCGACGTGGTCGTCCTCGACCTCGGGCTGCCCGACATGGACGGCGTCGAGGTGATCAGGGGCCTGCGCGGCTGGACGCGGGTGCCGATCCTGGTGCTGTCCGCCCGGCACTCCTCCGACGAGAAGGTCGAGGCGCTGGATGCGGGTGCCGACGACTACGTCACCAAGCCGTTCGGCATGGACGAGCTGCTG
>KL569163.1:77244-79898 GCA_000715635.1 Streptomyces violaceus | reverse complement strand
CCGAGCCGGCCGGAGGAGGTGAGGACGACATGATCGTGGAGACCGACGAGTTCACCGTCGACCTGGCCGCGAAGAAGGTCAACCGTGCTGGGAAGGACGTACGCCTGACGCCGACGGAGTGGCACCTGCTCGAGGTCCTGGTGCGCCACCGTGGCCGCCTGGTCGGGCAGAAGCAGCTGCTCCAGGAGGTGTGGGGGCCGTCGTACGGCACGGAGTCGAACTATCTGCGCGTGTACATGGCGCAGCTGCGGCGGAAGCTGGAGGCGGACCCCTCGCATCCGAAGCACTTCATCACGGAGCCGGGGATGGGATACCGCTTCGAGAAGTGAGCGGTGCGGCACGCGGCCGGGGGTCCGGGGGTTGGCTCCCGGGGGATGCGGTATCCCGGAGCCGGGGATGGGATACCGCTTCGAGAAGTAGGGCCCGTGCCCCAGGGCTGCGTAGCTGTCGGCGGGCCCCGGTACGCTCTAGTCATGAGTGCTGTTCCTCGTTCGCAGAAGCCGGCGGGCCGGTTCCGGCGCATGCTCGACCGGCTCTCCTCGTCGCAGGAGGACCTGGAGTCTGAGGAGCTGCGCGAGGACACCGAGACGACCGGCTGTATCCGGATCGGAGACTGTCAGGACCGGCAGATAGTGACGGTTACTGGTACCTTGCGCACGGTCACCCTGCGACCGCGCGCGGGAGTCCCCGCCCTGGAGGCCGAGCTGTTCGACGGCTCCGCCGCACTGGACGTGGTGTGGCTCGGCAGGCGCTCCATCGTCGGAATAGAGCCGGGGCGCAAGCTGATCGCATCGGGCCGGATCTCGATGAGCCGGGGCCGCCGGGTGCTGTTCAACCCCAAGTACGAACTGAGACCCCTCGGACGGGAGTAGCCGGTGACGTCGCTCGACAAGCCGACCGAAGAGACATCTGCGGACGACGCCCGGGCGGTGACCGAGGCCGCCCTGTTCGAAGCGTTCGGCGGCGTCCGGGGCATGGTCGAGACGGTGCTGCCCGGCCTGCTCTTCGTCACCATCTACACGATCAACAAGGATCTGCATCTGTCGGCGATCGCGGCACTGGCCGTGTCGCTGGTGCTGGTCGTGGTCCGGCTGGTGATGAAGGACACCGTCAAGCACGCCTTCAGCGGTGTCTTCGGCGTCGCCTTCGGTGTCGTCTTCGCGATGATGACCGGCAACGCCAAGGACTTCTACCTGCCCGGCATGCTCTACACGCTGGGCCTCGGACTCGCGTACATCGTCACCACGCTGTGCGGTGTCCCGCTGATCGGGCTGATCCTCGGCCCGGTCTTCAAGGAGAACCTCTCCTGGCGCACGCGGAACCCCGGCCGTAAGAAGGCGTACGCCAAGGCCAGTTACGCGTGGGGTGCGATCCTGCTCGCCAAGTGCGCGATCCTCTTCCCGCTGTACTGGTGGGCCGACACCACACAGCTGGGCTGGGTGCTGATCGCCCTGAAGATCCCGCCGTTCCTGCTCGCCGTGTGGCTGACGTGGGTGTTCCTGGCGAAGGCGCCCGCGCCGATCGATGTGTTCGCGGAGATGGAGGCGGAGGAGAAGGCCGCCGAGGAGAGGGAGCGGGAGGCCGCCGCCCGGTCCGCCGAGCAGTGAACTCCGAGAGCTGACCTCGAGAGCTGAGAGAGAGGGGGCGTCCTGGTAGCCCAGGGCGCCCCCTCCTGCTTGCCCCGAAGGGCACAGCCTCAGCTCTTCGCGCTGTCCCGCCGCACCGACAGCAGGTCCTCCAGCTGCTCCTCGCGCGCCTGCGCGGCCACGAAGAGGAGTTCGTCGCCCGCCTCCAGGGAGTCCTCCCGGGAGGGGGTCAGGACGCGGGTGCCGCGGATGATCGTGACCAGGGACGTGTCCTCGGGCCACTCGACGTCACCGACCTGCGTGCCGGCCAGGGCCGACTCCTCCGGCAGGGTCAGCTCGACCAGGTTGGCGTCGCCGTGGCTGAAGCGGAGCAGGCGGACCAGGTCGCCCACGCTCACCGCCTCCTCGACCAGGGCGGACATCAGACGCGGGGTGGAGACGGCGACGTCCACGCCCCAGGACTCGTTGAAGAGCCACTCGTTCTTCGGGTTGTTCACCCGCGCGACCACCCGCGGCACGCCGTACTCCGTCTTGGCGAGCAGCGAGACGACCAGGTTCACCTTGTCGTCGCCGGTCGCGGCGATGACGACGTTGCAGCGCTGGAGCGCAGCCTCGTCCAGGGAGGTGATCTCGCAGGCGTCGGCGAGCAGCCATTCGGCCTGCGGGACGCGTTCGACCGAGATGGCCGTCGGCGCCTTGTCGATGAGCAGGACCTCGTGGCCGTTCTCCAGCAGTTCGCCCGCGATCGAGCGGCCGACCGCGCCGGCTCCGGCAATGGCGACCCTCATCAGTGACCGCCCTCCTCTTCGGGACCCTTGGCGAACGCCGCCTCGACCGTGTCGACCTCGTCGGTGCGCATCATCACGTGCACCAGGTCGCCCTCCTGCAACACCGTCTGCGAGGTGGGCAGGACCGCCTCGCCGAGCCGGGTCAGGAACGCCACGCGCACGCCGGTCTCCTCCTGGATCCGGCTGATCTTGTGGCCGACCCAGGCGGTGGAGGCGTGCACCTCGGCGAGCTGGACGCCGCCCGTGGGGGCGCGCCACAGCCTGTCTCTTATACACATCT
>KL569163.1:76001-77039 GCA_000715635.1 Streptomyces violaceus | reverse complement strand
ATCTGGTCGGCCGTCCAGCGGACGGTCGCGACGGTGGGGATGCCCAGGCGCTGGTAGACCTCGGCGCGGCGGGGGTCGTAGATGCGCGCGGCGACGTTCTCGATGCCGAACATCTCGCGGGCCACGCGTGCGGCGATGATGTTGGAGTTGTCACCGCTGGAGACGGCGGCGAAGGCGCCGGCCTCCTCGATGCCGGCCTCCCGCAGGGTGTCCTGGTCGAAGCCGACCCCGGTGACCCGGCGGCCGCCGAAGGAGGACCCCAGTCGGCGGAAGGCGGTGGGGTCCTGGTCGACCACGGCGACCGTGTGGCCCTGTTGCTCCAGGTTCTGGGCCAGGGCGGAGCCCACCCGCCCGCAACCCATGATGACAATATGCATCGCGTCACACCGCGCTTCCTGCAGGCCCTCTGACCTTCATGAATGTCGTGATCATGTCTCTCTTTCGGCTCGCCGGGCATCACATCGCGGCCTGCGTGCGGGCCGCCGGGCAACATCATGCCGGTGGAATCAGGCCATGATGCCCTGCGGGGGCGGTGCCGCGTTCGACTGCCCGACTCCAACGTATCGGCAAAGTCGAGGGGGTTGCCGACGGCCCTGCCCGGGCCGGAGCCGGCTTCGACCCGGCCCTCGGCGGGGGAGGAAGACACCATGAGCACCGAGATCGACGTCCTGGTCCTGGGCGGCGCGGGCGTGGACACGATCGTGCACGTGCCCGAGCTGCCGCTGCCGCTCGCCGACAGCCACATGATCCAGCCCGGGATCGTGACGCGCGCGGGCCAGAGCGGAGACTTCGTCGCCCTGGGGACGAGCGCGCTGGGCCTGCGCACCCACCACCTCGACATGCTGGGCGACGATCCCGAGGGCGACCTGGTCCGCGCCCTGCACCGCGACCGCGGGATCGCGCTCACCGCCGTCCCCCAGCCGCTCGGCACCAAGCGCGCGGTCAACCTCGTCGGCCCGGACGGCAGGCGGCTCTCCCTCTACGACGCCACGCGCGCGGCGGAGACGGACCGGCTGCCCGAGGCCACGGTGCGGGAAC
>KL569163.1:75399-75805 GCA_000715635.1 Streptomyces violaceus | reverse complement strand
CAGCCGGCACGCCCACGTCGTCATCACCCAGCCGTGCGGTCACGCGCTGCCCGCCCTGCGCGAGGCCGGCGTGACGGTCTCGACCGACCTGCACGACTGGGACGGTTCCAACCCCTACCACGAGACCTTCGCCCACCAGGCCGACCTGGTCTTCCTGTCCAGCGCAGCCCTGGCCGACCCGGAGCGCACCATGCGGCGGATCACCGAACGGGGCCGGGCCCGGGTGGTCGTCGCCACCGCCGGGGCCGACGGGGCGTACCTGCTGGCCGACGGCCGGCTGACCCACGTACCCGCCGCCGCGCCCCCGGCGCAGGTCGTCGACTCCAACGGCGCTGGCGACGCCTTCGCCGCCGCGTTCCTCTACGCCTGGCTGAACGCCGAGCCGCCCCGCCGCTGCGCCCTGTAC
>KL569163.1:73784-75271 GCA_000715635.1 Streptomyces violaceus | reverse complement strand
CCCCTGTACGGCACGGTGGCGGGGGCTTACGCCTGCACGGTGCCGTCGACCCGGGCCGACAGCATCGGGCGGGCGGAACTGTGTGCCCGGGTCACCGGCCTGGTCAGCGGCGGTTGATGCTGCGCACGCTCGCGAGAGTCAGGATTCCGAGGGCGATGACGGTGGCCGCGGCGCCGATCAGTTCTGCGGGCGTGTGCATGGGGCCTCCAGGGTCGACAACGGCCGGAAGACGGACGGGGCTTAGTCATATAGGCACGGGAACCAGGTGACCTGCGGAATCCGCAGCCGCAGCGGCCTCTGAATTCACTCGGAGAGCAGATGGGAGGCCGATGAGGGGTGGCGGGTGGGCGAGCCCGCAATCGAACGCTTACGATCCTCTGTTGTGTCCAAACTGACCGACGTGCCCAAGCGGATCCTGATCGGGCGCGCACTGCGCAGTGACCGGCTGGGGGAGACTCTCCTGCCGAAGCGCATCGCTCTACCCGTCTTCGCCTCCGACCCGCTGTCCTCTGTGGCGTATGCGCCCGGGGAGGTGCTGCTGGTCCTGTCCATCGCGGGCGTGACGGCGTACCACTTCAGTCCGTGGATCGCCGTCGCGGTCGTCGTACTGATGTTCACCGTGGTGGCCTCGTACCGGCAGAACGTGCACGCCTACCCCAGCGGCGGCGGCGACTACGAGGTGGCGAACACCAACCTCGGCCCCAAGGCGGGCCTCACGGTCGCCAGCGCGCTGCTCGTCGACTACGTCCTCACCGTCGCGGTGTCGATCTCCTCCGGGATCGAGAACCTGGGCTCGGCGATCCCGTTCGTGGTCGAGCACAAGGTGCTCTGCGCGATCGGCGTGATCGTGCTGCTGACGCTGATGAACCTGCGCGGGGTGAAGGAGTCGGGCTCGCTGTTCGCGATTCCGACGTACATCTTCGTCGCGGGCGTCTTCACCATGATCGCCTGGGGCGCCTTCCGGGCACTGGTCCTGGACGACACCATGCGGGCCCCGACGGCGGACTACGTCATCAAGCCCGAGCACCAGGGCCTCGCGGGCTTCGCCCTGGTCTTCCTGCTGCTGCGCGCCTTCTCCTCCGGCTGTGCCGCCCTCACCGGCGTCGAGGCGATCTCCAACGGCGTCCCGGCCTTCCGCAAGCCCAAGTCCAAGAACGCCGCGACCACCCTCGCGGCGATGGGCCTGCTGGCCGTCACCATGTTCTGCGGCATCATCGCGCTTGCCGCGGCGACCGACGTCCGCATGGCCGAGAACCCGGCCACCGACCTCGTCCACAACGGCGTTCCGCTCGGCGCGGACTACGTCCAGAACCCGGTGATCTCCCAGGTCGCCGAGGCCGTCTTCGGCAAGGGCAGCTTCCTCTTCATCATCCTGGCCGCGGCCACCGCGCTGGTGCTGTTCCTCGCCGCGAACACCGCCTACAACGGCTTCCCGCTGCTCGGCTCGATCCTCGCCCAGGACCGCTACCTGCCCCGCCAGTTGCACA
>KL569163.1:70348-73595 GCA_000715635.1 Streptomyces violaceus | reverse complement strand
CCCCGCCAGTTGCACACCCGCGGCGACCGCCTGGCCTTCTCCAACGGCATCGTGCTCCTCGCGGGCGCCGCCGGACTGCTCGTCGGGATCTACGGCGCCGACTCCACGCGCCTGATCCAGCTGTACATCGTCGGCGTGTTCGTGTCCTTCACGCTCAGCCAGACCGGCATGGTCCGGCACTGGAACCGCCACCTGGCCACCGAGCAGGACCAGGCCAAGCGCCGCCACATGATCCGCTCGCGCGCGATCAACGCCTTCGGCGCCTTCTTCACCGGCCTGGTGCTGGTCGTCGTCCTCGTCACCAAGTTCACGCACGGCGCGTGGGTCGCCCTGCTCGGCATGGTGATCTTCTACGCGGTGATGACGGCCATCCGGAAGCACTACGACCGCGTCGCCGAGGAGATCGCCGCCCCCGACGGCCCGAGCGACGACAGCGTGCGGCCCTCCCGCATCCACTCCGTCGTCCTGATCTCCAAGATCCACCGCCCGACACTGCGCGCCCTGGCCTACGCCAAGCTGATGCGCTCGGACAGCCTGGAGGCGCTGAGCGTCAACGTCGACCCGGAGGAGACCAAGGCGCTGCGGGCCGAGTGGGAGCGGCGCGGCATCGACGTACCACTGAAGGTCCTGGACTCGCCCTACCGCGAGATCACCCGGCCGATCATCGAGTACGTCAAGGGACTGCGCAAGGAGTCGCCGCGGGACGCGGTGTCCGTGATCATCCCCGAGTACGTCGTCGGTCACTGGTACGAGCACCTGCTGCACAACCAGAGCGCACTGCGGCTGAAGGGCCGGCTGCTGTTCACACCGGGGATCATGGTGACCTCGGTGCCGTACCAGCTCCAGTCCTCCGAGGCGGCCAAGAAGCGGGCCCGCAGGCAGCAGGAGTGGAACGCGCCGGGGTCGGTACGGCGAGGGCCGGCGCAGGTGCGGTCGAAGGAGTCCTCCGAGCACAAGTCCTGAGACGACGGCTCGTGTGAAGCGGCCGGGTGGCAGCCACGTAGACTGGTGGGCTGTTGTCCGGCCGTTTCCGTTCGGCCCTTGCCCCTCACGCGTTTTGGAGTCACCCCGCCATGCAGGCAGAACCGAGGAAGTCGCTGGTGGGGGAGGAGTACGAGGTCGAGGTCGGCCCCGTCGCCCACGGCGGCCACTGCATCGCCCGTACGTCCGAGGGCCAGGTGCTGTTCGTACGGCACGCGCTGCCCGGTGAGCGGGTCGTGGCGCGGGTGACGGACGGCGAGGAGGGCGCCCGGTTCCTGCGCGCGGACGCGGTGGACGTCCTGGACGCCTCCAAGGACCGGATCGACGTGCCCTGCCCGTTCGCCGGCCCCGGCCGCTGCGGCGGCTGCGACTGGCAGCACGCCAAGCCGGGCGCGCAGCGGCGCCTGAAGGCCGACGTGATCGCCGAACAGCTCCAGCGGCTCGCCGGGCTCACGCCGGAGGAGGCCGGCTGGGACGGCACGGTGCTGCCCGCCGAGGGCGACAAGCTGCCCGCGGGTCAGGTCCCCGCGTGGCGCACCCGCGTCCAGTACGCCGTCACCGCCGACGGCCGGGCGGGCCTGCGCAGGCACCGCTCCCACGAGGTCGAGCCGATCGACCACTGCATGATCGCCGCCGAGGAGGTCAGCGAGCTGGGCATCGAGAAGCGCGACTGGACCGGCATGGACTCCGTCGAGGCGATCGCGGCGACGGGTTCGCAGGACCGCCAGGTGGTCCTGACGCCGAAGCCGGGCGCGCGCCTGCCGCTGGTCGAACTGGACCGACCCGTGTCCGTCCTGCGGGTGGACGAACGCACCGGCGGCGTCCACCGCGTCCACGGCCGTCCCTTCGTCCGCGAACGCGCGGACGGCCGGACCCACCGGGTCGGCAACGGCGGCTTCTGGCAGGTCCACCCGAAGTCGGCCGACACCCTGGTGACGGCGGTCATGCAGGGCCTGCTGCCGCGCAAGGGCGACATGGCCCTCGACCTGTACTGCGGCGTCGGCCTCTTCGCGGGCGCCCTCGCCGACCGTGTCGGCGACGGCGGGGCGGTCCTCGGCATCGAGTCCGGCAAGCGGGCGGTGGAGGACGCGCGGCACAATCTCGCCGAGTTCGACCGCGTGCGTATCGAGCAGGGCAAGGTCGAGAGCGTGCTGCCGCGCACGGGCATCACGGAGGTCGACCTGATTGTGCTTGACCCGCCGCGGGCGGGGGCGGGGCGGAAGACGGTGGAGCATCTGGCGTCGCTGGGGGCGCGGCGGATCGCGTATGTCGCTTGCGATCCCGCTGCGTTGGCGCGGGACTTGGGGTATTTCCGGGACGGGGGGTATCGGGTGCGGACGCTTCGGGCGTTTGATCTGTTTCCGATGACGCATCACGTGGAGTGCGTGGCGATTCTTGAGCCGGTGGGTAAGGGCGCCTGACCTGGGGTTTCTCGGTCGCAGGGTGGCTGACCCTGCGGAAACACCTCTTCGTGGTTCTCACTGCTTGGCGCTGCTTCCCAGGCCCGCGCCCTGGACGGACTGACCGGGCGCCCCGCAGGAGGTCTCGGATACCGGTTTGCCGGGGGCGTGAAGGCGGCGAGCACCGTGCCGGTGATGTGGCCGGGGCATGGTCGGACGTCAACCGCGGAGTCGGCGACCACTGCCGGCTGTCAGCCCTTGCGCGGGGCGGCCAGGCCGGATTCGTAGGCGAGAACCACGAGTTGGGCCCGGTCGCGGGCATGGAGTTTGGTCATGGCCCGGTTGATGTGGGTCTTCGCGGTCATCGGACTGATCACCATGTGGCCGGCGATCTGGTCGTTGGACAGGCCCTGCGCGGCCAGGGCGACCGCTTCGCGCTCGCGGCCGGTCAGCTCCTCCAGCGCGGCACTGGAGGCGGG
The DNA here is from genome assembly GCA_000715635.1 of Streptomyces violaceus. Taxonomy (GTDB): domain Bacteria; phylum Actinomycetota; class Actinomycetes; order Streptomycetales; family Streptomycetaceae; genus Streptomyces; species Streptomyces violaceus. Next base: position 70,735 of record KL569163.1, on the reverse strand, counting down.
GGGCGGCTGCGCGACGTACCGGTGGATCAGCTTGCGGGTGATGGACGGTGCGAGCAGAGCGTCGCCGCGGGCCGCTACCCGTACGGCGTGCAGGAGGTCCTCCGGCACGATGTCCTTGACCAGGAACCCGGCGGCGCCGGCGCGCAGCGCTTCGAAGACGTACTCGTCCATGCCGTAGTTGGTCAGCATGACGACGTGCACGCCGGCCAGGGTCGGGTCCGCGGCGATGCGCCGGGTCGCCTCGATGCCGTCCATGACCGGCATCTGGATGTCGATGAGCGCTACGTGGGGCAGATGATCCTTGATGAGCGCCAGCCCCTCTTCGCCGTCGGCGGCTTCGGCCACCACCTCGATGTCGTCTTCGAGGTCGAGCAGCGCGCGGAAGCC
>KL569163.1:68938-70148 GCA_000715635.1 Streptomyces violaceus | reverse complement strand
GCCGCTGCGGATGAGCGGCTGGTCGTCGACCAGCAGGACACGGATCATGATGCTCGCTCCACAGGGAGTTCGGCCTGGACGGTGAAGCCGTGCTCGGTGCGCGGCTGCGCGCGCAGTCGGCCCCCGAGGGCGGTGACGCGTTCGCGCATGCCGAGCAGCCCGAGGCCGGGGGCCGGGGCGTCGTCGGGGGTGGCCTTGCCGTCGTCGTCCACCTGGACGGCAAGGGCGTCGGGCCGGTATTCGATGAGGATCGTCGCGGTGGTGGCACGGGCGTGCCGGGCGGTGTTGGTCAGTGCCTCCTGGACGATGCGGTAGGCGGTCCGGCCCACCGCGGCCGGCACGTCGTGCTGTTGCCCTTCGATCGTCAGCGTCGCGTCCAGGCCCATCGAGCGGGCGCGCTCCACGAGTTCCGGTACCTGCTCGAGGCTCTGCGGCGGGGTCGTGTGGTCGTCGCGCAGGGCCTCCAGCGTCGCGCGCAGCTCCCGGGTCGCCTCCCGGCCGGCCGTCTGGATCGCCAGCAGCGTCTCGGGCACCTGCTCGCCGCGCCTGCGGGCTACGTGGACGGCGACCTCGGACTGCACCTTGATGATCGAAATCTGGTGGGTGAGGGAATCGTGCAGCTCCCGCGCGATGTGCAGCCGCTCCTCATCCGCGCGGCGCCGAGCGGTCTCCTCCCGAGTGCGCTCGGCTTCGTCCGCCCGCCGCTCGGCCTGCCGCAGCGCCTCCCCGGCGGCAAAGGCGGCAATCAGCCAGGCGATTTCCAGCACGTTGCGGGCCTGCGTGAACGCATCTCGTGCCGGCCCGTCGCGGAAGACCAGCGCCGTGAGAGGGAGAACGACGAGCAAGGACACGGATACCGCCACCGTCAGGACACGGTGCCCAGCCCGCACGGCGCCGTACACCGCAACCAGGTACGAGACGGCGAGCACCTCAAAACCCACCCCCTCGTACCCCACCGCGCACAGGCCGGTGACGGCCAGCACGGCAATCGGAGCCCTACGACGCGCGACCAGCGCCAGACCGCCCGCCGCCAGCAGCAAGGCACCGATCAGCTCGCGCTCCCCAGCCGGGTGCCGCCCCGACAGCCCGGTTCCCAGCAGCAGTGCCGCCACGCTGACGGCAATCACCCAGTCCATGGCACCGGCCGGGACACGAAAACGCCCTGTGTCCATGCGCTGTCTCTTATACACATCTCTGATGGCGCGAGGGA
>KL569163.1:68452-68732 GCA_000715635.1 Streptomyces violaceus | reverse complement strand
GCCCGCCGCCTGCCGCACGCGCGGCAGTCAACTGCCATGCCGACGGCAGCTCGAAAAGACCGCACCCGCCGGACGACCAACTGGGCGGTCGCCAGGCAAGCTCAAGGCACAACGGAAACCGCGGAATTCGCCACGCACGAAGGAGGAGAGCGGCATGAGCGCAACAGATGTCCTGACGGTGGCCGCCGAGGGCGGAGTCATCGGCGACGGGCGGACAGGGGCCAACCTGGCCCTCGGGGTGGGGCTGATCGGCGTGGCCATCGGCCGGCTGGCCCTGGCC
>KL569163.1:67700-68252 GCA_000715635.1 Streptomyces violaceus | reverse complement strand
ATGTGTATAAGAGACAGCGGCAACGCGCGCACCGGCGCCATGGCGGCGGTGGCGGTGGGCCTGGTCGGCACGGCCCTCGCGGCGCTGCATCTGGCCACCTCCAGCGGTGGCCCCGGTACGGGCAACGGAATGGTGGGAGCCATCGCGGCCGTCCCATTGGGGCTGATCGGCATGGCCCTCGGCCGGCGCGCTCTCGCCCGCTCCCGGCGCACCGAGCGGAGCGCCGGGAGCGCCGGACATGAGCGGGAGTTCGGGGCCACCTCATAGGCGACATCCCGCTCGTGCAGGTGAGCGGCTCAGGACGCCCGGCGGGCGCTGATGGCCCGGCGGATGCCGTAGGCGGCGATGCCGGCGGCCAGGACGATGGTCCCCCCTGCGACGGAGTCGGCGGGCAGGGTGAAGGCCAGCAGCAGGCAGCCGGCCAGGCCGACCGCGGGGACGATGCGGGGCGGGCGGTTCTCGTCCGGGGTGAGCGTCCAGGCGGAGGCGTTGGCGACGGCGTAGTAGACCAGGACGCCGAAGGAGGAGAAGCCGATCGCGCCACGTACGTCG
>KL569163.1:65746-67477 GCA_000715635.1 Streptomyces violaceus | reverse complement strand
CACGACGACGACGGCGCCCACCAGCAGTTCGGCGCGGTGCGGCACCTGGAAGCGCGGATGAACGGCGGCCAGGACGTGGGGCAGGTGCCGGTCGCGGGCCATCGCCAGGGTGGTGCGGGAGACACCCAGGATCAGAGCGAGCAAGGAGCCGAGCGCGGCGACGGCCGCCCCGACCCGCACGACGGGCGCCAGCCAGTCCGCCCCCGCGGCCCGCACCGCATCCGACAGCGGCGCGGCCGCCTCGCCCAGCCCCCGGGGGCCGAGCACCATCAGGACGGCGAGGGCCACGGCCGCGTACACGACCAGGGTCAGGCCGAGGGCGAGCGGGATGGCGCGGGGGATGGTGCGTGCGGGATCGCGGACTTCCTCGCCGAGGGTGGCGATGCGGGCGTACCCGGCGAAGGCGAAAAACAGCAGGCCCGCCGCCTGCAGCACGCCGGTGACGGTGGCATCGGAGCCGACATCCAGCCGGACGGTGTCCGCCGCCGACGAGGTGAGGCTCGCGACCACGACCGCCGCAAGCACCGCCAGCACGACGGCGACGACAACCCGGGTCAGCCACGCGGACTTCTGGATCCCGGCATAGTTCACGGCGGTCAGCGCCACCACCGCGGCGACCGCCACCGCGTGGGCATGACCGGGCCACACGTACGAGCCGACGGTCAGCGCCATCGCCGCACAGGATGCGGTCTTGCCGATGACGAAGGCCCAGCCGGCCAGGTAGCCCCAGAAGTCGCCGAGGCGTTCGCGGCCATAGACGTAGGTGCCGCCCGAAGCCGGATAGCGGGCGGCCAGCCGGGCGGACGAGGTGGCGTTGCAGTACGCAACCACCGCGGCCACCGCCAGAGCGACCAGCAGCCCGGAGCCGGCCGCGCGGGCGGCCGGGGCGAGCGCCGCGAAAATGCCCGCGCCGATCATCGAACCCAGTCCGATGAGGACGGCGTCGCCGACGCCGAGCCGGCGCTGGAGCTGAGGTGACGCGGTCTCGGCGGGCTGACTCATGACGTGCCTCCGTCTTCCGGCATTGAGCGTCGGACTCCCGACAGCAAGGTACATCAATTCAGTTTGATGTATTCTGGCGTCATGAGGGCCTCGGATCCTGCCGCCCCGGCGTTCGTGCAGCTGGCCGCCCATCCGCTGCGGTGGAAGCTGCTGACCGAACTCGCCGCGGGTGACTATCGGGTTCGTGAACTGGTGGAGAGGGTCGGTCAGCCACAGAACCTTGTCTCCTACCATCTGCGGCTGCTCCGCGGCGGCGGGCTGGTCACCGCCCGTCGCAGCAGCTTCGACGCCCGCGACAGCTACTACCACCTGGACCTGCAGCAGTGCTCCCACGCGCTCGCCCACGCCGGTAGCGCCCTGCACCCAGCGCTGGGTTTCGCCCCCGCTCCGCCGCCCTCGCCGCGGCCGGAAGGGCGGCCCGCCGTCCTGTTCGCCTGCACCGGCAACAGCGCCCGCTCCCCGATCGCCGAGGCGCTGCTGCGCCACCGCACCGACGGTCAGGTCGAGGTGGCCAGCGCCGGCAGTCATCCCAAACCCCGCATCCATTCCGACGCCGTGCAGGTCCTGCGTGAGCAGCACGGCATCGACATCTCGGGGCAGCGTCCACGACACCTGGACACCGTGCTCGGCCGCCGGTTCGACTACGTGATCAGCCTGTGTGACAAGGTCCGCGAGGTCTGCCCCGACTTCGGCGACCAGCCACGGCTGGTCCACTGGAGCATCCCCGAC
>KL569163.1:65254-65530 GCA_000715635.1 Streptomyces violaceus | reverse complement strand
GAGCATCCCCGACCCCGCCGCAGCCACCAGCCCCGGCCCGGTCGGCCGCCCCGCATTCGTCCGCACGGCAGCAGAAATCGACACCCGCATCCGCTACCTGCTGCCGCTGCTCACCCTCACGCCACAGGAGGTTCAGCCGTGACCACGCCAGACCAGCTCGCCAGCGTCCGCTACCTCGTCGACGACGTCCAGGCGGCCATCGACTTCTACACCAGCCACCTGGGTTTCACCCTCCGCAGCCACCCCGCCCCCGCCTTCGCCGACGTGACCCGCGGG
>KL569163.1:62401-65084 GCA_000715635.1 Streptomyces violaceus | reverse complement strand
GGCTGCTGCTGTCCGGCCCGGCCAGCTCCGGCGCCCGCGCCACCCCCAGCGACCTCGGCGCCGGGGGCAACCGCATCCACCTGACCGTCGACGACCTCGACACCGAGATCGACCGGCTGCGCAGCGCCGGACTCACCTTCCTCAGCGATGTCGTCTCGGGCCCCGGCGGGCGTCAGATCCTGCTCACCGACCCCGCCGGCAACCTCATCGAACTGTTCGAACCTGCCCGCTAGGCGAAACGCATTCGGCAGAACACTGGCAACATCGCCGCGAACAGCCGCGACTTCACACTGAACGCGACCACGCGCAGCGGCATCGACCTCGCTCAGGTCGTCATGGCTGGACTTTGACGGCTCATCGCAGTAGAGGATTTAGTTGGGCTTGTCGGTTTTCGAGGTCGCCGACACGGATTTCAGGCTCGGCTGCACTCCTGTCCGAGCACGACGAGATATGAGCCGCGGAACGAGCTATGCACTCTCGTTGTCACCGCGCAGGGAATGGATCATGCTCTGCAGGATCCGGAACGCGTCTGACTGCTCGGTCTCGGTCAGGCCGGCCAGCATTCTGGCCTCGACGGACCGGACGGCTGTGCTCGCCTTCTCGAGGCTTCGTCGGCCGCGAGGCGTGAGCCGCGTGGGAAGCACCTTTCCGACGGGCGCCTCCGCGGGCCTGGTCACGTAGCCGTCTCGTTCCAGGGCCTGGAGCAGCACGTTCATCGTCTGCCGTGTCACGAACGCGCCCCGCGCGAGCTCGGAGTTCGACAAGCCCGGTCGTTGCGCCAGCAGCTCGAGGCAGGAGTAGTGCGTCACGCTCATCCCGAGGGGCCGCAGCACTTCCTCCATGGCCGCGCGGAGGGCGCTCGACGATTCTTTGAGCAGGTAGCCCAGTGACGTCTCCAGGTCGACGCCGGCACTTTCCTGACTCATGTCAGTATTCTGACATAGCCTGATGCGTGTCAGAAAACTGACACGAAAAGAGGGAGCGTCATCATGCCCGCCACCGGCCCCGACTTCATCTCGCTCCAAGTACGCGACCTCGACGCTTCGCAGGCGTTCTACGAGCAGTACCTGGGCCTCGTCCGCTCGCCGGCCGGACCTCCGCACGCCGTCGTCTTCGAGACGAAGCCGATCGCGTTCGCACTCCGCGACGTCATTCCCGGCACCGACCTCGCATCCGTCGCTCAGCCCGGCGTCGGTGCCGCGATCTGGCTCCACGCCACCGACGTCCAGGCCATCCACGACGCGCTCGTCGCCGACGGTCACACCATCGTCTCCGCACCGATCGACGGTCCCTTCGGCCGGACCTTCACCTTCGCCGACCCCGACGGTTACCAGGTCACGCTCCACGACCGCGCTTGATCGACCCAAACGTCACCGGACGATCATCAGCGGTTGCGCCCCAGGCTCGACTTCTCGGAGCCGACGCGGCTCTCCGGTTGAGACGGCTGGTGATAACCGCCGTTGGGCAAGCGCCGGCCGGGGCGGCACGCGTCGGACACGCAAACGAGAACGATGTGGAGCCACGGCCGATTCTGCTGGGGGCGCTTGCGTATGCCGCTTTCGCGCCCTTGTGGCTGCACCGTCGACAGCTGACCGTTGTCTGTCAGTGGGGTCGTGCCGCGACGACAGGGGGATCCGCATGTAACGCAGGCTGGACGACATGGCGGGCTGGGTGCTGCTCACTGGGGCGGTGGTGCTGCACCGGATGGTGGGGCGCCGGAGGTCGGAGAGGCCGCCTGACCCGTGCAGCCCCAACTTGGCCCTAATGCGCTCGCCACAGCAAACAAGCCATTCGTCTGACGAGTTAATCCTGTGTTTCGAGAGTGGTGGTCGAGCACTGTCGGCAAGCCGTTAGGATCACGGCATGATTACGGCTTGGTCGCCTTCGCGCAGGCTCAGGGGCCGCTCCGCGGGCCCGGTGCTGCGCGTGCTGGCCCTGGCCGTATTGCTGTTCGGGGTCGTCGTGACGCACGGCGTGCACGTCGAAAGTGTCAGTGGACACCTCTCCACCAGTGCAACCGCATTCGCTGCACCAACGGTTGATGACGTCCGCCGTGCAACCGCGGAGCCGTCACCATTGATCGCCGGGGAAGTCGACGATGACCACGGCGGTCATGAGCCGTCACATCCTGGTGAGCAGTGTGCATCGGGGCAGCCTCAGCAGGGTTCTGCGTTCGTATCGCCCTGCTTTGCAGCGTCGGTTCGCGAATCAGCCAGCACGGATAACGCTTCCACCGCGCGATTTCCTGCGGCTGGCAGGACCATGGACGGTTCCCCACCCGCGGCTTTGAGAGCAGCCTCAGTGGTGCAGCAGGTCTAGAAGGACGGAACCCTCCGACCAGTTCGCCGGTTGTCGCCGGTTCGGCTGGTACCGAGAGACGAGCGTCGTGTCCCGTACTCATGATGGGTCGTCACGTTCGTCGATGCCGTCCTGCCCCCAACCCATGTCTGCGCCTCGCTCCATCCTCCTTGGAGATGTGGCAGCAGCGCGGAGGACCTGTGCCGACACGCTTCCGTATCCCCGCTCATGCCCTATGGGCCCCAGGCGGCTCATCCTGGTCACGCCGCCTCGTCTCGGCCATCCGCGGCGCCCTCGTAATGGCGCTCATGATGTGCGCCGTCATTCATGGCGCGGCCGAGGAGACGCACGATTCGGGACCCGTTCCCGCCGCTGCTTCGACGAT
>KL569163.1:61375-62167 GCA_000715635.1 Streptomyces violaceus | reverse complement strand
CGCTGCTTCGACGATTGCCGCGGGTGGGGAGCCCCACGGCTCCCACGGCCCCCACGGAGCCGAGGACTGTGCGTCGAACATGGTCGTCCGTGCGGCGGCCCAGTCGCTGGAGAAGCTTCCCCTCGGCGCGATGGCCTTGGTCGTCCTGGCCGCCGCGTCCGCCGTGGTGGGACGACCGCCGGCACGGCATGAACTGCGCAGACGCCGCAGCACACGAACCGGCCGCGTGGCGCTCGCCCGTACGTCCCGGTGGCGGATCTAGACCACCCGCTCGCAGCTGACGGACCCCGTCGCTGCCGCACCCAAGGCCTGCACGCGGACCGCGGTCCGCCGTGTCGCCGCAGGGCGCGAGATGAACCCTGCACCGTGCATTCATCGAGCGAGAGTGAAAACACAGACATGCAGTCATTGACCAAGGCCGAGTCCGGCCGGTCCGCCCTGTCCGGGCTGGTGGGCAACACCCCGCTGCTGCGGGTGTCAGAGCCGCTGGCCCCGGCCGGGCGTGGCTTCTGGGCGAAGCTTGAAGGGTTCAACCCCGGCGGTATCAAGGACCGCCCCGGGCTGCACATGGTGGAGCGGGCCCGGGCCCGTGGCGACCTGCGCCCCGGTGGACGGATCATCGAGTCCACGAGCGGCACCCTGGGACTGGGGCTGGCTCTGGCCGGGATGGTGTACGGCCACCCGGTCACCCTGGTCACCGACCCGGGGCTGGAGTTGTCCATGACCCGGCTGCTGACCGCGTACGGCACCCAGGTCAACGTCGTCTCCGAGCCTCATCCCACCGGCGGCTGG
>KL569163.1:59568-61129 GCA_000715635.1 Streptomyces violaceus | reverse complement strand
GAGATGTGTATAAGAGACAGTCCCGGCTCCTGGTGCCCGGACCAGTACAGCAACCCGGACAACGTCGCCGCCTACACCCCACTGGCACTCGAACTCGCCTCGGAGATGGGCCACATCGACGTGCTGGTGTGCAGCGTCGGCACCGGCGGCCACTCGGCCGGCGTCTCTCGAGTTCTGCGACAGCTCTACCCGGAGGTGACCGTCGTAGGGGTGGACACGACCGGTTCCACGATCTTCGGTCAGCCCGCCCGCCCTCGGCTGATGCGCGGACTCGGCTCAAGCATCTACCCCCGCAACGTCGCCTACGAGCAGTTCTCCGAGGTTCACTGGGTGGCTCCGCACGAGGCCGTGTGGACGTGCCGTCAACTGGCAGCCTCCCATTACGCCACCGGAGGGTGGAGCGTCGGCGCGGTCGCGCTGGTGGCCGGCTGGCTGGCGCGAACGATGTCCGCGGACGCGCGGACCGTCGCGATCTTCCCTGATGGCCCGCAGCGTTACCTGGGGACGGTCTACGACGACGACTTCTGCGCCGCCCACGGCCTGCTGAACTCACCACCCGCGCCCGAACCCGAGCTCATCGGCCGCCTGGACGAGAAGGAGGCCGCTCGCTGGACCCGGTGCACCACCGTGGTCGATCCCCTCACTCTGCAGGGCGAGGAGCAAGACGTCGCCGAGGACGTTCCCGGCGCCGAGTCCGGCTCCTCGGAGGTGGGCCGGTGAAGGGGCTGCTCACCCAGGTCCGGTCGTACGAACGCAGTGTCCAGCTGTTGATGGTCAACCAGTTCACCATCAACCTCGGCTTCTACATGCTGATGCCCTATCTGGCCGCCCACCTCTCCGGAACGCTCGGGCTGGCCGGCTGGCTCGTCGGACTCATCCTCGGCGTACGCAACTTCAGCCAGCAGGGCATGTTCCTGGTCGGCGGGACGCTGGCCGACCGCCTCGGCTACAAGACGCTGATCGTCGCCGGATGCGTGCTGCGCACCCTCGGCTTCGCGACCCTCGGACTGGTCAACTCGCTGCCCGCGCTGCTCGCCGCCTCAGCGGCGACCGGGCTGGCCGGAGCACTGTTCAACCCGGCCGTTCGGGCCTACCTCGCGGCCGATGCCGGCGAGCGCAGGGTCGAGGCGTTCGCCCTGTTCAACGTGTTCTACCAGGCAGGCATCCTGCTGGGCCCGCTGGCGGGCATGGTGCTGACCGGCGTGGACTTCCGTATCACCTGCCTGGTGTCGGCCGGGATCTTCGCGGTGCTGAGCGTCGTGCAGATCCGCGCGCTGCCCGCCCGGCGATCCGAGGACGCCAAGCGGCAGGACGCCGGCGTCGGCCAAGGTGTGCTCGCGCAGTGGCGCGGCATTCTCGCCAACCGGCCGTTCCTCCTGTTCTCCGTCGCCATGATCGGTTCGTACGTCTTGTCCTTCCAGGTCTACCTGGCGCTTCCGCTGGAAGTGCGCCGGCTAGGTGGCGACGGGGAGTTCGGCACGGCGGCGGTGGCGATGCTCTTCGCCGTCTCCGGGATGACCACGATCCTCGGACAGACACGCGTGACGGCCTGGTGCAAGGC
>KL569163.1:58979-59341 GCA_000715635.1 Streptomyces violaceus | reverse complement strand
CGTGCCCCTGCTGCTCGCCACCGCCGTGCCGGTACCGGAATCCGGAGTCGGCCTGTGGCTGCTCGCGGCGGTACCACCGACGCTTGCCGCGCTGCTGCTGGCCTTCGGCACCATGATCGCCTACCCGTTCGAGATGGACACCATCGTCCGCCTCTCCGGTGACCGCCTCGTCGCCACCCACTACGGGCTGTACAACACGATCTGCGGTGTCGGCATCACCGTCGGGAACCTGGGCACGGGCGCCGCACTCGATGCAGCACGGGCAGCCGGGGTTTCCGCGCTGCCATGGATCACGCTGTTCGCGCTCGGCCTGGCATGCGCGGCCGCCCTCTACGGCCTGTACCGCACCGGCCGCCTGGCGG
>KL569163.1:58281-58717 GCA_000715635.1 Streptomyces violaceus | reverse complement strand
AGAGATGTGTATAAGAGACAGGCCTGACACTGACCCTTCGGCCTGGGGGTGGGGCGCCACACGGCGCCCCACCCTTTGACGCTGCCCACGCTCATGAGCGTGCCCGGCGCTCGGCCTTCATCAAGGCCCACTCCAGTACTACGGATTTCCGCCCTGCCCCACGGCCAACAGCCGGCGATGGACGGGCCTGCCCCGGCCGGACTGAAGATCAAGTCACTGACGTGCCCAGAGGGGCAAGCAAGGACTCTGTCGAGCCTGTCCGGCCAACCGGCCACCTCGTCGTCGGACGCGCAGCCCGCCTCGCTGACGCGCTGCGCGAGCGCGACAGGGGGTGCTGTCACTCTGGACGACAGGACCTTGGATTCCCCTCTTCCGCAAATGATTTTCGGTCGACCTGCGCCATGGCCTCACAGGAGCCACTCAGGTAACTCACGGA
>KL569163.1:52940-58059 GCA_000715635.1 Streptomyces violaceus | reverse complement strand
CGCCCAGCCATATCTGGCCAACCAGCGTGTGTGATACGGAAGTTACTGCTTGTTACCCGCTGTTGGCCTGTGCCTATAGTGACTGTCGTGCTGGGCGGGGCATGACGACCCACTCAAGCGCATTTCGGCCAGCGACCGCGGGAACCAGCGTCGTTACGGGGGAATGGGGGTTCGTCATGCCGCGATGCCAGCAGTCGCCTTCAAGGTCGATCTGTCTCGGCGTGCCCGAGATCGCTCGGCCCTGACAGAAGAGACTCTCCTGCCTTCGCGGCATTTCCGGAGCGCCGCGCCGTCGCAGGGGACGTGACCAACAGGAGCGGCGGCAGCATCCGGCCCCGCTCTGTCCCTGGCACCCCTGCTCGACGGTGTCCAGTCCGCATGGGCAATGCCGACATCCCGGCAGTTCCCTGAGGAGCTCGCGGAGTCGAGCCTCGCCTCTGGTGCTGCGGTACAGATCCGACCTGCTGCTACCCCTCCGGGCAGCGCAGTGAGTTCTTCCCGAACCAGCTCGTGATCCTGCAGGACACCCTCGCCGACTGCGAAGGCTTCCTCCCCAAACGGCCGGCCCGCAAGCAGTCCTGGCACCCATGCTCGAAAGCTCCCCATTGGAGGAGAGCAGTTGAGAGTTCTCAGATCTGCTCGTACCGGGATCGCGGGCCTTGCGGCCACCGCGGTCCTGACCGGGCTCATACAAGTCGCGCCGGCCTTCGCCGACTCCAGCCCTCCCGACCCGAAGTCGTCTCCGAAGCCCTCCGGCAGTCCGTCGTCCGATCCGCCCACGCGTGTGCCGAATCCCGGCAAGAGGCTGGGGAAGAGCTGGAAGACCTCCGTGGACCGGGCGGTGACCACCGCGGCGGACAGCGGCGGGTTCAAGGTCCTCGTGGCGGACAGCAAGGACGCCTACCAGTGGCGGACTGTTGCCACGCTGGCGGAGCCCGGCATGCCTGCGGACTCGTGGATCGGTAACTCCTGCGTCATGGACCGTGACCACGCTGCGGTCGTGTATGCGCCGCGCACGTTCACGAACAAGCCGGATCTGATGCAGGGCGGGGCGTTCACCGCAGTCGTCGACCTGAAGTCCGGCCGCGTGACGAAACTGCCCTTCACCGGCTCACTGGCCTACTTCGACCCGTCGTGCAACCCCGAGACCCGGACGGCCGCGTTCACCGCGTTCCGCGACCACAAGACCCGGCTCGTCACGGTCAATACCAGCGGCAAGACGACCACCGATACCACCGTCACTGGTCAGGTGACCTCGGCCGTCCCGACGAAGGACGGTCTCGTCGCCGCACGCGGCCGTCAGCTGGTGCACGTCGACCCGGCGGACAGGAAGCTCCAGAGGCTGGCTGCCACGGACGGGGTGCCGTTCGACATCCGCCCCACCGGCAAGGGAATCGCGTTCCTCGACCGCAGCGGCAGCCTGGCTCGCGCCAAGCTGTGGAAGGGCAGGGGCACGCCGTCGACGCTCGCGTCGGGGAAGATCGGAGACCTGGCCCTCGAACAGGGCGCCGGTGGCCGGGCGTTCCTCACCGGGGACACCACGAACGCGAAGCTCACGGGCACAGCGGTGGCCCGCCTGAATGTTCCGGCGGATACGGATGTGTCCAGCCACGGCCGACTGGCCGTCGACCCCGTGCTCATGCCCGGCGTGCGTGCGGGCCTGGACCGGATCGGGAATGCCGGGAAGGGTTTCACCAAGGCCGAACCCTCGCGCCGGGGGAGCACGTCCCAGGACCCCGCGGATGAGGATGCCGCGCCGCTGACCATCAGCAGTATCGCGACTGCCACCGGGGAGAAGATCACCCAGGCGGTCACCGACACAACCAGCGGCACAGGGAAGGGGGCCTTCTCGCCGGCCCTGCGCGCAGCCGACGGGGCCGAGCCGGCACCCGGGAAGAACGGGCGGTCCGCACAGGCGGCCGACCCGCACAATCCGGTCGACACGGACCGCTGGTGCTCCATTCCCCGAAACGACGTCAAAGCGCTCGCCCTGCAGCCGACCTCGAACCAGGTCGAGTGGGCTGTCAACATGGCGATCCGCGGGGAACTGCGCGCCAAGTGGATCAAGCAGGGAGGCTGGCGCTCCCAAGCGGGCCTGGGCACCGTCGACCCGCAGGGGCTGTTCCCGGCCCCGACGCTGAAGGGGAAGGCCGGCGCGCGTATCCCCGCGCAGGTTCTGCTGGGCGTACTCGCCCAGGAGTCGAACCTGTGGCAGGCCGAAGGCGGCGCCATCCCGGGCCAGATGGGCAACCCGCAGGCGGCGATCGCGGGGTTCTACGGGCACAAGGGGGAGACGTCCGAGGCCTACTGGAGGATCAACTGGCACCTGTCGGACTGCGGTTACGGTGTCGGCCAGGTCACCGACGGCATGCGCCTCGCCGGCCTCGAGAAGCCCGGCGAGACGTCCCTGTCTCCGGCGAAGCAGAAGGCCGTGGCCCTGGACTACGCGGTCAACATCGCCGCGTCGATGTACATCCTCGCGGACAAGTGGAACCAGGTGCACACCGCGGGGCAGACGATCACCGTCAACAACGACGACCCGTCGAAGCCGGAGAACTGGTTCGCCGCGCTGTGGAACTACAACCTCGGCTTCAACCCGAACAACGGTGACGGCAAGCCGTGGGGCCTGGGTTGGTACAACAACCCCGCGAACCCGTTCTACCCGCCCTCGCGGGATCCGTTCATGTCCGACCCGCGTGACGCCGCGAAGCCTCAGAACTGGCCGTACCAGGAGAAGGTGATGGGCTGGTCCGCGTGGTCCATGGACACCGGCCTTTCCTACGCCACCTCCGGGCGGCAGGACTGGCCCGGCGAGTCCGGGTTCTCCTCCGCCGGTTTCCGGCCCGCCTGGTGGATCAACCCGGGGCAGCGCGACCGGGTCAAGCCGCCGCTGGACGCGTTCTGCAACGCCACCAACAACTGCGACGCCGCCAACCCGCCGGACTGTCCCGACGCGAAGTGCTACGAGAAGTACTGGTGGCGCGGCTCGAACGTGACGTGGAAGCCGAACTGCGACGCCGACTGCGGCAATGAGAGCATCAAGTACGTCACGCTGCGCGAGGAGCCGGGCCGCGGCTATCGGCTGAAGTACGGCACGCCGGAGTGCGGCGCTGCCCCCGCCGGGGCGCTGATCGTGGATTCCCTCCCCGACAACATCGACACCTACAGCGACTGCGGATCGTCCGGCACCGGCGCCGGGAACTTCCAGTTCACCTTCCACCCCAACCCGGCGGCGACCGGACCGGGGCTGGGCCCGTTCGAGGCAAAGGGTGACCTGCACCAGATCGGCGGTGGGCAAGGTGGCCACTTCTGGTACACGCACACCCGTGACACCGCGCATCTCGGCGGTGCCGGCGGCCGGATGACCATCGACGGCACCTGGACCCTCGACCGCAACGTCGAGTGGGCCCGCGTCTTCGCGCACATGCCGGACACCGGGGCGCACACCCAGCAGGCCCACTATGTGATCAAGGGAGTCGCGGGCGGTGACCGTCACCGCTACGTCAACACCCACTTCAGTAAGAACACCTGGGTCGAACTCGGCGTCTACCGCTTCACCGGCACCCCACGGGTGGTGCTGACCAACACCACTGACGACGGCACCGCGGACGAGGACGTGGCCTGGGACGCCGTCGCCTTCCAGCCGCTCTCGGGCAAGCCGAAGCACATGGTCGTCGCCATGGGCGACTCCTACACCTCCGGCGAGGGTGCCGGGTCCTATTCGCCCGAGTCCGACAGGGGTCACGGCAAGAGCAGCTGGAACGCCTGCCGACGCAGCGACAACTCCTGGCCGCGCAAGGTGATTCTCCCGGGCCAGACGAAAAGCGTCGGCGCGCTCGCGGACAGCTTCGATCCGGCGCTGGACTTCCAGTTCACCGCATGCTCCGGAGCCAAGACGCACCAGATGACCCAGGGAAACCCCAATGCCTGGGGCTTTGACGGGAACTTCCACGAGAAGACCCAGATCGACTCGGGGGCGCTCAGTGCGGACACCACTTTGGTCATGTTGACCATCGGTGGAAACGACGCGCGATTCGACAACAAGATCCAAACGTGTGTCATGGAGGGATGCCCGTCGGAGGCCTCGATGAAGGCAGACATCGACTCTGCTGTAGCCGAGACTCGGACGGTGCTGGAACAGATCCATGCCCAGGCGCCGAACGCGACGATCTCGCTGATGGGCTACCCCCTGCTCTTCAGCCGCACTCAGGCGTGCTCGACCTTGGTGAGCGCATCCCAGCGTGTCATTCTCAACGACATGGCCGAGTACTTCGAGAACGAACAGCGTGAGCTGGCCCTCTCCATGAACGCAGACAACGTGAGGTACCGGTCTCCGCAGTCGGCGTTCGAGGGAAAGCGCATCTGTGATTCGCCGGAAGGAATAAACGGAGTTGTGGCCGGACCGAACGGCGACGGCGACTTCCACCACGGCGACAAGAACACCCAGCTCTGCTGGTGGTTCACGGGAGACACCTGCCTCAGCCGGGAGAGCTACCACCCGAACCAGACGGGGACCAGCGCCTACGCGCAGGCATTCATGACGGCCGGCCCGATGGCAGCCGTCACACGAGAGGATCAGTGAGGACGAGAATGTCTGATCACGGCACCGTGGCGCGGCAGCACCGCGTTACGGTGCCGTCCCCAGGATGCCTCGTCGCCCTCCTGGCGCCCATCGTCGCAGTGCTGATCGCGTCCTTGGTGCTCATGGTCATGCACCACCGCCAAGAGCGTGCGAATGAACGAAACGAGTCAGAAGCCCTGAACAGGACCGCAGCCCTGGCCCGGTCGTACGCACGTGACGTGATGGCGGTCTCGCCGTACCCAGCCGGCCAGGAAGCCGTGCGCAGCATCGCCGAACGGCACGACGGCAGGCTTACCTCCTACGCACGCTCGGAAGGCCGACTGGCCACCACCGTCCGCTTCTTCGGGGAGTTCGAGGACACCACCATGTTCGGCACCTCATACTCCCGTGCCTATCGCTGCTATTCCATCGTGTTTCGTGAGGACGCCGCAGGCGATCCGCAGTCGAAGACAAGCCGGCTTGAGAAGTGCGATGCCGACTGATCCAGCCGACCATGCCGGTGCGGTGGTCATGAGGCGGGCGAACCGCCTCGTGACC
>KL569163.1:49430-52750 GCA_000715635.1 Streptomyces violaceus | reverse complement strand
CTGCCTGACCGTCCTGATCGCGTTGATAATCGTTCTCGGCGTCGTCGTCTCCTGGTTGTGGTATCGGCACTGGCATGACGAGAATGTCAACAGTGAGCGCAGCGAGAAGGCATTCGCATTGATCCGGAAGCAGGCCCGTGCCACGGCTCACGACACGGCCCGCGCACTCGGCACGAGCGGCACCACCGACGCCGACGCCCTCACCGAGGTGGTCTGGCGGCACACCGAGGCTCCCGTGATCGCCTACGACGCGTCCCGTCGCGAGTTCACCGCCACGGACGCAAGAACCGCCCAGTACGACAACAGGCTCTTGCTCCCCGGTGGCGGGCCCGTCGAGGTGACCCGGTGCTTCGCCTTCACCTACACCTACCGCCCCGGCCAGGCCTGGACGTCGAGGATCTCCGAGCGGGACGACGACGTGTGCCGTCCGGGCACTGAGATCGGCTACATGGTCCGTCTGGCGCTGCAGCGCATCTCGAACATGTACGCCGAGGACTTGACGCGCGCCGGGGTACAGAATGCCCTCGACCCCACCGGACGGCGTTCCTCTGACGTCAAGAAGGTGGTGCGTGAGGGCGACACGACGACCGTCTCCGTCCTCGTATCGAGCTCGGAGGCAGCAGTCGACCAGTGCTACCGCTTCACCCGGCCCGCCCCCGGCGGCGACGGCCGGGGTCCCGCCACCGCGGTTCCCACGTCCTCGTGCTGACCCTGCGGCCCTGACAGCTCGCGAGATCGCGAGCCACCCCTCAGCAACCTAAGCGTTCGGCCAGAACTGTGCGAGGTACCGCTCTGTACCGTGCACTACACCCTGCTGGGTCTGCGCGAAAACCGCCTCACGGCCAGTGCACACCACTCGAACCGCCCAGACGCCCGGCCCGTCCGACAACTCGATCGCCCCTGGCATCGGTCCTGCCGCCATCCCTCTGGCGCGCAACTTGCCCGAGGAACAAACGATGCTGGCCAGGGCTTCCTCGTCCCACTCTCCGGCGGGCACCGCGGGCTCCCCGTTCCAGATCTCCACCGTCAGAGACGCGGTGTGGGTGTGACCGGCACTGTAAAAATCAAGGCGCCCAGGGTGGCCAGTGAGGAACGTGCCGCCCTCGAAGCCCTCCGGGAACAGCACAGGAACCTGCGTATCATCGAAGTCCTGCAAGGCCCACCCGTTGTGGTCCACGTTCACCGGATACTCCTGGCGGCTGATCAGGCTGGCCACGTCACCCCCCCTTGTCGTCGTTCTGGTGCGACTGGGCATCCATCATCGTCGATCTTGGGGGGCGAGATCATTGCGGAACCAGCCGACTGTCAACCAACGCAAGGTGATGAAGGGGCCGCTGGAACGCCATACGTAGGCCTAATCTGCGGGGATTACCGCACGCCGGGCCAGGGTGGCCCGCCGTGCGGCGGAGGTGGCCGGGATTGAGGGCGCGCTCGGCGGCCAGTTGTCTCAAGGATGATCGGCTACGGCCGTACACGTAGCCGCGCGGCTCCGTCAGCTCTTCTCCGGCCGGTCAAGATGGTCGACAAGCAGGCTCAGTGCCCGCTCCACGGCCTGGCGGCGCACCTCGTCGCGCGTCGATCCGCTGCTTCTGAACTCGTGGCTGACCGTGCGCTCCGTGTCGGAGACGCCGATGTAGACGAGTCCCACGGGCTTGCCGTCCTGGCCGGTGGGTCCGGCGACGCCGGTTGTCGAGACACCGAGGGAACTCCCGAACAACTCCCGTACACCGCGCGCCATCTGTTCGGCCGTCGCCGGGCTCACGGGGCCGTCGGAGGCGAGGGTCACCTCGGCGACGGAGAGGACCGTCGCCTTGGAGTCCGTCGCGTAGGTGATCGCGCCCCCGCGGTAGTAGTCCGATGCGCCGGGCGTGCCGGTGATCGTCGCGCCGAGCATGCCGCCGGTGAGGGATTCCGCCGTGCTGACGGACAGACCGCCGGCGCGGAGCAGCGAACCGAGCCGTGCCGCGATGTCCTGCAGTGTCACAAAGACTCCTCCGTTGCGGGCTGCGCCGGGGTGCCCGTCGCGCGAGTGCTCATTGAATCAGTCGCAGAGGGAGGTCCCGCTCTCCTCGATGTCGCGCACGATGTCGTCGATCCGCTGGTACTCGTACTCCTTGCAGCGTGGGAAGTCCGGGCTGTACTGCGCGGCCTGGCGGAGCATGAACGGCAGCCGGATGTCGCTCTGGTGGTAGTAGACGGACGGTATGCCGAGCGCCAAAGCGTATCCGGCCTCGACGTAGGAACTCGTAGTCCTCGTCGGAGGGCAGGGGGGCCATAGGGCTCGACAGGAGGACGTCGTAGGTGATCGGCCTTTCGTTTCCGTTCCCGGCGAGCGGATCGGCCGCCGAGGGATCGGCCGCTGGGCGTCTCCGGCGGTTCATCAGGACCACCAAGAACAGCGAGATCCCGAGAATCCCGAGGAAAACAGCGCTGAACACGAGGAAAGCCCGGTTGTTTGCTGTCGCGGGTGCGTCGCTCAACTGTCAATCAGATCAGTTGAGTTGCGTCTGGTGTGACGATTGCTGCACGGAAATGCCCTTTGCGGACCGTGCCGTGCGTGGTCTGCTGCCGAACACCCCATGGGTCAGCCCCGGGAATCTCCATGAGATCCCCGGGGCCCGGAGTTACGGCCGAGACATTCGTCTAGCGGCCAAGGTCGTTGATGTTCACCGGAAGGAGGCTGGTGAGCGGGCTGATTGCGTTGGTTGCTCTGCGAAAAAGGTTGTTCTCGCTCGTGCTTACGGCAGTGCTGCTGGTCTGGTCGCCCTTGTCGCCGGGGTCGGCGGCATGAGCTGTGCCGGTGGTGGTCAGGGCAGCACCCGCGAGAGCCAGGGCAGCGAGCGTGCGTCGCGTGTTGGTCATGCACTGCTGAACGATCAGGGGCCGTATGCGTAACTAGGCCAAATCGACGCTACTCGGTCGCCTTCTTCAGGGCGTTGAGCCAACTGCTCAGCGAGCATCTTCCACAAGCTCGGGCTCACTTCATCGCTTCGCGGGCACTGCGTGGGCGTCGGTGGTCATCACCTGGACGGGGCGCCCTGTAGGAGGCGCCCGGTGTGTGCGTCAGTCGGAGAAGGGGACGGCGTCGGCCGGGTCGGCGTGCCAGTTGGTGGCGACGGGCCTGTCGACCAGGGCGGTCTCGGGGAGGTCGAGGCTGATGGAGTTGGCCTCGTCGCCCGCGATGGAGAGGTGGAGCCGGTCGAACTCCTTGCCGTAGTCGTTGTTGGTGGTCTTGGGGTTGATGCCGGCGTAGGCCCGGGCGGAGCCGGAGAGGACGACGTTCTCGCTGACAGCGTGCTCGGCCTGTCTCTTATACACAT
>KL569163.1:42029-49241 GCA_000715635.1 Streptomyces violaceus | reverse complement strand
GATGTGTATAAGAGACAGGAGCCGAAGGACGCGGAGGGGAAGACGCCCTTCAGGTAGCAGGTGACGCCCGACTTGGCCTTGGCGGTGACGAGGAAGTAGCCACCCGCCTGCGTCTCCGTGGTGAGCTTGAAGGTCAGGTCCTTGGTTCCGCAGGCCCGCGCGGCGCTGCCTCGGCTGTCGGCGGTGGCGGTGGCGGTGGCGGTCGCGGTCGCGGTGGCGGTGAGGGCCACCGCCGCGACGGCGGCCAGGGCGAGGCGGGCGGGACGGGCGGCAAAGCGCGAACGCATCGAGATCTCCATCGTGCAGAAGTGGGTCGTCCAGCGGGCTGCTGGGACGACCGCAGCTTGTTCCGCGATCCGTCCCGCCCGCCACAAGTGACGGTGATGATGGGACGCCGGAACGCTGGAACGGTCGCTGACCAGCAGAGACGCTGACCGCCTGGAACGGTGTGCTGGGACGGGGGAGGGTCGACGCGATACGGGATTGTTGGACGCCCTCGGCTACTTCGGTGGCTGGGGTTACCGGATCCCCCGGCGCCTCGGGCGTGCCGCCTTCTGGAGCAGGTGCGTGCGCTCGTGTCCGAGGCGAACGCACTCGGCCTGTCCGAGGACGAGGTGGTCGGGCTCGTACGCAGCGGCCTCAGGGGAAGCAAGGCCTGATCCCGCGAGGCCTGATCCCCTTCCGCGCTGTCCGCGCTCACCGGCGCGGCTCCCAGCGGAACAGGCGGGAAGCAAGCGCGATGGCGACGACGACCCAGCTCAGTGTGGGAGCCAGCAGGAGGAGGGAGTCCGCCACGGGGACGCCGCCGTTCCAGGCGTTGAGGACCAGTTCGGTGGCCGAGCCGCCGGGGAGCAGCCGCTTGACCAGGGTGAGTTCCTCGGTGCCGGTGATCCCCACCCAGCTGGCGACGGCGATGGTGCCGAGACTGACCGGCAGCGTGGTCACCTGGGCGTGCTCGGGGGAGTTCGTCAGTCCGGCCGTGGCCAGTCCCAGGCCGAGCATCATGACGACCGTGGAGAGGACCGCAGCCGCCAGGAGAGGAACATTGGCCGGTTCGCCGGCGACCGAGGCCAGCACCACCAGGATCGCCACCACCTGGACCAGCGCCAGGACGGTGACCGGGAGCATCAGCCCGGAGAGGATGTCGGCGTCGCCCGCCGGGGTGGAGCGCAGCCGCTTGAGGAAGAGGTTCTGGCGGCGCGAGGCCAGAGTCGTCACCGTGGTCGTGTAGAGCCCGAACGCCCCCACGGTGAACACCACCACCGCCGCGATGTATCCGAGGCTGCCCAGGTCCGCGAAGACCTCGTGCTGGCGGATGAAGTACGCGCTGACCGCCGTGGGCATGATGAAACTGGTGACCAGAACCAGCCGGTTCCGGAAGATCTGGATCAGCTCGCCGAGAGCGATTGAGAGCATGGTGAAAGGCCTTTTCCTGGGAGGTTCCGGGGGAGGGCTCGGGGCCGCTTGCCGTTGGGGGAGGGGCTAGTCGTCGCCGATGGCGCGGAAGACGTCGTCGAGCCGGGTCGGCCCGGCTTCGAGTTCCCGCAGCTCCAGCCCGTTGGCGTGCGCCCAGTCGAGCAGGGCGTAGAGGGTCTCCTGCAGGCCGAAGGTCTCGACGAGAACCCGTCCGTCACTCTCACGCGCGGCCCGCAGCGGCAGCGCCGGTGCGGCAGCCGGAAGGGAGAAGCGGATGACGGCCGGCAGGGTCCGCGTCAGCTCGGCGACGGTCCCTTCCTGGTGGAAGGCGCCCTTGTGCATGAGCCCGACGCGATCGGCGCGCGCCTGGGCCTCCTCCAGGTAGTGCGTGGTGAGCACGATGGTGGATCCGTCTTCGCGCAGTTTGTCCACGGCGTCCCACAGGGCGTCCCGGGACTGTATGTCCAAGCCGGTGGTGGGCTCGTCGAGGAAGATCAGCTCAGGCTTCCCGTACACGGCCGTGGCGAAGTCCAGACGCCGCTTCTCGCCGCCGGAGAGCTGGGACACCTTGGTGCCGGCCTTGTGCGTGAGGTCGACGACGTCGAGGACGCGTTCGACCCTGTCCCTGCGCCGGGAGAGCGTTCCGATCATCCGGACGGATTCCTTCACCGTCAGGTCCGGGGAGAACCCGCTCTCCTGGAGCATGATGCCCATCCTGGGCCGCACGGATCGCCGGTCGCGGGGGCTCTGCCCGAAGACCCGCACGGTGCCCGAGGTGGCGGCTCGGTGGCCTTCGACGGTCTCCAGGGTCGAGGTCTTACCGGCCCCGTTCGTGCCGAGCAGCGCGTAGAGCTCCCCTTTCCGCACCTGGAACGTCAGGTCCTTCACGGCGTGGAAGTCGCCGTAGCTGAGGTTGAGGCGTTCAACGTCGATGACTGGTGTCGAGGTCATGCGTCCATCTCAGCCGTCGTCACGCTCGTCCGGCAGTGCCGTGGTGTCACCGTCGCGGCGTGACATTTCGGGGGGGGGAACCCATGACGCGGTGTCACTGGTGCCGCCCGTGAGCAGCCAGAACACTGCGGGGAGACTCTGCTGTTCGACCCCGGAGCGCCGTACATGGACACCAGACCCCTGCGCATACTGCTGACGGCCAATACGGCCGTCTTCATCCTGGTCTGCATGGTTTTCCTCGTCCATCGCCTCGGCGTCGGTCTCTACCCTGACGACATGGAGTCCTGGCTCGGGAACAACCAGTGGCTGATGTGGACGGCCGCGGCCCTGACCGTGGCGAGTGCCTCGGCGATCCCGCTGCTCAGCATGCGGACCCAGCGTGGGGACTCAGCGGTGAGGCCGCCGCGGGGAAGGACCTGATGTCCGACGACCGTGAGGGAACACGGGAACGGCTGCGCCGGCTGAACGTCACCACGATGGTCGCGGTGAACGCCTCTGTGGGAACCCTGCTGGTGGCGGTCGATGCCCGGACGTGGTGGGACGCCGTCATCCTGAGCCTGGGCGTGGCCGCGGCACTGGTCGCCTCCGCGCGGTGGACGGCGAGCGGTATTTCGCGGGTCGTCCTCCCGTGCCTGATCATCACCGCGATGGTGTGGCTCGCCGGGGTGCTGTTCGTGGGCGGCCATACGGCGTTCTACGGCATCTCCGTCCTGGGCCCCCTGTACGCGCCCAAGCTGCCGCGCCACCGCATCGTGGCCGCCGTCGGGCTGATCGCCTTCGTCGCCGCGGTGGGCACGGGCCGGCTGCTGGTCGCACCGGCGGATGTGCCGGAGGTCCTGCTCCTCTATGTCCTCATCCCGGCAGGCGTCACGGTCGTGGTGACCGGCGGTATGTTCGCCGGGCAGGTCTTCTACGACCTCGTCGAGGAGCTGGAGCAGTCACGGGAACGCGAAGCGGAGCTGGC
The DNA here is from genome assembly GCA_000715635.1 of Streptomyces violaceus. Taxonomy (GTDB): domain Bacteria; phylum Actinomycetota; class Actinomycetes; order Streptomycetales; family Streptomycetaceae; genus Streptomyces; species Streptomyces violaceus. The sequence continues at coordinate 45,910 of KL569163.1, read as the reverse complement.
CGTCGTCCGGGAACGCGTGCGCTTCGCCAGTGATCTGCACGATATCCAGGGCCACACACTGCACGTGGTGAAGCTGAAGATCGCGCTGGCCGAGAAGCTGGTGCGCAGTGACATCGGGCGGGTGGAGGAGGAACTGCGGGAGGTGCGCGCCCTGGTCGGCGACACCATCACCCAGACCAAGGAGCTGGCGTACGCACAGCGGCGGCTCAATCTGTCCGTGGAGCTGGAGAACGCGAAGAACCTCTTCGAAGCCGCGGGCATCCGCGTGCGGGTCGACCGTGAGGCCGACGTCGACGAGCGGGTCAACGAGCTGCTCGGCCAGGTCCTGCGGGAGACGACGACCAACATCCTGCGCCACGCGCAGGCCACGCAGGTGCGGATCACTCTCGCGGAGGCGGGCATCACCATCGTCAACGACGGCGCGGGGACGGCTCCCCTTTCCGGGCTCAGCGGACTGTCCACGCTCAGGGAGCGGGTGGGCGACCACGGCGGTGAGCTGACGGTGGAGCAGACGGACGGGCGCTTCCGCACGGCCGCGGCGTTTTCGTACGGGAGGACTGACCGATGACCACCGTGGTGCTCGCCGACGACGAGGCTCTGCTCCGCAAGGCGCTGGCGGCGTTGCTGAGCCTCGAAGACGAGATCACCGTGCTCGCCGAAGCGCAGGACGGCGAATCGGCGGTACGGGCCACGCTCTTGCACCAGCCCGACGTGCTCGTCATCGATCTGGAGATGCCCGGTGTGGACGGACTGGGCGCTGTCGCGGAGATCCGCCGTGCCCGGCCGGAGCAGGTGATCCTCATGCTGACCCGTCATGCCAGGCCCGGAGTTCTCCGCAAGGCTCTGAAACTGGGCGTCCAGGGCTTCGTCAGCAAGTCGGCGGAACCCGCACACATCACGTCGGTCATCAACATGCTGCACGACGGCAAGCGCTGGATCGACCCGGACGTCTCCGCGCTCGCCGTCGTCGACGACTGCCCCCTCACCGACCGGGAGATCGACGTCCTGCGCGTCACGCGCGACGGCTATTCCGTCGCCGACATCGCCGCCCGTCTCCACCTGGCGGAAGGCACCGTACGCAACTACCTCTCGAACGCCATGCAGAAGACCCAGACCCGGACCCGGCACGAAGCGGCGCGCTACGCGCGGGAGCACGACTGGCTGTAGCGGCGGGCACCGCGAGAGGGGCGTCAGCCGTGGCCCGGTACGCTGCCGAGGCGTGCGGGGAATCCCGACCCTCGCAGGCCGGATGTCCGCATCCAGCCTGACGTCCACAGCCCGATGTCCACCCGTCCGTCCGATCCCGGACGGCTCCCGAAGGCCCGAACCTGATGCGACCGCACCGCCCGCGAGGACTCGCCTCCCCGGCGTCCGGCGTGTTGCGCGGGCTCAGGGCGGGTGTGCTCGCCGTGCTGTGTGTGCTGCTGCCGCTGGCCGGGCACGTGCCGGCGCAGTGCCACGCTCCTCGGTGGATCATCGTGGCCGGGACGGCCGCGGTGGCCGTGCCGGGCGCGACGGTGCTGACGCGGCGGAGGCTGACGGACACCCAGGTGCTGGTCGTGCTCGCCGCCGCGCAACTGGCCTGCCACGCCGCGTACTCCCTGCCCGGCGCGTGTGCGGCGGTGGCGGAACAGGGCGGCGCCGCCGGCGGCTTGGCCCGGCTGGTCGAACACGACGCGGTTGCCGGGCCGTCGCCCGGGGTGGTGTCGGCCGGTCAGGCGGTCACGCTGCTGCTCGCGGCCCGTCTGCTGGGCCTCACCGAGCGGCTGCTGTGGCAGAGCAGGACGCTCCTGGCGGTCGTACGACGTCTGCTGCTGTTCCTGTGGCCGCTGCTGAGCGGCCGCCACGGCAACGGTCCGCGGGTCACGGTGCGCGCGAGTGCCGCTCCGCCGGTGCCGGCGCTGCCGATGCGGCTGAACGAGGGCAGGGCGCCCCCGCGTCACGGGCGCGGTCCGTTCGTCCTGCCCCTTCTCCGGCCGATGCCGACCGGTGGTCCCTGCCTGCCCTGACGGGCACGCGGCGGGGACGACCGCCCGGGACGACCGCCCGGGGACGACCGCCCGGGGAGGGTGCCGGGGCCCCTTCTCTCCCGGCGACACGCTCGCCGGGGACGCCGGCCGAGGACGCCATGGCCGACCGGTACGACGCCGGAGCGATCGCGCGGGCCGTCGGCGGCATCCCCGTTGCCGGGGCGATCGCCCGGGCCGCCGAGCGGCATCCCCATCCTGAACACCACGAGCATCCTGGCCGTCCGGTGGGTCCGCCCCGACCGGCGCGGGGCAGCTCAGTCGGGCAGCGGCTCGGCGTAGTGCCGGAAGCCGTCGCGCTCTGCGTGGAGGTCGTACAGGCGCCGGGCCAGGACCTCGGGGCTGCTGTGCTCGGCGTCGGGCCGGATGGCTCCGGGGATGATCAGCTGGGCGGCGTGGATGTTCTCCGGGGCGAGCGCCTCGTGCAGCATGCGGGCGTAGGCGCTCTCCGCGGCGAAGGCGACCGAGGTACCGGCCCGGTCGGGGTGGGGGCGTACCGCGCTGCCGCCGTTGACGAACAGCAGGGTGCCGCGGCCGAGGGCGCGCATGCCGGGCAGCACGGCGTTCACGGCTGTGACGGGTCCCTTGACGGAGAAGGACAGGGGCGCTTCGAGGTCGTCGGCGCTCGTGTCGAGGACCGGCTTCATGAAGTCGGCGCGGGGCACGGGGCTGTACTGGAGGATCTCGATGGGACCCAGCGTTTCGGAGGCCTCCCGAAGAGCCGTGGTGAGGGAAGCGGGGTCCAGGACATCGGCGGCGAAGCCGTGGGCCCGGATACCGTCGCGGGCCAGCTCGGCGGCCAGCTCCTCCAGCTTCCGGGCGTCGCGGGAGACGAGGGCCACGGAGTGGCCGGCGGTTCCGAAGCGGCGGGCGGTGGCGAGTCCGAGGCCGGGGCCGGCTCCGATGAGGGCAAAGGTGGTCACGATGAGTCCTTTCGTGGGGCGTACGGGTCAGGGCTCGAGGAGGGCCTTGATGGCGCGGCGCTCGTCCATCGCCCTGTACCCCTCGGCGACCTGTTCCAGGGGCAGGTCGAGGTCGAAGACCTTGCCCGGCTCGATCCTGCCGGAGAGGACCCGGTCGATCAGGTCGGGCAGATGGCGGCGTACGGGGGCGGGGCCGCCGCGCAGGCCGACGTGGGAGAAGAACAGCTCCTCGCCGTCGACCCGGACCTCAGTTCGCGCAGGTGTTGTCCGAGGTGGCGAAGGAGCCGACCACGAACTGGCCGGGCTTGACGTGGGTGACCTCGCTGCCCACCTCCTCGACGAAGCCGACGTACTCGTGCCCCGTCGGACGGGGCTCGGTGACGGGCTCCAGGCCGCGGTAGGGCCACAGGTCCACTTTCCTTACCGCGAGGATCTGCATGCCGCAGCCGGGGTCGGGCACGGCTGCTCACGGTCGAGCCTCACACCGCAGGGCGCGCGCGAGAAGCGGAGAGATCCATCCTGGGAGAAGAACATCCTGGGAGTGTTTTCTCCCCCCTTCTCCGGGCGCGATCGGTGTCATTCTGGGAAGCATGACCGGCAACGTCCCCCTCAATGAGCTGGGAGAATTCCTCAAGAAGCGCCGCTCGGAGCTGAGCCCCCGCACGGTCGGCCTGCCCGAGAGCGGCAGGCCCCGCCGGGTGGCCGGGCTGCGCCGCGAGGAGGTCGCCCAGCTCGCCAGCATCAGCACCGACTACTACACCCGCCTCGAACAGGGCCGTATGCAGGCATCGGCGCCCGTGCTGGACGTCCTCGCCCGGGTTCTCCACCTGGACGACGACGAGCGGGGCTACCTCTTCCAGCTCGCGGGCAAGACCACCGCCCGCACCCGGCGCCGCGGCCGGCAGACGGTCCAGCCGCAACTGCAGCGGGG
>KL569163.1:39938-41855 GCA_000715635.1 Streptomyces violaceus | reverse complement strand
GTCCAGCCGCAACTGCAGCGGGTCCTGGACGACCTCACCGCCACCCCGGCCATCGTGCAGGGCCGGCGCGGGGACATCCTCGCCTGGAACGCGCTGGCCGCCGCCCTGGTCACCGACTTCTCCCGCATCCCGGAGAAGCACCGCAACTACCCGCGGATCATCTTCACGGATCCGGCCATGCGCACCCTGTACGCCGACTGGGAGGCCTCCGCGCACATCTCCGTGGCCCAGCTGCGGATGGAGGCCGCGAAGTACCCCGAGGACCCGCGTCTGATCGAACTTGTCGGTGAACTGTCCCTGCGTGACAAGCAGTTCGCCCAGTGGTGGGGTGACCACCGTGTCGCCGCCCGCACCGTCGGCACCAAGACCCTCGATCATCCGGTCGTCGGTGAACTCGTCCTCGACTGGGACACCCTCACCGCCAACACCGACCCCGACCAGCACCTGACCGTCTGGACCGCCGCGCCCGGCTCCCCGACCCATGAGCGCCTGCGCATCCTCGCCTCCTGGGCCACCGACCAGGACCTGTCGGCCTCACAACCCCCCGGCTGACGGCACCGCCCCGGGCGACCGGGCCAGTGCCGAAGGCCGCGTACATGCTCTTGCGGGTGATGCCCATGGCGCTGGTCAGGCCGGTCATCAGGCCGGTCAGGGGAGCGGGATGCCGGTATGGACAGCTGTGACGCGAAGAAGATCCAGTTTCCCCGCGTCGCTGCTTCCGGTCGCTGCCGTGTAGGTGACCATGCGCAGGTCGGCGCCGGGGACGATGAGGACGTCGCAATCGAGCTGGAGGTCGCCGATCTCCGGATGCCGGATCGTCTTGCGGTCCGTGGTGTGTCGGGCGGCGGTCGTCTGCGTGGCCCAGTGCTGAGCGAAGGTGTCGGACACGCCTCGCAGTTCCTGTACGAGACGATCGAGCTGGGCGTCCCCGGGGTAGCGGGACACCGCGTCCTTGAGGTCGGCGACGATCGACGCCTCGAAGACGTCTGGTCCGCGCTCGGACCGGACGGGCCGCATCGCGGTGCGCGCGAGGCCGTTGCCGAAGAGCGCACGCGCGAGGTTCCGTTCGGCGGGCGGGACGACGGCGGCGTCGCCGAACACGGCGCTCCACATGGTGTTCCACCACACCAGGGTCCAGTCCGCGCTGAACACGCCGATCGGGACGTCGCCCAGACGCGCGGCGAGCCGTTGGATGCCGGCGGGCACATGGGTGCTGATCATCCCGTCCCGCGGCGGCAGGAGCCCAGCGCTTCGGAACAGCTGGTCGCGCTCGGCGCGGGAGAGCTGAAGGGCCCGTGCGAGGGCACCGACGACCTGGGCCGAGGGGTTCTTCGCGCGTCCCTGTTCCAGGCGCAGGACGTAGTCGACGGAAAGCCCGGCCAGTTGCGCGAGCTCCTCGCGGCGCAGTCCTGGGGCACGACGGCCGTCCGTCACGGCGAAGCCGGCGTCGGCCGGAGCGAGGCGGTCTCGCCAGGCGCGCACGAGGGCGCCGAAATCGGAGCGGGGGGAAGCCATGGGGGTCATTCTCGCCGAGCGGCCCAGGATGAGCCTGGGTACTGCCAGTCCTGGTGACGGGGACGGCACTGGCCGGCGGTGGCGCGCCCGGCGAACGTGGACCTGCGCCCGAGCCGGACGCCATCGGCTGACCAGTGAAGGAGCCTTCCATGAAGCACACCGTCGTGATGACGGGCGCGAGCCGCGGGATCGGCCGGGTCGCCGCCAGGCACATCCTGCGCCAGTCGCCGGACGTGCGCCTCCTCGTCGTCACCCGCGGATCCTCCGGCGCACAGCTCGCAGCGAACTCGCGACGGGCGGGCACACGGTCTCGCACGTCTCGGCGGACCTCGGCTCGCTGGACAGCGTCCGCTCGGCCGCCACCGAGATCCGTGACCAGCTCGATCGCGGTGACCTCCCGCC
>KL569163.1:37396-39809 GCA_000715635.1 Streptomyces violaceus | reverse complement strand
ACCGAGATCCGTGACCGGCTCGATCGCGGGGACCTCCCGCCGCTGCGCGGCTTCGTGGGCAACGCGGGCATGCAGTACACGAACGCGCTCACCGAGACACCCGACGGGTTCGAGTCCACCTTCACGGTCAACGTGCTCGCCAACCACCTGTTCGTCCGCCTGCTCCAGGACCGCTTCGCCGCTCCCGCCCGGATCGTGATCACCGCCAGCGACACCCACTTCGGCGACTTCAAGCACAACATGGGCATGGTGCCCGGCCCGGCCTGGAAGTCCCCGGACGTCCTCGCCCGCACCGGCGCCTTCCCCGAGCCGCACACCGTGGTCGCCGGGCGCACGGCGTACTCGACGAGCAAGCTGGCCGCCATCTACCTCGTGCACGAGTACGCGCGCCGCCTGCCGGCCGGGATCGACGCCGTCGCCTACAACCCGGGCTTCGTCCCCGGCACCGGCCTCGCCCGCAACGCCGACCCCGTCTCCCGGTTCGCGATGCGGCGCATCCTGCCGGTGATGACCCTCACCCCGTTCGCCACCAGCCGCGACGCCGCGGGCCGCTACCTCGCTGACGTCGTCCTCGGCACGCCCCAGGCGCCGACCGGCTCCTACGTCGACCGCAGCCGTGTGGACCGCTCGTCGGAGGAGTCCTACGACCCACGGCGCGAAGGCGAACTCTGGGACGCCGTCGAACGGTTCACTGCGGCGTGACCAGACAGGACGGACGCGCGGACTCTCCGTATGTGCAAGCACAGATAGGCACCGCCTATACGGGGCATCGATTTTTGGTCGTGGACCCCCTGAGCTGCGCCCCGGTTCACTGTGGCGCAAGCTGGCGCGGACCGATCGGGCTCGGTGTCGCGCGATCAGGGAGGCTGCAATGACGCATACCCCGGGCAATGAGCGAGCCGAGCAAGCCGTGCGCATCGCGGGGACGCCGTGGTACCGGCAGTTGTACGTGCAGGTGCTGGTGGCGATCGTGATCGGCATCGTGCTGGGCTGGCGGTGGCCGGATCTCGCCACCGACATGGAGCCGATCGGTACGACGTTCATCACCGCGATGAAGATGCTGATCGGGCCGATCGTGTTCCTGACGATCATCGGCGGTATCGCCGGGGTCGCCGACCTGAAGAAGGTCGGCCGTACCGGCATCAAGGCGCTGACGTACTTCCAGGTCGGCACGATCGTCGCCCTGCTGACCGGCCTGGTGGCGATCAACATCTTCCGGCTCGGCGACGGTGTGCACGCCGACCCGTCGACGCTCACGGCGTCGGGCGACGCGAGCCAGTACATCGACCAGGGCGAACAGCAGCACTGGTGGGAGTTCCTCACCAACATCGTGCCGGACAGCTTCTTCGGCCCGTTCGTCGAGGGCGACATCCTCCAGGTGATCTTCCTGGCCGTCGTCTTCGGCATCGCGCTGAAGATGGTGGGGAAGACGGGCGAGCCGATCATCGCGGCCGTGGGACGGCTGACCGAGGTCGTCTTCAAGGTCCTGTCGTTCGTCATGAAGGCCGCACCGCTGGGCGCCTTCGGCGCGATGTCGTACGCCATCGGAAAGTTCGGCCTGTCCACGCTGACCAGCCTCGGCTCGCTGATCCTCCTCTTCTACGTCACCTCCGCCCTGTTCGTCGTGGTCGTGCTCGGCGGAGTGCTCGCGCTGTACGTGCGGCTGAACATCTTCCAGCTCTTCCGCTACTTCAAGGAGGAGTTCTGGCTGGTCCTCGGCACTTCGACCGCCGAGCCCGCACTGCCCGGGCTGATGCGCAAGCTGCAGTTCATGGGGGCCGAGCGGTCCACGGTCGGTCTGGTCGTGCCGACCGGATACAGCTTCAACCTCGACGGCGCGGCCATCTACCTCTCGCTGGCCACCCTCTACATCGCCCAGGCCACCGACACCTCCCTCTCCCTCGGCCAGCAACTCGGGCTGCTGGCCGTCATGCTGCTGACGTCCAAGGGCGCGGCGGGTGTCGCGGGCGGCGGCTTCATCGCACTCACCGCGACGCTGTCGACGGTCGGTTCCGTCCCGGCGGCGGGCATCATGCTCATCTTCGGCATCGACAAGTTCATGTCGGAGTGCCGGGCCCTGGTGAACTTCTTCGGCAACGCCGTCGCCACCCTGTTCGTCGCCAAGTGGGAGGACGGCCTCGACCTGGCCAGGGCTCGCGCGGTCCTCGCCGGCAAGGCGGGAGAGCCACCGGCGACCGCCGAGTCGGAAAGCAAGTCCGAGCCCGAGTCCGAGGAGACCGGTCGGGCCGGTGCGCCCGCCCCCGTCCAGCCCGCCGCCGTCGAACCCGCCGAGGTGACGCCCTGATGGCGTCCGTCCTGATCGCCCCGGACAAGTTCAAGGGCTCTCTCAGCGCCGACGAGGTGGCCCTCGCGCTGGAGCGTGGGGTGCGGGAAGGGGCCCCGGGCACGCGGG
>KL569163.1:36721-37183 GCA_000715635.1 Streptomyces violaceus | reverse complement strand
CGGCGGAGAAGGGAGCGTGGCCGCCGCCTGTGCGGGCCGGTTCGGTCCCAGAAGAATCACGGTGTCCGGCCCGACCGGGCATCCCGTCACCGCCGGCGTCGCGGTACACGGCCGTACGATCCTGATCGAAGCCGCGGCCGTCTGCGGACTCGGCGTCCTGCCGGGAGGGCACAAGGCACCGGTCACGGCCACCAGCCGCGGCGTCGGGGAGGCGATCCGGTACGCGCGGGACGGTGACGCGGACACCCTCGTCCTCGCGCTCGGCGGCGTGGCGACCACCGACGGCGGCGCGGGCCTGTTGCGGTCCCTCGGCGCGGTGCTCGCCCGCGCGGACGGCTCCTCGATCGGCCCGGGTGGTCGCGGACTGGCCGACCTCCACACCGTCGACATCACCGAAGCCCGTGCCGCGCTGAAAGGCGTCGACCTCGTTCTCGCCACCGATGTCGACAACCCGCTGCTCGG
>KL569163.1:36129-36477 GCA_000715635.1 Streptomyces violaceus | reverse complement strand
TCAGAGATGTGTATAAGAGACAGGAACCAGACAGAAGTGCGGGAACTGGACGATGCCCTCGCCGGTTTCGTGCACCGGCTGGCGGCGGCGGGCGTCCCGGACGCCGCACTGCATGCCGAAGCCCCAGGCGCCGGAGCCGCCGGCGGGCTCGGCTACGCGGGGATGCTGCTGGGCGGGCGGGTGTGCTCCGGGGCGGACTACTTCCTCACCCTGCTCGGAGCAGACGAGCTGCTCGCCGCGAGCGACTTCGTCGTCACCGGTGAGGGCAGCCTCGACGAGCAGTCCCTGTCGGGCAAGCTGCCGGTCGCGCTCGCCCGGCGGGCCCGCTGGTACGGCAAGGAAGTGCAC
>KL569163.1:34723-35875 GCA_000715635.1 Streptomyces violaceus | reverse complement strand
ACGGCAAGGAAGTGCACGCGGTGGCCGGCCGCTGCACGCTGCCCGCCGAGCGGACCGCCGCCCACTTCCGTTCCGTCCAGGCCCTGACCGACCTCACCGACCAGGAGTGCGCGCACGACAGCGACTTGTCCGCGCGGCTGCTCGAGCGGTGCGGGCGCGCGCTCGCCGAGCGCCGACTCGGACGGGAGGGACGGGAGGGACGGGAGAGAACGGAAACCGCCAGGTAGGCTCGCCTGTCGCACCAGGACGGAGCGGGGAGGCACCGTGGACGCCCGGCAACTGGAGTACTTCCTTGCCATCGTCGAGCACGGCGGCTTCAGCAAGGCCGCCGCCGCCCTGCATGTCGCCCAGCCCTCGCTGTCCCAGGCGATGGCGAACCTGGAGGCCGACCTCGGGGTGGCCCTCTTCCACCGGGTGGGCCGGGGCGTCGTGCTGAGCGAGGCCGGCCAGGAGCTGCTGGAGCCGAGCAGGCGCGTGCTGCGCGACCTGGCGGCCGTACGGGACACCGCCGCCGCGCTCGCCGGGCTGCACGGCGGCACGGTCGAGGTCGCCACCATGCCCTCGCCCGGCATCGAACCGCTGACGACCCTCGTCCACCGCTTCACCGAGCTGCATCCGTCGGTGACGGTGAGCACCCAGGCCGCCTTCACCCCCGACGAGGTGCTGTCCCTGGTCCGCAGCGGGGCGTGCGAACTGGGGCTGCTGGGCAGCGCCACCCCCGTGCAGCCGGCCGGGCTGGACGTTCTGCACGTCGAGGACCAGCCGTTCGTGGTCGTCGCCGCCCCGGGCGGAGCGATCGAGGACGACGTCACGATCCGTCCCGGCGACCTCGCCGGGCAGAAGCTCATCGCGTCCCGCACCGGCAGCCTGATGCGCAGCATCGTCGACGACATCACCGCGGGCGGCACCGGCACGGAGATCGTGACGGTCGTGGACCACCGCACCTCGATCCTGCCGCTGGTTCTCACCGGGGTGGGTGTCGCGGTCCTGCCGTCCTCCTGGACCCGGCTGGCCCGCCGCTGCGGTGCCGTGGTCGCGCCCATCGAGCCGACCGCTCAACTCCACGTGGCGATGGTCAGCCTGCCCGCGCACCTCACGCCGGCCGCGCGCGCCTTCCTCGCCCTCACCGAATCGCTCGCCCGGCGGCGGGGG
>KL569163.1:30454-34512 GCA_000715635.1 Streptomyces violaceus | reverse complement strand
AGATGTGTATAAGAGACAGCGCCTATACGTCGCATCGGAAGCAGGTCTTGGACGCCGTACGACCGGCCTGTGTTGACTCGCAACCGATCCCGTCACAGCGAGCCGGAGGCACCCATGACCACCGCACCCCGCACGTTCCGTATCGCCGCCGTTCCCGCCGACGGCGTGGGCAAGGAGGTCGTCGCCGCCGGGCGGGCCGTCCTGGACGCCCTGGCCGCGGACTCCGGCGGAGCCTTCGCGTTCGAGTGGGAGGAGTTCCCCTGGGGCTGCGGGTACTACGAGCGCACCGGCCGGATGATGGACGAGGACGGGCTCGACCGGCTCAAGGACTTCGACGCCATCTACTTCGGCGCCGTCGGCTGGCCCACCGTCCCCGACCACATCAGCCTGTGGGGCCTGCGCCTGAAGATCTGCCAGAGCTTCGACCAGTGGGCCAACGTCCGCCCCGTGCACTTCCTGCCGGGCGTCGTCAGCCCCCTGCGCAAGGCCGACGACACCGAGCTGGACTGGGTCGTCGTCCGTGAGAACAGCGAGGGCGAGTACGCCGGGCTCGGCGGGCGCAACCTCGGCGGTCGCGGGCCGGGCGGCGAAGTCGCCGTGCAGTCGGCCCTGTTCACCGAGGTCGGCTGTGAACGCATCATGCGCTTCGCCTTCGACCTGGCCCGCACGCGCGGCCGTCGCAAGGTGTCGTCGGTGACGAAGAGCAACGCCCAGCAGTACGGCATGGTCCTGTGGGACGACGTGTTCCGGCGGGTCGCCGCCGACTACCCGGACGTGGAGACCGAGAGCGTCCTGGTCGACGCCATGTCCGCGAAGTTCGTCCTGCGCCCCGAGGACCTGTCGGTGGTCGTCGCGTCGAACCTGAACGCCGACATCCTCTCCGACCTCGGCAGCGCCCTGGCCGGCAGCCTGGGCCTCGCGGCCAGCGCCAACCTCAACCCGGAGCGCCGCTTCCCGAGCATGTTCGAGCCGGTGCACGGCTCCGCCCCGGACATCGCGGGCCAGGGCCTGGCCAACCCGATCGGCGCCGTCGGCAGCGCGGCCCTGATGCTGGAGCACTTCGGCCTGCCGGACCAGGCGGCCCGGCTGAACAAGGCGATCGAGGCGACCACGGCCGCGGGCATCCTCACCCGCGACGTCGGCGGCACCGCCGCCACGGAGGACGTCACCAAGGCCCTCATCGATGCCCTGACCATCTGAGTCGGCTCGAATCACCCGTAATCGCGAGACTCATCCGCATCGCTCCGCTAGCATGTTCGAGCTTGTGACGAGTTGCCTCATCGCCCTTCTTCACCGGAAAACAGACTAAAAAATTGATACCCATGGCATCGCGGTTGTTTGCGCGAATAAGCAGCAGAACGACGTTCGCCGCATGGCGTCAACCGCGAGTGCTGCTATGGGCCATGGCGGGGGTGATCACCCTCGGATTCCTCATCGCGCTGGAGATCGCCGCGCGTCGCTACGGAGTGCCGGGGCCGATCACCTGCCAGGTGCAAGAGGTGATACTCCCTCCTAAATCGGGCTGGCTGCTGTATGCCTGCCTGGCCATGGCGCTGGTCGTCCTCAACCGGCGGCAACGGTTCATCGCGGTCGGTATCGCGGTCGGCATCGACGCCGTCTTCCAGTTGGTGCGGTGGGCGATCGGTGCCCCCTTCCTGGCCGACGGCCACCCTTTCGGCAACGGTGCGTTGTGGGTGATCCTGGGCATCGCGGTCATGGCCGTCACACGCCGCACCGGCCAGGAGCGTGTGCTGCTGCTGAAGGGCGTCGGGCTCGGCCTGCTGCTGGTGGCCGGCCGTAAGACCGGCGACACCTGGCTGCTCATCACGTCGAAGACGCGCCCGCTGGTTCTCGACCAGTACCTGGCGTCCGCCGATCACGCGCTCGGCAACCCGTCGTGGCTGGTGGGCCGTATCGTCACGGCGACCGACCCGGTCGGCACCCGTCTGCTCGACATCGTCTACGCACAGCTCGCGGTGGGCGCGGTCGTCGTCGCGCTGTACCAGCTGCGCAACGTGGCGGCCGAGCGCCGCTTCCCGAAGCATCATCTGGTGCGCACGTTCCTGGTGATCGGACTCCTCGGGCCGGGCATCTACATGATCTTCCCGGTGGTCGGGCCGGTCTACGCCTACGGTGCCGACGGCGGGCACTGGGCGCTGGCCAACCTGTGGCCCGACCTGCCGCCGCCGATCGGCGCCCCGCAGGTGATGCCGTTCGACGGGATCACCCCGCGCAACTGCATGCCCAGCCTGCACACGGCATGGGCCACCGCGATCTTCCTCCACTCCCGCCGGGCCCCGCGCTTCCTGCGCCTCGGGGGCACGTTCTGGCTGATCGCCACGCTCACCGCGACGCTGGGCTTCGGCTACCACTACGGCGTGGACCTCGTCGCCGGCGTGGTGTTCACGCTCACCATCGAGGCAGGTATGCGCGCGCAGGCACGCGGCTGGGACCGGTCGGGAATCCAGCTGGTCGCCTACGGCACGACGGTGTTCGGCGCGCTCCTGGTGTCCTATCGCTATCTGCCAGTGGAGATGGCCGCGCATCCGCGGATATTCGGGCCACTCCTCCTGCTGGCCATGGCCTCGGTGATCTACGGCTACGTACGGACCACCAGGCTGTGGGAGCCGAAGACGGCCCCGGCGCCCCAGCCGGAGCCGCAACCCGAAATGGCCTGAGTGCGGCCAGGGGAGTTCACGTCCTGATCTCCTGGCGCCGTGACCCGGCAGGCACCTGCCGCCGGGCCGAGCGCAGCTGATGCCGGTACGTGATCCCGAGGTCATTCCCTCGGGTGGCTATTTTGCTCCGGACGCGGAGAATGCCCTGGTAGCTGTCACGATGGGTGATCTGGCGAAGGCCGGTCGTGATCAGGGGGCGCCGGCACCACAGGAGGTTCCTCGTTGTCCCGTCGTCAGCTTCCCGAGCTTCCCGCACAGCATGTCGATGACCCGACGCAGACCCCGGACCAGACACCCGACACACCGGCCGAGATCCTTCCGGTGACCGCGGGACAGCGCGAGGTCTGGCTCGCCGAGCAGCACTCCCCGGACCTGCGCCCGGCCTTGCGCCTGGGCGAGTACCTGGAGATCCGGCCCATGGACCTGGCCGCCGGCCCGCTGTTCAGCTACGCGCTGTTCCGGCTGGCTCCGGAGCGGTACTGGTGGTACCACACCTATCATCACGCGGCCGTCGACGCCTTCGGCTACGCACTCGTCGCCCGGCGGGTGGCCGAGGTGTACACGGCACTGGCGCAGGGACAGAAGTCCGGCCCCGGTCCCTTCGGCCCGCTGGCGGCACTGGTCCAGGACGACCAGGACTATCGCGAGTCCGAGGACCGTGCCGCGGATCGGGAGTACTGGGTGCGGGAGCTGTCCGGATGGACGCGTACGCACGGGCCGTCCTCCGCCGGAACCGCCCACGGGCCCGTTCCGCGAACGGAGTTGCTTCCGCTCCTGCGACCGCACGGGCTGAAGGCGGCGGCCACGCGCGCCGGCGTCTCCCTCTTCCGTTTCGTGTTCGCCGCCGTGGCGCTGTACACGCACGGTCTGACGGGCGCGCGGGACGTCGTGGTCGGGCTGACCGTCGCCGGCCGGGTGGGGGCCGCCTCCCGTATGACGCCCGGGATGCTGGCCAACAGCGTTCCCGTACGCCTCACGGTCCGGCCCGGCGTGCCGCTGAGGGAACTGCTGGCCCAGGTCGACCAGCGGATGCGCGAAGCGGTGGAGCACCAGCGCTACCGCGCCGAGGACCTGCACCGCGACCTCGGCCTGATGCGTGGCCCCGGAGTGGCGTTCTCGCCGATGGTCAACCTCATCGGGTTCGACTACGACATCACCTTCGCGGGCCACCCGTGCACGGCGCACAACCTCTCCTTCCCGCTGGGTGCCGGCCTGATGATCATGGTGTGGGACCGCCGGGACGGCTCCGGCCCGCACATGAGACTGCACGCACCCCCAGAGGCGTACGGCGCGGCAGAACTCGCGGACACCCAGCGGCGTCTGCTGAACTTCCTGGCCGACATGGCGGACCTCGACCCCGAACCTGTCTCTTATACACAT
>KL569163.1:28956-30197 GCA_000715635.1 Streptomyces violaceus | reverse complement strand
GCTCGGGACGGGGGACGCCGCTGCCGCGGGCGTGCCCGCCGTCTCGGTTCCGGCGCTGTTCGAGAAGCAGGTGCGCCGGGCTCCGGACGCCACGGCGATCGTGTCCACCGGCACCACCGTGACGTACGGGGAGCTGAACGCACGCGCGAACAGGCTCGCGCACGCACTGGTGGCCCGCGGGGTCGGCGTGGAGGACGTGGTCGCACTCGCCCTGCCGCGACGTGGCGGTCCGCTCGATCCAGGGCCCGATCGCCTACCGGCCCCTCAGCGACCCCGCCGACATCGTCGAACTCTCCCTGGTCTCACGGGACGGCGGGCACGAGCCGCTGGTGGAGGAGTTCCTGCGCCACGCCGCCGGCTCACGTGCCGCGCAGGTCGGCGGCGAGTTCGTCCCGCCAGTGCAGGGAGAGCCGCCGCTGGAGGACCGCCTGCGCGGCGACGGGCAGCGGGAGCCGGAGGAAGGCCCGTAGCGCGTCGGCCGCGTCGCTGCGCGCGACCCATGCCGTGAGGTCATCCCCGGACACGGGTCCGCTGCCGCCGCCACACAGCATCGTCCTGGTCGCGTGGACGTCCGCGACCAGGGTCCGCATCCGCACGGCCAGGGGATCGTCCTGGTCGCAGTCGACCGGCAGGCCGTGCCGGATCCTGTCGAGGGCCTCGGTCACCTCCGGGTGGGCGTCCAGGTGCGTCTCGGCCGCCAGTCGGGCCAGTTGGGCCGCGATGGCGGTGCGCAGCCGCCGCGGCGGGGTGCGCTCCACGAGCCCGGCCAGGTCGAAGTCCCGTACGCACGCCTCGGGTTCACGCTCCGGCAGGTCGTCCAGCAGGGGCAGCACAAGAGCGCTGGTCAGCTCCGTCGGCCCCTCCTCGTCCGGGTCGTAGGCGATCCCGAACTCCTCTTCCAGGACGGCCAGGAAGTCGGTGTAGGCGGCGGTGGAGCCGGGCCAGAGGTCCACACCGGCGCGCCGTGCCCACGGTCCGCCGGCGTGGTTGCCCTCTCGTGGTGACATGACGCGCCGGGTGTCCTCCGCCGGGCACGGCACGCCGTCCTCCGCGAAGGCGAGAGCGACCTCGGGGCCCTGCCTGGTCAGGACCACCACCCGCGTGCCGGCGGACAGGGCGCGCAGCACCCCGGGCCGGGCGAACTGCGCGGCGCCGCCCTCGATCGTGGCGTACGCCCATCCGCCGGCCGCGCCCGCACGGACCAGGGGCCGGTGCGCGGCCCACGGCGACTCCACCGCCCG
>KL569163.1:26883-28742 GCA_000715635.1 Streptomyces violaceus | reverse complement strand
CCCGCTGGGCCTGGCGGCGGTCGCGTGGCCGGACGGTGGCGGGGATCGCGCCGAGCCGGCGCAGTATTTCGGCCGGGGACAGTCCTGCCGCGAAGACCACGTCCGGCTGGTCCGGGAGCGGTTCGGGGCGCGGGCGGCCGGTGCGTATGAAGAAGAGGCGCTGCGATCCTTGCGCGGCCGGGGCCTGCGGCGGGGAGTCCCCCTCGGGGTACGTGAAGACCGGGCGTTGGGGGGCGGGCGGATCCGACTCCGGCTCGGTGAGCGCGGCGGCCTGGGCCAGCGGGGAGACGGGGTCGGCGGGCACGGTCCTTTCCTCCTCCCACAGCAGCTTTCCGTCCACGGCGAGGGGGATACGGCCGAAGAACGGAAGGGCCCGCTCCAGAGCGTCCGCGAAGTCGGCCAGAACATGACGCAGCGAGGGCCAGTGCGCGTAGGAAAGCATGTCCTCGTCGAAGGAGCGGCCCACCTGGCCATGGTGCGGTCCGGGACGGCAGCAGAGGAACAGGCTGTCCGAGGGCCTCCCGGCGATACCCAGGGTGACGGGCAGGCCGTCCTCACCGTCCTCCTCTGCGATGCCTCGGAGGAATGTCGTGCTCCGCACGATGTCCGCAACTCCGGACAGCGGCCCGTGATACGTCAACTCCAGTGCGGTGTCACCGAGTTCTACCCCGTCATGGCACCGCAACGACGCCACCAGGTCAGGGTGGAACGCCACCCCGAGCGTGCGCTCGGCCGCCTCGATGTCGGCCTGGGCCGCCGGCGGGCGCAGGGTGGCGTGGGTGAGGGGAGCGTGCCGGGTCAGCCAGGCGTCGATGCGGGCCCAGGACTCCTCGACGCCGGGGATGCTCATGGCAGCGGACCCTACGCCGGGCCACTGACAGTGCCCCCGCCCCGCCTGCCGCGGCAGGGGCGTAATCACGCCGAATTTGTGTGCGGGGGTACGGCGAGGTGAGCGGGGAGGCAAGCGGCGGAACAATGGTGAGTGAGGGCCTGGCGAGTTTCCAGGGCAGGTTCGGGCGAGCGTTCCGCAGGCACGCTCCGCCGCCGGGCCCGCAGTCTTCGGACCGGCGTGAGCGCGCCGAAACGGAGGACCGAAGCATGGCCACACCACTCACCGCCACCCGGCTCGTCGCCGCGTTGAAGGCCGAGGGCTGCGCCGTCCACGAGGTCGGCGGCTGGCGCACCAACAACCGTAATCACAAGGGCCCCTGGGGCCCCGTGCATGGCGTGATGATCCACCACACCGTCACCGGGCCCGGCACGGACGTCGTCGAGTTGATCTACCACGGCCACAGCGCCCTGCCCGGTCCGCTCGCCACCGGGTGCATCACCAAGGACGGTGTCGTCCACCTCACCGGCAACGGCCGGGCCAACCACGCCGGCGGCGGTGACGGTGATGTGCTGAACGCCGTCATAGGAGAGTCGTACGGCACATACCCGCCGGCCACGCACGAGCACGACGGCTCGGCCGGCGCGGTCGACGGCAACGCCCGGTTCTACGGCTGGGAGTGCGAGAACAAGGGCGACGGCAAGGACCCGTGGCCGCGCGAGCAGTACCTCGCCATGGTCAAGGCCACCGCCGCGGTCTGCCGCGCGCACGGCTGGGGCCACAAGAGCGCGATCGGCCACCTGGAATGGAGCGACTGGAAGGTCGACCCGCGCGGATTCGACATGGCGGACTTCCGCCGTGATGTCGCCGACGCCCTGGCCCTTCCGGCGGGCCGGTGGGAAGGAGAGGACCCCATGCCCCAGTACGTCAACTTAGGTGTCGCCGGGGAGTACGAGCTCGCGCCCGGCGCCTGGGACTCGGTCGAGTTCACCACGGAGTGGAGCGACGAGATCTGTCTCTTATACACATC
>KL569163.1:21907-26730 GCA_000715635.1 Streptomyces violaceus | reverse complement strand
AGCGGGAGCGTGTTCGCCCGTGGCCCGGCCCGGTTCAGCGGGACCGTCAGCCTCCAGATCGACGGTCTGCCGGCGGGGGCGGTCGTGCAGGCGCGCATGTCGGAGTACGAGGGCGACGAGCACCGGGCGGACCACCCGATCCACGAGATCACCGGGACCGGGGGCGGTTCCTTCGTGGTCCTGCCCCTGACGAAGCGGCTCGCATCGGGGCGCAGCATGCGGGTGCGGCTGCTGAGCCAGGCCGCTGTGCCCGTCACCGTCGCCAACGCGGTGCTGACCGTGCTGGTGTGGAAGGAGACCTGAGGCCTGGCGCTCTCTACCGAACCGTCGGCAGGCCCGGGCCCGTGCAGCGCACGTCCGCCGACGGCACCGTTCCGCGCACCAGGTATGCCGCCACGGCGCCGTCCACGCACGCGTTGCCGCGGCTCGCGAACACGCCGTGGGAGTAGTCGTTGCCGAGGGTGACCAGGCGTGCACCGGGCAGCAGGCGCCGTAGACCGCGGGCCCCCTCGACGGGCGTGACGGGGTCGTGCGCGGAGGCGACGAGGAGGACCGGCGGCGCGTCCGGACTGCCGAGCGGGGTGCGGTGGCCGGGCCGGTGGTGCCAGTACGCGCAGCTGCTCGCCTCCATGCCTGTCAGGACCGGGTGCGGGTCGAGACGGCGGGTACGGCGGATGTCCGTGACGATGTCGCGGGCACTGGGGCCCGGCCCGTCGGCGCACTTGACGACGCGGTTGGCCGATTCGTAGTTGCCGGAGTCCGGGCCGTCGAAAGCGGCGGCCGGGCGCAGTCCGTCCGTGGCGCCCTCGGTCAGATAGCCCCGCAGACCGTCGGCGAGGCCCTCCCAGCGTTCGGTGCGGCCCAGCGCGCGGTACACCGCGCGGTCGAACTCCGCCGGACCGAAACCCGCCACCGGCCGCGCGGTGAGACCCCGGCGCACCCGCAGATACGCCTCCCGCACCGCTCCCGGTGTCCCTCCCAGCCCGAAACGCTCGCCGTGGTCCGCCGTCCAGGCGAAGAAGGTCCCGCGCTGACGCAGCAGCGCCCGGCTCTGGATCACATCGAAGTCGTACCAGTCCCACGGCCCGACCACGCTGTCCAGCACCATCCGGCCGACGCGGTGCGGGAAGCGGGCGGTGTACGCCGCGCCGAGCCAACTGCCGTAGGAGACACCGAGGAAGCTGGTCCGCGGTTCGCCGAGGGCCCCGCGTATCGCGTCCATGTCGTACGCCGTCTGCTCGGTGGACAGATGGGGCAGCAGGCGGCCCGCGTGCGTCGCGCAGTCATCGGCCAGGGCGCGCAGGGACGACAGGTACGCCCGCTCTGCCGGAACCCCGGCCGGCACCGGGTCGGTGCCCGGGCTGTCGAAGAGGCCGCCCATCGGGCCGCAGGAGACCGGGGTGCTGTGTCCGACGCCGCGCGGGTCGAAGCCGACCACGTCGTACGCACGCCGCACGCTCTCGGGGAGCTTGGCCCGCTTCGTGACCGCGTAGGGGAGCCCGGAGCCGCCCGGGCCGCCCGGGTTGACCAGCAGGATGCCGCGGCGTTCGGCGGGGGTTCCCGAGGCGCGGACCCGTGAGACCGCCACCTCGATGCGCGGCCCTCGGGGGCGGTGCCAGTCCAGCGGCACGCTGAGTCGCCCGCACTCGACGCGCTCCGGCGCGGCCGGCCGGGGGACGGAGTCGGGGCAGTCGGTGAAGCGGAGCGGGGAGCGCGGCTCGGCCGCCCGGACGGGGGCGGCGGGGAGCAGGGCGGTGGCGGCCGCGAGGGCGCACAGCAGTGCGGTGCGGCGTGCGGGACGGGTCAAGGGGTCTCCAGAAGATCTTCGCCCAATCAGATGACAATGAAAATGATTATCGATAACGTCTCTGGCGGGCAACCCCCGGCGCCCTCCTCCCGGAGGGCTCGCCGGGCTGCCCGCACGCCTCGAACTCAACTCAAGAAAGGGGGAGTTGTGGCTCATCTGTTGGTGGTCGAGAGCTGGGTCGGGTCCATGAGCCGACTGCTGCCGAGGGCGATCCGGGAGAACGGGCACGCGTTCACGTTCCTCACCCGTGACCTGCACCACTACCTGCGCTCGGCACCCGAGGGGACGGCCCATCCGCTGCTCGGCGCCCGCAACGTCATCACCGCCGACACCAACGACATCGAGGCGCTGCTGCCCCAGGTCGAGCGGCTGCACGGGGTGCTCGGCTTCGACGGGGTCGTCACGTCCTGCGACTACTACCTGCCGGCCGTGGCGCGGATCGCGGAGCGTCTCGGTCTGCCCGGCCCCGGGCCCGAGGCGGTGCGGAACGCCTGCCGCAAGGACACCACCCGCCGCGTCCTCGACGACGCCGGGGTGCCGGGCCCGCGCTTCGCCGTGCGGGAGGAGTGGGCCGACATCGCGCGGGCCGCGCGGGACATCGGCTACCCGCTGGTCGTCAAGCCCGTCGACCTGTGCGCGGGCATGTACGTGCGCCGAGTCGACGACGAGGCCCAACTCGCCGCCGCCTGCCGGGCGCTGGCCGACTTCCCGGTCAACGCCCGCGGACAGCGGCGTACCCCCGTGGTGCTGCTCGAAGAGCTGCTGGACGGTCCCGAGGTGAGCGTCGAGACGGTGTCGTACGCGGGCGCGGTCCAGGTGGTGGGCGTGACCGACAAGAGCGTCGGCGGGGCGCCCGCCTTCGTCGAGACCGGGCACATGTTCCCGGCCGCGCTGCCCCCAGCCGACGCCGAGGCCGCCGAACAGACCGCGCTGGCCGCCCTCAAGGCCCTCGGCCTGAACGACGGGGTCGTGGCGCACACGGAGATCAAACTGACCTCCGCCGGGCCGCGCGTGGTCGAGGTCAACCCCCGGCCCGCCGGGAACCGCATCACCGAACTCGTACGGCACGTCACCGGGATCGACCTCGCCGCCGCCTTCGTGGAGGTCGCCCTGGGCCGCGCGCCCGACCTGCGGCACACGGACACCGGGCTGCGCAGCGCGGCCGTCGGCTTCCTGGTGCCCGGCTCCTCGGGCACCCTCGAAGCCCTGGACGGCATGAGCGTGCGCGACCTGCCCGGTGTGCTGGAGGTGCAACTCGCCGAGCCCGGGCGGGCGGTGAAGGCGGCGGGCAGCAACAACGAGTACCTGGGGCACGTCATGGCGGGCGACGCCGACGGACTCGGCGCCCGCGCACGCGTCGAGACCCTGCTGGACGAGCTGCGGGCCGGACTGGTGATCCGATGACCGCGCCCACCGGCACCCGCACCTCGTACGACGGCCTCGTGGACCTGGTGCGCGCCGGGGCCCTCGGGCCGCACCCGGGCACGCTGCGCATCGCCGTCGCCTTCACCACCCGGCAGGCCGTCCGGCACGACGGACGGGGCACCGGCTACCGCAACGAGGTGCTCAGCCTGCGCCTCGCCGAGGCCGTGGGCAGTTGCGCGGTCGAACCCGGGGCGCTGCCCGACAGCGCGGTCGAGGAGTGTGTGGGCGCGGACGTGGCCCGGCTGCTGGAACATCCGCTGCCGGCGGTGCGGGTGGCGGCCCTCGACGCCTATCTGATGCACGTCCTGCCGCACACCCCGGCGAACGGCGCCCGCCCCGTCCCCCTGCCCGCCGGTTCGTCGCTGGAGAAGTCCCGGGCCCGGGCGAAGACCGTCGTCGGCCTGCTCGACCTGCCGCCCGGTGCCACGGTGCTCGTGGTGGGCGTGGTCAACTCCCTCCTCGAAGCGCTGCGTTCGCGCGATCTGCGGTACATCCCCTGTGACCTCAAGGGCGGCGCGACCGAGTGGGACGAGCCGGTCGTCGCCGACGCGCTCGCCGCGGCCGGCCGGTGTGACGCGCTGCTCGTCTCCGGCATGACCCTGGGCAACGGCACCTTCGAACCGCTGCGGCGGCACGCGCTGGCGCACGGCAAGCAGCTGGTGATGTTCGCCCAGACCGGGAGCGCCGTGCTGCCGCGCTTCCTCGGGCAGGGCGTCAGCGCGGTGTGCGCGGAGCCGTACCCGTTCTTCTGGCTCGACGGCGGCCCCGGTGTCCTGCACCGCTACGACGGCTCCTGTCCGGGAGGCGGGCGATGACCGCGACCGCGCTCCGTCCGGCCGCGCGACGGGAACTGCTCTCCCTGGTCGGCCGTACCCCACTGGCCCGCATCGCCGCCGACCTGCCCGGCCCGCACCCCGGTTTCTGGGCCAAGCTCGAAGGGCTCGCCGCCGGCGGAATGAAGGCACGGGCCGCCGTGTCGATGCTGCTGGGCGCCCGCGAGCGCGGCGAACTGCTGCCCGGCGCCCCGGTGGTCGAGTCCACCTCAGGCACCCTCGGCATCGGACTCGCCTTCGCCGGACAGGCCCTCGGCCATCCCGTCGTGCTGGTCGGCGACCGGGAACTGGAGCCGTCCATGCGCCAGTTGCTGCGCTCCTACGGGGTGCGGCTGGAGATCGCCGACCGTCCGGCGGAGCGGGGCGGCTGGCAGGCCGCGCGCCTCGCCCGGCTGCGAGAACTGCTGGCCGAACTGCCCGGCGCCTACTGGCCCGACCAGTACAACAACCCCGACAACACCGCCGGCTACGCCTCCCTGGCGGCCGAAATCGCCGTCGAGCTCGACCATCTGGACATCCTGGTGTGCAGCGTCGGCACCGGCGGCCACAGCGCCGGCATCATCGGACCGCTGCGCCGGCACTGGCCCGCCCTGCGGCTCATCGGCGTCGACGCCACCGGCTCCACCATCTTCGGCCAGCCCGCCCGGCCCCGGCTGATGCGCGGCCTGGGCAGCAGCATCCACCCGCGCAACGTCGCCTACGACGCCTTCGACGAGGTCCACTGGGTCGGCCCCGCCGAGGCCGTCGACAGCTGCCGC
>KL569163.1:19822-21653 GCA_000715635.1 Streptomyces violaceus | reverse complement strand
GCGTCCACCCCGGGGCGGTCGTCGCCACCGTCTTCCCCGACGGCCCGCACCGCTACCTCGGCACGGTCTACGACGACGACTTCACCGCCGCCCACGGCCTCGACCCGGCCGCCGCGGCCACCCGGCCCGTCGAGATACCGCACCCCTGCGCGGCGGAGGCCGCCGGCTGGGTCCGCTGCACCCGCGTCAGCGACCCGCTCGCCGCCCCCGCCTTGAAGAACGTGAAGAAAGAGAGCCCGTGAAGTCCAGCCTGCGCACCGTACGCCTCGAACTCACCGAGCCGCTGCGCATCTCCCGTTCCACCATGGCCGCACGCGATGCCGTATGGCTCACCGTCGAGCACGACGGACTGCGCGGCCACGGCGAGGCCGTCACCAGCGTGTACTACGGGCTCGGTACCGAGACGCTCCAGCGCCTCCTCACCGCCGTGGACTTGACCCGTTTCGCCGATCCGGAGAGCGCCCTGGAGGCCCTGCGGGCGAAGGAGTGGCCCGCGAGTGACGCGCCGCCCGCTGTCGTAGCCGCCGTCGAGTCAGCACTGCTCGACCTGGCCGGCAAGCGCGCGGGCGTCCCCGTGCACCGCCTCCTCGGGACCACCGCCCCGCCCGTCGCCGCGACCGCCCGCACCATCGGCATCACGGCCCTGGCCCGTGCGGCGTCCGAGGCCCGTCGCCTCGCCGCGAGCGGCTTCGAGGTCATCAAGGTCAAGGCGGGCACCCCCGACCCCGAGGACGACATCGAGCGCGTGCGCGTCATTCGCGACGCCGCTCCCCGGGCCCGGCTGCTCCTCGACCCCAACGGCGCCTGGTCCGTCACCCAGACGGATGCCCTGCTGCCGCGCTTCGCCGCCCTCGGCGTGGCAGCCGTCGAGCAGCCCGTCCCGCCCGGCGACCCGGACGCCCTGGGCGCCCTCGCGGAACGCGCACCGCTGCCCGTCATCGCCGACGAGGACGCCGTGACCCTCGAGGACGTCCGCCGCCTCGCCGGACGCGTCCAGGGCGTCAACGTCAAGCTCGCCAAGTGCGGCGGCGTCCACGCGGCCCTGCGCATCGCCGAGCTGATCGAGGGAAGCGGCACCGAGCTGATGCTCGGCTGTCTGACCGCCAGCACTCTCGGACTCGCCCCCGCCGTTCACCTCGCCGACCGGGCCCGCTGGGCGGACCTCGACGGGCATCTGCTGCTCGCCCACGACCCGTGGACCGGGATCGGCGGCGCCGACGACGGCGTCGTCCGCACCAGTGGCCTCCCCGGCCTGGGCGTCGAGGAGGTGGCGGTCCGTGCGGACGTGGCATGAGATACGGCGCTTCCCGCTCGCCGTGCGGCTCCTGCTGGTCAACCAGCTCGGCGTCAACACCGGCTTCTACCTGCTCATCCCCTATCTCGCCACCCACCTCACCGAGAACCTGGGCCTGTCGGCGGCGGTCGTCGGCATCGTCCTCGGAGTCCGCAACCTCAGCCAGCAGGGCCTTTTCATCATCGGCGGCTCCGCCTCCGACCGGCTCGGCGCACGCGGCGTCATCATCGCGGGCTGTGCCCTGCGCACCCTCGGGTTCGCGCTGTTCGCGCTCGGCGACGGGCTGGCGGTGCTGCTCGCCGCGTCCGTGCTGAGCGGGCTCGCGGGGGCGCTGTTCAACCCGGCCGTGCGGGCGTACCTCGCGCAGGAGGCCGGGGAACGCAAGGCGGAGGCGTTCGCGCTGTTCAACGTGTTCGCCACGACCGGCGCGCTGATCGGCCCGCTGCTGGGCAGCGCCCTGCTGCTCGTCGACTTCCGCACCTCCGCGCTCACCGCCGCCGGGATCTTCGCCGTCCTCACCGTGGCGCAGGCCCTGGT
>KL569163.1:18217-19598 GCA_000715635.1 Streptomyces violaceus | reverse complement strand
CCGAGCGGCGGCGGCGTCCTCGGGGACTGGCGCGAGGTGCTCGGCAACCGGGCCTTCGTGGCCTTCGCGCTCGCCATGGTCGGCATGTTCACCCTGGAGAACCAGCTGTATCTGCTGCTGCCCGACGGGGCCAGGGAGGCGACCGGCTGGGACGGGGCGGCGGGCATCGTCTTCCTCGTCGGCACGGTCGCCAACCTGGCGCTTCAGCTGAGGATCACCAAGCGGCTCAAGTCGCGTGGGAACAGAGCGCGTTGGATAGCCGTCGGGCTCGCCGTGATGGGGTTCGCGTTCCTGCCGCCGGCGTTCGCGGCGGGTGTGGTACCCGTTCTGGTGAGCGCGCTGCTGCTCTACCTCGGCATCATGATCGCGTCACCGTTCGTGATGGAGCTGATTCCCCGCTTCGGCCGGCCCGGGCTGACCGGCACGTACTTCGGGATCTTCTACGTCGTCTCGGGCGTCGCCGCCGCCCTCGGCAACACGGCCGTCGGCTGGGCCATGGACACGGGCGAGAGCGGCGGGCACACCTGGCTGCCGTGGGTCTGCTGTGCCCTGTTCGGGCTGGCCTCGGCGGGTGGGGTCGGGTGGCTGTACCGCCGCGGTGCGCTGCCGGTCCATACGGACCCGGTGCGTGAGCGGAGCAGCGCATGACCAGCGCCAACCTGCTCACCGACAACCCGGAGCTGTACGAGGCCCGCTTCCCCGACCCCGGCCGGCTGGCCGCCCGGTGGACGGAGGACTGCCTGCGCCGCCACGGGGCCGGGCCGCGCGTGCTGGACCTGGGCTGCGGCACGGGCCGCGACGCCGCCGCCCTGCACCGGTCCGGCCGGACCGTGACCGGCGCCGACCTCTCCGAGACGATGCTGGCCCACGCCCGCACCCGCCATCCCGGCCCCGCGTACGTCCGGGCCGACCTGCACGGCTTCGACCTGGGCCGTGACACCTTCGACGCGGTCGTCTGCCTGGACAGCTCCCTGCTGTACTGCCACACCAACGACCAGCTCGACGGCTTCCTCGCCTCCTGCCGCCGCGCCCTCACACCGGGCGGGCTGCTGGTCGCCGAGATGCGCAACGGCGCGTACTTCCTCGGCCGCACCGACCTGCTCGACCGGCCGGCCGTCAACGAGTTCGTCTGGCAGGGGACGGCCTACCGGTCGCACACCACGCTGACCGTCGATCGCACCGCCCAACTGCTCCGCCGCACCCGGGTGTGGACGACCGGCGACGGATCCCTGCCCGTCGAGCAGCACTCCGCCTGGCGGCTGCTTCTCCCGCAGGAGATACGGCGCTTCCTCGCCGCGCACGACTTCGAGGTGCTCGAACTCCACGACGGCCCCGGGCCGCGCACCGAACCCCTGTGGCGGCAGGGCGAACTGCCCGGTAC
>KL569163.1:15895-18040 GCA_000715635.1 Streptomyces violaceus | reverse complement strand
CCGGCTGCACGTCGTCGCGCGCCGCCACACCCACTGACACGAAGGACCAGTCATGAACGACGAACGCTTTCCCGCTCTGCGCCGACGCGGCTTCCTCGCAGCGACCACCGGCGCCGCCGCCCTCGCCCTCGTCGGCTGCGGCGGCGGCACGGACGACAAGGCGGACAGCGGCAGCGGGGGAACGCCGAAGCGCGGCGGACGGCTGCGCGCCGCCTTCGCCGGAGGCGGGGCGAGCGAGACCCTCGACCCGCATCTGGCCAACCTGTTCGCCGACGTCGCCCGCGCCAAGGCCCTCTACGACAAGCTCGCCGACTACGACGCCGATCTCTCCGCCGGCCCCCGCCTCGCCGCCGCGTGGCAGGCGAACAAGACCCTCGACCGCTGGCAGGTCACCCTGCGCAAGGCCGCCTTCCACGACGGCAGGCCGGTCACCGCCAAGGACGTCCTCTACAGCTACCGCCGTATCGCCGACCCGAAGCAGGCGTTCCGCGCCAAGGCGTCCCTGGAACCCATCGACCTCGACGCCAGCCGCGCCACCGGCGAGCGTACGGTCGAGTTCGTCCTCAAGCGCCCCACGGCCGAGTTCCCCAACGTCCTGGCCGCGTTCGGCGCCTACATCGTCCCCGAGAACGCCACCGGCACCGACTTCGACCAGCGGCCGATCGGCTCAGGCCCCTTCCGCTTCGTCTCCTTCGCGCCCGGCCGCTCCGCCGTCTTCCGCCGCCACGAGGACTACTGGGACGGTGCCCCCTACCTCGACGAGCTCGAATTCGTGGTCGCCAACGAGGAGTCCGCACGCGTCAACGCCCTCCTCGCGGGCCAGGTCGAGTACGCGCACGAACTCAACCCCACTACCGCACGCGCCCACGAGGGCCGCGGGCAGATCGAGATCGTCCGGCTGCGCAACAGCGCCATGCAGGCGTTCTGCATGAAGACCGACCGGCCGCCCTTCGACGACCGGCGGGTGCGCGAGGCGTTCTTCCTCATCGCCGACCGCAAGGAACTCGTCGACGGTGCCCTGTCCGGCGCGGGCGAGGCCGGCAACGACCTGTTCGGCAAGGGCTACGAGTACTACGCCGACGGTCTGCCCCAGCGCGAGCAGGACCTCGACCGCGCCCGCGCCCTGCTGAAGCGGGCCGGCGCCGAGAAGCTGAAGGTCACCCTGGACACCTCGGCCGTCGCCGCCGGATTCACCGAGGCGGCCGGCATCTTCCGCGACCAGGCCGCCAAGGCGGGCGTCACGATCGACGTGCGGATGGGCAGCAAGGACTCCTACTGGAGCGACATCCTCGACAGCGGCACCCTGTGCTGCTACCGCTCCGGCGCCATGCCCATCGAGGCCCACATCTCCCAGCGGCTGCTCACCGACTCCACGACCAACGCCACCCGGTGGCGGCACAAGGACTTCGACGCCCTCTACCAGCAGGCGCAGTCCACCCGCGACAAGACCGGGCGGGCAGCCGTCTACGAGCGGATGCAGCGCCGCCTGTACGCCGAGGGCGGCTTCCTCGTCTGGGGCTTCGCCGACTGGATCCTCGGAACGGCCCGCAAGGTCAGGGGAGTCGAGACCAAGGCCCCGGCCAACACCCTCGACTGGGCCCGCTTCGACAAGGTGTGGCTCGCGTGAAAGAGAGCGGCCTGGGGTCGTTCGTCGCCCGGCGGCTCATCCTCGGCCTCGCCCAGACCGTGGCCGTGGTGCTGCTGGTCTTCACCCTCACCGAGGCCCTCCCGGGCGACGCCGCCGTGGCCCTCGCGGGCGACCAGCCCGACCCCGCGCGCATCGCGGCGATCCGCGAGACCCTGGAGCTGGACCGGCCCGCCTACGCACGTCTGGCCGACTGGGCGACGGGCCTCCTGCACGGCGACTTCGGCACCTCTCTGACCTCCGGCCGCCCGGTCGCCCACTACATCGCCGACGGCTTCGGCCCGAGCCTGCTGCTGGCCGCGCTCACCGTCGCCCTGCTCGTCCCGCTCGGCTTCGGGCTCGGCGTGCTGGCCGCCCGGCACGAGGGGCGGCTGATCGACCGGCTGGTCAGCTCCGTGACGCTCGCCGTGTACGCGGTGCCCGAATTCGCCCTCGGGGTGCTGCTGGTGACGGTCGTCGCGCTGAAGCTGGCCTGGCTGCCGCCTGTCTCTTATACACAT
>KL569163.1:14870-15761 GCA_000715635.1 Streptomyces violaceus | reverse complement strand
GACCTGCTCGGCCACCCGGCCGTGCTCGTCCTGCCGGTGCTGGTCCTGCTGTCCCGCCCGGTCTGCTCGCTGTCCCGCCTGGTCCGGGCCGGCATGGTCGACGCCCTCGCCTCGCCCTACGCCGCCCACGCCCGCCGCTACGGCGTCCCCGGCGCTCGTGTCCGCTACGCCCACGCCCTGCCCAACGCGCTCGCCCCGGCGGCGCAGCAACTCGCCCGCACCGTCGACTGGCTGCTGTGCGGCGTCATCGTCGTGGAGGCGCTCTTCGTGATCCCCGGCCTGGGCACGGTCCTCCTCAACGCGGTCGCCGAGCGGGACGTGCCGGTGGTGCAGGGGCTGGCGGTGGTGTTCGGCGTGCTGACCGTCGTACTGAACCTGGGGGCGGACGTGGTGGCGTACCGGCTGACGCCGCGGGCGGGGGTGGCGGCGTGAGGGCCCCGCGCCGACTGCTGCTCGGCCTCGCCGTCGTCGCGGTCCCCCTGCTCCTCGCCCTCCTGGGGCCCCTGTGCGCCGGCGACCCCGGCCCCCGGGCCGTCTCCTTCACCCTCGGCGGCGGCCACTGGCTCGGCACCGACTTCGTCGGCCGGGACGTCTGGCAGCAGGTGCTGCACGGCGGCCGTACGGTCGTGCTGACCGCGCTCGCCGCGACGGCCCTCGCCTACCTCGTCGCCCTGCCGGTCGGACTCGCCGCCGCGGTCACCCGCGCGCGGTGGCTGGAGGAGCTGCTGATGCGGCCGCTGGACGTGCTGCTCGCCGTACCGTCGCTGCTGCTGATCCTGCTGGTGGCGTCCGTGTTCTCGCCGGGCGCGGCCGGCCTCGCGCTGCTCGTCGCGCTGGTGAACGTGCCCGACGCCGCCCGGATCGTACGGGCCGCGGCGGCCGAGGCGGCGG
>KL569163.1:13236-14636 GCA_000715635.1 Streptomyces violaceus | reverse complement strand
ATGGTGGCGCGTCGCCGTCGGCTACGTCGGCCGCTCCGCCCTGCGCACCCTGGCCGCCGACGCCGGGATCCGGCTGACCGGCGTGCTGTATCTGGTGTCCACGGCCGCGTTCCTCGGCGTGGGCGTCGCCCCGGACGCCGCCGACTGGGCGGTGATGGTCGACCGCAACCGCACGGGCCTGTTCATCCAGCCCTGGGCCGTGGTCGTGCCCGCCCTGCTGATCGTCGCCCTGACGACGGGCACCAACCTGCTCTTCGACGCCGCACTGGACAAGAAAGGGCGACGCCCGTGAGCCATGAGACCGACCTGGTCGCCGAGATCCGTGACCTGCGCGTCGAGATCGCCGGCCGGGCCATCGTCGACGGCGTGGACCTGTGTGTGCACGCCGGCCGGGTGACCGCCCTGGTCGGTGCCTCCGGGAGCGGCAAGACCACCACCGGCCTCGCGCTGCTGGGGGAGTATCCGGCCGGAGCCCGGGTCACCGGGGAGGTGCGCCGGCCCGGGGACGGCCCGGTCGGGTACGTGCCGCAGCATCCCGCCGCCGTCCTCAACCCGGCCCGCCGCGTCAGCGCCCTGCTCGACGACATCGCCCGCGCCCAGGTACGTCACCTGCCCCGCGCGCAGCGCCGCACGGCGGCCCGGGAACGGGTGCTCGAAGCCCTGACAGCGGCTCAGCTCCCCCACGCGGACGCCCTGTTGCGTCGCTGGCCCCACCAGCTCTCCGGCGGCCAGCAGCAACGCGTCGTCCTCGCCCAGGCCCTCCTCCTCGGCGCCCGCGTCATCGTCGCGGACGAACCCACCACCGGCCAGGACGCGCTCACCAAGAGCGGCGTCGTCGACCAGCTGGCGGCGGTCGCGGCCCGCGGCATCGCGGTCGTCCTGCTCAGCCACGACCTGGACGTGGTCCGCGCCCTCGCCGACGAGGTCCTCGTCCTGCACACGGGCCGCGTCGTCGAGTCGGGCCCCGCCCAGCGCCTGTGGCACGCACCTCGCCACGCATGGACCCGCCGTCTCCTCACCGAACACGGCACAGCTCTCGCCGGCGAGGGCGGCACTGACGTGGCGCAGGACGACGTCAGCCCCGCCTCCGCCCGGCCGGTACCCGACCGCCCTGCCCGTGCCCAGGCCGCCGAGGACACCCCCGACCTGATCCGTCCCCCCGTCCTGCGCGTAAGCCACCTCATCGCCCGGCACCACGGCGGCGCCCGCCGAGGCACCACCACCGTCCTGCGCGCCCCGCACCTCGACCTGCACCCCGGCGAATGCCTCGCCGTCGTCGGCCGCTCGGGCAGTGGCAAGACCACCCTCGCCCGCTGCCTGGCCGGACTCCACCGGGACCACGACGGCGAGATCCTGCTCGACGGGACCGCGCTGCCGCGCAGCCTGCGGCAGCGCAGCCG
>KL569163.1:11953-13076 GCA_000715635.1 Streptomyces violaceus | reverse complement strand
CGGCAGCGCAGCCGTGCCCAACTGGCGGCCGTGCAGTACGTCTTCCAGGACGCCCGGGCCGCCTTCGACGAGCACCGGCCCGTCCTCGCCCAAGTCGCCCGCACCGCCGTCCGGTTGCGCGGCACCGACGAGAAGACGGCCACGGACGAGGCCCTGACCACGCTCGCGAGCCTCGGGCTCCCGGACGGCCTCGTCCGCCGCCGCCCCGGCGAGCTCTCCGGCGGTGAACTCCAGCGCGCCGCCCTCGCCCGCGCCCTCCTCGCCCGCCCCCGGGTCCTGGTCTGCGACGAGATCACCTCCGGCCTCGACACCGTCACCCGCCGCGGCATCCTCGACCTGCTCACCGCACTCGTCCGCGACCGCGACGACCTCGCCCTCGTGCTCATCACTCACGACCTGGACACGGCGGCGCTCGCCCACCGCATCGCCGTGCTGCACGCGGGCGAACTCGTCGAACAGGGCCCGGCCCGAAGGGTCCTGACCGAGCCGCGTCATCCCTTCACCGCCGCCCTCGCGGAGACGATCGCCCGTCTCGATACGTATACCCGGGCATGAACCGAAGCGAGTCACACCCGTTACGAGTTGAACGAGGGCACGGCCCTGTGATTAAGGTGCGGGCGATGTTCTGCGCAGACACCACACCTTTACCCCGGGCAAGACGAGGCACAGCCGCTTCGAGTCGCTGGGGGAGGGCCCGTGAGTGACACGGTGGCTACGGCCCGCCCGGCGGCCGAAGGGGCCCGGGCTACCCGGACGAAAGAGCAGGACACGCCGGCCCGACCGGTCCGGCAGCGGGACGCGTTCTTCGACAACGCCAAGTACCTGGCGATCGTACTGGTGGCCGTGGGGCACGCCTGGGAGCCGTTGCGGCCGGGCAGCAGGGCCGTCACCGCGCTCTACATGCTCGTCTACGCCTTCCACATGCCGGCGTTCATCATCATCTCCGGCTACTTCTCGCGCACCTTCGACGGAAGCCCGGGGAAGCTGAAGCGCCTGGTCACCGGCGTCGTCGTCCCGTACGTCGTGTTCGAGACGGCGTACACCCTGTTCACCCGCTGGACCAGCCAGGACCCGGACCGGCCGATCAGCCTGCTGGACCCGCTCTACCTGACCTGGTTCCTCG
>KL569163.1:8466-11735 GCA_000715635.1 Streptomyces violaceus | reverse complement strand
CGGCGCTGTTCATCTGGCGGCTGACCACGCCGCTCTGGCGTCATGTGCGGTGGCCGCTGCCGCTGGCCTTCGTCATCGCGATGCTGGCGACGCTCTCGCCGTCCCTCGGTAACGACCTCGACCTGCAACGCACCCTGCAGTTCCTGCCGTACTTCGTCTTCGGGCTGCTGCTGAGGCCGGAGCACTTCCGGCTGGTGCGCCGGCGCAAGGTGCGCATCCTCGCCGTGCCGGTCGCCGTCTGCGCCATCGCCGTGGCGTACTGGGCGGTTCCGCGGATGAACTACGCCTGGTTCTTCCACGCCGACAGCGCCCGGGCCCTGGCCGCGCCCTTCTGGTACGGGCCCCTGATGACCCTGGCCGCCTTCGGCTGCTCGGTCGTCCTGGTCGTCTGCTTCCTCGCCTGGGTGCCGGGGCGCCGGATGTGGTTCACCGCGCTGGGCGCGGGCACGCTGTGCGGCTATCTGCTGCACGGCTTCGTCGCGCAGGCCGCCAAGCACTGGGGCTGGTACGAACCGGCCTGGGTCCAGGGGCCCGTCGGCGCGCTCACGGCCACCCTGGTGGCCGCCGCGGTCATGACAGCGCTGTGCACGCCGTCCGTACGGCGTCTCTTCCGCTGCGTGACGGAACCGGAGATGGAGGGGGCCTTCCGCCGAGCTGCGGGGTGAGCGTCGAGCCCGCACGCCGGAGAGACAGCACACTTCTCCGCGAGGGAGCACGGGCATGGCGAAGCGCCGCAGTGAGGGCGGGAAGCCGAAGAAGGGCGACAAGGTCACCTGGAGCAGTCACGGCAGCCGGACCGAGGGCGAGGTGGAGAAGGAGATCACCGAGCGGACCCGGGCAGCGGGCCGCACCGTCGACGCCTCGTCCGACGATCCGCAGTACCAGGTGCGCAGCGACAAGTCCGGCAGGTCCGCCGTGCACAAGCCGTCCGCGCTCAAGAGGAAGAAGTGAGCCGGCGTGGACGGCGAGGAGCGCCGGACAGCAGCAGGGCGGGGCGAGTCCACCGGGCACGCCTCCGGCACCTGGCTCGGCGGCCCTCCGGCGACGTGGAGGACTGCCGGTGGCGCCCCTCACTCATGAACTGGGGCCACGGCCCGCCGGCGTGAGTCCGTTCAGCGCCTCCGTCATCTGGTGCTGCGTCTCTTCGGCCACCACGCGGGCCTCTTCGACGACGTCACCGCGTTCGCGGATGAGGCTCTCGTAGATCGGAAGTTCTTCGGTCCGGATCGAGTCGGTTTTCACAGGGTTGGTCCTATCGCTTTACAGCCGGGTCTGAGGGGCCCGTGTAAGTCTGCGTCATGACCCTCTGCGGTGTTACCCACCCCCGTCATGCTCATATTTCCGTCACGTGCTTCGCGAATTCCCCAACATTGCGACCGTGGACAGCACGAAGGGCCCCGGGAATCGTGCCCGGGGCCCTTCGCGGGGGTTCGTCAGAGCGAGGTCGTGTGAACGCCCGCGTTCCCGCTCGCCGCGGCGCCCTCCGTCGACAGGGCCGCCTGCAGGTTCCCGCAGACCTCGGCGGTCAGCGGCCCGACCAGGCCGGCGGAGAGGCCGCCCGCGAGGCCCGCGGAGGCAGCGCCACCCGCGTTGCCGCCGGAGACCTGCTCCAGGTCCGCGTCGGAGAGCTCGGCGATGTCGACCCGGGGGGTGAGGTTCATGGGGGTGTTTCCCTTCGCGTGAATGTGCGCAATGGCGGAGCGGCGCGGGTGATCGCGGGATTCCGGGGACCGGGATCCCGCATCCGCGATGCCGCCGTGCGCAGGATCTAAACATTCCGCTGAGCGGAGGGCCAGCCGCATGCCGTCGCCGAACCCGGCATTTCGGTGACCGCCTTCACCGCCATGGCCACGGGGTCACCGAATTGCGCACACTCCTTCACACACCCCGTCGCCCGGCGGCACACAGGTGTATTGCGCCCCGAATTCCGAAGCGGGCACTTCGGCGCCAATTTCCCATGCCGCAAGACGGACTTGGCGCCGGGTACACCGCCCTACGGCGTCCCGGCGGGCGGTGTGCAGATGTGCTGGATGTTCGGTCCCGCCCCGTCAGGCCGCCGCGGCCGGCTGCATCAGACGGGCCAGCAGGTCGTCCAGGGTGACCAGTCCGGTGAGCCCGCCGGCGGGGTCGCGGACGACGGCCAGGGACGACCGGCGGCGGCGCAGCACCTCGATCGCGTCCGCGACCGTGGTCGCCTCCGTCAGCTCGGGCACCGGCCGGGCCAGTTCGCGCGCGGTCGTGGCACGCCCCCGGGCCCGGGCGACCAGGGCGTCACGGGCATGGACCGAGCCGAGGACAATGCCGTTCTCCCGGACGAGCAGCCGGGTGCGGTCGTGCTCGGCGGCGGAACGCAACAGCGCGTCGACGTCCGCGCCGCCCTCGACCCAGGTGATCTCCGCGGCCGGGATCCGCAGCGCCGCGACCGGCGTCTCCGGCTCGGTCAGCGAGC
Source organism: Streptomyces violaceus (assembly GCA_000715635.1). Classification (GTDB taxonomy): domain Bacteria; phylum Actinomycetota; class Actinomycetes; order Streptomycetales; family Streptomycetaceae; genus Streptomyces; species Streptomyces violaceus. Next base: position 9,286 of record KL569163.1, on the reverse strand, counting down.
GGGTCAGCAGCTCCGAGTCGGTCGCGCTGATCAGGCCCAGCCGCTCGGACTCCTCCACCAGCCGCGTCAGCTGCTCCCGGTCGTGCACCGAGGCCAGTTCGTCGCGCGGGGCCACCCGGCACAGCCGTACCAGTGCGTTGCTCACCGCGTTGAGCAGCCGGATCAGCGGGCGCACGGCCCGCACCACGGCCCGGAAGGGCGGGGAGAGCAGCATCGCCGAACGCTCGGGGTGGGCGATCGCCCACGACTTGGGCGCCATCTCGCCGACCACCATGTGCAGGAACACCACCACGACCATCGCCACGGCGAACGCCACGCCGTAGCTCACGGCACTGGGCAGGCCCAGCTTGTGCAGCAGCGGGTCGAGTTCGTGCGAGATCGCCGGCTTCGACACCGAACCCAGGCCCAGCGTGCACACGGTGATGCCCAGCTGGGCGCCGGCCAGCATCAGCGACAGCTCGCGAATTCCGGCCAGTGCCGCCCCGGCCCCGCTCCGCCCCTCCGCCGCCGCCTTCTCCATCCGGTGCCGTTTGGCGGCGACCAGCGCGAACTCGGCCGCCACGAAGAAACCGCTGCCGATCAGCAGCAGCATGGTCACGAAGACCGCCATGGGGAAACTCACGCCATCTCCTCGGCTTCCACGAGCGGGCTGATCCGCACCCGGTCGGCCACGTGCCGGTCGAGCGTGCGGACGTCGATCACGGCCCGGCCGCCGTCGGGCAGCTCGACCGTGACGTGGTCGCCGACCGTGGGGAAGCGGCCGAGCCGGTCCACGACCAGGCCGGCCACGGTGTCGTAGTCGTCGTCCTCCGGCAGCCGG
>KL569163.1:7247-8273 GCA_000715635.1 Streptomyces violaceus | reverse complement strand
GCCGGCGTCCACGAGCCAGCCGTCGCCGTCCGCGACGGCGAGCACGGTGACGGTGTCGGACTCGTCCGCGATGTCACCGACCAGTTCCTCGGCGATGTCCTCGTAGGTGACGATGCCCGCCACGCCGCCGTGCTCGTCGAGGACGACCGCGAACTCGTCGTCCTGCTCCCGCATCCGCGTCACCGCGTCGGGCAGCGCGAGCGTGTCGGGCAGCAGCAGGGGCCGCCGGGCCACCTCACCGGCCCTCGCGCCGGCGATGCGGGCGGCGGACAGCGCCATCAGCTCGCGCACGCCCAGCACACCGGCGATGTCGTCCGGGTGGTCGCCCAGGACGGGGTAGTTGGAGTGGCCGTGCGCTGCGATCAGGCCGATCGCCTCCTCGGCACCGGCGTCCTTGCGGACGAAGACGGCGTCGGCGCGCGGCACCATCACCTCGTCGAGGGTGCGCTCGGAGAACTCCAGCGCGTGGTCCAGCAGCGCGGCGGTGTCCTTCGGCAGCGCGCCCCGCTCGTGGGACTCGCCGATCAGATGGCCCAGCTCCTCCAGCGTGGCGCCGTGGTGCAGTTCCTCGACCGGCTCGATACCGGCCTTGCGCAGCAGCTTGTTCGCCGCGTTGTCGAAGATGTATACGACGGGGCCGACGACCTTCAGATACGCCAGCGTGGACGGGGCCAGCGCCTTCGCCAGCCGCTCGGGAACCGCGATCGCCAGGTTCTTCGGGGCCAGCTCGCCCAGCACCATCTGCACGACGGTGGCCAGCACGAAGGCGAGGACGACGGCGATACCGCTGACGGCCGCGTCGGGCAGGCCGAGCCCGGACAGGGCGGGCTTGAGCAGCGCGGACACCGACGGCTCGGCGATGAAGCCGACGACCAGGCCGGTGACGGTGATGCCGAGCTGCGCGCCCGACAGCATGAACGACAGCCGCTCCAGCACCTTCAGGGCCCGGGCGGCCTTGCGGTCCCCGGCCTCGGCCGCACGCGCGAGGGCGAGCCGGTCGGCGGAGACGCTGTCTCTTATACACAT
>KL569163.1:4792-7013 GCA_000715635.1 Streptomyces violaceus | reverse complement strand
CTCCTGGGCCACGAAGTAGCCGGTGCCGGCGGTCAGCAAGAAGACGGCGAGCAGGCCCAGCAGGGCCTCGGCGACACTCACCCGCGCATCGATCGGGAGGGGGCACCCCGCCGTGCGCCGCGATCACTGATGCCGTGGCGGGATGGTCGGGGACTGTGCCCCGGAGGGTCCGTCGGTCTGGCGGACAAGAACTCGCTCCTCATGTGTGGTGTGTACTCGGGTCAACGACCGTCGTCGCACCCGTGTTCCCGAATTCTACGACGCTGTAGAGAACGGTGACCCGCTCCGAGTGCCCCTCACTCCGAGCGGGACTCCTCGGCGAGATCCGGCACCAGTCCGCACAGCGCGGCGCGCTGGTCAGGGCCCATGAATCGGGCGAGCGACCGCGTGACCGTCTCGGCGAGCGGGCCGGAGGCCTCGGTCAGGAGACCCCGGGCCTTGTCCGTGAGGGTGACCTCGATGCCGCGTTTGTCGCCGCACACCGACCTGCGCGTGACGAGGCCGGCGTGCTGGAGGCAGGCGATCTGGTAGGTGAGGCGGGTCTTGGGGCGGCCCAGGAGTTCCGCGACGCGCGTCATGCGCAGGCCGCCCTCGGGCTGCTCGGCGAGCAGGCACAGGATCAGGAACTCGTCGTGCGAGATGTCCAGCTTCTCTTTCACGACCGCGCGCAGCCGCTGCTCCACCGCCCCCGTCGCGGCGAGCAGCAGCATCCAGGCGCGCAGCTGGGCGGGCAGCAGCCCGCTGCCCTCGGCGGACGGGCATCCGGGCAGGTCGGCGGGGTGCTCCTGGGGGTCGGCCATGCGTTCCAGCGTACCTGTCGTCCAAATTTGGAGCAGGGGGTTGTTCAATTTTGGACGAGCGGCTAGCGTGCAGTCGTTGCAGTAATCCAAATTTGGACCACACGAGTGGGAGAAGGATCATGACCGTCGCTGTAGAAACCGGACTGTGGCAGCTCGACGCGACCGCCTCGACCGTCGGCATCCGGCACAAGACCATGTGGGGCCTGGTCACCGTGAAGGGCGGCTTCGGCGCGCTGAGCGGCACGGGCGAGGTCCGGCCCGACGGCTCCGCCGCCGGCACCCTGACCCTCGACGTCGCCTCCCTCGACACCGGCAACGCCAAGCGCGACACCCACCTGAGGTCCGCCGACTTCTTCGACACCGACCACCACCCCGAGATCACCTTCGCGGCCCGCGGCGCCGAGCTCCGCGACGGCGACCAGGTGCACGTCGTCGGCCAGCTGACCGTGCGCGGCATCAGCAGGCCGTTGTCCCTCACCGCCCGCCTGACGGACGGGGACGCCACCGGGCTCACCCTGGACACCGAGTTCAGCGTGGACCGGGACCAGTTCGGCCTGGGCTGGAACCAGCTGGGCATGATCCGCGGCCGGACCACGGTCACCGCCGCCCTCCGCTTCGTCCGCACCACGGGCTGACAGGCCCGGCCGGGGCAGAACGAACCGGCCCGAGGGGGGCGGAATTCATACCGTGCAGCAGACTGCTGTCGGTGAGCAGGGCCAGCACCCGTCGGCCCGTGGGTCACTCCCCGTGGGCCCGTGGGTCAGTACACGTCCCGCACGTACCGCTTGTCCGCCGCGAGTTGCTTCACGTACGCGGTGGCCTCCGCCTCGCTCAGCCCGCCGTGCGCCACCGCGATGTCCCTGAGCGCCCGGTCCACGTCCTTTGCCATACGGGAGGCGTCACCGCAGACGTAGAAGCGGGCCCCCTCGCACAGCCAGTGCCACAGCTCGGGTCCGTGCTCGCGCATCCGGTCCTGCACGTACACCTTGTTGCGCTGGTCACGGGAGAAGGCGGTGTCCAGGCGCGTGAGGGTGCCCTCGTCGAGCAGCGCGGTCAGCTCGTCCTCGTAGTAGAAGTCCGTCGCGCGGTGCTGCTCGCCGAAGAAAAGCCAGTTGGGAGCCCGGTGGCCGAGCACCCGCCGCTCCTGGAGGAAGCCGACGAAGGGCGCGACACCGGTGCCCGGGCCGACCATGACCATCGGCGTCGAGGCGTCTCCCGGGGGCCGGAAGTGCGGCGAGCGCTGCACGAACACGGGTACCTCCGTGTCCGCTTCGGCATCCGCGAGGAAGGGCGAGCAGACCCCGCCGCGCGCCCGGCCGTGCAGGTTCTCGTACCGCACCACGGACACCGTCAGCGACACCCGCCGGGCGTCGACCAGCGGGCTGGACGATATGGAGTCTGTCTCTTATACACATCTCTGA
>KL569163.1:4271-4567 GCA_000715635.1 Streptomyces violaceus | reverse complement strand
GAGTACAGCCGCGGCTGAAGCCCCCGCAGCACCCCGGCCCACTCCTCGGCACTCGCCCGCACCGCGTACTCGGCGACCACGTCCACGGCCTGCCGGCCCCAGCTCCACTGCGCCAGCCCGTCCTTGTTGTCGGGCCGCAGCAGCCTGCGCAACTCGTGCTTGTCCCGGGCGCGTTCGGCGACGAAGCGCAGCAGGTCGGGCGTGATCCTCGTGATGTCGAAGTGCCGGTGCAGGGCCTCGGCGAACGGCACCTCACCAACTCCCTTGACCGGCACGGCTGTTGTAGCGTCCAGGCC
>KL569163.1:0-4076 GCA_000715635.1 Streptomyces violaceus | reverse complement strand
ATGTGTATAAGAGACAGCCACTCCTCCACGAGGGCGGGCGCGTTGACCGGCCGCACACCGAGCGCGTCCCCGGCCTCGTACGCCAGCTCCGTCCCGCTCGTGTCGAACGTGAACCGGCGGACCTCCTTGCCCGCGCCGGGCCGGCTGAGCAACTGGTTGCCGACGAGCCGGGCGGCGGTGGCGGCGGGCTTGGACTTGGTCCTCGGCTTCTCGGCCGGGGCAGGTGCCGGGGCCGTGCCCGTGCCGCCCAGCGCCGAGAGCACCTGGTCGAGCCACTCCCCGGCCGAGGGTTCGTAGTCCGGCTCGCAGTCCGTGCGCGGGGCCAGCCGCACCCCGCCCAGCTCGTCGAGCCGCGCGTCCAGCCGCCGCCCGTGCCCGCAGAAGTCGTCGTACGAGGAGTCCCCGAAGGCGAGGACGGCGTACCGCACCCCGTCCAGCCGCGGCGCGGGGTCGCCGGAGAGCGCGTCCCAGAGGCCGCTGCCGTTGTCGGGCGCGTCGCCGTCCCCGAAGGTGCTGGTGATGAAGAGCAGGTCGGCCGTGCGGGCGAGCGTCCCGATGTCGGCCTCGTCCATGCCGACGAGGGTCGCGCGGTGCCCTGTCGCGGTCAGGCGCTCGGCGGTGGCGGAGGCGAACTCCTCGGCGTTCCCGGTCTGCGAGGCCCACAGCACGACGATCTCGCGGCCGGCCGGTTCCTGCGGCGCGGCGGTCGGGGTCCGGGACGTCCGGGAGTACATGCCGGCGAGGACCCCGTTGACCCACAGGGCGTGCTCGGCGGAGAAGGGCGCGTCGGGCGGCAGCACCGGAACACCGCCGAGGGTGCCCGAGCCGAGCCCGGCGAGGAAACCGGTGAGGTACCGGCGTTCCTGGGCGGAGAGGACCGGCGGAGGGGAGGGTTCCAGGCCGAAGGGATCGGCGGCGCCCGGGGTCACCTCCGTCGGTACGAGCGCCTCTGCGGGCGGCGCCGGTGGCGGTGCCGGTGCGGCCACCTTCGCAAGCGAAACCGCGCACACCTTGAACTCCGGCTGGAACGACAGCGGATCCACCGCGTCGCTCGTCACCGCGTTGATGCTCAGATACTCGCCGAACAGGTCGTTCCAGTGGAACGGCGCGAAACAGCACCCCGGCCGCACCCGGTCCGTCACCACCGCCGGCAGCACGGCCCGCCCGCGCCGCGAGGCGACCTCGACCAGATCGCCCTCCGCGACGCCGAGCGCCCCCGCGTCCTGCGGGTGGAGCTCCACGAAGGGCCCGGAGTTCAGCTTGTTGAGCTTCGCGACCTTCCCGGTCTTGGTGAGCGTGTGCCACTGGTGCTGCACCCGCCCGGTGTTGAGCACGAACGGATAGTCGTCGTCCGGCATCTCGGCGGCGGGCAGATGCGGGCGCGCGACGAAGACGCCCCGACCGGAGGCCGTCGGAAAACGCAGCCCGTCGTCACCGACGTACCGGATGGGATTGCGCTCCGGCCCGTCCTCCCGCGCGGCCGGCCACTGCACGGGCGTCTCGCGCAGCCGCTCGTAGGACACCCCGCGGAGGTCCCACCCGGTCTTCGGGTTCCAGAACCGTCGGATCTCCTCGAAGACCTGCTCGGCACTGTCGTACGAGAACCCCTTCTCGTACCCCATCGCGCACGCCACCTCCGCGATGATCCGCCAGTCGGCCATCGCCTCCCCGGGCGGGTCCGCGGCAGGCCGGGTCAGCGTGAGGTTGCGCTCGCTGTTGACGAAGACGCCCTCCGCCTCCGTCCACATCGCGCCCGGCAGGACGACGTCGGCGTAGGCGTTCGTCTCGGTGTCGGTGAACACGTCCTGCGTGACGACGAACTCGGCGGCCTCGAGACCCTCGATGACCGTACGGCGGTTGGCGACCGAGGCGACCGGGTTGGTGCAGATGATCCAGCAGGCCTTGATCTCCCCGTCGGCCATCTTCCGGAACATCTCGACGGTGCCCTTCCCGACGCCGTCCTTCCGCAGTGTCCCCGGCGGCAGCTCCCACACGTCCTCGGCGAACGCCCGCTCCTCGTCCACGAGCACCGACCGCTGCCCCGGCAGACCCGGGCCCATGTACCCCATCTCGCGCCCGCCCATGGCGTTGGGCTGACCGGTGAGGGAGAACGGCCCGGCGCCGGGACGGCAGATCGCCCCCGTCGCCAGATGCAGATTGACCAGGGCGTTGGTGTTCCAGGTGCCGTGTGTGGACTGGTTGAGCCCCATGGTCCAGCAGCTCATCCACCGCCGGCCCGCCTCGCCGATCAGCCGGGCGGCGGTCCGCAGCTCGTCCTCCGCGATCCCGGTGATCTCCGCGACCGCGGCCGGGGCGTAGTCGGCGAGGAACCCGGGCAGGGCCTCCCAGCCCTCGGTGTGCGCGGCCACGAACTCCGGGTCGGTGTGCCCGCCCTCGTGCAGCAGATGCAGCAGACCGTTCAGCAACGCCAGGTCGGTCCCCGGCCTGACCTGCAGGAACAGATCGGCCTTCGCCGCGGTCGCGGTCCGTCGCGGATCGACGACGATCAGCTTGGCGCCCGCCTTGACCCGCTCCATCATCCGCAGGAAGAGGATCGGATGGCAGTCGGCCATGTTCGACCCGATGACGAGAAAGGCATCCGCCTGATCGAAGTCCTCGTACGACCCGGGCGGCCCGTCCGCCCCCAGCGACAGCTTGTAGCCGGTGCCCGCGCTCGCCATGCACAGCCGCGAGTTCGACTCGATCAGGTTCGTCCGCACGAACCCCTTGGCCAGCTTGTTCGCCAGATACTGCGCCTCGAGACTCATCTGCCCGGAGACGTAGAAGGCGACCGCGTCCGGCCCGTGCTCGTCGACGATCGCCCGCAGCCGCGCCGCGGTCTCGGCGATCGCCCCGGCCACCGGCGCCGGGACCGCCTCCTCGCCCCGGTCGTCCCGTACCAGCGCGCTGGTCAGCCGCCCGGGAGCGGCGAGCATGTCGGCCGTGGTCGCGCCCTTGGTGCAGAGCCGCCCCGCGTTCGCCGGATGCGCCTTGTCGCCGGACGCCTTCAGGATCGTGCGCCGGCCGTCCGGCCCCGCCCCGACATCGAGTACGAGGCCGCAGCCCACACCGCAGTACGAGCAGACGGTGCGCACCTGCTTCGTCTCCTGCTGCGGCCGGGGGGTCGTGGTCATGCCGTCGACGGTACGGAGACCCCGTTACGCAGGTGTCACATTGCTTGATCACGAGGAGTTACGCCCGTCACACAGCCGCCTTCTGGCCGTTGTGAGGTGCATTGAGGTCGCGGAGCGTGTCGCTGTTGGGCCGAACGGGTGACTCTGCGCAAGAATTGCCCGATGCAGACAGTCAGCGCGAGCCAGGACGGAGCATGCCGGTGAACAGCCACGATGTCACCGACGAACAGTGGGAGGGGCTCGCCCAGGTCGTGCCGCTGCGGGGCCGGGACGCCTGGCCGTCCTCCGTCGGCCACCGTTCCATACCCGAGGCCGAGACGGAGACGCGCCGCCGCTTCGTCGTCCTGCGGGTGAACGTCTTCGCCGACGCCCGCGACGTCGCCGAGAGGTTGATGGCGGGGGTGCCCGTGCTGCTCGACCTGACCGGCGCGGAGACGGAGGTCGCCAAACGCGTCCTCGACTTCAGCACGGGCGTCGTCTTCGGCCTGGCGAGCGGGATGCACCGCGTGGACCGCAACGTGTTCCTGCTGACACCGGCGGGCACCGAGGTGACGGGGCTGATGGAGGGGGCCGGGCTTCCCGGGGTGTGACGGTAGCTCGATCGTAGGAACGCCCCGGAGACGGAACGGTTCGTCCTGTCGCCGGAGCCCTACGGTCCGGATATGAGCCAGCCCCCCGCACCCACATCCCCCGCACCCACATCCCCCGCCCCCACACCCCCCACGTCCACGCCCTCCGCACCCCTCAGGCATCCCGACCGCCCCCGCCTCACCGAACTGCGCCTTGCCGCCTTCACGACCCACCGCCGCGCCGCGTTCCCGCTCGGGCCGCTCACCCTCCTCGCCGGCCCCAGCGGCTGCGGCAAGACCAGCGCACTGCGGGCGTACGAGGCGCTCGCCCGGCTCGGCGGCGGCGTCGGGCTCGGCGAGGCGTTCCCGGACC
>KL569162.1:34345-41657 GCA_000715635.1 Streptomyces violaceus | reverse complement strand
TGTATAAGAGACAGGGTCAGGTCCGTACCGAGGCGGGTCAGCGTCTCCACCGGGTCGGCCGACCTGCCGAACAGCATCTCGTCCATGCTCGCCTCGACCCGCAGCCGTACGGGGTGGTACCCGGCGGCGATCGCGGCCGCCAGCAGGGCCGGTACTCCCTTGCCGGGCCGGGCGCCCACCACCAGCTCCCACACGGCCACGATCCCCTCGTACACCGCCGCGCTCAGCACGAGCATGACGATCAGTACGGCGGCCCCGCGGATCACCACCCGTACGTCGGCCCGGCGCGGCGCGACGGCCGCGACGGTGACGGCGAGAGGCAGGGGCAGCGACAGCACTCCGGTGGCGACGACGGTGTGCAAAGGCCCCATGGGAAAGGAGTTTTCCGCGGCGAAGAGCAGCATGCCGCCCAGCGTCGTCGCGGCGGCGCCCAGCACCAGCCACAGCACCCGGCGCCGGTCGTCCCCGGCGGTCACCTCGAAGAGCACCCACGTCCCGGCGCACATCGCGGTTCCGGCTGCGATCGCCGCCCCCACCTGCACGGGCTCCACGCCGGCCACCGCGGCCACCGCGCATCCGGTGCCGGTGACGACGACGGCGGCGTCCACCCACCGCAGCAGTCGAGACGGCGGGCGCCTGTCCACGACGCGCAGGGCGGCCAGCGGCACGGTCACCGTGGCGGCGAGGACCGTCAGGACCGAGGCGAGCCCGGGGGCGCCGGCGGCAAGCACGAGCGGAGCGGCCAGCAGGGCGGCCGCGGACCCTGCGAGGAACCGTCCGGCCGCCATTCCCGGGCGGCGCGCGGTGACGGCGAGGCAGGATCCTGCCAGGAAGACACCGACCATCACCGACCAGATCACCCACTGGTCGGAGGCGGAGGGCGGGGTGACCCAGAGGGAGGCGAGCGCCACGGCGCCGAGGAGTGCGAGCCCCGTCCACAGCGCGGCGAGGGATGTTCCGACGAGCAGCGTCGCCTGGCGCCGTACCGTCATGGCCCCGACCCCGGCGTCCCTTCGCCCAGCCCTCGCTCCCGGGCCAGAATCACCGCTTCGGCCCGGCCGCTCACCCCGAGCTTGGTGAAGATGACGGACAGATTGTTCGCCACTGTCTTCGTGGCCACTGACAGGTCGGCCGCAACCCGGGCGTTGCTGTAGCCCCGGGCCACGCGGTCGAGCACGTCGAGTTCGCGGCCGGTCAGCTCGGGGAAGGGTGGAGCGGCCGGTGCGGGCGCCTGACGGAGGTGGCCGAGGAGGCGGGCGGCGACGCGGGGCGCCATGACGAACTGGCCGGCTGCGACCGAGCGAATGGTGGTCAGGATGTCCTCCTGCTGAGCGCCCTTCAGGAGGTAGCCGCGGGCGCCTGCGCGCATCGCGGACACCACCGTCTCGTCGTCCTCGAACATCGTGACCACCAGCACCGCCACGTCCGGGAGCAGCGCGGCCAGCCGCCGGGTCGCCTCGACGCCGTCCATCGCCGGCATCTGGATGTCCATCACGACGACGTCGGGCCGGCACAACTGAGCCTCGCGCAGCGCCTCTTCGCCGGTGGCCGCCTCCCCCACCACCTCCACGCCGTCCAGCGAGGACAGCAGAGCGCTCATTCCGCGCCGTACGACGGGATGGTCGTCGGCGATGAGCACCCGAATCGGGCCTGCGGCGGAGGTCATGTCCCGATGATGGCCGACGGATTTCCCGGCCGGGAGTCTCCTCTGCCCTCCCCGCCCGGGAAATCCTCCCGGGTGACAAGGAACAACGGGCGGTGTGCGCAGCTGGGCCCGCCCGGCATGCTCGGTGCACCGGGTCGCCACACCGGCGGCCCTCAACACCCATACGGGGGAACCGACATGAGCCGGACGGAAGCGGCGAGCTCCTCACTCAGCCGCAAGAACAAGGTGGGCCTCGCACTCGCCGGGGTGCTCGGGCTGATCGACATGACCAGTGTCTTCACACCGTGGCCGGACTCGGACGCGCCGGGGCCTCCGGTGAGCGTCCTCGTCGCCGGGACCGTCCTCGGAGTGATCACCCTCTTCGCCGTCGTCCACACCTGGCTCACGGCCAACCGCACCGGTTCCCGAGTCGTCGCCGGCTCGCGGATCCTGTCGGCGATCACCTCGCTCCCGGCGTTCTTCGTCACGGGCGTCCCGGCCTGGGCCGTGGCCGTCGTCGCGCTCCTCGTGGTCGTCACCATCGTCGTGATCGCCCTGGTCCTGTCCCGTCCCGCTCCGGAACCCACCACGACGTGACCCCGCAGAACGGCGCCTGCCAACAGCGACCGCGGTGCGTCACCCGGTCAGAACACAGAAGGAGTACGGCATGAGCCGGGGAAACCGCTACTTCACCTGGGACGGCTACTACGCGGCCCCGGGGCGGCCGGCATCGGCTTCGTGCTGCTGCTCGCCGGAATCGTCTACGAGGTGACCCATCCGGGCACCATCGACGGCCTTCTGGAAACGCTGCGGCCTCAGTTCCCTGACCTGCCCACGCTCATCGTCGCACCACCGGCTCCGCCCGGCGGCGTGCCCCCTCCTTGAGTCGTGCGGCACCACAGGACAGTGCCGTACGCCCACCCGCTCGCCGTGCGCCAAGGCTCCCGGGCCCGGCGCGCGTCGAGCCAGGCAACCGACATGACATTCCAAGCGGAGGACGAACAATGAGGAACATACGGGGGTTCGGACGAGCCGCCCTCCTGACGGCGGTGCTCCTGAGCGTCGTCGGACTGACCACCACGGCCTGCCTGCCCGCGAAGATCGCCGTCAAGGCGGTCGCCCGGGGTGCTCCGGCCGTCGCGCCCTTCTTCGGAGAAGCCCTCGGGCTGGCCACGGACCTTCCGATCGACGGGCCATCGAGGCTCGGCGGAGGTGTGCACAAGGGCAACAGGCCCGGGCTGTACGGGGGCACGCGGGACAGGCAGAGCTGCGACAAGGCCACGCTCGCCGCGTTCCTGAAGGAACGCGCCAACCGGAAGAAGGCGGCGGAGTGGGCCAAGGTGCAGGACATCGGCATCGACGAGATCGGCGTTTTCCTCAAGAAACTGACGCCTGTTCTGCTGCGCAACGACACTCTGGTGAAAAACCATGACTACAAGAAGGGCAAGGCGGACCCCTTCGACGCGCTGCTCGAGGCGGGCATCGCGGTCCTGGTCACCCCCAATGGGAAGCCCGTGGTGCAGTGCAGCTGCGGCAATCCGCTGGCCGCGTTCGAGCACGATGTCGACAGCGCCGAAGTGGAGTTCACGGGCGGGAACAAGAAATGGAGGTCCTACGACCGGGAAAAGGTCGTCAAGGTCGAGCCGACGGACGACGGGAACGAGGTCGAGAGGTACGAGCTGGTCGATGTCCAGGACCAAGATGCCGGGCTGGAACGCCCCGTGGGCTCGGACGGTACGGAGGACACTCCCCTGCCCGTCGCCCCCGGCATCGAAGAGGTCGACGGACACGTCGACGTTCCCGAGGTGACCGGCGCCTCCCTCGAGGAGGCCCGTCAGGTCCTGGAAGGCCGGGGCCTTGCCGCCGAGATCACGCAGGAGCCCTCCGACACGGCCGGCCCCGGCACCGTCCTCAGCCAGAGTCCAGCCGCGGGCGAACGGGTCCCGGCGCAAGGCACAGTGACGCTCACGGTGGCTGCCGCCCCGCCCACGTCCACGCCCGACCCCTCATCAAAACCCTCGGTCGATGGGTCCATCTCCCCGGGCACCCCCCCGCCCGCGACGGACGACGGCACGTCAGGACCCGCGGTTCCGGAAGGAGAGAGCCCGCCTGTAACCCCCTACGCCGGTGGAGCCGACCCCGACGGGCTCCTCGGCGGCACCTCCTGAAGCCCCCAGGGCATCGACCACAGGTTCTTACCCGCACGGGCCCGATCGATGACCCCTGCTCTCCGGGCGCGACGTGTCCCACCCCAGCTCGCCGGGTCGGGAGCCGAAGTCCTGAGCGCCGCGCTCCGAGCGGAAGGTCCTGATCGGCAACCACCCACCCTGGTAGGCGGGTTCTCCCTCGTCAGCCCCTGTGCCCCAGCCCCTGCGCAAAGGGCCATCAGGGACACAAAGCTGCTGCCTTCTGAGGGAGGGGGCCAGGGGTGACGCTCCCTCAGGGTGCCCGCCGCCCGTGAGGCATTCCGTCCACGTTCACCACATGAAAGAGAAAAAGTCCATCATGGCGAAGAACAAAATGCGAGGAATGGCTCGCGCAGCGGCAATCTTCGGCGCCACCCTGGCCAGTGCCTTCTGGGGGCTCACCGGCCCGACCCAAGCAGGCGAAGTGCCCGACAACCGCCACTACCTGGTCAAGCCCGACCACGCCCCCAACCGCACAAGCCCCGGCGTACGGCCGGTCAACGGACGGTCGTGACGCTAAGATTGACCTTTGAACGTTGAAGAGGGCCCCGAGCAACGCCGGGGCCCTCTTCACGTCTGCGGGAACTCAGTCGCAGCAGTCGCGCAGTAGACGCACCGCGCGCGTGAGGACGTCCGGGGTTGCTGTGAACGGCAGGCGCAGGTGGTGGGCGAGCGTGGCACGGTCTGCGGCGAAGAACGGGCCCGGCGTCAGGGCGAGGCCGCGCCGGGCCGCTCGGACCGCCAGCTCCGCCGCCGTCGGGGTCGCGCCCAGGCGGAGCCACAGGGACAGACCGCCGCCGGGAATCGTGTACGTCCAACCGGTCCCGTCGAGGAGCCCGGCCAGGTGGTCGCGCTGGGCGCGTAGCCGGGTGCGGCGGTCGATGAGGATCTCCTCCAAGCCGTCACCCAGCAGTTCGGCGGCGATGAGCTGTTCCAGGGGCGGCGGCGACAACGGAGGCTGGAGAGGGTTGCGCCGTAGCTGTCGTACGAGGGCGGCGGTCGTACGGATCCAGCCGACCCGCAGACCGCTCCAGAGGATCTTGCTGGCCGAGCCGATCTGGATCACGTGCGGTCCGGCGAGACGGGGCTCGGTCCCGGCCGGCTGTCTCAGGTCGAGGTCACGCATGGTCTCGTCGACGATCACCGGCACCGGGAGGCGAGCGATCTCCGCGCGGGCCGCGGCGCTCATGTGGGCACCGGTGGGGTTGTGAAAGTCCGGGATCAGGTAGAGGAGTTGGGGGTTGCGGCGGCGTACCGCGGCCGTGAGGTGCTCGGTGTCCCAGCCGTCGGCCGCCGATACCGGCACGGGCAGCAGGCGGGCACGGCGGCCGCGCAGGACGGCGAGCGCGCCCGGGTAGGTAGGGCTCTCCACGGCGACCGGTCGGCCACGGTCGGTGTGGAGGTGCTCCACGAGCAGGGTGAGCGCGGCCTGGGCGCCGGAGGTGACGAGGATCTGCTCCGGGCGGGTCGGCAGCCCGGTCCGGGTGTAGCGGTCGGCGAGGAGGGCGCACAGGCGCGGCAAGCCCGCCGTGGCGACTCCGGAGTCCAGGAGGAGGGACGGGCTGCGTCCGGCGGCACGGTCCAGGGCCGCGAGGTAGGCATCGTGCGGTGCGGCCGTGACGGCGAGGGTGAGGTCGAGGTCCGCCTCCCCCGCCCCGCCGCGGTCCAGGGACCAGGGGGTGGTGCGTTCGGTGAGGCGGACGGGCAGTCGTACGACGCTGCCGCTGCCGTGCCGGGTGTGCAGCCAACCGTCGTCCCGCAGCCGGGTCAGGGCGGATACGACAGTGCCGCGGCTGAGGCCCAGGGTCCGGGCGAGCTCCCGCTCGGACGGCAGCCGGGACCCGGCGGGCAGACGACCGTCGATGACCGCCTCACGGACGGCCGCGGACAACGCGTGAGCCAGCGGTCCCTTGCGGGCGCGCCAGGCGCCGAGTGCGCCGGCGAATCCTGTTTCCATTGATCCAGTTTCCCTCGACTGGACCAGTCGCCGGCCGGGTGCGTCCGCCTAGGCTCCCCGGCATGCACCGCACACTCGCCGACGATCTCTCCCGGCTTCCCGAACTCCTGCAGTCCGCCCGCGACCTCGCCGCCCTCGAGGTGACGGGGCTGGCGGAACGTCCCGTCGTCCAGTTCGACGAAACCCCGGACCGCGACCCCCTCCCCGGCGAGGGCGCCGGGGCCGAGGGCGCCCTCGCTCGCTTCGCCCAGCGGTGGGCGCCAGGTTTCTCCGGTTCGGCCGGCCCGCGCTACCTCGGCTTCGTCACGGGTGGCGCGACGCCCGCCTCGGTCGCCGGGGACTGGCTGACCAGCACCTACGACCAGAACGTGTCCGGGGCGGCCGGGTCCTGGGCGACAGCCCTGGAACGGGAGACGGTGGCCTGGCTGCGGGAACTGTTCGGTCTTGGCGAGGCGCACTCCGGGGCGTTCGTGACCGGTGCGACAGTGTCCAACACCGTGGGTCTTGCCATCGCCCGCGAGTGGCTGGGCGAGCGGCTGGGCGTGGACGTCTCACTGGAGGGCACGGCCGCCCTCGGGCCGGTCGACGTACTGTCCGGCAGCCCTCACTCCAGCACCGCCAAGGCGCTGTCCGTGCTGGGCATCGGGCGGGACCGGTGGCGTCGCGTGACCGTGCTGCCGGACAACCGTGAGGCCGTCGACGTGGCCGCGCTCGACGCCGCGCTGTCCGAGCTGGGCGGTCGGCCGGCGATCGTGGTGGCGAACGCCGGCACGGTGAACACCGTCGACTTCGACGACTTGCGGGCGATCGCGGCCCTGAAGGAGCGGTACGACTTCTGGCTGCACGTGGACGCCGCATTCGGCGCCTTCGCCGCGCTCTCCCCCGCGTACGCACACCTCGTCGACGGGCTCGACGCCGCGGACTCCGTCTGCGTCGACCTGCACAAGTGGCTCAACGTGCCCTATGACGCGGCCGTCCAGTTCACTCGCCACCGGGACCTCCAGGTGCGGGTCTTCCACAACGCCTCGCCCTACCTCGGCCTGCCCACCGGCGAACCCGACTTCCTGCATCTCACCCCGGAGAACTCCCGGCGCCTGCGCGCGCTGCCCGCGTGGTTCTCGCTCGTCGCGTACGGCCGCGCGGGGCACCGCGAGATCGTCGAGCGCAACGTCGCCCTCGCCCACCGGCTCGGCGAGGGCCTGGTCGGCCTCAACGGGCTGCGCCTGCTGGCGCCGGTCCGCCTCAACGTCGTCTGCTTCACCCTCGCCGACCAGCCGACACAGGAGCGGGTGAACACCCTGGCCCAAGCGGTCGCCGCCTCCGGCGAGGCGTTCCTGACACCGACGGTGTACGGCGGGGTGCCCGCGTTGCGAGCGGCGTTCAGCAACTGGCGTACGTCGGAGGCGGATGTGGAACGGGTGCTGGCGGCTGTGGCTTCGGCGCGGGTCGACTGAGCGTCGAGGGACACCACTTGACAGCCGGTCGCCGCACGACAGTCGGTGTCGGCTCCGGCCGTGGAAGTTC
>KL569162.1:32451-34072 GCA_000715635.1 Streptomyces violaceus | reverse complement strand
CTTCGGTTCGGGGATGGTGCGCTTGATCTGGCGCCGGCGCAGGTAACGGCGGTTTCGCCGGGAGGAGTATGCCTAATGGGATCCGAAGGTTGGTACGCGATCTCTCACCTCGGGCGCCTGCCTTCGGGGCGCGAAGCGAGCCTTTGAGTATGCCCGGACCATCGAGTCCTGTTGACAAGACGAGGTCGGCTTCGCGCCCGTTCACGGGCACGAGCCACACGGCGTGACCGTCGATGTGCTTGAACACGTGCCAGATCGGTCGTGACGAGGCAGGTCAGAACGTCTTTCCCCCAACATCTGACCGGCCGCCCGGACCATGGCGCCCCGCCTGTGACACTGGTGACCTCGCGCACAATGAGGAGCACCTGTGGTCCGAGCGAAGTGGCACGCCTGGCGCACCGGACACCGGCCCTGGTCCGATCAGATGATCTGGCCCGGCGGTGGTGGGACGGTCTGGTTCTGCGACTGCGGTGAGCAGTGGTGGCCCGATGAAGAGGGTGTCCCCAACTGGCGCGAGAGCCCGATGCGCAGGGAGCGGCCTGAACGACCTAGCTAGTGGCGAATCAGGCAACGTTCGCCCTGTTGGCGAGGGCTGGGCCATCAATGCAGACTGCACCGCATGGAGTTGATCGCGCAGGGCCGGGATGCTGATGTGTATGCCCTGGATGAGTCCAGGGTGCTGCGGCGATACCGGCACGGGGGCCCACCGGTCTGGAGTCACGCTTGATGACGCACCTTGCGGCAAGCGGGTATCCGGTGCCGCAGGTGTGCGAGGTCACCGACACCGACATGCTTCTTGAGCGGCTGGCCGGGCCGACGATGCTGGATGTGCTGGCCCGGCGCCCGTGGCGGGTGGGTTCTCTCGGACGTGAGCTGGGCCGCCTGCTCGACCGGCTGCATGCGCTGTCGGCACCGGAGTGGCTGCCCAAGCGGTTCGGCACGGCAGATGGTGACCGGGTACTGCATCTGGACCTGCACCCCGGCAACGTCATTCTGACCCGGCGGGGCCCGGTAGTGATCGACTGGTGCAATGCGGGCGCTGGTGATCCGGCTGCCGATGTGGCGATGACTATGATGACCGTGGGCAGTGCGGACGTGCCTGGACTCGCCTCCCGCCTCGGGCGTGGGATGTTGCTGCGCGGTATGCGCAGCGGCTGCCAGACCGATCCGGCGGGACGGATGCAGGAGGCGGTCCGGGTGAAGTTGGATGACCCGAATCTGACGCCCATGGAGGCGGCGTGGTTGCGGCGGCATACCGGCGGCGGCAAAGGGCCTGGTGAGGGCTGGGCGGATCGGTCAGGATGCTGATCTGTGGCGGAGCGGGTGCGGGTACGAGAGATCGACGATGACGAGGGCAGACGGCTGCTGCGGATCATCCGCAGGGGTACCGGGTCGGTGGTGATTTGGCGTCGGGCCCAGATGGTCCTGCTGTCCGCACAGGGCATGCTGGTGGCGAAGATCGACGAAGTGTCGTTCACCAGCGCGGACCGGGTCCGGGATGTGATCCACAACTTCAACGCCGACGGCTTCGAGTCGCTGTATCCGAAGTACAAGGGCGGTCGGCCGAAGACGTTCACGCTGCCCGAGCGGCGAGAGATAAAGAAGATCGCGAAGTCCAAGC
>KL569162.1:32024-32190 GCA_000715635.1 Streptomyces violaceus | reverse complement strand
AAGTCCAAGCCGACCGAGCACGACCTGCCGTTCTCGACCTGGAGTCTGACCAAGCTGGCGGACTTCCTGGTCGCCGAGGGGGTGGTCGACGACATCAGCCACGAGGGCCTGCGCATCCTGCTCCGCGAGGAAGGCGTCTCTTTTCAACGCCTGAAGACCTGGAAGT
>KL569162.1:30969-31769 GCA_000715635.1 Streptomyces violaceus | reverse complement strand
CCTGGAAAACCTCCCGCGACACCGACTACGCGGCCAAGAAGGCCCGCGTCGAACACCGTTACGCGATCGCCGACGGCGAGGTCATACCCGACAAGGGCGAGCCCGAAGTCATCTTCTGCATGGACGAGTTCGGCCCGCTCAACCTGATGCCCCACCCCGGCCGACAATGGGCCGAGCGCGGCGGGAAACACAAGGACCCCGACCGCGACCCCGCCGTCGGCGGCGGGCTACCTACAACTGCTACGGCGGAGTGCGGCACCTGTTCGCCGCCCAGGACCTGAACAAGGACAAGCTCTACGGCCACATCAAGCCGACCAAGTAGCGCACCCAGTTCCTGGAGTTCTGCCGCTACCTGCGCAGCCTCTACCCGCCCCAGGTCCGCATCGCGATCGTCTGCGACAACTTCTCCCTGCACCTGACCACCAAGAAGTGCCAGCGGGTCGGCACCTGGGTCACGGCGAACAACGTCGAAATCGCCTACACCCCGACCAACAGCTCCTGGCTCAACCGGATCGAGGCCCAGTTCACCGCCCTGCGCTACTTCACCCTCGATGGCACCGACCATGCCGACCACAAGGAACAGGGCAGCACGATCCGCCGCTACATCATCTGGCGAAACCGCCACGCCGACGACCGACGCCTACGCGCCGTCGTCGACAGAGCAAACGTTGCCTGATACGGCACTAGCCGCGCGCACCCCGCGCAGCGGGCTGCGCGCACCGGTCGGGCAGCCCGGCCAGCCCTCCCCCCTCCTCAACCGCGCCATGTACGGCGCCTTTGTTAGGACCTCTTACGAGGTC
>KL569162.1:30600-30732 GCA_000715635.1 Streptomyces violaceus | reverse complement strand
TTACGAGGTGTGCGGCCGGCGCTTCAGTGCTCGAAGACCGCCGTCGCCACGGGCACTGCCAGCAGCAGGCTGAGTCCGACCAGGGGGAGGCGGTCCAGCCACAGGATGGCGGCGAATTCGCGCAGTGTCGCG
>KL569162.1:28475-30311 GCA_000715635.1 Streptomyces violaceus | reverse complement strand
TAGGCTGGCCGTCTCATCCGACGCACCGCGACGAGGATCAGCCGCCCATGCGCAGCAGCACCAGGATTCGCCTGATCGAGCCCACCGACGCCGCCCCGATAGCCGCGCATCGGGTGCGGGACTACGAGGCTTTCCGGCCATGGGAACCGGCACAGTCGGCCGACTTCTTCACCCCGGAGGGCCAGGCGGAGCGGATCGACAAGCTGCTGGCCGGATACCGAGCCGGCACGGTCTGGCCGGGCGTGGTACTCGCCGAAGACCAGGTGATCGGGCAGGTCACCGTCGGAGGCATCCTGCCGCAGCCGCACCTGCGCCGCGCCTCCGTCGGATACTGGACCGCCAGCGTCGCCCAGAACCAAGGGCACGCCGGACAAGCCGTCGAGCTTGTACTCCGGGTGATGACCGACGAACTCGGGTTGCACCGCGCCGAGGCGTCCACCAATCTGGAGAATCTGCCGTCGCAGCGGGTGCTGCGACGCAACGGGTTCAGCCCGTACGGTGTCGCGCACTCCTCGATCTTTCTCGACGGGAGCTGGCGGGACGGGCTGCTGTGGGAGCGGATCCTCGGCGACTGATCTCGCCGTTTCGGTTGAGATGCGGCCGGAAGCGGGGTGGAAATACGAAAGTGCCTTCTGAGCTGGGACGATGAACCTTCTCGAGGGGTTCTGTCCGCCCAAGCGGAAGGCACTTTCTGCGCGTACAGGTATCGGTTCTCGTCCCAAGCTCCGCGTCTCCACTGACGGTTCGAGGGTGGTCGGGCAGACGAGCTTCAATACAGCCAACCTTCAAGGTCGGCCGGACCTCAAGGAACAAGTTTAGGGCGTGTGCCGAAAGCGCCGATAGCGAGTACGAGACCGGTTGCTAGCGTTCGGCGACGTGAATGACAGCGTGTACGTGGGCAACGCGGGCAAGGATGCGGCACTGGACCGAGGATGGCTCCTCGGCCACTTCAAGGAAATTGGCGACCCGCGCCACAGCGAGTCCGTAGAGATCAAATGGGGCGTCCATCCCTGTGCCGATGAGCGATCGCAGTGGGTGAGGGGCGAGAAACGCACAGCTCTCCTGGTCCTCATCAGCGGCCGCTTCCGCGTCGAACTGCCTGGACGCAGCGTCCTTCTGCAGGAGCAGGGTGATTACGTCGTGTGGGGGCACGGAGTCGATCACTCATGGTTCGCGGAGGAAGAGTCGGTGGTGCTGACTGTTCGGTGGCCGTCCGTGCCAGGCTATGCAGCGGCAGAGAAGGGCGAGGCCCAACAGACCTGACACACGGTCCGATCGTCAACGC
This sequence comes from Streptomyces violaceus, assembly GCA_000715635.1. Taxonomy (GTDB): domain Bacteria; phylum Actinomycetota; class Actinomycetes; order Streptomycetales; family Streptomycetaceae; genus Streptomyces; species Streptomyces violaceus. The sequence goes on along the minus strand of KL569162.1, from coordinate 29,026 downwards.
GGCGAGAAGGGCGGGCTGCTGGTGGGGCAGGATGGCCGCGGGGATCAGGAAGGGGCGGGGCGTGCGGCTGACCATCGATACCGAGACCGACAGCTACGAGCAGGCGATCGCCGCGGTGCAAACGGCCTACGGACTCCGTCCCGATATTCCGGCCGACTGGCTGAACGCGCCGGCGACCGAGCCCCGACCCGGCCCAGAAGACCTGCGCGAGGAAGACCTCGGGGACGGCTGGACGGACCGGCTGCTGTTCCAGATGATCGCTTCCCTCATGCCCAGAGCCCGGGCGGTGGTCCGCCGCATCGTGGAGATGGGCGGCACGGCCACCTACGACGAGGTCCAGCAGCACTTCGCCGATCACCCGACGGACCCGATACCGCGGACCAAGATCGGCGGGTCCCTGACGAGCGTCAAAGCGGTGCAGCGCCACGTCGGCCCGGCTCGCGCCGATCATCTACTTCAGCGGGACGAGCGAGCGCGGCTCTACCGCATCGAGCGGGTCTTGGTGGAAGGGCTCATCCGGGCCTTCGCCCTTGCTGACAGCCGCCCGGATC
>KL569162.1:27378-28240 GCA_000715635.1 Streptomyces violaceus | reverse complement strand
CCCAGTCCCGTCTGATCAGGGTCTTACGGCGCCTCGTGGCGGTACCGCCACGACGCCTGTCTCGCCGTGGGCAGGTGCGCGCGGTCATTCGATCGCGCCGGTCCAGTGGGGGGTGCGCGAGCTCGGTTTCGTGGCTGATCCCGTCCGGGGCTTATCGCAATCCACCAGCCTGTTACTCACTTTCGGGTGACGGCCCGATCCCTTGTGGGGTGGCGCATCGTGGCGGAGAGACGCCGCGCCCCAGCCCCCGCACGGCCTCTTCATCGGTCATCGCGTCAACATCACGCAAGGGCGATATAGATGGATGTTGCATCCGAGAGTCATAGAAAAATGGACAACAGGTAACAGGGGCCATATTTTCCCCTCAACTTCTCCACAGCGTGGACAGAGTGTGTGGGCGGCCAGCTGGCCGTCACCGCACACGACACCCGATGGCCCGGGCAGCCCTCAGCGGCTTCTCGGGGAAGGTGTCCGCACCATAAAGGGGACCCTCTTGTCCGCTTCGGTTTCTGTCACCGCTCGCCGTCTCGTCGCCGCCGCGCTCACCGCTGGCGCCCTGGTCTCGGTGGTCAACCTGCCGGCGTCCGCCGCCGACCACGCCCGCCCCGAGCGGTCGAAGGTGAAGATCTCGGACGTCCAGTACGACTCCCCCGGCCGGGACGACCGCTCCAACCGCTCCTTGAACCGTGAGTGGGTGGAAGTCACCAACACCGGCCGCCGCAGCGTCAACCTCGACGGCTGGACCCTGAAGGACGAGGACGGCCGCACCTACACCTTCGACCACTACCGCCTGGAGGGCCGCGCTACGGTCCGCATCCACACCGGCCACGGCCGCGACACCGACAGCGACCTGTACCAGGAC
>KL569162.1:26955-27237 GCA_000715635.1 Streptomyces violaceus | reverse complement strand
GGACCCTTCAGGACGAGGACAGCCGCACCTACACCCTCGACCACTACCGCCTCGAAGGCCACACCACCGTCCGCATCCACACCGGCAACGGCCGCGACACCGACAGCGACCTGTACCAGGACCGCCGCCACTACGTCTGGGACAACCGCTCCGACACCGCCACCCTCCGCAACGACCACGGCCGCTTCATCGACGACCAGTCCTGGGGCCACCACCACCACGGCGGTCGCCACCACCGCTGACCCAACACCGCGTGCGTGAACTGAACACCTCACCCACGTC
>KL569162.1:26382-26684 GCA_000715635.1 Streptomyces violaceus | reverse complement strand
CCCAACACCGCGTGCGTGAACTGAACACCTCACCCACGTCCCGATTGAACGTTGACGCGCCCGGCCTTCCCGGCCGGGCGCGTCTCGTCTACGCGGACCGCCCTGGCGCTGGCGAGCTGAACCGCGCGGCGCGCCGGGCTCCTATACGACCGGCTCGTATGTCACGGTCTGCTCTGGGCAGCCGGCCGCCACCTCGCGCAGGGCCGCCACCTCGGCTTCATCGGCCGCAAGACTCCAGCGGAGCTTGGTTGCGACCCACTCAGCGGCGTACCGGCAGTGCACGTCTGCGGCAGGCGGTAGCC
>KL569162.1:25873-26161 GCA_000715635.1 Streptomyces violaceus | reverse complement strand
GATCCTGGTCTGCCTTGGACCGGTTCGAGCGGGCGGTGACCGCGACCAGGCTGGCGGCGGCGCCCTGGTCGTTGGCGTACGCCTCGCGGCGCTTCGCCGTCCACGCGGACGCACCGCTGTCCCAGCTTTCCGCGAGGGGCACCATGTGGTCGATGTCCAGGCCGGAGGCTGACGTCACCCACACCTGGTCGTAGTACGACCACCAGCGCCCGCCCGTCAGACGACAGTTGGGGCCGACAGTGGGAGGTTCAGCGGCCTCGGAGATCAGGACTTCGGCGCGCGTGTTGC
>KL569162.1:21498-25650 GCA_000715635.1 Streptomyces violaceus | reverse complement strand
GAGATCAGGACTTCGGCGCGCGTGTTGCAGCCGTCGGACGGGTTGGCCCCGGCGTTCCAGTGACGGAAGGCGTCCCGGTCGTAGCCGTCCCGGGACTCCGTCCCCAGGGACAGGTTGGCGACGGCTTCGGACAGCGGAAGGGTCTCTGCCGCGTGGGCGGGCGGTGCGAGGGTGAGGGGCAGGACAGCGAGGGAGGCGGCGGCCAGGCCGCGCAGCACGGCTTTGAGCATGAGTTGTTGATAGCGACCCGCGACGGGGCGCGATCACCTGTTTGCCCAGTGCGCCGCCCGTGTGGGTGCAATGGTCATACCGGACCAAGTACGGAAGCGCCCTTCCTGCGGGCCCGCCCCTGATCTCCAGGGACCTTGTCGGGCTGCCCGGCGGTCAGGGGCTGTCGCCGCCCCAGTCCCAGCGAGCCGGGTCACCGGGCCGCGGGTCGTACAGCGCCCGGCCCCCGGGGCCGAACTGCCCGAGCTCCGTGAGGAGGGAGACACCGTCGTCGATCTCCTCCCGCCTCCAGCCAGTGATATCGAGCAGCAATCCGTCCAGCGGCCCGCCCACCAGTTCGGCGTAGCGTCGCCCCGGCTTCGGGCCCGGGTGGTCGTGGTCGGCGCCGTAGATCCGGCCGCGCAGCAGCTGCTCATCGTCGCTGTCCATACGGTTCAGCCTTGCAGCCGCCACCGACGACGAGGGCTTGCCCAGGCGGCCCTGGGCAAGCCCTCGCGCGCTGCCGGGGGGCTTGGCCGGGTCAGCCGCGCCAGCGTCCGAGCCAGCCGCCGGCCTTCGAGGCCTGCGCCGCCTCCGCCTCCTGGCGCTCCTGCTCCTGACGCTCGCGTTCGGCCTGTTCCGCCTGCCGCTCCGCTTCGAGCGCCCGGGCCTTGCAGGCGTCGCACAGGTGCGGGTGACTGTCCCCACGACCCAGTCGACCCTGGTGCTGGCGCTCCATCGGTCGTCGGTGAATTTCTGCCCACAGTCCCCGCACACCGGACGCTGAGCCTCGCGTTTGGCTGCCTCCTGCGCTTGACGGCGTCGCGCGTCGTCGGCGCGGCGGGCAAGTGCCGCGTCCCGGCGGGGGTTGCCGATCGCATCCCACAGGTTCTGTCGGCCTTCGCGGCCGAAGCGCCAGAACGCGAGCCGGCCGGGCCGTGCTCACGCAGCTCCAGCGTGGTCGCCACGATCGGCATCTTCCCGTTGTAGATGCGGAAGCCTCCTTTGACCCACTGGCCCTGCCAGTGCTCGCGGGTGGGTCGGCGACCCGCTCCATCTGCTTCAGCGCGGGCCGCTTACCCGACCTGGTTGAAGACGAGGACAGGCGGGTGCGTGGCGTCGCCCCACTGGGGATCGGGGGCGGACCAGCGAGTGCCCCACATCGGCTTGTCCTGGTCGGCGTCCTTCGCCTAGAGGCGGAAGTGGCTCATGTACTTGTCGAACTGGGCGGCGATGACCGGGGCTTCCTCTGTGCAGTTGTCGGCCTCGATGAACAGCAGCGGCAGCCCGGCCTCCGGGGCGACCAGGACCATGTCGCCCCCGTGTTTGAGGCCTGTAAGCCTCCCCCTGGTTGATCGGTGCGCTTTGACCAGGGTGATCGGTCGGCGGAGTCGGACTCGGTGGTTTGGGTCTGGCCGACTGAGACGGCTACTGGTGCGACCCCGGTCGTTCTTAGGAGCCGCCATCAGTCCGGTCGGTGACTCGGTCCAGCCGGGCTTTGAAGGAGGTGACCAGGACCAGGAGTAAAGGGGCGTAGATCGCCAGTGACTCTGCGAGAGTGAGCCAGAATCGTCCTTGGGCTGGGTCCGTGGTGATCCCTTCAACTGTCCATGTCATGGCGCCAGCCAGGATGGGTATCTGGAAGGTGGCGTAGTAGGCCAGGGTGAGAGGGATGCCGAGCAGGTAGATCCATCGAAACCAGCGTCCGATCGCAATGTCGCGTGGATGGGCCGCAGCCAACTGTTCGCGCTGTGCCGGCGAGAGGCGCCTGACGGCGCGCCTCAGCAGGAGGTTCTTGACTTCCCAGAGGTTGTGGCAGCCTGTGACAGTGACCAGCACGCCGTATAGGTCGGTTCGCAGGAAGACCATGGACTGCCAGATCATGGCGGCAACGATGACGAACGCCATGGCGGACGCCAAGTTGGTCGCCACATGAGGCAGGGACATCCAGCCGTTTTCAGCGGCAAGTTGGACGGCCACGAGGGTGGCGAGAAGGAAGGCGTCGGCAGCCATCCCGGCGAGTTGAGGGCCCAGTCTCTGGCGACGGGGCAGGGACCAGAGTTGTGACAGGTCGGTTTCGAACACGAGAAAGCACAGGCGTCGGTCGATTCCGAAACGGGCATTGACGCCTGCGGCTCGTGCGCCCAGCCAGTGCCATCCTTCGTGCAGAGCGGTTTTCAGGTAACCGAGTAGCACGAGTATCAACATTGACAGTCCGTGGTCATCGAGCACGAACGCGTCTTCCGGCTTGGGAAAGAGGGCCGGGTGCAGGATGAAGGAGCCGATGCTGAACAGGAGAGCTGCCGCGTACACCACCCATGCGGCAGAGGAGAAGAACGGCCTGGCCCAACGCTGGTCCAAACCTGTCATCCACCGGCGCTGCTGGATCGGTGCTGTACGCTGCAGCTTTACAGCGGCAGGCATTCCTTCGAGATCTTCGTTGGTGTTCATGACGAAGCCGAGTTCACGTAGGGCTTCGACGAAGGCCTCCACGTCCACAGGCTCGCCGGCGTGTTCTTCGGCCTCGAGCGCTGCTGTGTGCAGGCTAGCCCCGCGCTGCAGAGCGCGGAGCACTACGGCACCCACGGCCGGCACGCTGACGAATGTGGCGGTCTGAGGGTCGCCGACAAGTGTTTCGTCCGTGTCCTCGACCAGAGTCAGGGGCCGCAGCCGGATGTATTCCGGAGCCGACGTGCTCATGCCGCAGCCTTGAAGAAGCGTGCCGTGCGCATGCGTGCTTGCTGGCAGAGGCGGCAGTGAGAGTCGGCCTGGAACGGCTTCCGTCGCTGGGCAAGGTGATTTGCGGCATCCCAGAACACATGGACTCCGGCTGCTTGGGGTGCCTCGTAGCGCGTCACATAGCGCAGCAGTTCAAAGGCCGCCATGGATCCCAGGAGTCCGGCTACCGGACCGATCGCCCGGTTGACTTGGGGCAGCTTGCCACTGAGCCTGGTGGCGGCAGCGTCGATTCCTGCTCCGGATGCAATCTCCGTGTCCGCCTTCTGAGAACAGGCCAGGCATGGACTGTTCCCCGGGTCCACCGAAAAGTATCCGAGCCTGCTGCCGCTGATCCCCGCGCGGACGAAGGGGACGCCGGCCTCCATGCAGGCCTCGTTGACCCACAGATCGACCTCGTTGGGGTGGTCAATGCCGGCGGAGACTGCGTCCACCCCGGGGAGCAGGGCGGCCACGTCGTCCGGACCGGTCACCCGCCCCTCTACGACGTCCACCTGGATGCGCGGGTCGAAGGAACGCACCCAATCCGCGGCCCGCTGGACCTTGGACCTGCCGATGTCTTCCTGCCGGTAAAGGAACTGACGGGCGAAATTCCGTTGCTCGACCACATCGCAGTCGAGCAGAGTGAGCCGTCCCACTCCCAGTCCCGCCAGATGCTGCAGCACCGTGGAGCCCACTCCGCCGGTGCCCAACTGCAGCACGTGAGCCTCCAACAGTCGCTGCTGATACCCCGTACGCGAGCACTCCAGCGATGCAAAGAGATCGAAGAAGGCCATGTTGCTGAAATACCGCTCGTCCCCGACCAGGCCACCGGGATCCGGCTGGTCTGAATGCACCAGAAGACGCAGGGAGTCGAGAGCCGCTACAGCCTTCTCAAGATCGGCAATCGGGACCATGGTGCCCTGGTGCGCTAGACGCTGCTGTAAATCTTCGAGAGTCCACGGGCCGGCAGACATCGCTGCCAGAAGCGTCTCAGCCTGCCCGTCCGGATCCTCGAGTTCGATCTGAACCGATGGGTCGCATGCGACAACGAGCACATCCCCGACCCGCTCCCACACACTGCCTTTGAGCGTATGCCTCTTTGTATTCATCTGAAGGCTCTCCCTCTCAGCAAGGCCGGGCGCCGGAGAAACTTCCACCGGCGCCCGGCCTTTTGCTGGACTTCGAATGAACTCAGCGATCTGATACGGCTGCTGCTGGGTCAGCAGC
>KL569162.1:21132-21245 GCA_000715635.1 Streptomyces violaceus | reverse complement strand
TTCACCTCCCTTTCGGAATTGGTGAGTTGTGGGCTGCTGGGTCAGCAGCCGTTGCCATTGTCGGTCGACTTGATGGGCTCGACCTTGCGGATCTGGATCTGCATGATTCACCT
>KL569162.1:18476-20863 GCA_000715635.1 Streptomyces violaceus | reverse complement strand
CTCTCTGGATGTTGCATTTCCAGGGAGGCAACCGGAGGACTCATTCCTCTGGATCTTTTAGGTAGAGTCCCGCCGGCAGGTCTGTGAGAATTACCGCGACACGAGGGGGTCCGTCGGCCGTTTTTGGAACCCAAAAGCCAACCACGACCTGCTCTTCCCAGACCTCACGCCCAGGGGCCTCCGCCACGTGAAGAGCGAGGACGGTATCTGGGGGAATGTTTTCCAGAGACCGTCGAAGCAGTCCAACCGTCCACGGAGTGGGTGAATGCTCAAAGACAGACCTGCTTACTGGCGCCATCTCTCCACCCAGCCATCATTGACTCTGCCCGAACTGGAGCGCTCTACCAGCCGGTGTCAGCCGGAGCCACCCAGCCCGTGTCATCGTCGGCCATCACGCTGTTTGCGGTGATGTCAGCAGCGTCGTACTTGGTGACCGATGCAGAAGCGAACCCAGTGGAGACACCAACCCCGATGATCGTGAGGGCAATAATTTTTGCGACCTTGACCTTCATTTTTATTCCCCTTTAAGAGGTTGGTGTAGTCCCGCGGCTTCTTCGGGCCGCCGCTGTTTCCGTCGGCATAAATAGACTGCACTCCCCCGGCCTGCTCGTGCACCCGGCCGCCACTGGCACTAAGCTGCATGTCACCTTTCTCCCGCCTACGTGAAAGGCGCATAAGTGGATAATCCGGACAGTTCATCGGTCGGCTTGCCTGCCCTCGGCCCTCGCGAGAGAGCAGCGTTACGTTGCACCCTGGCTGCCGGAACTTTCCGTGTAGCCGAGATTGCTGCCGAGCTAGGGATAGGAGAGAGCGAGGCGCGCGCAGTCGGGATGTCTCTCGCGACGTGGGGATTACTGAGGAAAGTTCCTGATGACGACGGGCTCATGGTCCCTGCCAGCCCCCAAGCCGCAGCGGCGGACTTACTGCGCCCGGTGCAGGATGAGATCCTCCACCGGCAGCAGTTCGTCGACCAGGCCAGATCTGAACTGGCAGCCCTGACTCCCTTGTACGAGGAGGCGGCTCACGCGCGGGGACAGGACCGAATAGTGGATTCGCTGGCCAGTGCGAGTGTCGTGCGCTCAGTCCTCAACGAAGCCGCCGATCGCTGCCGGGAGGAGGTGCTCACGGTGCAACCAGGGGGCGGGCGCAGCCCGGACAAGCTGCAGGACGCCCTGAGCCGTGACTTGGACATGCTGGCGCGTGGAGTTCGGATGTGCACGCTCTATCAGCACACAGCCCGCGGCAGCCTGCCCACCCGGCTGCACGTCGAGCAAGTCAGCAAAGCGGGAGCCCTTATCCGCACAACGGACGAGCTACCGGACAAAGCCATCATCTTTGATCGGGAGCTGGCCGTCCTGCCCGACCGCACTACACCTGACGGAAGCGGCGCCCTGCTGGTACGTGAACCATCCGTGCTGGCCTTCCTAGTACGCACCTTTGAGACGATCTGGTCCGCTGCTACGCCGTTCGCCCCTGACGCATCCGGGTACCAGGACGTCTCAGGTGACCTTCAGCGAACGATCATCCGCTTGCTTGCCAGCGGAGCGAAAGACGAAGTGGTCGCCAGACGTGTAGGACTTTCGGTGCGCACTTGCAGGCGGCACATCGCGGAGATCATGGAACTACTGGGGGCCGACAGCCGGTTCCAGGCTGGTGTACTTGCCGAACGGAACCAGTGGACACCCCGACAGAACGCGCTGGAAACCTCCAGCCCCCGCCCTTTGGAAGGTACCCATGACTCCCAGTGACCACGCCCTGGACCTGCTGGACCATGCGGTGAACGCGGACCGGCCAGGCCTCGACACGCGCGCCCGCCTTCGTGCCGCCACCATGCGCGAAGAGACACTGGTTGCGGAGCAAGTGGGAGGACCAACGGGAAGTTGGCGCATCACCCGCCACCGCTACACCTTGCCTACGGAAGCAACCCTGGACCTGTGGGCACTCGAGTTGGGCGCAAGCGCCGGCGAGTTGGTGATCGAAGTCTTCAGCGACGAACTGGGACCTACTCTCCGGCTTGCTCGCTGAGCCGCATACGAGGCGGTTGCCCCAACGAGGCTTCGGCGTGGATCACAGCGATCCCAGAGCCCTGCCCGAACGCCGCCTCAGTACGGCGTTCAGAGGCCCGTACTTGTCGCGGACGCGTCGACGGCAGCTTCGGCCAGGAGGGCTTCGCGGGCGTCACCAAGGTTGATCTGCTGGGCGACCCGGCCGACGTCGACGAGGTCCTCGCCCCTGAGTGCGATCCCGGTCAGCCAGCCGCGCTGGAGACCGACGGCGTCCATCAACTGGTGGGCCACGGCACGCAGATCGTCATCGTGTGCGGAGGGCTCGACCAGGCGGCGGGTACCTCCTGTCTCTTATACACATCTCTGATGGCGCGAGGGAGG
>KL569162.1:17721-18313 GCA_000715635.1 Streptomyces violaceus | reverse complement strand
CCGCCTGCCGCTGGCGAACCTCATCACCAAGGTGAAGGCGCGGGCCGCCTGGCCGCGCCGGCGCAGCACGCTGCCGAGGCCGACCACGAGTGCGAGGAGGGCGGCGCGGACCTCCGCTCCGTCCAGTGCGTGGCAGGGGAAGGCGCGGCGTACGGTCACGGACTCGGGCAGAGAGTGGGGAACGACAGAACGCGGGTCGATACTGCGGGCCCGGTCGGAAGCCAGGCGGCCCGCGCGGCCGCCCAGCAAGCGCTGGACGGTGGCGGCCGGGACGGCGGCGAGCAGGCCGATGCTGTGGATGCCGTAGTCCGCTCGGACGATCTTGCTGCACACGTCATCCGCGAACTACTCGCCCGCACGACTTGGTTGGATCCGGCGCGGATCGAGGACGTGTCAACCCGCAAGGTGGCGCCATCGCCCACCAACTCGCCCGCAAGGGCAGCGGCACCGGCATTCGCTACCCTGTGGCATCGCCGTCGGCCAAGGCCTCGTCCTCGAACGCTGAGCAGCCCAGGCCGAACGCGAACGACGAGCACCCGCCGGTTTGCCTAATGCGTGCCCCGGTCCTGGTGGTCGGCGATGGGGCTCTCGG
>KL569162.1:15943-17506 GCA_000715635.1 Streptomyces violaceus | reverse complement strand
GGTCGGCGATGGGGCTCTCGGCTTCTGGAAGGCTTTGTCCTAGGTCTTCCCCACCTCCCGGCATCAGAGGTGCTGGGTTCACAAAACGGCCAACGTGCTCAACGCTCTGCCGAAGTCGGCCCAGCCCGGCGCCCGCAAGGCACTTCAGGACATCTACAACGCCGAGGACCGCGACCTCGCAGTCAAGGCGATCAAGACGTTCGCCCAGCTCTATGGCACGAAGTTCCCCAAGGCCGTCAAGGAGATCACCGACGACGAGGCCGAGCTGCTGGCGTTCTACGACTTCCCCGCCGAGCACTGGATCCATCTGCGGACGACCAACCCGATCGAGTCCACCTTCGCCACCGTCCGCCTGCGCACCAAGGTCACTCGCGGGGCCGGCTCCCGCACCGCCGTCCTGGCCATGGTCTTCAAGCTCGTCGAGTCCGCTCAGCAGCGGTGGCGGGCCGTGAACGCACCCCACCTCGTCGCCCTCGTCCGTGCCGGGGCCCGCTTCGAACGCGGACAACTGGTCGAGCGCCCCGCCACCGTCGCGGCATAGGGTCTGGTGCACCATGACCGACCACCACACCTACGGCACCAGCACCCACACCGCCGACGAGCTGGCCCGGCTCGTCAGCGACCGCCTCGGGCTGGTCTTCACCGAGCGCGACAGCGACTACCGGGGCGTCTACCATCTCGCCAGCAGCCCCAACGGACGGATCGAGATCCAGCCCAACCCCATCCCCGGCGACGACGGCGACGACGACCTCTACGCTCCAGAACACTCGTCGGCCCAGGTGCTGTTGCTCACCACCACCCCGACCCCGGACCCCGCCCTGCACGCCCGCCTGGGCTCCCTCGAAGGGCTCATCCACCTGAACCACGAGACAGTGTGAACAGCTACTGATCCACAGCTTTTGACAATTGCTCCAACCTGGGCACAGGAGCGTGAGGCGAGGCGGCAGGGCGCTGTGGACCGGCACGCCGCCTGGTTCAAGGAGCGCCAGGAGGCGAAGGACGAACTGCGGGCACAGGTCTGGCTGCGCGCCGATGTCAGCCGCCGCCTGCGTGCCATCGCCGCCCGGGCTGGCCTGTCTGCGGAGCAGGTACTCGCCCAACTCGCCCACCACGCCCAGATGCACAACGACGGCACCGTTGCCGTCGAACCCTTCACGCCGTCCCGAGGAGAGGACAAGGACCGATGACCGGTGACAGCCTGGAAGAGCAGCGCGTGGCGGCTCCAGGCGCTGGCCAACCACGGTCTCGAATGGGCCAAGGAGACTGCTCAGGTGCACTCAACTCGATGAGGCGGGGCCTGGGGTGCAGGTCATTCCAACGCAACAACAGGTGCGTTAGAGTGGGGTAGCAGACTTAAATGACAACTAAGTCCCGAACTAAATGATGCGGAGGGTGTCCCCCACCGTGGCCTCGGCAGGGGACACCCGGGTTACCGCTTCTGGATACGTGCCCCGGCTCAGGTAAAGGGAGCCGGGGCACCGTCACGTCCGGGGAAAGACCCACTCCCGGATCGTGCGCGATACCCAGTACACGGCGGAAGCCACGGCCGGCAGCCAGAGGCGG
>KL569162.1:12679-15696 GCA_000715635.1 Streptomyces violaceus | reverse complement strand
TCGCCGCACCACCCGCCAGTCCCGTTGCTTCCTCTGCTCCTCCATGTTGCTCTCCTCGGGTTCGGGATCCGGCCTTGTGCCGGGCCCTCACGTGAAAGGGCCCCGCAACTGGCGCCCCGCCAAGGTGAGTTCGATAGACGAGCAGGACCACAGCCTAAACCAGCGCCCGTGACCGGAGAACAGCGATCGAGTTCTTCACCTACTGGAACCCCGTGGGAGGCTGGCCGCGCGAGGGTCCGTGCCGGACGCAAACGGCACGGACCTTCTGCTGTGCCAAGCCTTGTCCACGCGGTGTGAGGCCGGATGGGCCCGGCGGGCAAGCAGGCGCCTCGGGCTGCGCGGCGCGGGAGAAGCCGCAGCAGTGGCTCCAGGACGCACCTCACATGCAGGGCGACGGTGCGCACCGGGAGCCCACGTATCCGGGCTCGCCGCCGTGGCGCTGGCCGAGCTTGGCCCGGGCGCGGCGCATCGGCAAGATTCTGGTGCGTTTCGACGAGGCGCGGGAGCCGTCCCCGCCCGTCGCGTCGGCCGATGGTGGGCAGCGGCTCTCGGCCGAAGAAGCTGTGCCTCTTCCAGAGCCTCACCCATACGCGACGCCGTCCGGTGCACCCCGGCCGATCTCCGGTCCCGCGTATCCGTCCAGCAGCGTAAAGACACCGCCCGGCAGTCCGGGAAGCCGGTCTCAGCCGCCGCGCCGCATCCGGGCCGCCTTACGGGCCTCCGCGAGCTTGCGGGCCTCGCTGCTCTTGCGGGATGACCTGCCGCCGGAGCCGACCTTCGCGTCCTTGGTGCTGCCCAGGCCGCGGAACGGGGCGTTGTGGTTCTTGGGGCGCGGTACAGCCGGCCCGCCGTCAAGCGGCTTTCCGGAAGGGGCCTTGGCGCCGGTGATCCGGCTCAGCTCCGCCTCACCGGACCGTACTTTGGTGACCTTGGGGGCGACATCGGCGTCCGCCATGACCTGGCTCGTCTCGCGGCGCTGTGCCGACAGGACGAGTGTCACGACGGTGCCGGAGCGGCCGGCCCGGGCCGTGCGGCCTGCACGGTGCAGATAGTCCTTGGGGTCGGTGGCCGGGTCGACGTTGACCACAAGGTCGAGGTCGTCGACGTGCAGGCCGCGTGCGGCGACGTTCGTCGCTACCAGCGCTGTGACCTGCCCGTTCTTGAACTGGGCCAGGGTCCGGGTGCGCTGCGGCTGGGACTTCCCGCTGTGCAGGGCGGCGGCGGCCACACCACTGGCCCGCAGATGCCGCGTGAGTTGGTCGACGCCGTGCTTGGTGTCCAGGAACAGCAGGACGCGGCCGTCCCGAGCGGCGATCTCCGTGGTCACGGCGTACCGGTCCGGACCGTGCACGACGAAGACATGGTGCTCGATCGCGGAGACCGCGCTGGACGAGGGGTCCACGGAGTGGACGGCGGGGTCGCGCAGGTAGCGCTGCACCAGCTGGTCGACGTCGCGGTCGAGGGTGGCGGAGAACAGCATCCGCTGCCCGTCGGGACGGACCTGGTCCAGGATCTCGGTGACCTGCGGAAGGAACCCCATGTCACACATCTGGTCGGCCTCGTCCAAAACCGCGATGCGCACCCGTCCCAGTCGGCAGTCCTTGCGCTCGACGAGGTCGTGCAGCCGGCCGGGCGTGGCGACGACGATCTCGGCGCCATCTCGCAGCGCGGCGGCCTGCCGTCCGATGGACACCCCGCCCACCACGGTCGCGAGCCGCAGCCGCAGCGCCTCGACGTACGGGGTGAGCGCCTCACCGATCTGCTGCGCCAGTTCCCTGGTGGGCACCAGAACGAGGGCCAGCGGCTCTTTCGGCTGCGCGCGCTGCCCGGCCGACCGGGCGAGCATCCCCAGGCCGAAGGCGAGCGTCTTGCCGGATCCTGTGCGGCCCCGGCCCAGGACGTCCCGTCCCGCGAGCGCGGTCGGCAGCGCCGCCGCCTGGATGGGGAAGGGCACAGTCACACCGTGCTCATCGAGCGCCCGCAGAACCTCGGCCGGCAGCCCCAGCTGCGCGAAGGACGCCGCCGTGGGCACCGCCGGCGTGGCGCTCGACGCCTCGGACACATCGTCCTGCCGCCGGACATCGGCACGTGCTGATTCGCTCACAGAGAGCCTTCCTCCGAAGGGACCGTACCGAGGAAGGCGCGGCAGGGACGCGGCCACCAGCCAGAGACACCGAACGGAGCCCGACACAGCGACGCTGCAAACGCGCAACGCTAGCACGGGGCACGCCGCCCGGGCCTCCCGTGGTCGCGCCGCTCGGCACTCCCAGCATCGACGCCCAGCGCGGCCACCAAGATCCGCACCAGGGGCGGACCGACTTCGCTTCTCCTCCGGCACTGCCCGAGCACGAGCGAACGACCATCGAAGACGCGGCGCGAGAACTGCGCAAGGCACGGTCGGCCGCCGCCTTCATCCCCATGGACGGTCTGACCATCCGGAGGCCACGTGAACAGCGCTGAATCGTCCCGCGACGCACGCGTGGCCCGCCTGCACCGGGCCCGCCAGGCGGACAGCGCCGCTAAGTTCGCCCGCACGCAGGAGGTCATCGGTGACCTGCTCACCGCCGGACAGCGCATCTCCTTCGCCCGGGTGGCACGAGAAGCGGACGTGTCGACCTGGTTCGTCTACAACGCCCCCGCCATAAGAGGTCCGGCATCAGGGTGCCGGAACTGTCTGACCCCACCGTGGTGGATGCGCACGTCGTGGGCGGCCCAACGGGTGCGGACTCGGCGCTCACCGTGGACAGCTCACCGATCAGTTCACGCAGCGCCTTGTCGCACGGGTAGCGCCCCGCCTCGGAGCGCAGCAGAGCGACGGTGGCCGAGGGCGCCGTCCCAGTCGGCGACGAAGTCGGGTGCCCCGCGGTCGAGGAACCAGTACCGGGCGTCTTCGCGGCCTGAGCCGACAGAGCCAGTCGATGGGTCGGCGGTTGCGGCCGTGCCCGCACGCAAGACCCAGCGACCCGGGCTCCTCATGCGGTCGGGTGTCTCGCTGTGGCCGGCCGGCTGCATCAGGT
>KL569162.1:11016-12495 GCA_000715635.1 Streptomyces violaceus | reverse complement strand
GGCTGCATCAGGTAGCCGGTGGCGGCGTCGGGAATGGCGATCCGGGTGACGGGGGCGGGCAGGAGCAAGCTGGATGTCGGGGCTCGGGCAAGAGGCTGCGCGGGTTCAACCACAACGCCTTCGTTGTGTCAGCAGCCGTCGTACTTCCAGTCACCGATCTCGAACACCCACCGCTGCTTGTGCTGGTCAAGCTTCGGCAGACCGTGCACCTTGTACGAGACGAGGGCCAGCTCGCCCCGTACGTCCGTCTGTACGTCCGTCGCCGGATGGTCCGGGCCGTAGTCGGCGAGCGCCTGCCTCACGACGGCCTCGTAAGCCTGCGGAGTGGTGGACTTCTGGCAGCCATCGGACAGTGTCTCGTACGCTGTGTCAGCGTCCCCCGCGAAGTATGCGGTGGTGTAGTTCATGACGGCCTGCGCGACGTCGGGGTCCGCGGCCGGCCGAGTCTCGGGCAACCGGTCGACCTCTCCGGTGCTCGCCGGCGCGGCGTCGTCGCTGCCGTCACCGGAGCATGCGGTGAGCGCGGCGATGAGTACGGCGACGAGTGTGGTGGTGGCGCGGGTGCGCATGTGTCCCCCTGGGCGGTGCGGTGTGTGGGGGCATGGTGACACCCCGAGCCCTGACCACTGACTGTTCCAGGCCAGGGCCAGGAATGCTCTGGCGGATCCTTCCCGTCCGGCAGGGAGATGCGGAGCATCTCAGGCCCTGTCGGGGCGCGGTGGCTGCGAAGCTCTCAACGAGTGTCGTTTGTCGATGAGTCTGGATGTCAGTTGAGGGCCGAGCAGCCGTCGAGTGTCGATGAGTTTGAGTGTCACTCAGGCGTGCGCGTGGAGGGGTGCAGACCCGAAAGCGCGTCCGCGCCGTCGTGATCGCCAGTTCATCGCTTTGGGTGAACTCGTCGTGATAGTCAGAACCAGTGATTGGTCGACTTCCCCTTGATGAGCAACTGGACGTCTTGCAGAAGGTCCTCTCCCGCAACGAGATCTTGAATCAGCACGCTGCCGGCGCCCGCCCGGAGGGGGAGGCCCAAAAGGAGCCGCCCGTCGGGGTCGGATGCGAGCCGGACGACCACGGCCGGTGGACCGTCCCCGGAGCCGAAACCGTCCTGAGCCTCCGGGCCCTCATCAGCAACGGCGACTTCCTGCAGTACTGGATCTTCCACACCCACAGAGAGCGCGAACGTCTCTACCCCTGGCCCAACCAGCACAACTACGAACTCCTGGCCTGACCGGCGGGCTCACACCAGAAGAGCCGCACCCAACTGCGTCCTGAGCGTTCCGGGCGGAGTGAGTCACGCCGTTCCGGGGAGCTGCACGCTGCGTTGAGCCACCGTCGCCGGGTCGGCGGGGGTCGCGCGGGTGACGTACTGCGGTACCGGGGCGGGTCCTCGCCGGCCGTAGGAGGCATCGCGTTCGTTCACGGTCAGGTCGACGCTCGCACCAGCGCCCACTGTGCACGGCCCCACCGAAGCCAGGGCTC
>KL569162.1:8290-10768 GCA_000715635.1 Streptomyces violaceus | reverse complement strand
CACTATGCGCCGTCACCAACGTCCCGGGACAGCACACCTAACGACCTCGTGCACGGTTGGCCGTGGCTCGGCGTTCAGGTGGCTCGTTGAACTGCGCATGATGGGGGCTGGGGCGCGTGAGTTGATCGTGGCGGAGTACCGGGTCACTGGGCTGTCGCCGGATGTGATCGCTGAACTCGTTGCCGAGGTCGGGCCGTTGTGGCACGAGCAGCATGAGGCTAGGTTGACGGCTCGGCTGCGGCGGCGGGCTGTGGGAGCCGGGGCGAAGCACAAGTTCGTCTTCATCGACCGGCTGCTGGCCACCCTGGTGAGTCTGCGCCATGGCACCACGCATGATGTGCTGGCCTGCTGGTTCGGCGTGGACCGCTCCACCATCACCCGCGCCATCGGCGAGGTGCGGCCCCTGCTCGCGCAGCGGGGCTGCACCGTCGCACCGGGCATCCGCCTGGGTTCTCTCGCCGAGGTCATAGAGCACCTGGGCGCCGAGGCTCAGAGCGGGATCATTGACGGCACGGAGATCCGCGTGCGACGCCCGGCCGCAGGCGGCAAGGACTGGGACAGGTTCGTCTCTGGCAAGACCAAGCAGAACGCCTTGAAGTCCATGGTCCTCACGGACGCTGTGGGGCGCGTGTTGTTCTGCAGCCCGGCCCGGCCGGGCAGTTGCGCGGACATCATCCAGGCCCGACAGCTCGGCCTGGTCGGCTACTGGTGGACAGTCCGTTCATGGAGATCCTTGCGGATGCCGGTTATGCGCAGACCGGCGGACGGGTAGTGACACCGCCACATCGCAAATTCAAGAAGAACGCTCCCGCCTGGTACGAGGAGAGGCACGAGCAGCAGCGCAAGGCGCACTCCTCGCGGCGCATCCGTGTCGAGCACGGCATCGCGCACCTGAAGAACTGGAGGGCTCTTGCCCGCCACCTCGGCCGCCGCGAGCACATGAGCGACATCGTCCAAGCCGTCGCCGGACTGCTCTCACACCAGCAGACCACCACTCTGTCCCGCGGCCTGGGAACGTGAAAGCCGCCAGGACCAGACCCCTCCACGAGCCACGGCCAACCGTGCACGAGGTCGTTAGGACCTGTCTGACAATTGACCTTGGGTGGGTTCGCGGAGCCAGAGGATGAGTGAGGCGAGGCGGACTCCGGCCTTGAGCTTCCCGACTCCCGAGGGGTGCCGACGCGGGACTGGGATCAGGCGCGGGCCCGGAGTCCTAGCCCGGCCTTGGGACTGGTACAGCCACTGGTGCTGAGAATGATCACGACTGGCTAGCACAGTGATCGTTCCCGGGCTGGGGTTCGATGAAAGATCGTCGATCATGGGCGGTAGGGCCAGGCTCTGATGTGGTGCCGCAGGTGGCTCGCCGGGCCGCGGCGGCCTATGGTCACCCACCCCACCCCATGGGATCATTTTGTTCTAGAGACTACCCGAAGGGGGCGTAATGTCCCGCATCGAAGAGACCATCGACATCTCCCGTCGCCCCGACGAAGTCTTCTCGTACCTGACGGATCCGAAGCACATCGCTGAGTGGGAGGAGAGCGCCGTAGCGGTACGCACCCTGAGTGAAGGGCCGCTCGGTGTCGGCTCTCGCTTCCAGGTGCAGCGGCGGATCGGGCGCCTGAAGGTCCCCATAACCATGGAGGTCACCGAGTTCAACCCGCCGCGCAGCTGGCACTTCCACGGCGTCAACGGCCCGGTCCGCAGTGACCTCCAGGGCACGATCGAGCCGCTCGACGACGGCGAGCGGTCCCGGCTGACGCTGTCCGTCGATCTCGAGCCGCACGGCATGGGCAAGGCCCTCGTTCCGCTCGTGGTCAAGCCACTGGTCCGCAAGGAGATTCCGCGGGACGAGGCGCACCTCAAGGAACTGCTTGAGGCGGGCGCGTCCTAGGTTCTGTCTGACAAACGATCTTGGGCGGGTTCGCGGAGCCAGAGGATGAGTGAGGCGAGGTGGACTCCGGCCTTGTAACGGGTGGCCAGTTTGTCGAAGCGGGTGGCGGCCGCGCGGAACTGCTAACCCGCGCCACCTGACTCCCCTTCGCGTCGTGTTGCGCCATGACCCTACTGCTCGGCGATCTCCGGTCGAGCTTGGTTCGACGGAAGGTCTCGTGAGCAGGGGTGGGTCGGGCAGCGACGAGTCGTGAAGTGGCACCGTCAGGCAGGGATGGCGAGCGGCAGGTCGGCAGTGACGGTGGCTCCCTCAGGGGTGGTGCGGATGGTCAGGATGCCGCCGATCTCCTCGACGCGTTCGTACATGGACTGGATGCCCACGCCGGGCGTCCACGGCTCGGCGCAGCGGCCGCTGTCGGCGACGGTCACGCGTAGGAGCGCAGGGCCCGCAAGCTCCACGGTCAGAACGGCGGTGGTGCCGTCGGAGTGCCGGGCGATGTTGGTCACGGCCTCCACCGCCACCCGGTACGCGGCCACCTCGACTGCTGTCTCTTATACACATCTCTGAGCGGGCTGGCAAGGCAGACC
>KL569162.1:7473-8118 GCA_000715635.1 Streptomyces violaceus | reverse complement strand
CCAGCCGGTCCGGAGCGTCGATCGTGACGGTCAGGGACCGGCCGTCCGCGGCGCGCATCGGGTCGATGCGCTGGCGGACTGCGTCGACGAGGCCGAGTTCGTCGAGGGCGCGGGGACGGAGTCCGTAGACGATCCGGCGGATCTCGGTGATCGCGTCGCCGATGTCGGTGCGCAGCCCCCGCAGGGTCTCCACGGCGCGCTCCGGGTCGGTGGCGATGAGGTTGACGGCCGCGTCCGTGGTGTAGGCGATGCCGGTCAGGGCCGGGCCGAGGCCATCGTGCAGATCCCGGCGCATCCGGCGGCGTTCCTCCTCCAGCGCGGTCACCACGCGGCCGCGGGAGAGGATCAGTTGCTCGCTGAGCCGCGCGGCGTGCAGAGCCTGGGCGAGCGGCGCCGCCACCAGCTCGATGACCGACGTCGCGGCCCGGGGCAGCCGCAGGTGTCCGGGTGGCAGACATACCACCAGGTCGCCCACGTGCTCTCCGCCCGCTCGCAGGGGGGTGAGCGTGCTGTGGCCGTCGTCCATGGCGCCTGCCGTCGCGACATCGGCCCCCTCCTGGCGGAGCGCGATTCCGGGCACGCCGAGGGTGGCGCGCAGGGTGTGCAGCCACAGCGGCGGCGGGGCACCGGCGGTCAGGTCCGTAC
>KL569162.1:0-7312 GCA_000715635.1 Streptomyces violaceus | reverse complement strand
TGTATAAGAGACAGGGTCAGGTCCGTACCGAGGCGGGTCAGCGTCTCCACCGGGTCGGCCGACCTGCCGAACAGCATCTCGTCCATGCTCGCCTCGACCCGCAGCCGTACGGGGTGGTACCCGGCGGCGATCGCGGCCGCCAGCAGGGCCGGTACTCCCTTGCCGGGCCGGGCGCCCACCACCAGCTCCCACACGGCCACGATCCCCTCGTACACCGCCGCGCTCAGCACGAGCATGACGATCAGTACGGCGGCCCCGCGGATCACCACCCGTACGTCGGCCCGGCGCGGCGCGACGGCCGCGACGGTGACGGCGAGAGGCAGGGGCAGCGACAGCACTCCGGTGGCGACGACGGTGTGCAAAGGCCCCATGGGAAAGGAGTTTTCCGCGGCGAAGAGCAGCATGCCGCCCAGCGTCGTCGCGGCGGCGCCCAGCACCAGCCACAGCACCCGGCGCCGGTCGTCCCCGGCGGTCACCTCGAAGAGCACCCACGTCCCGGCGCACATCGCGGTTCCGGCTGCGATCGCCGCCCCCACCTGCACGGGCTCCACGCCGGCCACCGCGGCCACCGCGCATCCGGTGCCGGTGACGACGACGGCGGCGTCCACCCACCGCAGCAGTCGAGACGGCGGGCGCCTGTCCACGACGCGCAGGGCGGCCAGCGGCACGGTCACCGTGGCGGCGAGGACCGTCAGGACCGAGGCGAGCCCGGGGGCGCCGGCGGCAAGCACGAGCGGAGCGGCCAGCAGGGCGGCCGCGGACCCTGCGAGGAACCGTCCGGCCGCCATTCCCGGGCGGCGCGCGGTGACGGCGAGGCAGGATCCTGCCAGGAAGACACCGACCATCACCGACCAGATCACCCACTGGTCGGAGGCGGAGGGCGGGGTGACCCAGAGGGAGGCGAGCGCCACGGCGCCGAGGAGTGCGAGCCCCGTCCACAGCGCGGCGAGGGATGTTCCGACGAGCAGCGTCGCCTGGCGCCGTACCGTCATGGCCCCGACCCCGGCGTCCCTTCGCCCAGCCCTCGCTCCCGGGCCAGAATCACCGCTTCGGCCCGGCCGCTCACCCCGAGCTTGGTGAAGATGACGGACAGATTGTTCGCCACTGTCTTCGTGGCCACTGACAGGTCGGCCGCAACCCGGGCGTTGCTGTAGCCCCGGGCCACGCGGTCGAGCACGTCGAGTTCGCGGCCGGTCAGCTCGGGGAAGGGTGGAGCGGCCGGTGCGGGCGCCTGACGGAGGTGGCCGAGGAGGCGGGCGGCGACGCGGGGCGCCATGACGAACTGGCCGGCTGCGACCGAGCGAATGGTGGTCAGGATGTCCTCCTGCTGAGCGCCCTTCAGGAGGTAGCCGCGGGCGCCTGCGCGCATCGCGGACACCACCGTCTCGTCGTCCTCGAACATCGTGACCACCAGCACCGCCACGTCCGGGAGCAGCGCGGCCAGCCGCCGGGTCGCCTCGACGCCGTCCATCGCCGGCATCTGGATGTCCATCACGACGACGTCGGGCCGGCACAACTGAGCCTCGCGCAGCGCCTCTTCGCCGGTGGCCGCCTCCCCCACCACCTCCACGCCGTCCAGCGAGGACAGCAGAGCGCTCATTCCGCGCCGTACGACGGGATGGTCGTCGGCGATGAGCACCCGAATCGGGCCTGCGGCGGAGGTCATGTCCCGATGATGGCCGACGGATTTCCCGGCCGGGAGTCTCCTCTGCCCTCCCCGCCCGGGAAATCCTCCCGGGTGACAAGGAACAACGGGCGGTGTGCGCAGCTGGGCCCGCCCGGCATGCTCGGTGCACCGGGTCGCCACACCGGCGGCCCTCAACACCCATACGGGGGAACCGACATGAGCCGGACGGAAGCGGCGAGCTCCTCACTCAGCCGCAAGAACAAGGTGGGCCTCGCACTCGCCGGGGTGCTCGGGCTGATCGACATGACCAGTGTCTTCACACCGTGGCCGGACTCGGACGCGCCGGGGCCTCCGGTGAGCGTCCTCGTCGCCGGGACCGTCCTCGGAGTGATCACCCTCTTCGCCGTCGTCCACACCTGGCTCACGGCCAACCGCACCGGTTCCCGAGTCGTCGCCGGCTCGCGGATCCTGTCGGCGATCACCTCGCTCCCGGCGTTCTTCGTCACGGGCGTCCCGGCCTGGGCCGTGGCCGTCGTCGCGCTCCTCGTGGTCGTCACCATCGTCGTGATCGCCCTGGTCCTGTCCCGTCCCGCTCCGGAACCCACCACGACGTGACCCCGCAGAACGGCGCCTGCCAACAGCGACCGCGGTGCGTCACCCGGTCAGAACACAGAAGGAGTACGGCATGAGCCGGGGAAACCGCTACTTCACCTGGGACGGCTACTACGCGGCCCCGGGGCGGCCGGCATCGGCTTCGTGCTGCTGCTCGCCGGAATCGTCTACGAGGTGACCCATCCGGGCACCATCGACGGCCTTCTGGAAACGCTGCGGCCTCAGTTCCCTGACCTGCCCACGCTCATCGTCGCACCACCGGCTCCGCCCGGCGGCGTGCCCCCTCCTTGAGTCGTGCGGCACCACAGGACAGTGCCGTACGCCCACCCGCTCGCCGTGCGCCAAGGCTCCCGGGCCCGGCGCGCGTCGAGCCAGGCAACCGACATGACATTCCAAGCGGAGGACGAACAATGAGGAACATACGGGGGTTCGGACGAGCCGCCCTCCTGACGGCGGTGCTCCTGAGCGTCGTCGGACTGACCACCACGGCCTGCCTGCCCGCGAAGATCGCCGTCAAGGCGGTCGCCCGGGGTGCTCCGGCCGTCGCGCCCTTCTTCGGAGAAGCCCTCGGGCTGGCCACGGACCTTCCGATCGACGGGCCATCGAGGCTCGGCGGAGGTGTGCACAAGGGCAACAGGCCCGGGCTGTACGGGGGCACGCGGGACAGGCAGAGCTGCGACAAGGCCACGCTCGCCGCGTTCCTGAAGGAACGCGCCAACCGGAAGAAGGCGGCGGAGTGGGCCAAGGTGCAGGACATCGGCATCGACGAGATCGGCGTTTTCCTCAAGAAACTGACGCCTGTTCTGCTGCGCAACGACACTCTGGTGAAAAACCATGACTACAAGAAGGGCAAGGCGGACCCCTTCGACGCGCTGCTCGAGGCGGGCATCGCGGTCCTGGTCACCCCCAATGGGAAGCCCGTGGTGCAGTGCAGCTGCGGCAATCCGCTGGCCGCGTTCGAGCACGATGTCGACAGCGCCGAAGTGGAGTTCACGGGCGGGAACAAGAAATGGAGGTCCTACGACCGGGAAAAGGTCGTCAAGGTCGAGCCGACGGACGACGGGAACGAGGTCGAGAGGTACGAGCTGGTCGATGTCCAGGACCAAGATGCCGGGCTGGAACGCCCCGTGGGCTCGGACGGTACGGAGGACACTCCCCTGCCCGTCGCCCCCGGCATCGAAGAGGTCGACGGACACGTCGACGTTCCCGAGGTGACCGGCGCCTCCCTCGAGGAGGCCCGTCAGGTCCTGGAAGGCCGGGGCCTTGCCGCCGAGATCACGCAGGAGCCCTCCGACACGGCCGGCCCCGGCACCGTCCTCAGCCAGAGTCCAGCCGCGGGCGAACGGGTCCCGGCGCAAGGCACAGTGACGCTCACGGTGGCTGCCGCCCCGCCCACGTCCACGCCCGACCCCTCATCAAAACCCTCGGTCGATGGGTCCATCTCCCCGGGCACCCCCCCGCCCGCGACGGACGACGGCACGTCAGGACCCGCGGTTCCGGAAGGAGAGAGCCCGCCTGTAACCCCCTACGCCGGTGGAGCCGACCCCGACGGGCTCCTCGGCGGCACCTCCTGAAGCCCCCAGGGCATCGACCACAGGTTCTTACCCGCACGGGCCCGATCGATGACCCCTGCTCTCCGGGCGCGACGTGTCCCACCCCAGCTCGCCGGGTCGGGAGCCGAAGTCCTGAGCGCCGCGCTCCGAGCGGAAGGTCCTGATCGGCAACCACCCACCCTGGTAGGCGGGTTCTCCCTCGTCAGCCCCTGTGCCCCAGCCCCTGCGCAAAGGGCCATCAGGGACACAAAGCTGCTGCCTTCTGAGGGAGGGGGCCAGGGGTGACGCTCCCTCAGGGTGCCCGCCGCCCGTGAGGCATTCCGTCCACGTTCACCACATGAAAGAGAAAAAGTCCATCATGGCGAAGAACAAAATGCGAGGAATGGCTCGCGCAGCGGCAATCTTCGGCGCCACCCTGGCCAGTGCCTTCTGGGGGCTCACCGGCCCGACCCAAGCAGGCGAAGTGCCCGACAACCGCCACTACCTGGTCAAGCCCGACCACGCCCCCAACCGCACAAGCCCCGGCGTACGGCCGGTCAACGGACGGTCGTGACGCTAAGATTGACCTTTGAACGTTGAAGAGGGCCCCGAGCAACGCCGGGGCCCTCTTCACGTCTGCGGGAACTCAGTCGCAGCAGTCGCGCAGTAGACGCACCGCGCGCGTGAGGACGTCCGGGGTTGCTGTGAACGGCAGGCGCAGGTGGTGGGCGAGCGTGGCACGGTCTGCGGCGAAGAACGGGCCCGGCGTCAGGGCGAGGCCGCGCCGGGCCGCTCGGACCGCCAGCTCCGCCGCCGTCGGGGTCGCGCCCAGGCGGAGCCACAGGGACAGACCGCCGCCGGGAATCGTGTACGTCCAACCGGTCCCGTCGAGGAGCCCGGCCAGGTGGTCGCGCTGGGCGCGTAGCCGGGTGCGGCGGTCGATGAGGATCTCCTCCAAGCCGTCACCCAGCAGTTCGGCGGCGATGAGCTGTTCCAGGGGCGGCGGCGACAACGGAGGCTGGAGAGGGTTGCGCCGTAGCTGTCGTACGAGGGCGGCGGTCGTACGGATCCAGCCGACCCGCAGACCGCTCCAGAGGATCTTGCTGGCCGAGCCGATCTGGATCACGTGCGGTCCGGCGAGACGGGGCTCGGTCCCGGCCGGCTGTCTCAGGTCGAGGTCACGCATGGTCTCGTCGACGATCACCGGCACCGGGAGGCGAGCGATCTCCGCGCGGGCCGCGGCGCTCATGTGGGCACCGGTGGGGTTGTGAAAGTCCGGGATCAGGTAGAGGAGTTGGGGGTTGCGGCGGCGTACCGCGGCCGTGAGGTGCTCGGTGTCCCAGCCGTCGGCCGCCGATACCGGCACGGGCAGCAGGCGGGCACGGCGGCCGCGCAGGACGGCGAGCGCGCCCGGGTAGGTAGGGCTCTCCACGGCGACCGGTCGGCCACGGTCGGTGTGGAGGTGCTCCACGAGCAGGGTGAGCGCGGCCTGGGCGCCGGAGGTGACGAGGATCTGCTCCGGGCGGGTCGGCAGCCCGGTCCGGGTGTAGCGGTCGGCGAGGAGGGCGCACAGGCGCGGCAAGCCCGCCGTGGCGACTCCGGAGTCCAGGAGGAGGGACGGGCTGCGTCCGGCGGCACGGTCCAGGGCCGCGAGGTAGGCATCGTGCGGTGCGGCCGTGACGGCGAGGGTGAGGTCGAGGTCCGCCTCCCCCGCCCCGCCGCGGTCCAGGGACCAGGGGGTGGTGCGTTCGGTGAGGCGGACGGGCAGTCGTACGACGCTGCCGCTGCCGTGCCGGGTGTGCAGCCAACCGTCGTCCCGCAGCCGGGTCAGGGCGGATACGACAGTGCCGCGGCTGAGGCCCAGGGTCCGGGCGAGCTCCCGCTCGGACGGCAGCCGGGACCCGGCGGGCAGACGACCGTCGATGACCGCCTCACGGACGGCCGCGGACAACGCGTGAGCCAGCGGTCCCTTGCGGGCGCGCCAGGCGCCGAGTGCGCCGGCGAATCCTGTTTCCATTGATCCAGTTTCCCTCGACTGGACCAGTCGCCGGCCGGGTGCGTCCGCCTAGGCTCCCCGGCATGCACCGCACACTCGCCGACGATCTCTCCCGGCTTCCCGAACTCCTGCAGTCCGCCCGCGACCTCGCCGCCCTCGAGGTGACGGGGCTGGCGGAACGTCCCGTCGTCCAGTTCGACGAAACCCCGGACCGCGACCCCCTCCCCGGCGAGGGCGCCGGGGCCGAGGGCGCCCTCGCTCGCTTCGCCCAGCGGTGGGCGCCAGGTTTCTCCGGTTCGGCCGGCCCGCGCTACCTCGGCTTCGTCACGGGTGGCGCGACGCCCGCCTCGGTCGCCGGGGACTGGCTGACCAGCACCTACGACCAGAACGTGTCCGGGGCGGCCGGGTCCTGGGCGACAGCCCTGGAACGGGAGACGGTGGCCTGGCTGCGGGAACTGTTCGGTCTTGGCGAGGCGCACTCCGGGGCGTTCGTGACCGGTGCGACAGTGTCCAACACCGTGGGTCTTGCCATCGCCCGCGAGTGGCTGGGCGAGCGGCTGGGCGTGGACGTCTCACTGGAGGGCACGGCCGCCCTCGGGCCGGTCGACGTACTGTCCGGCAGCCCTCACTCCAGCACCGCCAAGGCGCTGTCCGTGCTGGGCATCGGGCGGGACCGGTGGCGTCGCGTGACCGTGCTGCCGGACAACCGTGAGGCCGTCGACGTGGCCGCGCTCGACGCCGCGCTGTCCGAGCTGGGCGGTCGGCCGGCGATCGTGGTGGCGAACGCCGGCACGGTGAACACCGTCGACTTCGACGACTTGCGGGCGATCGCGGCCCTGAAGGAGCGGTACGACTTCTGGCTGCACGTGGACGCCGCATTCGGCGCCTTCGCCGCGCTCTCCCCCGCGTACGCACACCTCGTCGACGGGCTCGACGCCGCGGACTCCGTCTGCGTCGACCTGCACAAGTGGCTCAACGTGCCCTATGACGCGGCCGTCCAGTTCACTCGCCACCGGGACCTCCAGGTGCGGGTCTTCCACAACGCCTCGCCCTACCTCGGCCTGCCCACCGGCGAACCCGACTTCCTGCATCTCACCCCGGAGAACTCCCGGCGCCTGCGCGCGCTGCCCGCGTGGTTCTCGCTCGTCGCGTACGGCCGCGCGGGGCACCGCGAGATCGTCGAGCGCAACGTCGCCCTCGCCCACCGGCTCGGCGAGGGCCTGGTCGGCCTCAACGGGCTGCGCCTGCTGGCGCCGGTCCGCCTCAACGTCGTCTGCTTCACCCTCGCCGACCAGCCGACACAGGAGCGGGTGAACACCCTGGCCCAAGCGGTCGCCGCCTCCGGCGAGGCGTTCCTGACACCGACGGTGTACGGCGGGGTGCCCGCGTTGCGAGCGGCGTTCAGCAACTGGCGTACGTCGGAGGCGGATGTGGAACGGGTGCTGGCGGCTGTGGCTTCGGCGCGGGTCGACTGAGCGTCGAGGGACACCACTTGACAGCCGGTCGCCGCACGACAGTCGGTGTCGGCTCCGGCCGTGGAAGTTC
>KL569161.1:64567-64909 GCA_000715635.1 Streptomyces violaceus | reverse complement strand
CTGCCCGGGCGCGCCGCCGAGCGGACGGTCGTACATGGCCTTCACCAGGTCCACGTCCGGGTCGGTGAGCAACGGGCCCACGATCCCGGAGACGAAGTCGGACGAGAAGTCCCTCAGGTCCGCGTCGACGAAACAGACGATGTCCCCGCGGGTGACGAGCAGCGAGCGCCACAGCACCTCGCCCTTGCCGGGCACCGTGGGCAGGCGCGGCAGTATCCCGTCCCGGTGCACCACCGTTGCGCCCGCGGCCGCGGCCACCTCCGACGTACGGTCGGTCGAGCCGGAGTCGACGACGACGAGCTCGTCGACGAGCGGCACCTGCCGCATCAGGTCGTGGCGGAT
>KL569161.1:63359-64357 GCA_000715635.1 Streptomyces violaceus | reverse complement strand
CCCTGCCGCATCAGGTCGTGGCGGATGACGGCCGCGATGTCGCCGACCGTCTCCTCCTCGTTGAGCGCGGGCAGCACGACACTGACCGTCTGGCCCGTGCGCTGCTTGGCAGCGAGTATCTGGTGGAGGGGGCGATCGGTCGCGGACCAGGAACGGGTGCTCAGCCAGCGCTCGACTTCTTCCAGCACCGTGGCGGCTCCTCTGCGTACTCTCGGCGGGACGGACTGTGAGCCATCTCGCGGTTCGGACGACTATCTCAACTGTCCTGGTCGTCGGTTACAGTCTTGAACAACGCGGATGACCATCGCATGTCCGGGGTCAACCGCCGTTTACAACCGAATACAGCTCATCCAGAGGGGCAGAGGGACACGGCCCGTTGAAGCCCCGGCAACCCTCCAGTCGGTACTCGTAGGTCACCGTCGACCACATGCGCGAGGCTCCCGGCTCGGGAAGGTGCCAAATCCGTCTCACGGCGAGATGCGTCGTGAGGAAGATGAGGAGAAAGGGCCTCGCCTCACATGGCTGCGCAGACTGTTGCAAGCACCACTGAATCCACCGTAGACCTCGGCCCCGCCGCCGCGCTGAGCTGCCGCGAGTGCGGTCACCGCGTCCCCCTCGGCCCGGTCTTCGCGTGCCAGGAGTGTTTCGGCCCGCTGGAGATCGCCTACGACTTCTCGGCCTACGACACCGAAGAGCTCCGCAAGCGCATCGAAGCGGGACCCGCGAACATCTGGCGCTACGCCCCGCTGCTGCCGGTCCCGGCCGACGTGGCGGACAAGCCGAACATCAACCCCGGCTGGACCGCGCTCGTCAAGGCCGACAACCTGGCCCGGGAGCTCGGCGTCGACGCCGGCAAGCTCTTCGTCAAGGACGACTCCGGCAACCCGACGCACTCCTTCAAGGACCGCGTCGTCGCCCAGGCCCTGGAGGCCGCCCGCGCCTTCGGCTTCACCACCCTGTCCTGCTCCTCCACCGGCAACCTCGCCGGTGCGGTGGGG
>KL569161.1:62321-63096 GCA_000715635.1 Streptomyces violaceus | reverse complement strand
GACCTGGAGCAGGGCAAGGTCGTCATGGCCGCGATCTACGGCGGCGAGCTCGTCGGCATCGAGGGCAACTACGACGACGTGAACCGCTTCTGCTCCGAGCTGATCGGCGACCCGGCCGGCGAGGGCTGGGGCTTCGTCAACGTCAACCTGCGGCCGTACTACGCCGAGGGCTCCAAGACGCTGGCGTACGAGATCTGCGAGCAGCTCGGCTGGCAACTGCCGGACCAGCTCGTGGTGCCTATCGCCTCCGGCTCGCAGCTCACGAAGATCGACAAGGGTCTGCAGGAGCTGATCAAGCTCGGTCTGGTCGAGGACAAGCCGTACAAGATCTTCGGCGCGCAGGCCGAGGGCTGCTCGCCGGTGTCGACGGCGTACAAGGCCGGCCATGACGTCGTACGTCCCCAGAAGCCGGACACCATCGCCAAGTCGCTGGCGATCGGCAACCCGGCGGACGGTCCGTACGTGCTCGACATCGCCCGCCGTACGGGTGGTGCGGTGGAGGACGTGAACGACGAGCAGGTCGTCGAGGCGATCAAGCTGCTCGCGCGGACCGAGGGGGTCTTTGCGGAGACCGCCGGTGGTGTGACGGTGGGCGTGACTAAGAAGCTGATCGAGAACGGGGTCCTCGACCCCGCCAAGACCACTGTCGTCCTGAACACTGGGGACGGTCTCAAGACGCTGGATGCGGTGGCCGGGACCGGGCTGACCGCGACCATCCGGCCCAACCTGGATTCGTTCCGGGACGCCGGACTCGTCTGACCGTTGTTCGCTGCGG
>KL569161.1:58458-62141 GCA_000715635.1 Streptomyces violaceus | reverse complement strand
GCGGAGCCGCACATCGACACAGCCCCGCGCCCCTAAAAGGCCTGCTCTCCGACCGGAGGTTTCAAGCATGAGCGTGACCGTACGAATCCCCACCATCCTGCGTACCTACACCGGCGGCAAGGCCGAGGTGGCTGCCGAGGGGGCGACCCTCGGGGAGGTCATCTCCGATCTGGAGAAGAACCACACCGGGATCGCCGCCCGGGTGCTGGACGACCAGGGCAAGCTGCGCCGGTTCGTCAACGTGTACGTCAATGACGACGACGTGCGGTTCGAGCAGGGTCTTGAGACGGCGACGCCGGACGGTGCCGGTGTGTCGATCATTCCGGCCGTCGCCGGCGGCTGAACCGGTCGACCGGCTTGATTATTACCATCGGTAACGGCCGTCACTGAGAGTCCATCGAATTGCCCCCTCCGTGAGAGAAACGGAGGGGGCAATTCTGTGTGGTTGAGCGCGGTACAGTTGGGGAACGCGATCCCGATCCCCTGATCGGGCACCCTGAATTCCTGCCGCGCGCCCGACAAGATGTAGCCAAAGTGTGTGCGTCTTTTGTGGCTTTTGTTCCCCTTGCGTGGCCCGACTTGCCCTGATGTCAGGCGAATTCTCCCCACATTCCGGATCCTGCGCGTCCAGAATTCTCGTCCGATTGACCTGTTGCAGAGGGCAGTTGGACAGATACATTCGGCCGCGGTCGACGCGTTCCGGCGCACGCCCCCAATCCGTGGGGGGTGAGGTCTGACCCGGATCCGCGAAGTGCGGGTCTGTGCAAGGGCCAGTAATAGGGGAGTTAGGCATGGCTCAGGGCACCGTCAAGTGGTTCAACGCGGAGAAGGGGTACGGCTTCATCGCGGTCGACGGTGGTGCGGATGTTTTCGTCCACTACAGCGCGATTCAGATGGACGGCTACCGCACCCTTGAAGAGGGTCAGCGGGTCGAGTTCGAGATCTCGCAGGGCCAGAAGGGTCCACAGGCCGACATGGTTCGCGTCGCTGCCTGAACGCGCGACCACGACAAACCGCAAGCGGCAGGTCTTCTCTGAAGGGCCCGTACCCCCCGGGGTGCGGGCCCTTCGGCCTGCTCGAAGGGCCCGCCGGGCGGTGTTCGCGGGCGGCTGACGGCCCGGCCCGATCCCTGGGAGGCGCTTGCACTCGCCATGCCCGAGTGCTAATCATTGCGTTAGCACTCTGAAGGTGAGAGTGACAACGTAAGGACCGGGTCGGTGAGGCCCGCAGGCCGGGTGGGGAAGGAACCACGAGGCTGGCGAGCCGTCCGTCGCGGGCGCGGGCGCGGTCCGAAGTAATCACCCCCAGTCCTGGAGGGACCACTTCACATGGCCAAGATCATCGCGTTCGACGAGGAGGCGCGGCGCGGCCTCGAGCGCGGCATGAACCAGCTCGCGGACGCCGTCAAGGTGACGCTCGGCCCCAAGGGCCGCAACGTCGTCCTCGAGAAGAAGTGGGGCGCCCCCACGATCACCAACGATGGTGTCTCCATCGCCAAGGAGATCGAGCTCGAGGACCCGTACGAGAAGATCGGCGCCGAGCTGGTCAAGGAAGTCGCCAAGAAGACGGACGACGTCGCCGGTGACGGTACGACCACCGCGACCGTTCTCGCCCAGGCCCTGGTCAAGGAGGGCCTGCGCAACGTAGCCGCCGGCGCCAACCCGATGGCCCTGAAGCGCGGCATCGAGCGCGCCGTCGAGGCCGTCTCCGCCGCCCTGCTGGAGCAGGCGAAGGATGTCGAGACCAAGGAGCAGATCGCTTCCACGGCCTCCATCTCCGCCGCCGACACCCAGATCGGCGAGCTCATTGCCGAGGCCATGGACAAGGTCGGCAAGGAAGGCGTCATCACCGTCGAGGAGTCCCAGACCTTCGGTCTGGAGCTGGAGCTCACCGAGGGTATGCGCTTCGACAAGGGCTACATCTCGGCGTACTTCGCGACCGACATGGAGCGTATGGAGGCCGTCCTCGACGACCCGTACATCCTGATCGCGAACTCCAAGATCTCCAACGTCAAGGACCTGCTCCCGCTCCTGGAGAAGGTCATGCAGTCGGGCAAGCCGCTGCTGATCATCGCCGAGGACGTCGAGGGCGAGGCCCTGTCGACCCTGGTCGTCAACAAGATCCGTGGCACCTTCAAGTCCGTCGCCGTCAAGGCCCCGGGCTTCGGTGACCGCCGCAAGGCGATGCTGCAGGACATCGGCATCCTCACCGGCGGCGAGGTGATCTCCGAGGAGGTCGGCCTCAAGCTGGAGAACGCCACGGTCGACCTGCTGGGCAAGGCCCGCAAGGTCGTCATCACCAAGGACGAGACCACCATCGTCGACGGTGCCGGCTCCGCCGACCAGGTCCAGGGCCGGGTCAACCAGATCCGCGCCGAGATCGAGAACAGCGACTCGGACTACGACCGCGAGAAGCTCCAGGAGCGCCTGGCGAAGCTCGCCGGCGGTGTCGCGGTCATCAAGGCCGGTGCCGCCACCGAGGTGGAGCTCAAGGAGCGCAAGCACCGCATCGAGGACGCCGTGCGCAACGCCAAGGCGGCCGTCGAGGAGGGCATCGTCGCCGGTGGTGGCGTGGCGCTCATCCAGGCCTCCAGCGTCTTCGAGAAGCTGGACCTCGAGGGTGACGAGGCGACCGGCGCCAACGCCGTGAAGCTCGCGCTCGAGGCCCCGCTGAAGCAGATCGCCGTCAACGGTGGTCTCGAGGGCGGCGTCGTCGTGGAGAAGGTCCGCAACCTCCAGGTCGGCCACGGCCTGAACGCCGCGACCGGTGAGTACGTCGACATGATCGCCGAGGGCATCATCGACCCGGCGAAGGTGACCCGTTCCGCGCTGCAGAACGCCGCCTCCATCGCCGCGCTGTTCCTCACCACCGAGGCCGTCATCGCCGACAAGCCGGAGAAGGCGGGCGCTGCCCCGGCCGGCGGCGGCATGCCGGGCGGTGACATGGACTTCTGATCGACCCTGGTCGATCACCGTCCTTCAGTACCGAGGGCGGCACTCCCTGGAAACGGGGGGTGCCGCCCTCGGGCGTGTGCGGGATCACAGCGCGGACGGGATGCCGTGTGCGGGCCAGGCCGTTGACGCCTACGCCCCATGCGTATGCACATACTGTCTGGTATCCAAGGAGTCCCCACGTGACCGTCGCCGCCTCCGCCTCCCGCGCCGCCGAAATCCTGTCCCGGCCCGTCACGCTCAACGGCCTGACCGTCCCGAACCGCATCGCGATGGCACCGATGACGCGCATGTTCTCCCCCGGCGGGGTCCCCGGCGAGGACGTCATCTCGTACTACTCCCGCCGTGCCGCCGCCGGAGTCGGCCTGATCGTCACCGAGGGCACCTACGTCGGGCACGAGTCGGCCGGGCAGAGCGACCGCGTGCCGCGGTTCCACGGCGAGGAGCAGCTCGCGGGCTGGGCGAAGGTCGCCGAGGCGGTGCACGCCGCGGGCGGCACGATCGTGCCGCAGCTGTGGCACATCGGCATGGTCCGCAACCAGGGCGAGCCGCCGGTCGCGGACGCCCCGGCCGTCGGCCCCTCGGGTCTGCGCATCGGCGCTTCGGAGCCCACCGGCAAGGCCATGACCCAGGCCGACATCGACGCCGTCATCGGCGCGTTCGCCGAGGCCGCGGCCGCCGCCGAGCGCATCGGCTTCGACGGTGTCGAGCTGCACGGCGCCCACGGCTACC
>KL569161.1:56379-58269 GCA_000715635.1 Streptomyces violaceus | reverse complement strand
CGCCGCACCGACGCCTATGGCGGCGACCGGGTCGCCCGCGCCAAGCTCTCGGAGGAGATCGTCGCGGCGGTCCGCGAGACCGTGTCCGCCGACTTCCCCGTCATCTTCCGCTACTCGCAGTGGAAGCAGGAGGCCTACGACGCCCGCCTCGCCGAGACGCCCGAGGAGCTGGAGGCCATCCTGACCCCGCTGGCCGCGGCCGGTGTCGACGCCTTCCACGCCTCCACCCGCCGCTACTGGGTGCCCGAGTTCGATGACTCCGACCTCAACCTGGCCGGCTGGACCAAGAAGCTCACCGGCAAGCCCGCCATCACCGTCGGCTCCGTCGGCCTCAACGGCGACTTCATCAAGGCATTCCAGGGCCAGGGCGCCGAGCTGGGCGACCTCGACAACCTCCTGGACCGCTTCGAGCGCGACGAGTTCGAGATGGTCGCCGTCGGCCGCGCCCTGCTCCAGGACCCGCAGTGGGCGCAGAAGGTGCTGGCCGGCCGCTTCGAGGACCTGGCGCCGTACGACCCGGCGGCGCTGAAGACCCTCAGCTGACCTCACGGGTCCGCCACACGACTGCCCTGGATTTGCTTGCGTCAGTCAAGGACACTGACTGAGCGCCTGTTCACCGGCATTCGTGAGGAGACCCAGATGACGACGACCGAGTCCCACCCGCCGACCGACGGCCCCTCCGATCAGCCCGCACCGGTGGTGCGCACCACCGCCGGTGCGGTACGCGGCCGAAGGGAGGAGGGACTCGCCGTCTTCCGCGGCATCCCCTTCGCCGCACCCCCGGTGGGCGAGGCCCGCTTCATGGCACCGAGCCCCGCCCACGCCTGGGACGGCATACGGGACGCCCACGCCTTCGGCCCGCCGCCCCCGCAGGACCTCGGCAACCTGGGCGGCCCGGGCCTGCTCGACGTACCCGAGGGCGACGAGTGGCTCACGGTCAACGTCTGGACCCCCGAACCGGACCCGGCCGCCCGCCGCCCGGTGATGGTGTGGATCTACGGCGGCGCCTACAAGCTCGGCCACACCGGCAGCCCCGGCTACGACGCCCGGCACATCGCGGCCGACGGTGATGTGGTGGTCGTCTCCCTCAACTACCGCGTGGGCATGGAGGGTTTCGCGTTCATCGAGGGAGCCCCTGCCAACCGCGGCCTGCTCGACCAGGTGGCCGCCCTCGAATGGGTCCGGGACAACATCGAGGCGTTCGGCGGCGACCCCGACCGGGTCACGGTCTTCGGCGAGTCGGCGGGCGCCGGATCGATCGCCTCCCTGCTGGCCATGCCGCGTGCGACCGGCCTGTTCGGGCGGGCGATCGCGCAGAGCGTGCCGGGGACGTTCTTCTCCGGTGAACTGGCCCGTGACATCGGTCTCGCTCTCGCCGCCGAGGTGGGGCTGCGCCCCACGGTCGCCGACCTCTCGACGATCGCCCCGCGCCGGCTGACGTCGGCAGGCGAGACGCTGAGCGCCAAGATGCTCCAGTACATCGACCGCTGGGGCCAGGCCGCGCCCACGGTCACGCCCTTCTCTCCGGTGGTCGACGGCGAGGTGCTGCCGACGAGCCCGTATCAGGCGCTGGCGGCCGGTTCGGCGAAGGACGTGGAACTGGTCGTGGGCCACAACCGCGACGAGTACCGCCTCTTCATCGCCATGGCGGGCCGACTGGGCCAGATCACCGACGAGCAGGCGACCTCCGCCCTGCGCCTGTTCGCCCCGGGCCCCGATGGCGAGCAGGCCTACCGTGCCGCCTTCCCCGACGCCTCCCCGGGCGAGCTCTACGAACGCGTCCAGACGGACTGGCTGTTCAACATGCCCTCCCTGCACCTGGCCGAGGCGCAGACGGCGGGCGGCGGACGGGCCCACGTCTACGAACTGACCTGGCCGGCCCCCGGCAGC
>KL569161.1:55737-56211 GCA_000715635.1 Streptomyces violaceus | reverse complement strand
GGCCTGGACATCCCGCTGCTGTTCGGCACGTTCGGCGCGGACCTCGGGGCCCTGCTGTTCGCGGGCGCCGAGCCGTCCGCCGAGGCCCAGGCGCTGTCGTCCCGTTTCCGCTCGTCCTGGACGGCGTTCGCGAGGACGGGGGACCCGGGCTGGCCGGCGTACGACGACGAGCGGTGGCTCGTGCAGGTGCTGGACGCGGAGCCTGAGGTGAGGGCGTACCCGGAGGAGGCGTCGCGGCGCCTGTGGGAGGGCTACGACTTCCAGGCCCTGCCCCTGCTGTGAACTACAGGTTGCCCATCGGCTCGATGTCGACCTTGACCGGCGTCCCCCACACGCGCAGCACCTCGTAGTCGGTGAACTCGTGTACGAGCCGGTACGCCATGGCAGCCCGGGGAGCCTTGCGCTGGGCGGCGATGTACAGCTCGGCCTCGCGGCGGTCCCGGCGCGGGGTGCCGCACAGCTGCCAGGCCTGGC
>KL569161.1:52013-55490 GCA_000715635.1 Streptomyces violaceus | reverse complement strand
AGATGTGTATAAGAGACAGCGCCGTAGCGGGACTGGACCGGCTCGGTGGGCTGGTGATGCGGGGCGGGGCCGTTGAACTCCGCCCGGCGGGCGGCCCGGCGCCGGGTCTCGCAGAGCAGGCACAGGTCGGGGGCGGCCTCGTCGACCGGGCCGGTGGGGTGCTCCGGGCAGCGCGTACTGGGCGCCGCCGTGGTGACGCTGTCCTCCAGCAGGTCCAGGGCGCGCTTCAGGTCGGCCTTGACCTCGTGCAGTTTGGCGTCCGGCGTGTCTGAGCCAAGGGCTTCGCCGTGCTCACCGAGAAGACGGAGGGCACGGCCTAGGGCGGTGAGCTGGGCGTGGTTCATGGGTCCATTGTCACTAGTCGGCGTAGCCCTTGAGCTTCTCGGTGTCCGGGGTGATGTTCACGGGGGCGGGCAGCTCGACGGTGGCGCCCCAGGGGTGCGGGTGCAGGGCCGGGCCGCGTCAGGCGCGCCCCTGCCCACCCCGTCGCACCGCGCCGAGCTGGGTGCGGTCCAGGTCGGCGCCGGTGAACTTCTGCGCCACGGTACGCAGGATGGCGGCCATGGCTTGGGCGGGCGGTGTGGCCTCGCGTGACGCGGCGCGGGCGAGCAGGATGCGGCGGGTGGGAGCAGGCACGTCGGATCCGAACGGCAGCAGGCGGACGTCGCTGCGGCGGCTGGTGAGGGCGAGCCGGGGTGCGAGGGCGATGCCGAGGCCGGCCGCGACCATGGCCTGGGCCTCCTGGTAGTCGTGTGAGGCGTAGGCGATGCGCGGTTCGAACCCTGCCCGGTGGCAGCTGCGGCGCAGGACGTCCGCGACGGGGTGGTTGTCGGCGCGGGTGATCCACTCCTGGTCGGCTAGATCGCTGAGGCGCAGCGAGGGCAGGGTGCGCAGCGGGGAGTCGGCGGGGACGACCAGGACGGTGGGGTCGTCGAGGAGGTGGGTGAGAGCGAGGGCGTCGTCGTTGACGCGGTTCCACTCGTAGTCCCAGAGCAGCGCCTTCTCGACCTCTCCCGTGTGCAGCATCTCGCGCAGCTGGTCGAGGACTCCGGCGCGTACGACGGTCCGCACTCCGGGGTAACGGCGGCTGAACCGGGTGAGGGCGAGCGGCAGCAGCGAGGCACTGGCGGTGGGGAACGAACCGAGCCTGAGCGTGCCCTGGTCCAGGTCGGTGAAGGCATCCAAGTCGGCTTCCGCGGCCCTCAGTTCGCGGCGGATGGACTGACCGCGCTCGACCAGGGCGGCGCCCGCCGGGGTGGTGCGGATGCCGCGCGGCAACCGTTCGATGAGGGGCTGTCCGGCCTCCCGTTCCAGCTGGGACATCTGCTGGGAGGCGGCGGAGGTGGTCATGCCCAACGCCTCCGCGGCGGCGGTGAGCGAGCCGCGCTCGGCGGCCTCGGTGAGCAGCAGCAGGCGGCGCACGTTGAGCATGCTTGAGAGTTTAGCTGCACTTAACTGAGGTGAAGAAAACTGCCATTGTGCCCAAGTCTTGCGGCTGCGAAGGTCTTCGCATTCGCCGGAGCGGTTCACCGGGGCGCAACCCACCCGTAACCGTCCGCCCCGGCCTTCCCCTTCCGTCTGTGAACCAGGAAGAGCCTCAGCCGTGCACATTCCCGCGACCTTGGTACGTGGCGGCACCAGCAAGTGCTGGTTGTTCAGTCAGGTCCATGTCCCCACCGACCGCAGTGAGCTGGAGAAACTGCTGGTCGCCGCGTACGGCTCCACTGACCCCGTGGAACTGGACGGGGTGGGCGGAGCGACACCGACCACCTCCAAGGCGGCCGTCGTCGGCGTTTCCCCCACACCCGGTGTGGATGTCGACTACCTGTTCGCGCAGATCGGCATCGGCACCGGCACGATCGAGTGGACCAGCAACTGCGGAAACTGCGCCACCGGCATCGCCTTGTACGCCGTTGCGAAGGGACTGGTGCCCATCAGCGGTGACCGGACTCGCGTGGTGATGCGGAACAGCAACACCGGCGCCGTCATGGAAGGGGTAGTGGACACCACCGGCGGCGTGGTACATCACTTCGGTGACCAGACCGTGCCCGGCACCCGGGCAGGCGGCGTGGCGGTCGGCCTTACCTTCCTGAGCCCGGCCGGCAGTACCACCGGCTCGTTGCTCCCCACCGGCCGGGCGGTCGACGAGCTGCGGCCCGGCACGGCAGAGCCGCACCAGGTGACCATGGTGGACGCGGGTGCCCCCGTGGTCCTCGTGGACGCCCGTGGCGCCGGCCGCTCCGGTGCCGAGTCCCTGGAGCAGGTCCGTGCCGACGTGCCCTGGCTGCGAGCGGTCCGCCACACGGCCGCGCCGCTGATGGGACTGCTCGCTCCGGGTCAGGAGCCCGGTGACGCGGTGCCCAAGGTGGGCCTGGTCGGACCCCCGGTGCCGTACACCACCACGCTGGGCGAGCCGGTCGCCGCCGAGGACTACGACGTCTCGGTCCGCATGCTCACCATGAACGCCCCCCACCCGGCGATCGGCCTCACCTCCGCGGTCGCCGTCGCGGCCGCGGGCCTGCTGAAGGACACAGTGGTTTCCCGGGCCGCGGGCGGGCCGACCGGTGAGTGGCTGCGCCTGGGCACCCCCGCCGGCGTCGTGGCCGTCCGCTGCTCGGACCCGCGCGACGGCGTCCCGGACCGCGTCACCGTGCAGCGGGCTGCCCGGCTGCTCGCCGACGCACGTATCTACGTACCGGAATCAGGAGCACGCAAAGCTGCCTGAACCGGGATGAATCTCCCCGGACGGTCCCCCAGCCGTCGCCCCGGGGTAACCCCGCGCCCCTGGGGCGCGCCCTCCCGTCCCCTCCCCGCACCGAGGACAAAGATGTCTCCTGAAGTGATCTCCATAGGCGCACTGCTGGTGATGTTCGTGGTCGGTACCGTGCTTCCGATCAACCTGGGCATTCTCGCCTTCGTCGCGACCTTCACGGTCGGAACCGCCTCACTCGGCCTCACCGAGGACGAGATCTTCGAGGGCTTTCCGGTGGAGCTGTTCCTGACGATCGTGGGAGTCACCTACCTGTTCTCCGTCGCCCGCCGCAACGGCACCATCGATCTGCTCGTCGCGGCGGGAGTACGGCTGGTCCGCGGGAAGGTCGCGCTCATCCCCTGGGTGCTGTTCCTGGTCGCCGCACTGCTGACGGCGTTCGGCACGTTCACCCCCGCCGCCGTGGCGATCCTCGTGCCGGTCGCGATGAACTTCGCCTACCGCTACAAGCTGAACCCGCTCGTGGTCGGCATGATGGTGATCAGTGGCGGCCACGCCGGCGCGTTCTCGCCGCTCGCCGTCTCCGGTGCGCTGGTGCTCGGCATGGTCGACAAGACCGAGCTGCAGGTCTCTCCCGTCGCTCTGTTCACCGCCAGTTTCGTGATCAACCTGGTGTTGTCGCTCCTTACGTACGTCCTGCTGGCCAAGCGCCCGGTCCCGCTGCTCGACCAGGACGAGGCGGCGGGCGAAGACGAGGACCCCGCCGT
>KL569161.1:51092-51813 GCA_000715635.1 Streptomyces violaceus | reverse complement strand
CGCCGTGTCCGGCAGGCCCGACTGGCGACAGTGGCTGACCCTCGCCTGTCTGCTCGGCCTTGTCGTGGGCGCGCTCGGCTTCCAACTGGAGATCGGCTTCCTGGCCCTGGTCGCGGGTGCCCTGCTGGCGCTGGTGGACATGAAGAGGCAGGAGAAGGCCGTCGACGGCATCAGCTGGACCACCCTGCTGCTGGTCGCGGGCATGATGACGTACATCGCCATGCTGGAGAAGGCCGGGGTGATCGAGAAGATCTCCGAGCACGCCGCCAACCTGGGTGCGCCGCTCCTCGTCGCCCTGTTCCTGTGCTTCACCGTGGCCGTCACCTCGGCCTTCGCCTCGTCCACCGCGATCCTCACCGCGATCATTCCCATCGCCGTACCGCTGTTGCTCTCCAGCCACCTCAGCGCCGCCGGGCTGATCGCCGCACTCGCGGTGTCCACCACCATCGTCGACACCTCCCCCTTCTCCACCAATGGCGCCCTGGTCCTGGCCAACGCCCGTGGTGTCGACGCTCGCCGCTTCTATCGCCAGGTCATCGGCTACACCGGCGGCATCGTCGCCCTCGGTCCCCTTGTCGCCTGGGGTGCCTTGGTCCTGCCCTGGTCGTAGGGCACGGGCGACGACGGGATGACGGAGGGCCGCTGAGCGCGATCAACGTGCTCAGCGGCCCTCCGCTCCCACTGCCGGGATGGATCACGCATCGACACGTGCCCTAGGAGC
>KL569161.1:48261-50940 GCA_000715635.1 Streptomyces violaceus | reverse complement strand
TACACGCCTCCCTCGCGCCATCAGAGATGTGTATAAGAGACAGCGCATCGACACGTGCCCTAGGAGCGTGAGTCGAGGGCCGCCCGCAGGTGCCCGCCGGACTCCTCCAGCAGGCGCGCCGCCGTCGGGCCGTCCACGTCGGCCAGGATCGTCAGGATGGCGTTCTTGACCTCGCCGTCCGTGGCGGTCAGGGCCTCTTCGATCTCCTTGTCGCCGGCGCCCGTGGCGAGCGCGACGATGCGGTGGGAGCGGGCGCGGAGTTTGTCGTTCGAGGCGCGGACGTCGACCATCAGGTTTCCGTAGGTCTTGCCCAGCCGGATCATCGTGATGGTCGACAGCATGTTGAGGACGAGCTTCTGTGCCGTGCCGGCCTTCAGGCGGGTGGAGCCGGTGAGCAGTTCGGGACCCACGACGATCTCGATGCCGTGGTCGGCGGCGGCCCCGAGCGGGCTGCCGGGGTTGCAGGCGAGGCCGACGGTGAGGGAGCCGCGGGTGCGGGCGTACTCGACCGCGCCGATCGCGTACGGCGTGCGGCCGGACGCGGAGATGCCGACCACCGTGTCGTCGGGGGTGAGGCCGGCGGGCTCCAGGTCGGCCCGGGCCAGCTCCCGGGAGTCCTCCGCGCCCTCGACCGAGGTGACCACGGCCTCGGGGCCGCCCGCGATCAGGCCGACGACCCGGGAGGGGTCGGTGTTGAACGTGGGCGGACACTCGGAGGCGTCCAGGATGCCCAGCCGGCCCGCCGTGCCCGCGCCCGCGTAGACGAGGCGGCCGCCCCGGGCCATCCGCTCCGCCACGGCGTCGATCGCGGCGGCGATCTGAGGCAGCCGGGCCGCGACCGCCCCGGCCACGGTGGCGTCCTCGCCGTTCATGAGCCGCGCGATGTCCAGGGTGGGCAGCCGGTCGATGTCCGCGAGCTCCGGCCGGAAGGCCTCGGTGGTCAGGGACTCCAACTCGGTTCTGAGGTCTCGGGGGTCGGAGGTGGAGGTCATGACGGCTCTTTCCGTGGCTTTCCGTGATTCCCGGTGCTGGCTGGGGCGGCTGCCTCAGGAACGATGCCGGTGGGCCAACGCCTCGTACGACGCCGAGAGCGCCGGCGCCGCCGTCTCGTACGTCCGCTGCGCCACCCCTACGAACAGGCAGTCCACCACAAGGAGCTGACCGGTCCGCGACGACATCGCCGCCGGACGCAGTTCGCTCTCCCGCGCGGTGGACGTGGTGAGGACATGATCGGCGTACTGCGTCACCGGGCCGTC
This sequence comes from Streptomyces violaceus, assembly GCA_000715635.1. Taxonomy (GTDB): domain Bacteria; phylum Actinomycetota; class Actinomycetes; order Streptomycetales; family Streptomycetaceae; genus Streptomyces; species Streptomyces violaceus. The sequence goes on along the minus strand of KL569161.1, from coordinate 49,684 downwards.
CGGGCGGCCCGTGATCGCCACCGTCGTCGCGCCGCGCTCGAAGGCGACCCGCAGTGGCTCGATGACGTCCCCGGTCGACCCCGAGTGCGTGATGGCGATCGCCACGTCACCGGCCCGCAGTTGCACCGCGTTCGTCACGGCCAGATGCGGGTCGCTGTGCGCGTGGGCCATCAGCCCTATGCGCAGCAGCTTCTGCGTGAGGTCCTGGGCGACCAGACCGGACGCCCCGACGCCGTACACATCGGTGCGCCGGGCCGCGACCAGTGCGGTGACGGCGGCGCCCAGTTGGACGGTGTCGAGCCCGGCGGCGGTGTCGGCGAGGGTCTGCTGTTCGTCGTAGGCGAGCTTCGCGACCACGTCGGCGATCGGGTCGTCGGCCGCGATGTCCGTCGTGATGGCCGGGGCCCGGCCGGACTGCTGCTGGGCGGCGAGGCCGGCGAGGGCCAGGCGCAGGTCCCGGTAGCCCGGATAGCCCAGCAGCCGGGCGGTGCGTACGACGGTCGCCTCGCTGGTGCCGGTGAGTTCGGCGAGGCCGGTGACCGTGAGGGCCGCGCAGCCGGCCGGGTCGCCCGCGACGGCCTCGGCGACGCGCTGCATGGAACGCGTCATCGACGGGGCCAGGGTGCGGACCTTGGCCGCGAGGGCGGCGGGGGCGGGCGGGGTGCCGAGCGTGCCGACCATGGCACTCGGGCCGGGCGCGCTGTCGCCATCGCCGGCGAAAGTTTCCTTCACTCTATGGGTCACCACTGAAAGATATTTTCGGCTCGGCGTCGGGGTCAAGAGTGCGCACAATGGGGGCATGGAGCCCATCACCCCCCTGGAGCAGACGCTGCACGCCGCGCGCGCCCTCGTGCTGGCCGACCTCGTCGCGGGACGCGTCGCCGAGGCGGATGTCGTGTCCCTGGTCGAGGAGTCCGTCACCCAGCGGCGGTGGTGGGTCGAGCAGTGGCCGGAGGGCGCGCCGTACGTGGCCGGTCTGGTCGCGCAGGACGTACAGGACGCCCTGCTGGAGCGGTACGGCCGCTGGCCGCTGTGCCCGGTGTGCGGCACCGGCGACCCGCACGCGCTGGACGTGGAACCGGTGTTGGGGCCCGACCCGCACTGGGTGTGCGGCGAGGCGGGCGTCAAGGTCGCGGCGGTCGGGTCGCTGGGCGAGGCCATCGGTGGGGCGGCGTCCTCGTGAGGCACTGGTGACGATCTATATCGACCCGCCGGCCTGGCCCGGCCACGGCCGTATGTGGTCCCACCTGATCAGCGACGTCTCCTACGACGAACTGCACAGCTTCGCCGAACGCCTCGGTGTGCCCCGGCGGGCCTTCGAGCGCGACCACTACGACATCCCCTCCGGGCGGTACGCCGACGCGGTGGGCGCCGGTGCCGTGGAGGTCAGCAGCCGCGAGGTGGTGCGGCTGCTGTACGGGGC
>KL569161.1:46284-48121 GCA_000715635.1 Streptomyces violaceus | reverse complement strand
AGATGTGTATAAGAGACAGAGTGCGGCTGCTGTACGGGGCGGGGCTGCGGCGGCCCAAGGGCTCCTACCGCTCGCCGGGTTCCCGCAGCTCGTAGGTCACCTGCTCGGTGTTCTCCGCGACGGCCGTGAAGCCGGCGCGGGTGAGGACGCCCCGCGAGGGCGCGTTGTCCCGCTCGACGTTCGCGACCACGGTCCGTACCTCGTCCCGGGCCAGGGCCCATTCCGACAGCGCGCGCAGCGCCTCGGTCGCGTACCCCTGCCCACGGGCCGCTTCGACCAGGTCGTAGCCGATCTCGACCCGCCCCGCCTCGTCGGGAACGGCGTGGAACCCCATGGCGCCGAGTGCCTGGTCGTCCTCGCGGCGGACCAGCACGTACATGCCCCACTCCGGCAGGTGGACCCCGTCCTCGTACTGCTTGAACACCAGCCCGGCGCCCACCCGGGTGCCCTCGGCCGGGCTTCCTCCGAGCCACTCGAAGCAGCCGCCGTCACCGACCGTGGCAAGCTCGTCGGCCACCCCCGGGGTGACGCCCTCGAGGGTGAGCCGTTCGGTGCCGATCACCAGGTTGTTGTTCCACCGCCACTCGGTGACGGGCGCCCGCCCCGGCAGCTCACCCCGCCCGGTGGCCCACAGCAGGGTCTTCCAGGGAGTGGTTCCGGGCTGGACATGCGGAAAGATCCGCCTGAGGACGAAGTCGCACAGCTCGGAGTCCGCCTCGTACGCCACGCCCAGCCCCTCGGCGATGTCGTGCGTGTGCAGCAGCACCTCGGCCACGCCCATCGCCGCGAACCCCTCACGGTTCGCGTCGCGGAACGGATACGGATGGAAGGCCCGCACCTACCGCGGCGTCGTCCGGATCGCCGCGGCGAACAGGGCCCCCATCGTCCTGATCACCCGCACCGCATCCGCGTTGCCGGCCTCCTCCTCCAGCGAGATCTCGAAGGGCGTGTACCCCTCGGGCTCCCGCCCCGCCAACTGCCCCGCATACGCAATGAGATCCTCGGCGATGTGCACGGCCGTCTCCCGGCAGCTCCATGTCACCCGCCCGGCCGCTGTCCCCTCCCAGTCCCGGTCGGTGACTTCCCCCAGCAGGCCCACGCACTCGTCGACGGCCTGCTCCACCTGTTCCGCGCCCGTTGTCCACATGGTGGGGAGGTTACGAGGGGGTGGGGGGCTGGGGCGACGGGATTTCCGGGTCGGGGAACCAGTCCTCGATCTCGTGCCGCATGCCGAGTTCGGTGGCTTTGAGGGCGGTTTCGCGGAGTGTTTTGGCGGCTGAGAGGGCTACGACGGCCAGGGTTACGAGGGAGAGTGGGGGGTCCTCGGGGGGTGCGTCGACGGGGAGGGGCTCCGCGTCGGTGGTGAGGGCCCGGAGGAGGGTCCTTTCCAGTTGGCCTTCTCTCGTCCAGGCTTCGGACGGAGGGACGACGTCGTAGCCAAAGTCGGCCAGGGAGTCGGCGTTGCGGGCGCCCACCGCCCGCAACACGGCGGGGGTCACCGGGCCGAAGGTGCCAGGGTCGTGGAACGGGCCGTAGGTGAGCAGCCTGTTGTCGATCCTCCCGGCACGGGAGGCTCCCTCGGCTGTGACGGAGCAGCGGTAGCCCCACGCCGCGTAGTGCGCGATGGCCTCGGGAAGGGACATCCCCGCCTGCTCCGCGCTGCGAGCCACATGCCGTACGGGCAGGGGACGGTTCGAGTTCAGCCTGACGTCGTGGTTTACGAGAGCGGTCTGCATGGCCGTTGGCAGTTGGTCCTCCGCGTCGGGGACGGATGCCACCGTGTACCCGAGTTCGCTCAGCCGTGCCGCAACGGCCCGTACCTGTCTCTTATACACAT
>KL569161.1:40747-46076 GCA_000715635.1 Streptomyces violaceus | reverse complement strand
AGAGATGTGTATAAGAGACAGGTGTAGAGGAGCGAGACCTCCTGGTCCACCCAGGGACACTGAGCCTTGTACAGCAGGAGAGACCGGTCGTCCTCCGTCAGTTCGGGGCCGTCCGCGGGGAGTCGGAATCCCAGCTCGGACAGGAACTCCATGATGCGGAGCACGGTCGTGTCCGTGCGGTTGGCCACGGAGGCCAATTGAGCTTGCGAGATGTGTAGGGCCTCCTCCGGGGACGGTGGTGCGGCGTACGACAGCCACAAGGACCTGAGGATGCTTTTCTCCTCATCGGTCCAGCGCTCCCGGACCGGGTGGTCCGCAGGCACGGAGAAGCCAAGATCTCGTAGGCGCCGGGCGGCGTGTGCGGTGGAGCTGCTGCCGTGCACCGCGCTGAAGCAGATCTGCGGCCCCGAGAGCACGGAGCCGGGAGTCAACCAGTCCGCCGGGGCTCCCATCCGCAGCAGCAGCGGAAGATCTTCGTAGCTGGCAGCGGCGCAGCCTCCCAAGGGCTCGACCTGGTATCCGAGCGCGGTGAGCCGGGCGGTGACCTCTGCGGGCGGTAGCTCCGACCTGGAGCTCAGCTTGAAGATCTCGACGGCGCTGAGCGGCTGGGCAGGGTCGCGCCAGTCGAAGAGGCCGCTGAGGACCACCATGGCTGGCCCTCGCAGTGCATCCCGCCGCCAGTCCCGGTAGGACGCGTCCCAGCGGCCGTAGCGAGACCTGGCGAGCAGCACCATGTCCGACGGCCGCGCGCCCAACTCGTCGGACGGGCACGACTCCGGCGTCGGCGACACCCGGTCACCGAGTCCGGCGCGGTACAGCGCTCGCAGACGCCAACGCAGCACGCCCGACGGCATGTTGTAGAAGTAGCGGGCAGCGTGAGGATTTGGGCTGTGGGGGTAGTAGCCCGTGACCAAGGGAAGAAGTTCGGTGTCCGGGAGGAAGTAGCCGACCGCGCGGAAGGGCATCGAGACCTCCCTGATCCGCCACTTCAGATCGGCACGCCGCGCATGCTCCGCCACGAGGTCGCCGAACCACGGCGCGGTCGAACTGGCCTCGGCCAGCCAGCCGATCGTCGGAAGCGGGAGGCCGGGAAGCGTCAGGCTGGGCGCGGCAGTGGTGATCAGGGCTCGCACATGATCACGGTCGAGGGAACGCACCTTCTTCCGGTCCACGGTGAGCACGGGTGCGTGCTCACCGTGGAGATTCACCACGACGCCGTAGGGGAACCGATGCACCGCGTGGAACGCCGCGTCGGAATCCGTCAGCAGGCCATCCGACAGGGCGATGCCCTGACGGTCGATCCACCACAGGTCCGGTGAGTCCGACGCCAGGCATATGTAACTCGCCTCTCGGAGGCCCGGCGTATGCCTGGACGCCTCGATCGCGAGCGCCGTGACGGACAACTCCCCCGGCACCCACCCATGCTCCCGAGACCCATGTACCGCCGAAGTCCGATACGGCGCGACCCACAGCAACCGCTGCAGCGCCTCCACACACGACACACGCTTCCCCTGCCGCGACAGCAGCAGCCGCACCGTCGTCCCCGGCTCGGTCCCCTCCCCGAGATCCTCGACCCGGAACAGATTCCCCGGCCCCGCGATCGTCACCTGCAGCAGCCGCCCGGGTCGCCCGTCCCGCCCCATGCGGCAGGTGCGGACCACGATCTCGTCGGCCAGCATGAAGTAGCTCAGGACGCCGATGCCGAAACGGGAGTTGGGGTAGAGGCGGAGCTTGGGTTCCGGGAGTTCGCTCCAGGCGACCTGTTCCTCGATGTACTCGGGCAGGTCGACGAAGCGGGTGCCGCCCTGGGAGAAGACGCTGCCGAGTTCGGTCAGGCCCATGCCGATGCCGTTGTCGCGGCACTCCAGGTAGGGGCGGCCGTCGGAGCCGACGCTCTGGACGAACTCGATCCGGCCCTCCCAGGACGCCGTCGGCCGGCCCGTGCGCTGGAGGTACTGCGTGCGGCAGTCCCGGTACCGCAGCGCGTCCAACGCGTTCTGGTACAGCTCGCGGACCGCCAGTTCACGGTCGCCGTAGAGCTGTTCGCCCATGAGGAGCTCCTGGACGCGGTCCTCGGCGAGCTGGAAGCGGATGCCGTCGGCGAACTGGTCGGGGGTGTTGCCGTCGAGGCGGACCCGGCTGCCGTCGGCGTAGGGGGGCAGGGCGCCGAGCGGGGCCAGGGCGGGGTTGTCGTCCCGGTTGATCTCGCGGAGGAGGGTGTCGACGCGGGTGGCGTGTTCCCGCAGGGCGATCTGGACGGCTGGGTGGGTGCACACCGCGTTCAGGGAGCGGCCGACGCCGGAGTGGCGCCAGTCGGAGCGGCGCACGGTGACCATGAGTTCGCCGAGGTCGACGCTGTCGTAGATGCCGAGGTGCTCCACGACGATCTCGGGCAGGTCGACGGGGTCGACGGCCATCGCGTAGGCCGCCTTGAGCAGGGCGGAGACCAGGGGCGGGCGCACCTCGTGTTCGTCGCCGGTGGTGGCGGCGATGACGTCGTGGTCGTCGAGGGCGCCGGAAGGGCGGCCGGTGGCCCGGCGGACGGAGAACGGAGCCGTCCGGTGTTCCTTCAGCAGCCGCATCAGGCGGTCGGCGGAGAGTGCGTCGGCCACCCATGGCGGCTGGTCGGAGCCGCCCGTCACCTCGCCGAGGAGGGACTTGAGGGTCTCCGCCGCGTACAGCTCCGGCTGCTGGATCAGCCAGCGGTGGAACAGCCACCAGCGGATCCGCTCCACCGAGCCGCGTGCCGCCGTCTGGTCGTGCAGGGTGAGCAGCCGGCGCTTCAGGCGCGGGAAGCCCTGGCCGAACTTGCGGAAGCGGCTGTGATCGGGGCCGGTGGCGCAGAGGTCCGTGCCGAGCACGCCGACGCGCTGTGCGGCCTCCTGGGTCCAGAAAGCTTGCTCGACCAGCGGCAGCAGCACGGCCAGCGCGGCCTCGGTCGGCGACAGCCCGACGCTGTCGGCCAGCCGGCCGGTGAGGAAGCCCAGTCTGTCGTGGGTGCGCCGGGCCAGTTCGGCGTCGTGCCAGGGGTCGTCGCGCAGAGCGTGCGCCGCGGTCTCGTACGCCGCTGCCAGCCGGTCCGCCAGGGCGGCGCAGGTCTCCTGGAGGTGCCGACGGGCGGGGCCGTCGGGGGTGCGCTGCCAGATCGGGTGCCGTTCGGCGGAACGGATCCACGGGTGTGCCTCGGTGCGCCGGTCGGGGCCGGGCAGCAGCGGGAAATCCTCGCCGCCCGGGACGGCCGCGGTCTCCGTGACCACGGTGACCTGCTGCACGGGCCGAGTCTTGCCGTAGGCGCGGTGCAGTTCTTCGACTCGTGCCTGCACCTTCGTCGCGAACTCGCGCAGACGCAGGGCGTGCGGATCCCCCGCGATCGTGTCCGCGAGGGCGCGGGAGAAGAGGCTGAAGGACTCGCCCGGTTGGGTGCCGGGGTCGAAGCCCGGCCGGACCGTCTCCTTCTCACCGACGAACAGGGCCAGTTGGGGTGCCTTGCAGGCGTGCACGTACGCCACCTTGCGGCGCAGCGCGTCGGCGACCTTGCGCCTGGGCCAGGGCTGGACGCCGGGCAGCGCCGCCATGGTGTCCCGGTCGATGCCCTCGCGGCAGGCGTCGACCAGGAAGACGACATGGCCCGCCGGGGAGTCCTCCAGCTCCCGCTCCCAGCCGATTTCGATGCAACTCTCGGCGAACACGTTCGCGTCGAAGGTGGCGTCTTCCGGGATCAGGAAGTCCTTGCCCTCGAAGTGCTGGCCGTGCCCGCTGAGCAGGATCAGCAGCGTGTCGCCCCGGCCGGCGTCGCGCAGGAAACCGCGGATGCGGCCGCCCACGGTGTTCGGTGTGATGCCGCGCTTGCTCTCGACGATCTCCGCCGCCTGGAAACCGCGCTCGACGAGCACGTCCCGGATCCGCTGCAGGTCGTCGCGGACGAACGGCAGGTCCTGAATACGCGGGTCGTCGTACTCGCTCGCTCCGATGAGCAGGGCCTTGTGCTGGGGCATGCGCGGCGGGTCAGACGGCGCGGAGGGATGCGGCTCCCGCGGTCGTCGCCGCCGCTGTGTTCCGGTTCGCCGCGCTGCCGCTCATGCCGTCCCCCTGCCCCTCGGCCGTTCGTCCGACAACTTTAGTTCACAAAGGGGTTGTTGCGTCCCCTCAGGAAGTCCCTGGAAGGCGCTAGGAAGGCCGCTTGAAGACCAGCGTCAGTCCGCGGGTGCCCTGCACCTGGCCGGTGCCGAGGAGCTGGATGCCGCCGCTCGCGGTGACCTGGAAGGACAGCTGGGCCTCGGCGAGCGGCAGGGTGCCGCCCCGGGCCGCGGCGTCCTCGAACAGCTGTTGGAGAGCGTCGACGGTCTCCGCGAGGTTCTTGCGCAGGGGACCGAGCGGGACGGACCGAAGGGCGGGTTCGCCGCCGCCGAACAGGCCCATCGAGTCGTCGTCGCCCTCCTCGGTGACGGTGACCCAGAACGGCAGGCTCGGCTCGATGACCTCGGGCCCGGTGACGTTGTCCATCCGTGTTCCCCTCCCTGTGGTGCGGTGGGGCCAACCCTAGGACGCGGAGGCCGGTCCGGAGGGCGAATCCTCGAGCAGCTCCAGCTCCGACCGCAGGTTGTAGCGGGCCGTCGCCTCCCACTTCGCCGCGCCGTACGGGGTCCTGAACAGCCTCGGCAGGGCGAGGAGTTGGCGCAGGATCGTGGCGCGGCCCGTGCGGAAGGCGTCGTTCGGGACGAAGTGGTACTCCTCGCGGACGGCGGTGGTGTAGGCCGCGTACGCCGACGGGGGCGAGGCGAGGATCGCGAGGTCGGCGTCGCACAGGACCTGGCCGTCGGGGTCGTCGTCGGCGGGGTCGTGGGTGACGGTGAGGCGGACCAGGCGGGCCACCTCGGCGGTCTTGGCGGCGGGGACACCGGCCTCCGCGAGGGCGCGTTCGGCGAGGCGGGCGGAGCGTTCCTCGTTCTCGGAGCGGTCGGGGAGGTAGACCGCGTCATGGAACCAGGCGGCCAGCCGCACCACGTCCGGGTCGTGCGCGTGCCGCTCCAGTACGTCGATGTGATCGAGGACCGCCGTGAGGTGCTCGACCCTGTGGTAGCGGCGCTGGGGCTCCTGCCAGCGGGTGAGGAGATTGTCCGCGTACGGCGCCGGGTCGGGGCCGCCGGCCGGGCCTCGGGCTCCTTCCAGGGCGCGGGCGAAGCGGGTGCGCAGGGTGTCGGGATCGGCCATGGCGTCATTCTCCCGCTGACCCGGGGGTGGGACCTAGGGCCTGTCGTTTGGATCACGCCGCAGACGCGGGGTCTGGCACGCGCATCTGCCGCGTTGTCGTCGGTCCCCGAAGCTCCGC
>KL569161.1:39592-40542 GCA_000715635.1 Streptomyces violaceus | reverse complement strand
CCTGCGACCTGATCCAAACGACAGGCCCTAGCGTGGGTTCCATGACGACTCCTGCTGATGTGCACGACGTACGGGACCCCGAGCAGCCCGGGCGGCTGCTCACGATCGAGCGTGACGCGCTGATCCCGCTGCTGCGGGGCAGGGCCGAGGAGGACTTCGCACGGCCCGTGGCCGCGTGTCCGGGCTGGACGGTGCGGGACGTGCTGGCGCACTGTTCCGCCGCGCTGACGCGGGTGGCGGAGGGCCGGTTCGAGGCGGGCGTGTTCTCGCCCGAGTCGAACGACCAGGACATCGCCGAACGGGAGGGCTGGAGCGACGGCCGGGTCGTCGACGAGCTGGAGCGCGGGTTGAGCGAGGCCGGGGCCGTGATCGCCGGGGCGGAGGGGAAGCTGGACGGCCTCGCGCTCGGGGAGTGGGTGCACGCCGGGGACGTGCGCGAGGCCCTCGGGGAGCCGGGGGCGTACGGCGGGGCCGGGCTGCCGGACGCGCTCGCGCTGCTCGCCCGGATCACCCGTGAGCGGGGCCACGTGCCGCTGCATGCCGACCTCGACGACCTGGACGAGCCGCTGCGCCTGGGCGAGAGCGGCGGGGAGCGGCCCCCGGGGCGTTTCATCGGGGACGGGCCGACCCTCGTACAGCTGTACACGGGGCGGCCGGTCGGCGGGGCGCCCGCGTTCGAGCTGGCCGGGGTGGAGGCGAAGGAGCTGAACATCTTCGGGTGAAGACCCATAGGGGAGGGATGAAGGGCCTGGCCCGCGGGAAGTAGTCTGGATTGGACTAGACCTGTGGGTGGGTTGCGGCCGCCCTCGACGCGGATGAATGGGGCCCCATGAGCAAGCGTGCAGTCCTGGAGGTGATCGCCCTCGGGGTCGAGGACGCGGTCGCCGCCCAGGCGGGAGGCGCGGACCGCCTCGAGCTGGTCACCGACATGGCGGCCGACGGGCTCACCC
>KL569161.1:37172-39390 GCA_000715635.1 Streptomyces violaceus | reverse complement strand
GGCTCACCCCGTCGGCCGCCACGGTCGCCGGGATCCGCCGGGCCGTCGACCTCTCGCTGCGGGTGATGCTCCGGCTCGCGGACGGCTTCGCGGCGGGCGATGCCGACCGGCTGGTCCGGGTGGCGGGCGAGCTGCGGGAGGCCGGGGCCGAGGAGTTCGTGCTGGGCTTCCTCGACGCGGGGGGTGGCGTGGATCTCGCGGCTGTGGAGCGGGTGGTGGGGGTGCTGGACGGCTGCCCCTGGACTTTCCATCGCGCGATCGACCGGGCCGCCGACCGGGACGCCCTGCGCAAGCAGCTGGACGGGATGCCCGGCCTCGACACGTATCTCACCGCCGGATCGGCCGACGGGGTCGACGACGGGTTTTCCGTACTGCTCGCGGAGGCGGCCCGCCGAGGAGAGCCGGGGTACGAGCAGCACCTGCTGGTGGGGGGCGGTCTGCGGCTCGACCACGTGCCGACGCTGCTGGCGGCCGGGGTCGACGGCTTCCACATCGGCGGGGCGGCCCGGCCGGAGGGCTGGGAGGTGCCGGTGTCGGCGGAGGCCGTCGCGCGGTGGCGGACCGCCCTGGACGCCGCCCCCGCGTGACCCCGGACGTCAGACCCGTTCCCCCGTGGCTGACGGTGACCCCGCGTGCGGCGATGTCCGAAAACGCCCTCTCGGGCGGCGGCAGTTCACGACACGCGGGTCCATCACTGCCGCGGGAGACACGGGGAAGCAGGGGATGTGCCCGTGCGTTGTGCTGTTGCATGAGCCTGCGCTTCTCACTGATGGGTCCGGTACGAGCCTGGCGCGACGAAGAGGAGATCGAACTGGGGCCGCGCCAGCAGCGGGCGGTGCTGGCGGCGTTGCTGCTGAACAACGGCATCCGGCTGAGCAACGACCAGTTGATCAGCATGGTCTGGGACGACCCGACGCCGAGCGCGGTGATGGCGCTGCGGACGTACGTGTACAAGATCCGCAAGACGCTTCCGGAGCTGAACCTGAAGTCCAGAGACGGCGGGTACACGGTCCGCGCGGAGATCGTCGACGACTGCCGCGGCGAGCCCTTGGAGGGCCTCCGGAGTGCCTACTTCGATGCGCAACGGGTGCGGCTCGGCGACTACCGGCTCAAGGCGCGGGAGGACTGCCTCGAACGCGAGCTCGACGTGCTGGAGCTGCAGAAGCACGTCGCCGCCTTCCCGCTCAGGGAACGACCGCGCGCCCTCCTGATGCGCGCGCTCTACCTGGAGGGCAGGCAGGGCGAAGCACTTGACCACTTCCACCAGGTGCGCGCACTCCTCATCGAGGAGCTCGGCCTCGAACCAGGGCCGGAGCTGCGCAAGGTCCACGCGCAGATCCTCAACGGCGACCTCACCCTGCCGCGCAGGCCGGAGCAGCTGGTGCCGGATCTGATCGACTTCACCGGCCGCGCCGAGGAGATCGCGCAGGCTCTCCGGACGTTGCCGGGCACCGTGGGCATCACCGGTATGCGGGGCAGCGGCAAGACCGCGCTGGCCACCCGGATCGGCCACCTCGTCAAAGGACGCTTCCCGGACGGGCAGATCTTCGTCAGGGGCAGGGACGTCGCCAACGAGCTGTTGCGCGCGGTCGGCGTGGAGAACCCCGTCGGCGACAGAGCCGCGCTGTGGCGGGAGAAGGCGCGCGGCAAGCGGTTCCTGGTCGTGGTCGACGACGTGCAGGACGCGGCGACCGTGCGCGATCTCGCCACGCCCGGCTCGGCGATGATTCTCACGAGTGTCCGCCGGTTGCACGAGCTGCCGGGGGTGACCTGGCTGAAGATCGCCGGGCTGACCGAGCGGGAGGCGCGGGAGTTCTTGCGCAAGGCCTTCGGCCCGGTACGCGCGGACGCGGAACCCGAGCAGGCCGAGGTGCTGCTGGAACGCCTTTCGCGACTGCCGCACCCGATCAGGGTGATCGGCGGCAAGCTCAGCTCGCGTCCTCACTGGACGATCGAGATGGTTTTGCTGCAGATGGAGCGGGAAAGCAGGCTCGCCGACGTGATCCCGTCTGACTGCGCCGCGATGATGGCCCCGTTGATCGCGGCCGAGAAGCAGCTGAGCGAGCCGGAACGGCGCATGCTCATGTGCTTCGCGCGCCAGGACGCCGAGGTGATCGACAGTCACAAGGCGGCGGAAATGTCCGGGGCCGACGCCGGTGAGATCGAGCTGGTGCTGGAGTCGCTCGCGGGCGTGCACCTGATCGAGCCGCTCGTACTC
>KL569161.1:34976-36976 GCA_000715635.1 Streptomyces violaceus | reverse complement strand
TACCGGCTGCCGCGGTTCGTGCGCCTCTACTTCGGGCTGCGCACGGCGGAGCTGACTTCATTTCGACCGTCACGGCGGACGGCGGCTTCCTCGCGACCTGACCAGGCCGTATATCCGGAAATTATGCTCTGACGATCTGGCGCGGCCAAGTTGGCAGACATGACAACCAAGGAACTTCAGGACAAGAAGGCACTCGTCACCGGCGCCACGTCGGGCATCGGCCGCGCGATCGCGGTCAAGCTCGCGGAGGCGGGAGCCACCGTCTACGTGACCGGGCGCAGGGCCGAGCTCGGCAAGGAGACCGTCGAGCTGATCGAGCAGGCGGGCGGGACGGGCCACTTCGTCGTCGCGGACGTCGCGAACATCGACGACGTCCGCAAGCTCGCCGAGGAAGTCGGCGAGGTGGACGTGCTCGTGAACAACGCAGGCATCTTCCCGTTCTCGACGACCCCCGAGCAGCCGCTCGACAGCTACGAGCAGGTGTTCGACATCAATGTCCGTGCGACCTACTTCCTGACGGCCGCGCTCGTGCCGGCCATGGTGGCCAAGAAGAAGGGTGCGATCGTCAACGTCTCGTCGGTCGCCGGGCAGATCGGCACCCCGGTCGGGTCCGTCTACAACGCCTCCAAGGCCGCGATGGACGCGCTGACCCGGTCGTGGGCCGTCGAGTTCGGCGCGGCGGGCGTTCGCGTCAACTCCGTGGCGCCCGGCCCGATCCGCACCGACATGGCCGTCGGCACAGTGGGCGAGATGTTCGAGGAGTTCAGCCAGAACACACCGCTCACCCGCGCCGGCGAGCCCGAGGAGATCGCCGAGGCCGTGGCGTTCCTGGCCTCCGACAAGGCCAGCTACATCACCGGCGCGGTGCTCGTCGCCGACGGGGGCCTCGTCGCGACCTGAGCGGTCAGGGAGACGCAGGCGCATGGGCCTCCCGGCGCTTCAGCGAAGGGAAGTTGACGCCAGTTGCGGCGGCAGCCCGGCCGCGTGCGTCACGGTCAGGCCCGACACGGCTCGGGTCAGCGCCACGTACAGGCGGCGCAGGCCGGTGCGTTCGTCCGGCTCGCCGTCCACCACCGCCCGCGGCTCGTCCAGGACGACGTAGTCGTACTCCAGACCCTTCGCGAGCGACGCCGGGACCAGGGTCAGGCGGGTTTCCCGGGTCGTCTCCTCGCCCGGGCCGAGGTACGGGATCCCGGCCTCCGCCAGGGCCCGTGCCAGCTCCGGGATCCGGGCGTCCGCCGCGATCAGGCCGGTCGAGCCCTCGTGGCGCAGCGACTCGCGGCAGGCTCCGACCACGTCGGCGGTCCCGGAGACCTCCCGGACCTCGAAGTGGCCCGGGTTCTCGCGGATCGACACGACCGGGGTGAGGCCCGGGGCGATGTGCGGCAGCAGCCGGGAGGCGTAGGTGATGACGTCCGTCGGCACGCGGAAACCGGCCGTCAGCTCCTCCACCAACGCGTCCTGTTTGCCCAGGTGGGTCAGCGCCTCCTGCCAGCCGCGGGTCGCCCAGGGCGTGGTGCCCTGCGCCAGGTCGCCGAGGACGGTCGCGCTGCCGGTGGTGCAGCGGCGGCCGACCGCCCGGTACTGCATGGGGGAGAGATCCTGCGCCTCGTCGAGGACGACATGCCCGAGGGAGTGCGTGCGCTGGATCAAGTCGGTGGCCTCGTCGATGAGGACGGCGTCGGCCGTCGCCCACTTGGCGGACTTGACGCTGCGCGCCGGCTTGGCCCAGAGGATCGCCTTCTGTTCGTCCTCCTCGAGGATCTCCTCGGCGTGTTCGGCGAGGAAGTCCGCGTCCGACAGCAGGCGCAGCACCAGTTTCGCCGGGTCGACGGCCGGCCAGATCGCCTTGACCGCCGCCTTGACCGCGCTGTTGCGGGCCACCGCGTCCTGCACCCGGTCGTCCGGCGCCTCGCCCGAGCGCTCCATCTGCACCAGCACGGCGTGCGCGATGCGCTGCGGCAGGGCCTCGCGGGCGGCGCCGTAGCGGATGTCGCGGT
>KL569161.1:27921-34742 GCA_000715635.1 Streptomyces violaceus | reverse complement strand
CGCCCCGCCACCGGCGGGAGCCGCGCACGACCACGACCGGCTCGGTGGGCAGGGTGACGTGCGCGTAGAGGGCCCTGCGCAGCACCTGCGCCATACGGGCGTCGCCCTTGACGACCGCGGCCGTCGCGTCGTCCGTGCCCTTGATCTCGACGTGGGCCACCAGGTCCTCGACGGTGGCCTGCTGGACGGTCAACTCGCCCAGCGCGGGGAGAACTTGCTCGATGTAGTGCAGGAAGGACCGGTTGGGGCCGATGACCAGGGTGCCGGTGCGGGCGAGGCGCTCGCGGTGGGCGTAGAGGAGATAGGCGACCCGGTGCAGGCCCACGGCGGTCTTCCCGGTGCCCGGGCCGCCCTGTACGCACACCGTGCCGGAGAGTCCGGACCGCACGATCTCGTCCTGCTCGGGCTGGATCGTCGCGACGATGTCCCGCATCGGGCCGACACGCGGACGCTCGATCTCCTGCTGGAGGAGTGTGCTCGTACGCGCCGCCTCGCCCGGGTCCGAGAGGTGCTCGTCCTCGTACGCCGTGAGGTCGCCGCCCGTGTAGCCGAAGCGGCGGCGCAGCGCGATGTCCAGCGGGTCCTTCTTGGAGGCCCGGTAGAATGGCTGCGAGACCGGTGCGCGCCAGTCGATCACCATGGGGTCGCCGTCGGCGTCGTGCACATGCCGCCGCCCGATGTAGAAGCGCTCCCCGTCCGCGCCCTCGGCCTGTTCGGCGCCCGGAGTGTGCAGATAGTCGAGCCGCCCGAAGAACAGCGGGGTGTCGCTGAGGTCGGCCAGGGCCTTGACGCGCTCCTCGATCTGGTGGGCCAGCACCTCGGCGTTGACCCAGTTCGCGGTGACGTCTCTGATGTCGAGGGCCTCGACGTCCTCGCGCATGGCACGCAGGGCGGAACGGGACGCGGCGAGGTGGGAGCGCTCACGGGAGAGCGGGTCGTCGACGGGCGTGGACAAGGGGGTGCCTCCGGAGGGCCTGTGGAAGGGATGGCGGTGAGATACCGGCCGGTTTCCGTCCGGTCGGCGGCACTCCGTGAGGGAGGCGGGCAAGAAGCGGAGATCTTAGAGGAGCGGGGTAGACGATCGCCAACGGATTTCCTCGCCCCTGCCTTTCGCCCCCTGTTCCTCGTCTCCTGTTCCTCGTCCCCTAGGGGACGAGGCCCTCCTCCCTGAGGGGCAGGAGTCGGTCCGCAGGCGTACGAGCGGAGCACGCAGGTTCGGCCCACAGACCGACGCGGGCTTTACGGGCGAAAACGCACCATGGAGACATGAGCGCAGCAACCATCTCCCCCGCCCCGGCACCGGGCCGCCCGCCCGGCGCCACCGCCGTGGCAGGCAGTCACCGCCACCGCCTCGGCGATGCCCTGCGTGCCGTCAAGGTCTTCGCGGGCGCCGCCTTCGACGTGATCATCCTCGGACAGTACGGCGAGGAGGTCGGCGTGGTCCGCCACAAGTGAGCCGACGGACCCGCCGTTCTCAGCTCTCGGCGAGCAGCTCGTCCGCGTCCACGATGCGGTACGCGTACCCCTGCTCCGCCAGGAAGCGCTGCCGGTGGGCCGCGAAGTCCTGGTCGATGGTGTCCCGGGCGACCACGGAGTAGAAGTGGGCCTGGTGGCCGTCCGACTTGGGGCGGAGCACGCGGCCGAGACGCTGGGCCTCCTCCTGGCGGGAGCCGAAGGTGCCCGACACCTGGATCGCGACCGTCGCCTCCGGCAGGTCGATCGAGAAGTTCGCGACCTTGGAGACCACCAGCACGCTGATCTCGCCCTCGCGGAAGGCGTCGAAGAGCTTCTCGCGCTGCGCGTTCGACGTCTCGCCCTTGATCACGGGCGCCCCGAGGTGCTCACCCAGCTCGTCGAGCTGGTCGATGTACTGGCCGATCACGAGGATCTGCTGCCCGGCGAAGCGCCGGACGATCGCCTCCGTGACCTTCCGCTTGGTCGCGGTCGTGGCGCAGAAGCGGTACTTCTCCTCCGTCTCGGCCGTGGCGTACGCGAGCCGCTCGGAGTCCGTCAGATTGACCCGGACCTCGACGCAGTCGGCGGGCGCGATATAGCCCTGCGCCTCGATCTCCTTCCACGGCGCGTCGAACCGCTTGGGCCCGATCAGGGAGAACACGTCCGACTCACGGCCGTCCTCGCGCACCAGGGTGGCCGTCAGGCCGAGGCGGCGACGGGCCTGCAGATCCGCGGTGAACTTGAAGACCGGCGCCGGCAGGAGGTGGACCTCGTCGTAGACGACCAGGCCCCAGTCCCGCGAGTCGAACAGCTCCAGGTGCGGATAGACGCCCTTCCGCTTGGTCGTCAGCACCTGGTACGTGGCGATCGTGACGGGCCGGATCTCCTTCCGCGTCCCGCTGTACTCGCCGATCTCCTCCTCGGTGAGGGAGGTCCGCCGCACCAGCTCGTGCTTCCACTGCCGGGCGGAGACGGTGTTCGTGACGAGGATCAGCGTCGTGGACTTCGCCTGCGCCATCGACCCGGCCCCGACCAGCGTCTTCCCGGCGCCGCAGGGCAGCACGACGACGCCGGAGCCGCCGTGCCAGAAGTTCTCGACCGCCTGCTTCTGGTACGGCCGCAGCGCCCAGCCGTCCTCGGCCAGCTCGATCGGGTGCGCCTCGCCGTCGACGTACCCGGCGAGGTCCTCGGCCGGCCAGCCCAGCTTCAGCAAGGTCTGCTTGATCTGCCCGCGCTCGGAGGGGTGCACGGCGACGGTGTCCGGGTCGATCCGGGCGCCGACCAGCGGCGTGACCCGCTTCGACCGCAGGATCTCCTCCAGCACCGGCCGGTCGGTGGTCGTCAGGACCAAGCCGTGCGCCGGGTGCTTGGACAGGGTGAGCCGGCCGTAGCGGTCCATCGTCTCGGCGATGTCGACGAGCAGCGCGTGCGGCACCGGATAGCGGCTGTACTCCACCAGCGCGTCCACGACCTGCTCCGCGTCGTGTCCCGCCGCGCGCGCGTTCCACAGGCCCAGCGGGGTCACCCGGTAGGTGTGGATGTGCTCGGGCGCCCGCTCCAGCTCCGCGAAGGGGGCGATGACGCGACGGCAGTCGTCGGCCCGCTCGTGGTCGACTTCCAGGAGCAAGGTCTTGTCGGACTGGACGATCAGCGGACCATTCACGCGCGGCACCCTTTCTGCGGCCAAACGTCCAGTGTGCCTGATCGATACCGCCCGGGGGTGTGATCTGCGCTGCTGGAACGACACCGGTCCTACAGAATGCCTTTTCATCCCAACGTGTGGTGTGAATTCAGTTTTTCCACGGTATCCCCCAAGAATGGCGAACCGTGCAGAATACGCCGACGACCACGCTCGGATACGCCCTGTTCGCCACCCGCTGGCTCCAGGCCCCGCTGTACTTCGGGCTGGTGGCCGCCCAGGGCGTCTACGTCTACAAGTTCTTCAAGGAACTCTGGACCTTAATCCTCATGTGCGTGAGCGGGCACGCCACCGAGACGTACGTGATGCTCGCCGTGCTCAAGCTCGTCGACGTCGTCATGATCGCCAACCTGCTGATCATGGTGATCGTCGGCGGCTACGAGACCTTCGTCTCGCGCATCGGCCTCCAGGGCCACCGTGACCAGCCGGAATGGCTCTCGCACGTCAACTCCAATGTACTGAAGGTCAAGCTCGCCACCGCGATCGTGGGCATCTCCTCGGTGCATCTGCTCCAGATGTTCGTGGACGTCCACCACACCTCCCACCACGCGCTGATGTGGGGGACGGTGATCCACATGGCGTTCATCGCCTCGGCGGCGATCCTCGCGTACATGTCGGGCCCGATGGCCGCGCAGAGCGACCGCGGTCATGCCGACCGCGGTCATGCCGACCGTGCGCCGGCCGGGCACCCGCAGGTCGTGCACCCGCAGCCGGGCCAGGAGACCCCGGCGGCCACGCTGCCCCATCCCCGGCAGCCGGAGCCGGAGCCGGAGCCGGTGTCCGTGTCGGAACCGGACGCGGACGCCGAGGCCCGGATCCGCGCGGCCGGCTTCCCCGCCCGCAAGCTGCTGGAGGACTTCGACCAGCAGCACCCCCGGGGCTTCGACCGGGAGAGTGTGGCCCGGCTCGGCAAGGCGGAATTCGTCACGGCCCGGCACAACGTGGTGTTCGTCGGCCCGACCGGCACCGGCAAGACGCACCTGGCCGTCGCCCTGGGCGTGCGGGCCTGCCAGGCCGGACACCGGGTGCTGTTCGCGACCGCCGCCGAGTGGGCCGCCCGGCTGTCCGACGCCCGGGCCGCCGGCCGGCTCGACGCGGAGCTGGCCGCCCTCGACGAACACCCCCTCCTGATCGTCGACGAGATCGGCTACACGCCTTTCGACGCGGCCACCGCGGGCCTGTTCTTCCAGCTGGTCGCGCACCGCTACGAGCGTGGCTCGCTGATCGTGACCAGCGACCGTCCGCTCGGCCGCTGGGACGAGGTCTTCGGTACCTCCGCACCCGCGATGGTGGACCGCCTCGCCCATCACGCCGAGGTGGTCCGGCTGGAGGGAGACAGTTACCGGACGCGCCGCGCTACCGCAGCGTGGACAAACTGATGGTGTTGACCAGCGGGCCCTCGACGGCGATGCCTTCGCCCACCAGGGGTTCGGAGTGGGCCGCCGGGATCGGCAGCGGCAGCGCGGGCGGGGCCGCCGCGCCCGAGGACGCGAGCATGCCCACGAGGGCGGCGGCGGAGAGTACGACGGCGGGAAACTTTTCACGCATGGCGGCAGGGCCTTTCACGGGCTGAGCGGTGAGGGACACCGCACCGCGGGCCGGCCCGGAACGCGGGGCCGGCCCCGACGGGTGCGCGGAGGCGGATCAGATCTGCGGCGTCTCGATGACAAGGCCGGCGACATCGATGCCGACCGCCGCGGCCGGGGTGGCGAGACCACCGAACATCATCAGGGCGGCGGTGGCCAGGACGGCGGTGACTCGACGGACAGCGCGCATGCTGGGACTTCCTTTCGACAGTGCTCACAGGAACACCCGGTGGCTGCCCCCGGCCACAGCGCGTGATGCGGCCCGCCCGGCAAGGTCGCCCAAGGGTGGGACATCCCCGGCGTGGCGTGCATGAACGGCGGAGTGCATCCGAACGGGTGAGAAGCGACCCTGCCCGGGAGGGGTCAGCCGGAGTCGTCCGCCAGCTCCGCGACCCCGGTGATCCGGTGCAGCGGATACGTACGGACCTCGTCCGCCGTGTGGTCGTACGCCGTGACGAAGCCGCCCTCGACGCGGATGGGCGCGATGACCCGCTGGCTGGCGGTGCCCTCGGCGTTGACGTAGCCGATCCACAGGGCCTCGCCGGTCAGGACGGCGGCCTGCATGGTGGCGAGGGTCTCGGCGGAACCGGTGCGGGGCAGCTCGCCGTTGGCCGCCGGGGCGGTGCCGGGCTTGCGCGGGGTGGTGGAGGCGAGGTCGCCGGCTCGGATGGCGCGCAGCGCCGCCGCGAGGAGGACGTCGTCGGGGACCGGCGGGCCGTCCGGCACCGGCTCGGGTGCCGTACGGGGCGGGGTGCGGTGGGCGAGGGCGCGGGTGATCAGCACATCGCCCTCGGCGGACTCGGCGGCCGGCGCGAACCCCATCGACCGCAGGCCTTCGAGGAGCCCCGCGGGGTCGGCCTGCGCGGCCAGCACGGTCGGGGCGAGCCGGCGCAGGCCCAGGCCCGCGGCCCGCTTGTCGGCGAGGATCTCGTTGAGCACCGCGTCGTCGTCGCAGCGCACATACGCCGAGGCCGCGCCGACGCGCAGATGGCCGTGCCTGCGGGCCACGTCGTCGATCAGGTAGGCGAGCGGCTGCGGCACCGGCGTACGGGAGTGCGCGGCGAGGAAGGCGTGCAGGTCGGAGGCGGCCTGCCCGGCGTCGAGCGCGCGCCGCACAGAGCCGGGCGTGAACCGGTAGACGGTGGCCCCGCCCTTGGACTCGACGTCCGCCAGCACCCCGAGCATGTCGGCGAGCGGGCGCCGCAGGGGCCCGGGCGCCACCGCGGTCAGGTCGGCCTGGAGCAGCACGTGGTCCAGCGGCTCGGGCAGCTGGGGCGTGAGGAGCCGGGCCGCGGCGGCGGAGGCGACGGCCTGCTCGGCGGGGGAGAGCGGGACGACGGGGACGGGGCGGTGGTGGTGGACGGGGAGTTTGTCTCCCGGACCGCTGTCTCCCGGGCCGGAGCCCTCCGCTTCAGGGTGCCGTACGGCCGCCGCCGCGCCCAGCAGGGCCCGGCCATGGGCCGACAACGCGCCCCGGCCGGTGACGCCCAGCAGCTCCGCCTCGGACAGGGCCCACTGGGCGAGGCGGGCGCGCGGGTCGTCCTCGGGCCGCGCGCCGCGCAGGGGGCGCTCCCAGCGCAGCCGGGCGAGCACCGACCCGGCGTCCGGAGCGGCCCCCTCCGGCAGCCCGGCCAGCAGCGCCAGCACCCGGTGCCGTACCTCGGGCGCCGCCGAACGGTCCAGGCCCGGCCCGAGCGCCGACAACGTACGGTCCTTCGCGTCCCGCCCGCCCACCAGCCCCGCCGTCCGGGTCGCCGCGAGCCACGCCGTGGCCAGCCGCGACCAGCGCTCGGCGGCGGGCGCCTCCAGCCACTCGTCGTAGGCCGGGGTCGCCGCGTACCGCTCGTCGGCCTCCCCGTCCGCGGCGATCAGGCCCGCCGCGTACGCCAGTTCCACCCAGAACGCGGCGACCGGCTCGGGCACGTCGAGGGCCACGGCGGTCCGCTTCAGGTCCCGCACGCTCAGCCCGCCGGCCCGCAGCACCGCGGGCCCGCCCTCGTCCCAGTCCTTCAGCAGCTCCTCGACGGTCGCCAGCGCGGTGTACGCCTGCCCGGCCGCCGTACTGTCCACAACCTGTGGAC
>KL569161.1:27125-27701 GCA_000715635.1 Streptomyces violaceus | reverse complement strand
GACCTCGACCACCGGCGGCACGGGCTCGGGCGTCCGGTGCGCCAGCCCCCGCCGCAGGTGCAGGGCGACCTCGCGCGGCAGGACGACCGTCCCGGGCGCGGTCGGCAGCAGCAGTCCCCGGTCCAGCAGCCAGCGCAGCCGCGGTGCCGGGTCCGGGGTGACCTGCCCGTACGGCGGCCCCCACACCAGGCGTTCGAGTACCTCCAGGGAGTCGGCCGGGGCGTCGGCGAGCAGGGCGGCCATCCGGGTCCGGTCCGTGAACAGGCCGGTGAGGGCGGTCACCGCGGAGACCGA
Source organism: Streptomyces violaceus (assembly GCA_000715635.1). Taxonomy (GTDB): domain Bacteria; phylum Actinomycetota; class Actinomycetes; order Streptomycetales; family Streptomycetaceae; genus Streptomyces; species Streptomyces violaceus. The sequence continues at coordinate 27,407 of KL569161.1, read as the reverse complement.
GTCATGGGTCGAGGACAGCCCGGCGGCCGTGACGATCTCCTGGATCCGCCCCGGGGACATCCCGGCGGTGGCCTCCTGGACCGTGGGGCCGAGACCGGTCGGCGAGGGGTGCTGCGGCGCGGGCGCCAGCAGTTCACGTGCCGTACGGACCAGCCGCAGCCGGTCGTCGCCGCCCCAGACCAGGGCCTGCTCGCGCAGGATGTCCAGGGCGTGCGGCAGGGCGGCGACGACGGCCGGGTCGGCGTCGTCCCCGGCGGTGAGCCCGAGCAGTTCGTCGTACGT
>KL569161.1:25964-26957 GCA_000715635.1 Streptomyces violaceus | reverse complement strand
AGCCCGAGCAGTTCGTCGTACGTCGCCGGGTCCGCCGCCACGGCCAGCGCCTCCGCCGTCTGCAGCGTGAACCGGTCCAGCCTCTCCAGGGCCCGGACGACCGAGGCACGGGTGCCGGCCCGGGTCGCGAGCTGCGTGAGGTCGGTCGGCACGGGCGTGATGAGGTCCGGGCGGCTGCGCAGCAGCGCGCCCAGCGGGACATCGCCCCGCGCGCGGAGCGCTTCCGCGAGGGAGCGGGGGGCCGGGGGCCTGTCCTCGGTGCTCATCCGGTCCACGGTAGCGGGTCGCCTCCGGCGGCCGGGCCGACCTCGTGCCGGCTCGGCCCCGATCGCCGGACGGTCTTTTTGGCCGACCCGCTGGTGCTCGCGATACCGTCGTCCGACGGCGTCAGCCAACGCACCCGCCCCGGAGGGGACTTCGTGGGGATTGAGAGCGACCAGGTCGTTTACGAGTATCTGAGCCGCGTCGGCGACGTGGCCCAGCAGCGGCAGTTGTCGTCGGCCACCCGGATGCGCCTGGTCGCTGACCTGCGCAACGAGATCGACCGGCGCCGCGCGAAAGTCACCGTCGACTCGCCCGCCGCCGTCCGGCGCATCCTGACCCGCATGGGTAGCCCCGACGAGGTCGTGGCGGCAGCGGCGGAAGGCACCGGCGGTACGCCGCGGAGCGCCGCCCCCGCCTCCGTCCCCGTGCAGCGCGAGGCCGAGCCGGAGGAGCGGGCGAAGGGGGTGCTGCGGCGTGTCGTCCCGCGGCCCCGTCCGGCGCGGCCCGCCGGGGAGTCGCACCCGGCGACCGCCGAGGGCCCGGCCCCGCCGCACCTGGCCGCCGGGCACGAACTCGGCGACAGCGTCGTCCAGCCCGACTGGTGGCGGGTGGACAGCAGCCCGTTCGGCGTGGGCGAGGAGGTGCCGGGCTTCGTGGGCGGCGTGGAACTGCCGGACCTGCTGAAGCCGCCGCAGCCGAGGAAGCCCTGTCTCTTATACACATCTCTGA
>KL569161.1:18471-25802 GCA_000715635.1 Streptomyces violaceus | reverse complement strand
AAGCAGCCGAGACCGGTACCCGTCGCCGCCGCCTCCCCCGTCTGGCCTCCGGCAGCTGGAGCAATCCGCTGCTCCTCGGCGCGGCGGGTCTGCTCGTCGCGGGCGCCGTACTCGGCAACTGGTTCGTGCTCCTCCTCGGCTGGCTCATCGCCTACGCCTCGCGCCGCCTGACCCATGCGGAGACGAAGTGGGCGGTCATGGTCCTGCCCGGGCTCGCCGTCACGTCCGGCCTGGTCTGGCTCTGGGGCAGGATGAACGGCCGCTGGGGCACTCCGATCGCCGAGGGCCACATGAACGACGCGGTCTCCGAGACCTGGCCCTGGGTGGTCCGGGGCGCGGCGGCGGCGTCGGCGCTGTTCCTGGTGTGGCGCTCCCAGAGGCAGAAGTAGCCGGCGCCCCGGGCACCCAGGAGGCCTGCCCGCCGGACGCCCTGGGCACAATGGCCCATATGGCACTCACCGTCGGTTTCGACCTGGACATGACCCTCATCGACTCCCGCCCCGGCATCCGCGCCTGCTATCAGGCGCTGTCCGAGCGGACGGGGACGTACATCGACGCCGACCTGACGGTCACGCGGCTCGGGCCGCCGCTGGCCGAGGAGCTGATCAACTGGTTCCCGGCCGAGGAGGTCGGGGACGTGGCCGATCTGTACCGCGAGATGTATCCGTCGATCGCCATCGCCGCGACCCCGGCGATGACCGGTGCCGGTGATGCCATCGCGGCCGTACGGGAGGCCGGCGGGCGCGCGATAGTCGTCACCGCCAAGTACGAGCCCAACGCCAAGCTGCACCTCGCCCACCTCGGCATCGAGCCCGACGCGGTGATCGGCGATCTGTGGGCCGAGCAGAAGGCGGAGGCGCTGCGCGAGCACGACGCGGCCGTCTATGTCGGCGACCACGTCGGAGACGTGCGCGGCGCCCGGGCGGCCGGCGCGCTGTCCGTCGCGGTGGCCACCGGCCCCTGCCCCCCGGAGGAACTGCGCGCGGCGGGCGCGGACGTCGTCCTCACCGATCTGACCGAATTCCCCGGGTGGCTTTCGGACTACCGCCCCGCACGCGCCTGACGCCGGCCGGCCGCCACGGAACGCAGTACTCCCGCGCCGGCCATCAGGAAACCGACCGCCATGAGCATGCTCAATCCGAACATGTACGTCGGAAAGGGCGTCGTCCCGAGGAACAGCGGGGCGACCGTGACCAGTGTGGCCACGGCACCGATGAAGAAGACGATGGCACCGGCACGGACCAGACGGTCACCGGGCGCGGCGGAATTCGTTTGGGTTTTGTCAGGCACCGGACCAGGGTAGTTCCCAGCCCGAAGGAACAACCCGGTGACGTCTTGTCACCGGCCTGAAGAGCATTAGCCTTGGTACCGGCGGGTCCGTGCGGCCCGCCCGAGTGCTATCAAGAGCCGTTTCCCGAAGCAGTTTTCCGACGAGTACGAGGACGAGGACAGACGTGCCTACCGGCAAGGTCAAGTGGTTCAACAGCGAGAAGGGCTTCGGCTTTCTCTCCCGCGACGACGGCGGTGACGTCTTCGTCCATTCCTCGGTCCTCCCCGCCGGAGTCGAGACGCTCAAGCCCGGACAGCGAGTGGAGTTCGGGGTGGTCGCCGGGCAGCGCGGCGACCAGGCACTGTCCCTGACGATTCTGGACCCGACCCCCTCGGTCGCCGCCGCGACGCGCAAGAAGCCGGACGAACTCGCCTCGATCGTCCAGGACCTCACGACCCTGCTGGAGAACATCACCCCGATGCTGGAGCGGGGTCGTTATCCCGAGCGGACCTCCGGCAAGAAGATCGCCGGCCTGCTGCGGGCGGTCGCCGACCAGCTGGACGTCTGAATCCCCTAGGGGAATCGCAGCGCGTTCGGGCCGAGGGGCGGCACCAGTCCCTCGGCCGCCGCGCGTGTCAGCAGTCCGCGCACGGCCGCGTAGCCGTCCTCGCCGAGGCCGGCCGTGAACTCGTTGACGTACAGCCCGATGTGCTGGTCGGCGACGGCCGGGTCCATCTCCTGGGCGTGCTCCATGACGTACGGGCGGGACGCCTCGGGGTCGTCCCAGGCGGCGCGCACGGACGTCCGGATGGAGTCGGCGAGCAGTCGCAGCTTCTGCTCGCCCAGCGACCGCTTGGCGATGATCGCACCCAGCGGGATCGGCAGCCCGGTGGTGTGCTCCCAGTGCTCGCCCATGTCGGCGAGCTTGTGCAGGCCGTAGCCGCCGTACGTGAAGCGCGCCTCGTGGATCACGAGCCCCGCGTCGACCTTCCCGTCCCGCACGGCCGGCATGATCTCGTGGAACGGCATGACGACGATCTCGCCGACCCCGTCGGCCAGGGTGTCGGCGGCCCACAGCCGGAACAGCAGATAGGCGGTGGACTTCTCGCTGGGCACGGCGACGGTGCGCCCGGCGAGATCGACGTCCGCCTCGCGCGTCAGCACCAGCGGCCCGCAGCCCCGCCCCAGGGCGCCTCCGCAGGGCAGCAGCGCGTACTCGTCGAGGACGTACGGCAGCACGGCGTACGACACCTTCAGTACGTCGAACTCGCCGCGCTCGGCCATGCCGTTGGTGACGTCGATGTCGGCGAAGGTCACGTCGAGGGCGGGGGCGCCGGGGACGCGGCCGTGGGCCAGGGCGTCGAAGACGAAGGTGTCGTTCGGGCAGGGGGAGTACGCGATCTGCAACTGGTCACTGGTCATGCCGGTTCCAACCCTCCAGTACGGGCACGAGCTTCCCGAAACCCTCGGTCAAAGCGGCCAGGGCGTCCCCGATGCGCCAGGCGGCGCGGTCACGCGGCCCGACGGGATTGGAGATCGCCCGGATCTCCAGCACGGGCACCCCGTGCGCGCCGGCGGCCTCGGCGACGCCGAAGCCCTCCATGGCCTCGGCGAGCGCGGTGGGGTGCCGCTCGCGGAGCGCGGTGGCTCGGGCGGCCGTCCCGGTCACGGTGGACACGGTGAGCACGGCCCCGGTCCGGGCCCCGGCGGCGTCGGCGACCCGCCGTACGAGGTCCTCGGGCGGGTGGTGCCGCACGGTCCCGAACCCGAGTTCCGTGACCGACAGGAACCCGTCCGGCGTCTCGGCCCCCAGATCGGCCGCGACGATCTCATCGGCGACGACGAGCGCCCCCAGGGGTGCCTCCGGCTGGAAACCGCCACCGATCCCGGCGGAGACGACGAGGTCGTAGGGGGTGCCCTGGAGGGCGGCGGCGGTGAGGGCGGAGGCGGTGGAGGCGGCGGCCAGGGCGGGTCCGACACCGGCAGCGATCACGTCGGTCCAGCCGTGGGCAGTCGTTCCGCTGGGGCGGAACGGGTGGGCACGGCCCACAACGCCGAGCGCCTCGTCATCGGACCCCGGCGAAAACCCACCGAAGGCCTCTGCCACCGCGTCCCTCTCCACAGAAACAGCGGTGGCGACAAGCACCCTGCCAAGCCCAGCGGCAGCGATTACGCGTCCTTCTCCAGCTTGAAGTTCCACAGGCCGGACGTGTCCTTCTCGCCCTCCTTGATGGACACCAGCGTCGAGTTGCCCTGCGCGCCGTACTGGGCGTTGAAGAACACGCTGCCCGGGACGGTGCGGTACGTCTTCGTGCTGGTGTCGGTCAGCGGCTGACCGTTCATCAGGATCGTCCAGCCCTTGTCGGCGATCTCCGGGTCGACACCGAAGCGCACGGTCTCGTCCGGGTCGACCGAGATGGACTTGATGCCCTTGTCCTTCAGGCACTGCGTGAGGTCGGCGGGCTTCAGGGCGTCGCCCTCGCCGCCACAGGTGGCCTCGGAGTTCACCGAGTCGCTGCCCACGGTGACCGTGGCCATCGGCGTCGGCTTGTCACAGGCCGACAGGACGAGCAGTCCGGCGGATACGACACCGGCGACAGCGACGGCGCGGCGGCGTCGCACTACGGATTGCAACGTGTTCATGGGCGAAGGTTATCCGGCACGCGGGTCGGACCGCCCACGCGGGGTACGGCTCCCGCGGAGATCCGTCAGGAGATCCATCAGAAGGGCCCTACGCCACGCGCGGCCGCGTCGCACCGCCGCGCCGGGCCGAGTCGATCAGCCCCCGTACGGTCGTCAGCCACCCGGTGCCGATGATCGCGGCGCCCACCGCCAGCCCGACCGTGCCGTTGAGCGGCAACGCGATGCCGACCGCCCCGCCCAGCACCCAGGCCATCTGCAGCAGTGTCTCGGAGCGGGCGAAGGCCGAGGTCCGGACCAGCTCGGGCACGTCCCGCTGGATCAGCGCGTCCAGGGACAGTTTGGCCAGGGCCTGGGCGAAGCCGGCCATCGCGGCCAGGCAGGCCACCATGGCCGCGCTGAAGAACACCGAGGCCAAGATCGCCACGCCCAGCACACACGCCACGACCGTCACGATGATGATCTCCGGTGCCCGGGAGCGCAGCCACGCCCCGACCGCCGTACCGAGCGCGTTGCCCGCGCCCGCCGAGACGCCCACGATCCCCAGGGACACGGCGGCGGTCTGGCCGGAGACCGGGTGCTCGCGGAGCAGGAAGGCGAGGAAGAAGATCAGGAAGCCGGTGAGGCAGCGGATGGAGGCGTTGGCGGCCAGGGCGTGGGTGACGGCAGGGCCGACCGTGCGCAGCCCGGGGCGTTTGACGGGGCGGCGGTGCGGGCCGTGCAGATGCTGTTCGTCCGCGGCCAGCAGCGCGGTGTCCTCGCCCTTGGCGGAGTCGACCTTGGGCGGCAGCGTGAACGACAGGACCGTCCCCGCGACGAAGAGCACGAAGGCGCCGTAGAGCGGCCAGCGCGGCCCGATCTGCTGGAGTCCGATGCCGATCGGGGCGGCGATGCCGGTGGCGAGGAGCCCGCCGAGGGTGACGCGCGAGTTGGCTTTCACAAGGGAGAAGCCGGGCGGCAGCAGCCGGGGCACGACGGCGCTTCTGACCACCCCGTACGCCTTCGACGAGACGAGGACGCCGAGTGCCGCCGGGTACAGCTCGATACCGCCGGTGACGACGGCTCCGGACAGGACGATCGCGAGCAGCGCCCGGGCCAGCATCGCGCCGGCCATGGCCGCCCGGCGGCCGTGCGGGATGCGGTCGAGGAGGGGGCCGATCACCGGCGCGAGGAGAGTGAAGGGCGCCATGGTGATGGCGAGGTACAGCGCCACGCGGCCGCGGGCCTCGTCGGTCGGGACGGAGAAGAAGACGGTAGAGGCGAGGGCGACGGTGACCATGACATCGCCGGCGCCGTTCACGCCGTGCAGCTCGATCAGCTTGCCGAGGCCGGACTCACCGGCGCCGTGCGCGTGGGTGGCCTTGCGGATGCCGCGGGCGGTTCCGGTGACCGGGAAGTGCAGGGCATGGCCGACCGCGCGGAGGGAGCCGCGCACACGGCCCGGTCCGCTCAGTCGGCTGCTTCCCTTGACGGGCGTCTTCGCGGCTGCCACGACGTCATAGTGCCCCGAGAAGGCCGTGGGTAGTGCCATTACCGCTTGTATAGGGCCTGTGGGGTGACTGTCGGGCGACCGTCCGGTCGACCGGTCCTGGGACCGTCGGTGTACGCGAAGTGGGGCGGAAGGGTAGCGTGCGTATCTCAGCCATCCCGCAAAATGGATGAAGGACGTCGACGCGGTCCCCCGGTCCGCTCCGTCCGCCCCCGCGCTGGGAGTGGCGCACTCGTCAGACGGCGTATGGAGAGAAGCGATACCTGTGAGCGCAGCGACAACGCGAAGCCGCACCCCTGACCGTCTGTGCGCCGAGGCCGTCGACCTCGCGCGCGCCGCAGCCGAGGAGGCCGCGGCGCCAGGGATCGTCGGCGAGCACGTGGGGACGGTCTCCGAGGGGGACCGCGTTGTCACACACTTCTTCGAGTGCCGGGAGCTCGGGTACCGGGGCTGGCGCTGGGCCGTGACCGTGGCCCGGGCGTCCCGGGCGAAGATCGTCACGGTGGACGAGGCGGCCCTGCTGCCCGGCCCGGACGCGGTGCTCGCGCCCGAGTGGGTGCCGTGGTCCGAGCGGCTGCGCCCCGGCGACATGGGGCCGGGCGACCTGCTGCCGACGGACGCGGAGGATCTGCGTCTGGAGCCCGGCTGGAGCGGCGAGGACGAGCCCCCGCTGAACTCCGTCGTCTCCGACGAGATGGCAGCCCTGGCGGAAGCCGAGGACGCGGACGTCACCGCGGGGCCCCTGGCCGTCCCGGCCCGCGGTTCGATCGCGGCAGTGGCCGAGGAACTCGGCGTGCGCCGCGCCCGGGTGCTCTCCCGCTTCGGCCTGCACATCGCCGCCGACCGCTGGGAGGAGGCGTTCGGCGCCAAGACCCCGATGGCGCAGGCGGCCCCCGCGGCCTGCGTGAGCTGTGGCTTCCTGGCCCGGATCGGCGGCTCCCTCGGCCAGGCCTTCGGCGTCTGCGCCAACGAGTTCTCCCCGGCCGACGGGCGGGTCGTCTCCCTGGCCTACGGTTGCGGCGGCCACTCCGAGGCCGCGGTCATGCCCCGTCCCCCGCAGCCGCCCTCCCCGGTCATCGACGAGACCCGGGTCGACCCGTTCCCGCTGCGTCCGGCGCCGGACTCGGGGTCGGTCGCGGCGACGGCGGACGAGGACACGGAGGAACTGGGGCACTCGTAGGTCCGAGAAGATCCGCTCGGCAGCGGGGGGCGATCACGGCGCGTCGGTGCCGGCGGCGCAGGGTCTCGGGGTCATCGCAGCTCACGATGCGCTCGCGGACCGCCTCGGGGACGTGAGCGTAGAAGCCAACTGCTCATGGGCAGGGCTCAGTTGATGTCGTTCACTCGCGTGAGGGAGCGAGCCCGGGGCATGTGACTCCAAAGGTTTCGTGCGAGTGCCGTCCGGAGTCGGTGAAGCGGTGGAGGGGTCGCCACCAACCCCGTCCGGGCCCGTTTCGTGGCGCACGCGGCCCGGGGCTGAGAGGGGCGGGCGGCGCGCGCACCCCCGTCCCCCAAGCGGTACCGTCTCCTCACGTCGACGAGGAGAAGGAACGGCAACGTGAGCAGCAAGTTCGTGCGGCCCGCCGCCGAGGGGGCCGATCCGTTCGGTACCGCGCGTCTGCGGCGCGGTGTCCTCGACGCCTGGGCCACCAGCCCCGCCCGGTTCCGTGAGGACGCCAACGCCGAGGAGGACCTGGTCCTCGGCGGCTACCGGGACCGGCTCGTCGTCGAGCTCGCCCAGAACGCCGCCGACGCGGCGGCCCGGGCGGGGGTGCCGGGACGACTGCGGCTCACCCTCCGCGACGGGGTCCTCGTCGCCGCCAACACCGGCGCTCCGCTGGACGCGGCCGGGGTGGAGTCGCTGTCCACGCTGCGGGCCTCCGCGAAGCGGGAGAGCCACGAACGGGCCGTCGGGCGCTTCGGCGTCGGGTT
>KL569161.1:10964-18204 GCA_000715635.1 Streptomyces violaceus | reverse complement strand
CGCCCGCCGCCGACCTCGCCGAGCGGCTCCTGCACGCCGTCGACGACGCGCTGCTGCTCGCCCTCCCGGGCCTCGAAGAGGTCGTCGTGGAGGTCAACGGTGAGACGCCGCGCACGATCACCCGCCGCACCGACGGCCCCTTCATCGTCATCGACGACTCCGGCGACGGCGTCACCCACTGGCGTACCACCGAGGCCCACGGCCCTCTCACCCCCGACCTGCTCGCCGACCGGCCCGTCGAGGAGCGGCTGCGGCCGCGGTGGTCCGTCACCTGGGCCGTGCCCGTCGACAGCGACGGCAGCCCGGCCCGGCCCCGCACCAGCCCGGTCGTGCACGCCCCCACGCCGAGCGACGAGCCGCTCGGTGTCCCCGCCCTGCTCATCGCCTCGTTCCCGCTGGACTCCACCCGCCGGCACGCCGCCCCGGGACCGCTGACCGACTTCCTCGTCCAGCGCGCGGCCGACGCGTACGCCGAACTCCTCGGCGACTGGCGGCCGGTGACCGCCGGGATCATCGGCCTCGTGCCCGGCCCGCTCGGCAAGGGCGAGCTGGACGGCGCCCTGCGCCAGGCGATCCTGGAGCGGCTGCCGCGCACTGAGTTTCTCCCGCCCGCCCACCCGGCGTCCCTACCGCCCGCCGCCGAGCCACACGAGCACGACGGCGACGACGACCTGCCCGACTCCCTGCGGCCCCGTGACGCCGAGATCGTCGAGGGCGCGGGCGCGGACACCGTGCGGGTCCTCGCCGAGGTGCTGCCCACCCTGCTGCCCGGCGGGCTGGAGCGGCGCGCGGAGCTGCGGACCCTGGGCGTCGCCCGTGTCCCGCTGACCGACGTGATCGACCGGCTGGCCGGGCTCGAGAAGGACCCCGGCTGGTGGCGGCGGCTCTACGACAGCCTCGCCGGGGTGGACCCGGACCGCTTGTCCGGGCTCCCGGTGCCGCTCGCCGACGGCAGGACCACCATCGGGCCCCGGCAGGTCCTCCTGCCCAGCGCGGAGGCCGCCCGCATCGACCCCGAGGTGCTGGCCCGGCTCGGTCTGAAGGTCGCCCACCCGGACGCCGCCCACCCGCTCCTGGAGAAGCTCGGCGCCCTGCCGGCCACCCCGCGTGCCGTGCTCACCACCCCGCAGGTACGGGCCGCCGTCGCCGCGTCCCTGGACGACGACGGCGGTGTGAACTGGGAAGAGGACACCCTCGACGCCGACGAACTGGCCGACACCGTGCTCGCGCTGGTGCGGGACGCCGGCCTGGAGCCCGGCGACGAGCCCTGGCTCGGCGCCCTGGCCCTGCCCGACGAGGACGGCGAACCGGCCCCCGCGTGCGAACTCGTCCTCCCCGGCAGCCCCTTCGCCCAGGTGATGCGCGAGGGCGAACTCGCCGCCGTGGACGCCGAGCTGGCCGGCAGGTGGGGCGAGCAGCCGCTCGCCGCCTGCGGGGTCCTGGCGAACTTCGCGCTCGTCCGCGCCACCGACGTCGTCCTCGACCCGGACGAACTGGAGCCCCGCGAGGGTGACTTCGCCGAGCCCGACGACGTGGGCCTGCTGGACGCCGTCGACGTGTGGTGCGAGGACATCCTCGACCGTTTCCCGGACAGCCCGGTCCCGCCGGTCGCGACGGAGATCATCGCGGTACGGGACCTGGACCTGGTCGACGAGGACAAGTGGGCTCAGGCCCTGGCCCTGCTGTCGCAGCCGCCCTTCCGGGACGCGATCGTCCAGCCCGTGCGGATCCTGCTGCACGACGGGACCCACGAGGTCGTACGGCCGTACACGGCATGGTGGCTGCGCGGGAACCCGGTGCTCGACGGCCGTCGCCCGGCCGGTCTGCGCGCCGCCGGCGGCGACCCGCTGCTGCGCGGGCTGTACGACGAGGCCGACGCCACCGGATTCGAAGACGAACAGGTGCTGCGCGCGCTGGGGGTTCGGACGTCCGTCGCCGCGCTGCTGGACGAGCCCGGCGGCGCCGCCGAGCTGCTCGACCGGCTCGCCGAGCCCGAGCGCGAGGTGGCGGACGCCCAACTGCACGCCCTCTACGGCGCGCTGGCCGAGCTGGACCCGGAGCAGGTGACCCTGCCGGACGAGCTGCGCGCGGTCGTCGACGGCCGGGTGGAGGTCGTGGACGCGGCCGACGCCGTGGTCGTCGACTCGCCTGACCTGCTGCCCTTCACCTCCGGCGTCCCGCTGCTGCCGGTCCGCCCCTCCCGCGCCGCCGATCTGGCCGAGCTGTTCCAGGTGCGGCGGCTGAGCGAGTCCGTCACCGGGGAGGTCGGCTCCGAGGGCGTCGAGCACGACGTACCGGAGCCGGTGCGGCTGCTGCTCGGCCGGCTGACCCCGTCCTCCTACGTCGAACACGAGGAACTCGTCGTCGACGGCGTGGAGATCGACTGGCGGCTGACCGACGACGGTGTCCTGCACGCCGCCACCCTGGAGGGTGTCGCCGCGGGGCTGGCCTGGGCGGCCGGGCAGTGGCCGCGGCGGTTCGAGGTGGCCGCGCTGCTGGAGGATCCGTCCCGGACAGAGGAACTGGAGCGGGACCGCTGGTTCGACTGAGTCTCAGGGGACGCCGCGGCGGCTCGTGAAAACTCCCGCACAAATTTTTCACCAGTCGTACAACCAAGCGCATCACTCGTGGATCTGATCACGTGAGTCAACAGACTCCACGATCACTTGGGCCCCAGGAGCCGACGACGAGCGCCGGGGCCCCTCTCCACCTGGAGAACGCATGCGCATCCGAGCCACCGTGGCCGCCGTCACCGGCGCCCTGGCCCTTTCCGCCTTCGCCGTGCCGGCCGCGCAGGCCGCCGAGCCGAAGGTTCCCGCGGACATCGCCGCCGCCAGTGCGGTCGTCCACGCCGACTCCGGCCGGTCGGCCCTCGCCGCCGCCGCGGATGGCACGCCGTACGCCCTGAACGCGACCTTCTCCTCGGTCAAGGTCAACAACGGCAAGAACATCTCCGCCGGCACCACCAACCTGGTGAAGGTGCCCGTCTCCTTCAAGCTGACGCACGGCGCGGACGTCGACATCCACGCGGACGACTTCTTCGCGGGCATCGAGCTGTACCGCGGTGCCTCCTTCGAGGACTCGGTCTTCTTCTTCGACAGCAACGACGCGAGCTGCACGGACTCCTCCGCGACCGTCGCCAACTGCAAGGCCACCGTCGAGATCGACCCGTTCGCGCTGCTGAACGAGGACGCCGGCTCCTGGAAGGCCGCGGGCTTCGCCGTCGCCTTCAACGGCGAGGACCCGGACGAGCCGAACCTGGACAAGGTCGGTGTCGCGGTGACGGACCCGACCAACTCCTTCAAGCTCCAGCGCTTCTCCAAGCTGACGGTCAACGCCTCGCCCGAGCCGGTGAAGAAGGGCAAGACCATCACCGTCACCGGCAAGCTGTCCCGCGCCAACTGGGACGACAACAAGTACCACGGCTACACCAACCAGTCGGTGAAGCTGCAGTTCCGCAAGAAGAACTCCAACACCTACACCACGGTGAAGACCATCAAGTCGAACTCCACGGGTGAGCTGAAGACCACGGTCAAGGCCTCCGTGGACGGCTACTTCCGCTACTCCTTCGCGGGCACGACGACCACCCCGGCGGTCAACGCCACGGGCGACTTCGTCGACGTGAAGTAGAACGCGCCCCGAAAGGGGCGCGGGGAACTGCGCGACCAGCCACAACGGTCCCGCGGACGACATCCGGCGGCAGTCTCACGGCCGAAGCCGAGCGCTAAGCGGGAACGCGGCGGTCCACCCACCTCCACGCGAGTTCCAGGGTGGCCGCCGCCACCGCCGCGATGCCGACCGCGATCCACGGCACGGTCATGCCGACCAGCTTCAGCGCGAAGAAGTGCTGGAGCCACGGCACCACCAGGACCAGCAGGAACGCGCCGGCCATCGACGCCACCAGGGCGAGGCGCCACCAGGTGTAGGGGCGGGCGATGATCGCCAGGACCCACATCGAGATCAGGAACAGCGTGAGCGTCGCAGCGCTGGTCTCCGCGTCCAGCGCACCCGCGCCCGTGTAGTGCTCCCGGGCGATCAGATACGTCGCGAAGGTCGCCAGCGCGGCCACCACCCCGCCCGGGATCGCGTACCGCATCACCCGCCGTACGAAGTTGGGCTGCGCACGCTCCTTGTTGGGTGCGAGCGCGAGGAAGAAGGCCGGGATGCCGATCGTCAGCGTCGAGAGAAGCGTCAGGTGGCGCGGCAGGAACGGGTACTCCACCTGCGAGCAGACCACCATGACGGCCAGCAGCACCGAGTAGACCGTCTTGACGAGGAACAGGGTCGCCACCCGCGTGATGTTGCCGATCACACGGCGGCCCTCGGCCACCACCGACGGCAGCGTGGCGAAGCTGTTGTTCAGCAGCACGATCTGCGCCACCGCCCGGGTCGCCTCCGAGCCGGAGCCCATCGCCACGCCGATGTCGGCGTCCTTCAGGGCGAGGACGTCGTTCACCCCGTCGCCCGTCATCGCGACCGTGTGCCCACGGGACTGCAGAGCCCCCACCATGGTCCGCTTCTGCTGCGGGGTGACCCGCCCGAACACCGTGTTGTCGTCGAGCGCCCGGGCCATGCCGTCCTCGTCGGCGGGCAGCCGGCGGGCGTCGACGGTGGTCCCGGACAGCCCGAGCTTGGAGGCGACCGCGCCGACCGACACCGCGTTGTCGCCGGAGATGACCTTGGCCCGGACGTCCTGGTCGGCGAAGTAGCTCAGGGTGTCGGCCGCGTCCGGCCGCAGCCGCTGCTCCAGGACGACCAGGGCGGTGGGCTTCGCCCCCTCGGTCACCTCGGCGTCGTCGAGGTCGCGTTCGACCCGGGCGAGCAGCAGTACCCGCAGGCCCTGCTCGTTCAGCCGCCCGGTCTCGGCGAGGGCCGGGTCGTCGTCGGGCAGCAGGACGTCCGGCGCGCCGAGCAGCCAGGTGCTCGTCTCCCCGTCGGCCTCGGCGAACGCGGCGCCGCTGTACTTGCGTGCCGAGGAGAAGGGCAGCGCCTGGGTGCAGCGCCAGTGCTCGCCGTCCGGGTAGGCGTCGATGATCGCCTTCAGGGAGGCGTTCGGCCGCGGGTCCGACTCGCCGAGGGCGCCGAGGACCTGTCGTACGTACGTCTCGTCGGCGTCCTGGAGCGGCCGCAGCTCGGTGACGTCCATGCCGCCCTCGGTGAGGGTGCCGGTCTTGTCGAGGCAGACGGTGTCGACCCGGGCCAGGCCCTCGATCGCGGGCAGCTCCTGGACCAGGCACTGCTTGCGGCCCAGCCGGATGACGCCGATGGCGAAGGCGACGGAGGTGAGCAGGACCAGTCCCTCGGGGACCATGGGGACGATGCCGCCGACCGTGCGGGCGACGGAGTCGTCGAAGGCGTTCTCCTTCACGAACAGCTGGCTGATGATCAGGCCGATCGCGGTCGGGACCATCATCCACGTGACGTACTTGAGGATCGTGGAGATGCCGGAGCGCAGCTCGGACTGGACGAGGGTGAAGCGGGAGGCCTCCTCGGCCAGCTGGGCGGCGTACGCCTCACGCCCGACCTTCGTCGCCTGGAACGCTCCGCCGCCCGCGACCACGAAACTGCCCGACATCACCTGGTCGCCGGGGCTCTTGACGACCGGGTCGGCCTCGCCGGTGAGCAGCGACTCGTCGATCTCCAGGCCGTCGGCCTCCACGCAGACGCCGTCGACCACGACCTTGTCGCCGGGGCCGATCTCTATCAGGTCGTCGAGGACGATCTCGGACGTGCTTACCTGACCGGCGGCCCCGTCCCGGCGCACGGTCGGCCGCACCTCGCCGATCAGGGCGAGGGAGTCCAGTGTCTTCTTCGCCCGCCACTCCTGGACGATCCCGATGCCGGTGTTGGCGAGGATCACGAAGCCGAAGAGGCTGTCCTGGATCGGCGCGACGACCAGCATGATCAGCCACAGCACGCCGATGATCGCGTTGAAGCGGGTGAAGACGTTCGCGCGGACGATGTCGACGGTGGAGCGGCTGCTGCGCACCGGCACGTCGTTGACCTGGCCGCGCTCCACGCGTTCGGCTACCTGAGCACCGGTCAGGCCGGTCACGGGTGAGGTGACCGTCGCCGGTCGCGCGGAGTCGAGCCGGGCACCCGCGTCGAGATGCGTCATGCATTCGACGGTACGTGCGGATTTGCCGCTTCACCTGCCGAATGCGGGGAAGATCCGACCTGGGGAGGACGGGCGTCGTGCCCTGGTCGTACGGCAGTTGTACGCCTTCGGACCCTGGTGCCGCGCTTCTGTGTCAGCCCGCTCGGCGGGCGGTGAGCAGGAGGTACTCCCACTCCAGGGCCGTCCCGCCCTGGTCCGTCCCCAGGCCGCCGCCGCGGCCGAGATCCACCAGGTCGCGGTCGAGGGCGGCGACGCGGTCGGGGTCGTCGGCGATGCTCTTGTAGACCGTGATCGTCGGGCCGTAGCGCTCCTTGAAGTAGTCCCGGAACGCCTCGGGCGTCGCGAAGCGGTCGACCCTGGCGGTCCGGCGCTCGGCGCGTACGTCCGTGACCCGGTCGCCGAGGAGTGCGCGCACATGGCCCTCGTCTCCCCACAGCGGGGGCGGCTGGGCACCCGGCGGGGGCGGGGGCGCGTACGGCTTCATCGTGGCGAACATCCGGCCGATGAAGCCCTGGGGCGTCCAGCTCAGCAGGCCGATGGTGCCGCCCGGCCGGCAGACCCGGACCAGTTCGTCGGCGGCCTGTTGGTGGTGCGGGGCGAACATGACGCCGACGCAGGACAGCACGGTGTCGAACCCCGCGTCGCCGAAGGGCAGGGCCTCGGCGTCGGCCTCCTGCCAGGTGAGATGCGCGCCCTGCTGCTCGGCCGCGAGCCGGCCGGCCCCGAACAGTTCCGGGGTCAGGTCGGAGGCGATGACGTCCGCACCGGCCAGGGCCGCCGGGATCGCGGCGTTGCCGCTGCCGGCGCCCACGTCCAGCACGCGCTGTCCAGGGCGCACTCCGCATGCCTCGACCAGGACCGCTCCCAGGCCGGGGATGACCTCGGCGGCCAGGGACGGGTAGTCGCCCTGGGCCCACATCGCCCGGTGCTTGGCCTTCAGGGCCCGGTCCGCCTCGACCGCGCTGTTGTGCATCGTCATGGCTGCGCTCCTCACCGGTTCCGGGCGTTTGCCGCCTCCTCTTGAGCGTAGGGAGGGGGTGGGGCTGTGTCTCGCCGGAGCGTGGGGGTGCGCGTCTGCGCCTGGTGCCGGGTGGGGGTCGGGGCCGTGTCGGGGGGTGTCCG
>KL569161.1:7918-10698 GCA_000715635.1 Streptomyces violaceus | reverse complement strand
TCGCCGTACGCGGGTGCGGGTGCGGCGTGGTCCCTCTTACTGGGCCGAAGGGGTCGAGTTCGTCGGGGGAGTGGTCGTCTGGTCCTGTGCTGCGGCTCGCTTGATCGCGGCGTCGCGCTTGCGGACGTACCAGACGCCCAGCAGGCCGAGTCCGCCTCCGGCCAGGCAGGTCCACAGCCACCACGTGTGGCCGTGGTCGTCGAACCAGCCATAGAAGGGGAGCTGGATCAGGAAGAGGAGGAACCACAGAATCGTGCCGCCGATGATGGTGGCGACCACGGGGCCCTCCAGGGGCTCCGGCGCCTCGTGCCTGGGGGTCCACTTCGCCATGGGGACAGCTTACGAGGCGATCAGGTCTACGCGCGGAGATAGTCGATCGGGGCGTTATATGTTCATACTGAAACGGTTTGTGTCTGACCACTTCTCTTCGTAGGAACCAACAAACACATGTCGTCCTCGGCTCCCGCCCAGGTCCCCGCCCCTGAACAGCCGGGAGCCGGGCCCACGTACGGCGCACTCGACCGCTTCTTCCGGATCTCCGAGCGGGGCAGCACCCTGTCCCGCGAGGTCCGGGGCGGTCTCGCCACCTTCTTCGCGATGGCCTACATCATCGTGCTGAACCCGATCATCCTCGGCAGCGCGAAGGACATGTACGGCCACCAGCTCGACAACGGTCAGCTGGTCACCGCGACCGCCCTCACCGCCGCGCTCACCACGCTCCTCATGGGTGTCATCGGCAATGTGCCGATCGCGCTGGCCGCCGGGCTGGGCGTGAACTCCGTCGTCGCGCTTCAGCTCGCCCCGCGCATGTCCTGGCCGGACGCGATGGGCATGGTGGTCCTCGCCGGGTTCGTCGTCATGCTGCTGGTCGCCACCGGGCTGCGCGAGCGGGTCATGAACGCCGTGCCCTTCGGGCTGCGCAAGGCCATCTCCATCGGTATCGGCCTGTTCATCATGCTGATCGGGCTGGTCGACGCCGGTTTTGTTTCGCGTATTCCGGATGTCGCGCAGACGACTGTGCCGCTTCAGCTCGGTGGTGACGGCCATCTCAATGGGTGGCCGGTCCTGGTCTTCGTGCTGGGGGTGCTGCTGACCCTTGCCCTGATCGTGCGCAAGGTGTCCGGCGCGATCCTGATCTCGATCGTCGCCATGACCGTGGTGGCCGTGGTCATCGAGGCCGTGGCCGACGTGCCCAGCTGGGGGCTCACCACTCCGAAGTGGCCCGGCAATCCCGTTGCCAGCCCCGACTTCGGGCTGGTCGGGCAGGTCAGTCTGTTCGGCGGTTTCGAGAAGGTCGGCATGCTGACCGGCGTGCTCTTCGTCTTCACGGTGCTGCTGTCGTGCTTCTTCGACGCGATGGGCACGATCATGGGCGTCTCCGACGAGGCGAAGCTGACGGACGCGCAGGGACAGATGCCCGGCATCAACAAGGTGCTGCTGGTTGACGGCTTCGCCGTCGCTGCCGGTGGTGCCAGTTCCTCCTCGGCCACGACCGCCTTCGTCGAGTCCACCGCCGGTGTCGGCGAGGGAGCCCGCACCGGCCTCGCGAACGTCGTCACCGGCGGCCTCTTCGCCGTCGCCCTCTTCCTGACGCCGGTCGCCACGATGGTGCCGTCCCAGGCGGCCACCCCGGCCCTGGTCGCGGTCGGCTTCCTGATCCTTTCCGGCTCGGTCAAGGAGATCGACTGGGCGGACTACACGATCGCCGTCCCGGCCTTCGTGACGATGCTGATGATGCCGTTCACGTACTCGATCACCAACGGCATCGGCATGGGCTTCATCACTTTCGTGGTGCTGCGCCTGGCTGCCGGCCGGGGCCGGGAGGTTCCGACGGCGATGTACGCGGTGGCGGCGGTGTTCGCGTTCTACTACCTGATGCCGGCGCTGGGGCTGACTTGATCGGACGGGGTCCTCAGGTGACTCCGTAGAACCGCTCCGTCTCCTCGACGGCGGACTGGAACCGTTCGTCGAAGTCATCTCGAATGAGCGTCCGGACGACATAGTCCTGGACGCTCATTCCCCTTTTCGCGGCATGGTGCCGGAGCCGGTCGAGCAGTTCGTGGTCTATTCGCAGGCTGAGCACGCTGGTCCCCATGGTCATGAGGGTCGCGGCATCGTTCGGTGCGGCGGGTGGCGTTCCGTTGTCGGATCACCCATATGAGTGATGTCACGGGTAAGTGGCCAGGGTCACGGGCGTTCTCGCGTGTCCTCGGTGTTCCTTAGCGAGAGTAATGAGTTACGCTAAAGAACATGCCGGACCTCAGCCATGGCGACGATGTAGCCGCCGTGAACTCCCTCCGATCCGCCGTGATGCGGCTGTCCCGTCGACTCAAGCACCAGCGTGTCGACGAGTCGCTCAGCCCCACCGAGATGTCGGTGCTCGGCACCCTGTCCCTCTGCGGCCGGGCCACGCCGGGCGAGCTCGCCCGCAAGGAACATGTCCAGCCGCCGTCGATGACCCGCATCGTGGCGCTGCTGGAGGCGAAGGGGCTGGTCCGTCTGGAGCCGCACCCCGAGGACCGGCGCCAGAAGGTCGTGACGCGCACCGAGCAGGCCGAAGCGATGCTCGAGGAGAGCCGCCGCAAGCGGAACGCGTTCCTGGCCACCCTGGTCGAGGACCTCGACGAGGACGAGTGGGCGAAACTCCGCGCCGCCGCCCCCGTGCTGGAGAAGCTCGCGCATCTGTAAGCAGCAGTCGTCGCAAGGAGGCGAATTCTTTGAGTTCGGGACCCGGAGCAGCTTCCGCCCCCGCACCTGATCCCCACGACTCCCCGCCCACT
>KL569161.1:6807-7708 GCA_000715635.1 Streptomyces violaceus | reverse complement strand
ACCCCGACGCCGCCGCCTCCGACGCCCGGCCCGCCCGCAAGTCCTCGATGTTCTCCTCCCTGAAGGTCAGGAACTACCGCCTGTTCTTCCTGGGGCAGGTCGTCTCCAACATCGGCACCTGGATGCAGCGCATCGCCCAGGACTGGCTGGTCCTCAGCCTCACCGGCTCCTCCGCCGCCGTCGGCATAACGACCGCCCTGCAGTTCCTGCCGATGCTGCTGTTCGGGCTGTACGGCGGTGTCCTCGTCGACCGGCTGCGCAAGCGGCCCACCCTGCTCGTCACACAGTCGTCGATGGGCCTCACCGCCCTCGCCCTCGCCGTCCTCACCCTCACCGGCCATGTCCAGGTGTGGCACGTGTACGTCGCCGCCTTCGCGGTGGGTCTGGCCACGGTCGTCGACAACCCGGCCCGGCAGTCCTTCGTCTCCGAACTGGTCGGCCCCGGGCAGCTGCAGAACGCGGTCAGCCTGAACTCCGCCAACTTCCAGTCCGCCCGCCTGGTCGGCCCCGCCGTCGCGGGCCTGCTGATCACCGGCGTCGGCACCGGCTACGCCTTCCTCTTCAACGGTCTGTCCTTCGTCGCGCCGCTTGCCGGTCTGCTGCTGATGCGCGCCCGCGAGCTGCATGTCGTGGAGCGCGCCCCGCGCGGCAAGGGGCAGCTGCGGGAGGGCGTGCGCTATGTCACCGGTCGGCCCGAGCTGATCTGGCCGATCGTCCTGGTCGGTTTCGTCGGCACCTTCGCCTTCAACTTCCCCGTCTACCTCTCGGCCTTCGCGGACGACGTGTTCCACGCGGGCGCGGGCGCCTACAGCATGTTCAACACGCTGATGGCGGTCGGCTCCGTCGCGGGCGCCCTGCTCGCCGCACGGCGCGGCACGGCCCGGCTGCGGCTGCTGATCGC
>KL569161.1:6264-6579 GCA_000715635.1 Streptomyces violaceus | reverse complement strand
GCCGCCGCCATGGTCTTCGGCGCGCTGGAGATCGTGGCGGCGACGACCCCGTCGCTGTGGATGTTCGCGCTGCTCATGGTCCCGCTGGGCCTGTTCGGCATGACGGTCAACGTCACGACCAACACCAGCATCCAGATGTCCACGGACCCGGCCATGCGCGGCCGTGTGATGGCCCTCTACATGATGGTCTTCCTCGGCGGCTCCCCGGTCGGCGCCCCGATAGTCGGCTGGATCACCGACACCTACGGCGCCAGGATCGGCCTGGCGGCCGGCGGTGCGGTGGCGGCCGCCGCCGCGGCCGTGATCGGCCTGATC
>KL569161.1:5711-6074 GCA_000715635.1 Streptomyces violaceus | reverse complement strand
GCCGTGATCGGCCTGATCCTGGCCCGCGTCGGCAATCTGCGCCTGTCGGTGGGCTGGCACCACGGGCACCCGCGGGTGCGGTTCGTCCCCCGGGAGCAGCAAGAGGCGCTGGCTCCGGCGGCGTAGGAGGGTGTCGGTGCGGGGTTCTATACCCGCCGGGCCAGCAGCTGGCCCGGCCACCTGTTCTCGCCGACCGTGAAGGCCTCGGTGCGGGTGAAGCCGTTGGCCTCGTAGTAGCGGACGAGCTTGCCGTCGTCGCCGGCGTAGCAGTCCACCCGGAGCAGGCCCACCCCGGCCCGCCGGGTCTCCTCTGCGGCGTGCGTGAGGAGCGCGCTGCCCAGGCCGTGGCCCTTGAAGCGGCGG
>KL569161.1:4811-5434 GCA_000715635.1 Streptomyces violaceus | reverse complement strand
CCAGTGGATGTACCGCTCGGGTTCGCCGGGCGGTGAGAGGTCGGACAGGTAGGCGCCGGGCGAGTCGGTCAGGGTGAGGGTGGCGGCCGGGACGCCGTCGGCCTCGGCCAGGAACACGCTGCCCTCGCCCATGTACCGGCCGACCGACTCCACCGTCTTGGGGCTCTGAGACAGGGGCTTGGTCCCCCACTGCCCCGTACGCCCCTGCGCGACCAGCCACTCCACACAGCTGTCGAGCATCCCGAGTATCGCGGGAATGTCGTCGGGACCGCCTTCTCTGATGGTGATCTCCATGGCCTCATGGTGCCAGGCTGGACCCATGAGAGTCTTCGCCGCTGTACTGCCTCCCGACGAGGTGACCCGCGAACTCGGCGTCGTCGTGGACGAGTTGCGGAAGCTGCCCGGAGCGGACGGGATGCGCTGGACCGGTCGGGCCGGCTGGCACTTCACGCTCGCCTTCTACGGGGAGGTCGACGACGGGCTCGTGCCGGAGCTGTCGGCCCGGCTGGAGCGGGGCGCTCGCCGTACCGGCGCCTTTCCGCTGGCCGTGCGGGGCGGCGGTCAGTTCGGGCACGGGCGGGCGCTGTGGGCCGGGGCCGAGGGTGACCTGGCGACCCTGCGGC
>KL569161.1:3027-4633 GCA_000715635.1 Streptomyces violaceus | reverse complement strand
GCCGAGGGTGACCTGGCGACCCTGCGGCTGCTGGCCGACCGGGCCGAGGCGGCGGCGCGGAAGGCGGGGGTGCCCATGGGGGAGCACCGGCGCTACAAGGCCCATCTGACGATCGCGAGGAGCCGGGAGGCGGGAGACGTACGGGCGTATCTGGACGCCCTGGCCGGGTTCACGGGCCGGACCTGGACGGTGGGCGAGCTGGCGCTGGTGCGGAGCAATCTGCCGACGTCGGGGGTTCCGGGTGAGCAGCCCCGGTATGAGGCGGTCGGTCGGTGGGCGCTCGGGGGCGCCGGTTAGGCTCGGTGCCGTGGACCCGAAAACCCGTAACCGGATCATGGCCGGTGTGCTCGTGCTGATGTTTCTCGTTGTCGCCCTGGCTTCCGCGCTCGGGAGGTAGGGGGCGGGGAACTGCGGTCGGCTGCGTTCCGGCCTCGGGCCGGTGGGGGCTGGTCGCGCAGTTCCCCGCGCCCCCAAAAAGAGGGGCGCTAGCCCACCCCGCGACTACCAGGCGAAGGCCTCCGGGCTCGGACCCGGGCCCGGGAAGATCTCGTCGAGGCCGGTCAGGAGCTCCTCGGACAGCTCCAGGTCGGCCGCTCGCAGGGCGGAGCCGAGCTGCTCGGCGGTGCGCGGGCCGACGATCGGGCCGGTCACACCCGGGCGGGTGAGGAGCCAGGCCAGCGCGGCCTCGCCGGGCTCGATGCCGTGCTTGTCGAGCAGGTCCTCGTAGGACTGGATCTGCGCGCGCGTGGCGGGGTCGGCGAGGGCGTCGGCCGCCCGGCCGGAGGCACGGCGTCCGCCCTCGACCTCCTTCTTGATCACGCCGCCCAGCAGACCGCCGTGCAGCGGCGACCACGGGATGACCCCGAGCCCGTAATCCTGCGCGGCCGGGATGACCTCCATCTCGGCACGCCGCTCGGCGAGGTTGTACAGGCACTGCTCGCTGACCAGCCCGATGGTCCCGCCGCGCCGGGCGGCGATCTCGTTGGCCTGGGCGATCTTGTAGCCGGGGAAGTTCGACGACCCGACGTAGAGGATCTTGCCCTGCTGGACCAGGACGTCGATCGCCTGCCAGATCTCGTCGAAGGGGGTGGCCCGGTCGATGTGGTGGAACTGGTAGACGTCGATGTAGTCGGTCTGGAGCCGCTTGAGGCTGGCGTCAACGGCCCGCCGGATGTTCACGGCGGAGAGCTTGTCGTGGTTGGGCCAGGCCGGGCCGTCGGCGCCCATGTTGCCGTACACCTTCGTGGCGAGGACGACCTTGTCGCGACGTCCCTCGCCCTTGGCGAACCAGTTGCCGATGATGCTCTCGGTACGGCCCTTGTTCTCGGCCCAGCCGTACACGTTGGCGGTGTCGAAGAAGTTGATGCCCGCGTCCAGCGCCGCGTCCATGATGGCGTGGCTGTCGGCCTCGTCGGTCTGCGGGCCGAAGTTCATGGTGCCGAGGACGAGGCGGCTGACCTTGAGTCCCGTGCGTCCGAGCTGCGTGTACTTCATGGTTACCAAGCCAACGTCTTGAAGTGCGCTCGAGGCAAGCACGTACCTGCGTCAGCGTGCTTCCACGTCGCGGTGAACCTGTCTCTTATACACATCTCTGAGCGGGCTGGCA
>KL569161.1:1739-2819 GCA_000715635.1 Streptomyces violaceus | reverse complement strand
CGACCGCCCCATGGACGTGGGCAGCCGCGCAGTACAACGATACGCACGGTGACCACGACACCGGGGAGCGCGCATATGTCAGAGCAGCCCGGCACCGACCATCTCGTCCAGCTCCTCCACCGCACCCTCCCCGACACCCTTCTCGGCATCTACCTGCACGGTTCCGCCACCCTCGGCGGTCTGCGCCCGCACAGCGACATCGACGTCCTGGCCGTCGTACGGGAGTCCATGACGTATGACCAACGCCGGGAACTGGTCGAGGAGTTGCTCACGGTGTCCGGTGTGGGCGGGCGGCGGCGCGTCGAGCTGATCGTCGTCGTACGGGACGATGTGCGGCCCTGGCGTTACCCGCCCACCTGCGACTTCCTCTACGGCGACTGGCTGCGGGAGGAGTACGAGCGCGGGGTGATCCCGAGCTCCGAGCCCAGCACCGATCTGGCGCCGCTGCTCGCCATGGTGCTGCTCGCCGATGCTCCGCTCCAGGGCCCGCCGCCTGCGGAACTCCTCGATCCCGTCCCGCTCGAGGACCTCCGGCGGGCCGTCGTCGCCGGTGTGCCGGAGCTCATGGACGAGCTGGACTCCGACACCCGCAACGTGCTGCTCACCCTCGCCCGGATCTGGGCCACCCTCACCACCGGGGACATCCGCTCCAAGGACGCGGCGGCCGCGTGGGCGCTAGGGCGCCTGCCCGCCGGGCACCGGCCCGTACTCGCCCATGCGCGGGCTGTCTATCTCGGGGAGGAGGATGAGCGCTGGGACGGCCTGGCGCCCCGGGCCTGCGCGGAGTTCCTGGTCCAGGAGATCACCGAGAGTCACGCCTCGTAGGGCTCGCCCAGGTCCCACGCCTGGTACATCGCCTCCGCGAAGGCCGCCGCGATCTTGTGCTCGCCGCTCGTACCCGGGTGCGTGCCGTCGTAGGTGTCGGTGGGGATGTCGTACGACGGCGGGGTCGAGGCCAGGAGGATGGGGGAGCCGGGCTCGTCGAGGTCCGCGGCCGTCTTCGCCAGCAGTTCGTTGAAGCGGGCGACCTCGCCGGCGAACGCCGCGTCCGTCTCGGCCCGCACGTTCGGGGTCACCGGC
>KL569161.1:0-1601 GCA_000715635.1 Streptomyces violaceus | reverse complement strand
CGTTCGGGGTCACCGGCAGCCACACCATCCGCACCCGCCGGTTCGCCGCCCGTGCCTCGGCCGTGAAGGCCTGGACGTTCTCGGCGGTCTGCTCCGCGTTCGTGTAGAAGCCCAGGTCGATGAGGCCCAGGGAGACCAGGAGAACGTCAGCGCGGTGCTTTCGCACCGCCTCGCCGATCAGCGGGGCCATGTGCAGCCAGCCCTCGCCCCAGCCGGCGAGATGGGCGCGCGGGAAGTCCGGTTCGGCGTAGGCGTACGACGTCGGGGCCTCGTCGAGCTTGTCGTAGAGCGTCTCGCGCGGGCCGACGAGGGTGAAAGGGCCGCCGTAGGAACGGCACAGGTGCTGCCAGATCCGGTAGCGCCATGTGTGGTCGCCCGTGCTTCCGATCGTCATGGAGTCACCTACGGGCATGAACCTGAGCATCCGCTCATCATGGAGGATCAAGCCGGGATCAAGCCGCCGGACGGGGTGTGAGTCGGACCACGCGTGACGGCCGGCGGAGCGCGGGCGCCCCGGCCCTCCCGGCACCCCGGCGCCCATGTGATCCTCCTACCCGTGATCCGTTGTGCCCGATGAACCGCGGAGCGGGATGGCAGTCTTGGGGCATGCGCAGACCGTTCGCCTTCCTCGCCGCGGCTCTCCTCGTGGGCGCCTTCGCCGTGCCCGCCTCCGCAGCCGACGGGGACGAGGAGTTCACGATCAAGGATCCGCGCATCACCGAGTCCAGCGGCCTGACGGCCTCCCGCCTGCACCCCGGCATCTACTGGACGCACAACGACAGCGACGACGGGGCGTACCTCTACGCCGTCGACAGCGCGACGGGCGAGACGGTCGCCACGATCAGCATGGCCGGCGTGGGCAGCCCGCGCGATGTCGAGGCCATCTCCATCGGGCCGGACAACCAGATCTACGTCGGCGACATCGGCGACAACCTCGGCGGCACCTGGCCGTACGTGTGGATCTACCGGCTGCCCGAGCCGAAGAACCTGCGCGACCAGACCGTCCGGGCCACGCAGTACGTCGTGAAGTACTCCGACGGCGCGCGGGACGCCGAGTCGCTCGTCGTGCACCCGAAGACCGGCCGCGTCTACATCGTCGACAAGAACGAGAAGGGCGGGCACCTCTACGAGGGGCCGGCCGAACTCTCCCCCTCCGGGGCGAACGTCTTCAAGCCCGTCGCTGCCGTCCCCGACCTGGAGGCCACCGACGCCACGCTCTCCCCGGACGCCGAACACCTCGTCGTACGCAGCTACTTCGGAGCGATCGCGTACGACTGGAACGGCGGGAAGATCAAGCGGAAGGAGCGGCTCGGCGTGCCGTTCCTCGGGCAGGGGGAGTCCGTCACCTACACCGCCGACGGGAAGAAGCTCATGTACGGCGCCGAGGGGGCCGACAGCCCCGTGGAGCCGCAGGACGCTCCCGGGTCCGGCGGGTCGGGTTCGCCCTCCGGCAGCGGCAGTTCGGCCGACTCGGACGGTGCCGGAGGCGACGGTCTGGACGGCAACCTCAAGACCGGCGCCGTCGCCGTCGCCGTGGCCTGCGCCGTGCTGTTCGGGCTGCGGGGGCTGAGGCGACGGCGACGGTAGGGGAGCCCGGCGGC
>KL569160.1:41651-44144 GCA_000715635.1 Streptomyces violaceus | reverse complement strand
GGCGCGGGACGGGCCGCCAGCACGGTCGGGACATACGCCGGCGCGGCCCGGTGCATGCTGATCCGGCGGGCCAGCTCGCGGGCGTCGTCGGGTCTGTGCCCGGGTTCCTTGGCCAGCAGGTCCAGGACGATGCTCTCCAGGTACTCGGGCACTTCGCGGCGGTGTTCGCGCAGCGGCCGGGGCGGGGTGTCCCGGTGGCCGACGAGGATCGCCCAGGGGTCGTCGAGGTCGAACGGCGGTACGCCGGTGGCGATCTCGTAGAGCACGCACCCGAAGGAGTACAGGTCGCTGCGCTGGTCGACCTCGGTGCCGCTGATCTGCTCCGGGGACATGTAGTGCGGGGTGCCCATGGCGATGCCGGTGCCGGTCAGCCGGGACGTGAAGCCGATGTCGTGGCCGAGCCGGGCGATGCCGAAGTCGCAGATCTTCACCGTGCCGTCGCCGAGCCGCACGATGTTGGCGGGTTTCAGGTCGCGGTGGACGATGTTCTGTTCGTGGCAGTACGCGAGGGCCGCGGCGACCTGCTCGGCGATCTCCACCACGTCGGCGACCGGCAGCGGATGCCCCTTGTTGTCCTCCAGGAGCTGACTGAGATTGCGGCCGTCCAGCAGCTCCATGACGAGGTAGAGGACGCCGTCGGACTCGCCGAAGTCGTGCACGACGGTGATGCCCCGGTGCTGGAGCGCGGCGGCCACCCGGGCCTCTCGCCGGAACCGCTCCCGCAGCACGCGGGTGAAGGCGTGGTCGTGGTTGGGGCCCAGCGGTTTGAGGCACTTGACGGCGACGTGCCGGCCAAGGGACTCGTCCCGTGCCCGCCACACCTCCCCCATACCGCCGCGCCCGATCAGATCGAGCAGCCGGTATCGGCCGTGGATGAGCCTGGTCTCCCCCATGTCGCGCGACGCTCCCCCCGGTAGCTGTTCGCTCGCTCCTCCCACTGGCCCACTCAGTATGGCGGCCTATCGTCCGAGTTTGTACGGTGCCGGGCGCGCGTCCGGGCCGAGCCTCGCCATGGCGCACAGGATGTGTTTGGGCGGGAGTTGCCACCGCAGACGTGCGGGAACCCGGCGCAACAGGAGGCCGGTGAGGCGCAGTTGCCGGGTGGCGGTGGCGGGTGCGGGGGCCGGTCTGCCGTACAACTCGTGGGCGTACGGCGGCAGAGAGGCGTACGCCAGTTGTGCCACGCGCCGCCACAGCACCTCGCGCACCGGTACCAGGAGCGGGTGCGTCGGCGGGTGGAGGAGGAAGTCGTCCACTTCGCGTGCCTCGGGTCCGGCGGCCAGGTCCGGTCGCACCTTCTCGAAGTAGGCGGCCAGCTCGGCCCGGTCGGCCGGTACGGTGCCCGGGTCGAGTCCCACCAGGCGTGCGCTCTCCAGGTGTTCGCCGATGTAGCGGTCGGCTTCGGCGTCGGTGAGCCGGAACCCGGATCCGCGCAGCACGTGCAGATAGGAGTCGATCTCGGCGCAGTGGACCCACAGGAGCAGGTCGGGTTCGTCGACGCCGTAGCGCTCGCCGGTGTCCGGGTCGGTCGCCGTCAGCATGCGGTGGATCTTCCGGACGCGGGTGCCCGCCCGCTCGGCCGCCTCGGTGGTGCCGTACGTCGTGGTGCCGACGAAGTTCGCGGTGCGCCTCAGCCGGCCCCAGGCGTCACGGCGGAAGTCGGAGTTCTGCATGACTCCGCGTACGGCGCGCGGGTGCAGGGCCTGGAGGTAGAGCGCCCGGATGCCGGCGATCCACATCATCGGGTCGCCGTGCATCTGCCAGGTCACCGAATCGGGAGTGAACAGCCCCGGGTCCGCGCCGGTCATGGACTCACCTCCGCCCGGCGCCCACGATGACACAGCTCGAACAACAGGTCGACACCGCGAGAACACCCACAGGATTGTCCAGTCGTTGAGATTTCACCCACCCGGCTAAAGGTTTGGTAAGGCTCCCCTTATAGGCTGTGGCCGCCGATCAAGCCCTCACCGGGCCGCAGCGGCATGCCCGGCCTCCCGCACGACAGGACTCGACATGCGCACCACCTCCCGCGGCCTCATAGCGGTACTCGCTCTCACCCCTCTGCTGGCCGGCTGCTTCGCACCGAGCGACAGCGGCGACGGCGCCGGAGCGGGATCGGGCGGTCGGCTGCGGGTCGCCCTGGCCGTACCACCGGTGCAGGCGCTGTCCCCGTACAGCAACGACGCCACCGTGCTGAGCAAGCTGTCCGTCGCCGAGGGCCTCACCGCCCTCGACAGGAACGGCACGGCCAAGCCCGCGCTGGCGAAGTCCTGGAAGCAGGACGGCGAGACGAGCTGGACCTTCGAACTGCGCAAGGCCACCTTCCAGGACGGCACCGAACTCACCGCCCAGTCCGTCGTCGACGCGCTCGACCACGCGGGCAGCGCCAAGCCCAAGCCCCGCGTCCTGAGCGATGTGGCCCTCAGCGCGAAGGCCGAGGACGCCGACACCGTCACCCTCACCACCAAGTCGCCCGACCCGGTGCTGCCGCTG
>KL569160.1:41015-41443 GCA_000715635.1 Streptomyces violaceus | reverse complement strand
CGCGCTGGCGATCCTGTCGGCGAAGGCGTACGCGAAGGACGGCGCCGTCAGCCCGGTCGGCACCGGCACCGGGCCGTTCGAGATCACCCGGCTCAGCGGCAAGGCCAAGGCGACGCTCACCCGCTTCGACGACTACTGGGGCGGCAAGGCGAAGGCGCCGGGCATCGACGTCAGCTGGATCGCGGACGGCACGGCCCGCGCCAACGCCCTGCGCGGCGGCGAGGCCGACATCGCCGAGTGGATCCCCACCGCCCAGGCGAAGCTGCTCACCGAGGGCACCCGGCACGAGGTGCCGTCCGTGCGCACCGACAGCCTGATCCTCAACACCGGCAGCGGCCTGTTCACCGACGCCTCCCTGCGCGCCTCCGCCCGCACGGCCGTCGACGGCTCCGCGCTGGTCGACTCCGTCTTCGGCGGCTACGCCGACC
>KL569160.1:40073-40800 GCA_000715635.1 Streptomyces violaceus | reverse complement strand
CCGAGGGCCTGTTCGGGCCCGCCGTGCCCTGGGCCGCCGACCGGCGTGTGAAGGTGACCGGCCGCGCCGAGGCCGCGACCAGCGCGCGGGTGAGGTCAAAGACCGAGGGCAGGACCCTGCGGCTGGCCACCTACACCAACCGGGCCGAGCTTCCGGAGGCCGCGACCGTGCTCCAGCAGCAGCTGGAGAAGGCCGGGTTCAGGGTGAAGCAGGACGTGCGCGAGTACACGCAGATGGAGGCCGACCTCCTCGCGGGCAAGTACGACGCCCTGGTCTTCTCCCGGGTGACGCTCCTCGACACCGGTGACGCGGTCGACTACCTCGCCAGCGACTTCACCAGCGAGGGCGTCTACAACATCCCCGGCCTCAAGGACGCCGCGGTGGACAAGGCCATCCGGGCCGCAGCCGCCGAGCGCGACACGGAGCGCCGCCAGGACAAGATCATGAAGGCGGAGGCGGAGATCCTGCGCACCGACGCCGTGCTGCCGCTGGTCCACGAGCAGGCCGTGCAGGGCATCGCGCCCGATGTCGAGGGCGTGATCCTCGACCCGCGTGAGCGCTCTCTCGTCGACGTCGACACGCGCGTCAAGTAGCCCGCATGAGCGTCGCCCACGCCCCGGCCGCCCGCCTGGCCCTCTGGCCGGCGGCGGCGGGCCGTCTGCTCGCCGCAGTCGCGCTGCTCGGGGCGGTGGCCCTGCTGCCGTGGCTGTCGGGCGCGGACCCGGCT
>KL569160.1:39637-39967 GCA_000715635.1 Streptomyces violaceus | reverse complement strand
CTGCCTTGCCAGCCCGCTCAGAGATGTGTATAAGAGACAGGGGGCCCGCTCCGCCGACCAGAACCCGAAACCGGCCGAACTGGCCGTCGTACGGGAGCAGTTGGGTCTGGACGAGGGGCCGCTCGTCCATCTCGCGCACTGGCTGGGGGGTCTGCCGCGCGGGGACGCGGGCGTCTCGTGGGTGTCCGGTGAAGCCGTCATGCCGCAGGTGGGGACCGCTTTGTCGGTGTCCCTGACGCTCATGATGGGCGCGTTCCTGGTCACCGCCGTGGTGGCCGCGCTGGTGTGCGCCCGCACGGTGTTCCTCGGCTCCCCTGTCTCTTATACACA
>KL569160.1:33869-39342 GCA_000715635.1 Streptomyces violaceus | reverse complement strand
GGTGGTGGGGGTGGTTCCCGTCCAGCGGCTGGGAGGGGCCGCACTCGATGGTGCTGCCCTCGCTCGCCCTCGGCATCCCGTCGGGCGCGATGCTGGGCGGGCTGCTCGACCAGGCACTGCCCGCCGCCTTCCACGAACCGTGGGCGCGCACGGCGTACGCCGTCGGCCTCCCGCCCGGCCACATCGCCCGCAACGCGCTGCGCCGCACCCTGCCCGGCATGCTGCCGCAACTGCTGCCGACCGTCGTCGCCCTGGTCGGCGGCGCGGTCGCCGTGGAGAAGATCTTCAACATCCCCGGGCTCGGCCGACTCGCCCTGGAGGCCGCCGTCGCGCAGGACCTCCCGGTGCTGCAGACCGCGACCCTGGCCCTGATCCTGCTCGGCGTGAGCGCCGGCGTCCTGATCAACGCCCTGCGCCACGCGCTCCTCGGCCGTCCCCTGCGTGACGGCGCCCTGCCGGCGCTGCACCGGCCCCCGCTCACTCCGCCGCGCTCCCTGCGCTGGATCACCGCGGCCTGTGCGCTGACCCTGGTGGCCCTGGTCACCGCGGGCCTCCTGCGCGACCCCCTGCAGGTCGACACGATGGCGCGGCTGCTGTCCCCGTCCCTCGAACACCCCCTGGGCACCGACGCTTTGGGGCGGGATCTGCTGGCCCGGCTGGGCCACGGGGCGGTGCGCACGGCGGGGGTCGCCCTCGCCGTGACCACGCTCAGCGCCGTCATCGGACTCCTGCTGGGCATGGCACCGCGGGCGAGCGCCGGTCCGACGGAGGTCGTGTCGACGCTGCCCGCCGTCCTCGCGGGGCTGCTGATCGCGGGCGTGACCGGACCGTCGGTGTGGGGCGCGGCCTGCGCGGTCTGCGCGGTCGGCTGGAGCCCCTACGCCGCCCAGACCGCCGCGCTGCTCGAACAGGAACGCGCGAGCGGTCACATCGCCGCGTCCGTCGCGCTCGGGGCGGGGCGGCCGCACCTGCTGCGCCGCCACCTGCTCCCCGCGGTGGTGCCGGCTCTCCTGCGCAACGCCCTGCTCCGGCTGCCCACCACCGTCCTGGTCCTCGCCTCGCTCGGCTTCCTCGGCCTCGGCGAACAGCCGCCCACCCCCGAGTGGGGCCGGCTCCTGTCGGAGAACCAGCCGTACGCCGAACTGGCCCCCTGGACCGTGCTCGGCCCGGCCGCCGCTCTGGCGGTGCTGTCCGTGCTGGCCGTGACCGGCAGCGTGCTGGGACGCGGGAAAGGCGAGTAGCACGGCGCCCCGGCACATGGAGTCCCCCGGCCAGGGCGCTTGCTCCTCGCCTTTCAGGCCGGGTGCGTCTCGTCGACCACGTACCCTCGCCGCTTGTCGACGACGTTGCGCAGGGGCCGACCCTCGATGTGGCGAGTGAGGTTGTCGAGGAACACCTCGACGAGAGCCTCCCGCTCGCTGGTGGTCTCGCCCGCCGTGTGCGGGGAGATCATCACGCCGGGCATGTCCCACAGGGGTGATTCGGCAGGCAGGGGCTCCTGGCCGAAGACGTCCAGGGCTGCGCCGGCGAGCCGTCCGGCGGCGAGGTGGTCGACGAGCGCCCGCTCGTCGACGAGTCCGCCCCGGCCGACATTGATCAGTCGCGCCCCCGGCTTCATGCCGGCGAGCACGGACGCGTCGACCATGCCCCGGGTGTCCTTGGTGAGGGGGGCGGCCAGGACGACGTAGTCCGCCTCGGCCAGGGCTGAGGGCCGAGTGGTCGCACCGTGGACCGTGCCGAAGTCGGGGTCGTCCGTGCGGGCCTTGCGGCCGGCGCCCGCGACCCGCATCCCGACGGCGCGCAACAGCCGGGCGGTGGCGCGTCCGATGGGTCCCGTGCCCCAGACCAGCACGGTGCGTCCGGTGATGCCATCACTCGGGCGCGGACGCCACTCGCGGCGCCGCTGGTGCTCCCAGGTGCCGGGGAAGTCCTTGGCGAGGGCGAGGATCAGGCCGAGGACGTACTCGGCGGTCGGCTGGTCGTAGACGCCGCGGGCGTTGGTGAGGATGACGCCGGGATCGTCGACGAGGGCGGGGAAGAGAAAGGAGTCGACGCCCGCGGAGGCCGCGTGGACCCAGCGGGGTGCCTTCTCGGGGTTGTCGGGCCAGGCTTCGCGGATGGCGGGGGTGATGGTGACCCAGGCCAGGAGGGCGTCGGCGCCGGGGAGGAGGTAGGGCAGTTCCTCCTCGGTGGCGTAGACCGTGTCCGTGAGCCTTTCGATGAGTCCGGTGGCGGGGGGTCGGTTGCCCCGGTAGAGGACGACGAGTCGGTCGGGCATGTCAGGCTCCGACGGGGACGGCGATGTACTTGTATTCCAGGAACTCGTCGATGCCGACGCGTCCGCCTTCGCGGCCCAGTCCGGACTGCTTGACGCCGCCGAAGGGGGCGGCGGGGTTGGAGACGAGGCCGGTGTTGAGGCCGATCATGCCGCTTTCGAGGCGTTCGCCGACCCGCAGGGCGCGGTCGAGGTTCTGGGTGAACAGGTAGGCGGCCAAGCCGAATTCGGTGTCGTTGGCGGCGGTGACGGCCTCGTCCTCGTCGTCGAAGGTGAGGATGGCGGCGACCGGTCCGAAGATCTCGGTGTCGTTGATGGCGGCGTCGGCGGTGACGTCGGTGAGGACGGTGGGCGGGTAGAAGCAGCCCGGCCCTTCGGGGAGTTCACCGCCGGTGAGCACTTTGGCTCCGCGCTTGACGGCGTCACGGACCAGGTCGTGGGCCTTGCTGCGGCCGACAGTGTCGATGAGGGGGCCCACGTCGGTGCCGGGTTCGGTGCCGGGTCCGACCTTCAGGGCGGCCATGCGGGCGGCGAGGCGGGTGGCGAACTCGTCGGCGATGGAGGTGTGGACGTAGATGCGGTTGGCGGCGCAGCAGGACTCGCCCATATTGCGCATCTTGGCCACCATGGTGCCTTCGATGGCGGTGTCGAGGTCGGCGTCGTCGAAGACGATGAGAGGGGCGTTGCCGCCCAGTTCCATGGAGGTGCGGATGACGGTGTCGGCGCACTGGGCCAGGAGGATGCGGCCGACCTGGGTGGAGCCGGTGAAGGAGAGTTTGCGGATTTGTCCGCCGCGCAGCAGGGGTTCGACGACGCCGGCCGCGTCCGAGGTGACGACGATGTTCAGCACGCCCTCGGGCAGGCCGGCCTCGGTGAGGATCTCCGCCAGGGCCAGGGAGGAGAGGGGGGTCTGTGGGGCCGGTTTGAGGACGATGGTGCAGCCGGCGGCGATGGCGGGGCCGATCTTGCGGGTTCCCATGGCCAGGGGGAAGTTCCAGGGGGTGATGAGCAGGCAGGGGCCGACGGGCTGGCGGGTGACCAGCAGGCGGTTCCTGCCGTCGGGGGCGGTGGTCATGCCGCCGTCGATGCGGACGGCTTCCTCGGAGAACCAGCGGAAGAACTCGGCCGCGTAGGCGACTTCGGCACGCGCCTCGGTCAGGGGCTTGCCCATCTCCAGGGTCATCAGCAGGGCGAGGTCCTCGGTTCGCGCGATGATGATGTCGTAGGCACGGCGCAGAATCTCGCTGCGCACCCGGGGCGGGGTCGCGGCCCAGCCGGCCTGCGCGGCGACCGCCGCCTCGACGGCCCGTCTGCCGTCCGCGGGTGAGGCGTCGGCGACCTGGCACAGTTCTTCGCCGGTGGCCGGGTTGTCGACGGACAGGGTTCGGCCGGACTCGGCGTCCTGCCAGCCACCGCCGATGAAGAGCTGCTTGGGAACATCACGGACGACAGTCATCTTGGGGTCTCCATTTATGGGTAGAGGTGCTGCCGACCGGTCAGCGGATGCGGTCCAGCGTCTTGTAGTAGGCGCCCGCGAAGGGCAGGAACCAGGCGGTGCCGTTGTAGAGGGGGATGCGGGGCGGGGCCAGGTCACGGACGGGGCTGACCTCGGGGTGGCCGTCCATCACCTCGGCCATGACCTGCCCCATGTGCGTGGCCATCTGCACGCCGTGGCCGGCGTATCCCATGGAGTAGTAGACGCCGTCGTCGGTCTGCCCGGCGTGCACGATGCGGTCCATCGCGAAGCCGACGGAGCCGCCCCACACGTACTCGACCTTGGTCCGGGAGAGTTGGGGGAAGATCTCGCACATCTCACGGAACAGGACCTGTCCGCTCTTCTTGTCCGAGGTGGGGTCGGACGGTGCGAAGCGGGCGCGGCCGCCGAACAGCAGCCGGTTGTCCGGGGTGAGCCGGAAGTAGTGGCAGACCTGGTTGGAGTCGACGATGAGGCGGGCCTTCGGGATGATGTCCCGGGCGAGCTCCTCGCCGAGCGGCTCGGTCACGATGATGAAGCTGCCCAGGCAGACCTGCTGGCGGCGCAGCCATGGGAAGTTCTTGTCGGTGTAGGCGTCGGTGGCCATCATGACCTGCCCGGCGCGGATCACACCGCGCTCGGTGCTGACCTCGAACCGGCCCGCTGCGGTACGTCGAACGCCGATCGCTGCGTTGCGCTCGTGGATCTCGACTCCGGTGCGCTCGCACGCCTCGGCCATGCCGCGCACGAAGCGGCCGACGTGCAGTGCCGCGCTGAACGGGTCGAGCAGGCCGCCGTGATACAGGTCGGAGCCGATCTCGGAACGCAGCTCGGACTTGCCGATCAGTGTGGTCTCGTGTCCGAAGTACTTGGCCAGGTCGCGCTGCTGGGCCTTCTTGCTCTCGAAGTGCGCGGGGCGGGACGCGACGCCCAGGCGTCCGACGCGACGGAACTGACAGTCGATGGACTCCTCGTTCACGAGCCGCTCGACGGTGTCCACGGCCTCGCCGTAGGAGTTGTAGATCTCGCGGGCCCGCTCCAGACCGTAGCGGCGGATGGCCTGGCTCACGCCGATGGTGAAGCCCAGGTTGGCCATGCCGCCGTTGCGCGCGGAGGCCCCGGAACCGATCTGGCTCTTCTCGACAAGGGTGACACGGGCGCCCTTGCGGGCGGAGTGGAGGGCGGTGGACAGACCCGTCAGGCCGGCGCCGACGACTACCAGGTCGGTGTCCTCGGTCAGCGGCTTGCCGGACCGGTCGGGAAACACCCCAGCGGTTTCTACCCAGTACGGGATCGTCTTCATTTCGGGACTCCTGCGGGAAAGTGTTCGGGGAAGGCGCGGCCGGGCCACCAGGGGCCC
Source organism: Streptomyces violaceus (assembly GCA_000715635.1). Taxonomy (GTDB): domain Bacteria; phylum Actinomycetota; class Actinomycetes; order Streptomycetales; family Streptomycetaceae; genus Streptomyces; species Streptomyces violaceus. Next base: position 34,233 of record KL569160.1, on the reverse strand, counting down.
GGCCGGCGGCGCTGTCAGCGGTAGCGCGGCCCGTGCCGGCGCGAGGCTCAGGTGAGGGGTTCGACCGGCAGGACGTTCTGGCCGTTGCGGTGGCCGCCGAGTTTGCGGACGAGGGCGACCAGGGCCAGGGCCAGGATGGCCAGGGCGATGAGGACGGCGCTGACGGCGGTGACGGTCGGGTCGACGTCGAACTGCAGGGCGTTGAAGACCAGCACCGGCAGGGTGCGGGTGTCGGGGGTGGACAGGAACTGGGCGATGAAGAATTCGTCGAAGCTGGTGATGAAGGAGAACACCGCTGCGGCGATCAGGCCGGGGGTGGCCAGGGGGAAGGTGATGCGCCGGGCGATGGTCATCCGGCTGGCGC
>KL569160.1:27417-33640 GCA_000715635.1 Streptomyces violaceus | reverse complement strand
GGAGCCGTTCGTCGATGCCCTTCAGGGTGGAGATCATGATGAGGATCGCGATCGGCGCGGCGAGCACGGTGTGGCCGAGGGCGATGGCCAGGGGGCTGCCGAGCATGCCGGCCGGTTCGAAGAACAGGAACAGGCCGAGTGCGATGACCACCTGGGGGATGAGCATCGGGGCCAGGACCAGTCCGTAGACCGCCGCGTGCAGCGGGAGCCGGCCACGGGCCAGCGCGGTGGCGGCGGTGACGCCCAGGATGAGGGAGAACACGGTGGTCAGGGCGGCGACCAGGCTGGACAGGGCGATGGAGGTGGCCCAGTTGCCGCCGGGTGCGGCCACCTGCTCGTACCAGCGGGTGCTGTACTGCTCGGGCGGGAAGGTGCCGATGCCGTCCGCGCCGAAGGAGGTGACCAGGATGATGACGATGGGCATCGCCAGGAAAAGCAGGATGACGGTGGCGCTCAGGGCGCGGCCGACGTGTCCGGCCCGAGTGGGGGGCAGTTCCATCATGAGCCGCTCCTTCGTGCGTGTGCCCTGGTGCGGCGGAGCTTGGCCAGGCCGAGCACGCCCAGGCCGGCGAAGGTGAGCAGCAGCAGGATCACGCCGAAGGCGGCGGCGGAGTTCCACTGGTCCTGCTTCATCACCTGCTGATCGATCAGCGCCGCGACCACGGTCTGCTTGTCGCCGCCCATCAGGGCCGGGGTGATGTAGTAGCCCAGGCACAGGATGAAGCTGAGCAGCCCGGCGGTGCCGATACCGGGCGCCACCAGCGGCAGGTAGATACGGCGGAAGATGGTCAGGCGGCTCGCGCCGAAGCCTGCTGCCGCGGCCAGGAGCCGCCCGTCTACGCCCCGCATCGCGCCCTGCAGCACCAGGACGGTGTAGGGGAGCATGACGGAGGTGGTGCCGATGACCACACCGGTCTCGTTGTACAGCAGCGAATACGGCGCGCCCGGGGCGTGCACGGAGGTGGCCAGGCTGTTGATGAGGCCGTGCTCACCGAGCATGATGATCCAGCCGTAGGTGCGCACCAGGGCGCTGATGAAGTGCGGCACGACCACGATCAGCATGGCCAGCGCGGCGAAGACGGGCCGCATCCGGGCGATGGCATGCGCCAGGCCGAAACCCACCAGCAGACTCAGCAGCGCGGTCTCCGCGGAGATCCGCAGGGTGGAGAGCAGCACGGACAGGTTCACGCCGCTGAGCGCGTCGGTGTACCAGTGCAGCGTGAAGCCGCCACTGTCGCCCTCCAGGCTCAGCGAGAGCACCCCGATGATCGGGTAGACGAACAGCACCAGCAGGAACACCGTGACGGGGACGGCGTTGACCAGGGCGATGCGGGAGCGGTGCCCGCGCTTCTCGGACGTCTTCACACGCACCTTGGCAGGTGCGACAGCGGTGCCGGCCACGGCTCACCCCCCGTCCGTGGCGTCGAAGACACTGACATCGTCACGATCGGCGGTGACACAGACCCGTTCGCCCGTGCGCGGCGGGACGCCGGCGGTCTCGATCCGCAGCGGCGGCGTTGCCGGAGCGGCGCCGTCCAGGCGGACGGTGATCCGGGTGAGCGAGCCCACGTAGACGGCCGTCTCGACCGTGCCGGTACAACAGCCCTCCTCGGCGCTGACCAGGCGCAGCCTGCCCGGGCGCACCGCGGCGCGCACGCTCTGCCCGGGCACACACGGGTGGGCGCGGGCGGTGAGCAGACCGCCGGTGTCCAGGCGCACCCGGGTGCAGCCGTCGCCCCCACCGTCCTCGACCTTGCCGGTGAGGAAGTTGGCGGCGCCCAGGAAATCCGCCACGAACGGCGTGCAGGGGCGCTCGAACAGACCCCGAGGGGTGTCGAACTGCTCGATACGGCCGTCCTTCATGATGGCGATCCGGTCCGACAGGACCAGCGCCTCCTCCTGATCGTGCGTCACGTAGACGACGGTCAGGCCCAGTTCACGCTGAATGGACTTGATCTCGGTCTGCATCTGGTCGCGCAGCTTCTTGTCCAGCGCGCCCAGCGGTTCGTCCATCAGCACGATCGGCGGTCGGTAGACCAGCACCCGGCACAGCGCGACGCGTTGCTGCTGGCCACCGGAGAGCTCACGCGGCTTGCGGCCGGCGAACTTCGACAGGCCCGCCGCCTCCAGGGTTTCTCCCACGCGGCGGCGGATCTCCGCCTTGGGTACTCCGCGCAGCTGGAGCGGGAAGGCGACGTTCTCCGCGACCGTCATGTGCGGGAAGAGCAGGTACTGCTGGAAGACGAAACCGAAGTCACGCTTTCCGGGGTTGAGTTTGGTGATGTCCCGGCCGTCGACGGTGACGCTGCCGGAGTCGGGTTCGGTGAACCCGGCCAGCATCATCAGCGTGGTGGTCTTCCCGGAACCGGAGGAGCCGAGGAAGGTGACGAACTCACCCGCCGCGATCTCCATGTCCACATCGTCGACCACCGTCGTCCCGCTGTAGGACTTCCGCAGCCCCGTCACGGACAACGACTTACCGGTCAGTGAGTTGGACCCCGGGGCCAGGGCCGAGGCGAGAAGTGTGGTCCGCTCAGGCATCGGCCCACTCCCGCCAGCGCTTGGCAACGGCCTCCACGTTCTTGTCCCACCAGGCCACATCGGTGTCGAACCCGGTCTTCAGGTTCTGCGGCGAGGTCGGCAGCGTGGCCAGGACATCGTCCGAGAGCAGCTTGGTGGCAGCGGGGACGACCGGCCCCTGCGGGAAGAGCTTGGCGAACGCCGCCTGCACCTCGGGACGCAGGGAGAAGTCGATCAGCTTGTAGGCCGCGTCCGTGTTGTCCGCGCCCTTCGGGATGCCCCAGCCGTTGGTGAGCCGCCGGGCGCCGTTCCACTGGTAGGCGACCGGCTGGCCCTGCTTGATCAGCTCGTCCGCGCGGCCGCTCCACAGGCTGGTCATGACGACCTCCTTGCGGCCCAGCAGCACCGCCGGAAGGGCGCCGGTGTTCCAGAACTTCTTCACCTCGCCGCGGATCCGTGACATCGAGGCGAACGCCCGGTCCAGGTCGAGGGGGTACAGCTTGTCCAGGGGCACCCCGTCGGCCAGCAGCGCGAACTCCAGCTCCGGGTTGTCCGCTTCAGCGCTCTGCAACGAGCGCTGACCGGCGAAGGAGTGGGTGTTCCAGAAGTCGGCCCAGCCCTTCGGCGCGCGCTTCAGACTGTCCGTGCGGTAGGCCATCAGGCTCGCCCAGACGTTCTTGCCGACCGCGTGTTCCGGCAGCTGGTGCTCCGCGATCCCGGCGCCCTTGACGCTCTTCAGCCGGTCGTAGTCCACCGCCTCCAGACAGTCCAGGCGGGCCATCTTCTGGAAGATCAGCAGGGTGTTGTCCATCAGGTCGACCTGCGGCCGGCCCTGCCTGACCTGGGCGATGATCTGCGCGGACTGGTAGTTGACCGTGGTGACCGTGATGCCGGTCTCCTTGGCGAACGGCTCGTAGAGCGCCTTGGTCAGAGCGTCGTTGTAGGCGCCACCGGTGTTGCTGACGACGATCTTGTTCTTGCCGCCGCCACCCGATGAGCCGCGGCTTCCGCCGGAGCCCATGAGGGTGCCGCATCCGGTCACTGCCGTGGCAGCGGCCAGCGCACCTGCGGTGCGGAGTACGGTTCTGCGTCCTATCCGGTTGTCTTCCATGGCAGAGCCTCCTGGAGATCGCTGGGGGTACGGGGAATCCGTGCTGCGGGGACGCACGGGTCCCGGACGGAGAGGGTGGGAGGTCAGATGCCGAGCATGCGGTTGAGCTCGTCCAGGGACTTCACCGGCACGTAGTCGTAGCCGTGGGTCACGGGGTCGTAGCCCCGGTCCAGGAGGATCAGGTTGCGGAAGCCCATGTCGTGCATCGGCATCAGGTCGTAGCGGGTGTGCGAGGAGACGTGCACGAAGTCCTCGGGGGACGCGTCGAGCTGGTCGAGCATGTACTCGAACGCGGCGTAGCGGGGCTTGTAGTAGCCGGCCTGCTCCGCGGTGTAGACCGCGTGGAAGTCCGCGCCGAGCCGGGGCACGCTCTCCTCGAGGAAGGAGTCGTCGGCGTTGGAGAAGATCACCAGCTTGTAGTGCTCGCCCATCTTCTTCAGCGGTTCCGGCACGTCGGCGTGGGGCCCCCAGCTGCGGACGCCGTCGGCGAACCGCTTGCCGGCGTCCGGGGCCGCCTTCAGACCCCACTTGCGGCAGACCCGCTCGAAGGAGTCCTGCAGCACCTGCTCGTAGGAGTAGTACTCGCCGCGGACCTGGTCGTAGCGGTAGCCGCGGAACTCCCGTACGAACTGGTCCCACTGCGCGGCGGGGATCTGGTCGCCGACGAGCTCCCGCGTGATGGGGGTGATCGGGTACTCGATCAAGGTGCCGTAGCAGTCGAACGAGACGTACTTCGGACGGAACGAGGGTTCGCTCATGGAAGAGCTCCAATTCTGTGCTGCAGGAACAGGGCGTGGTTCAGTATTTGTCATTACTTTTCCGGCACATCTGTGACGGACTTCCCCATGGCGTGGGCGAGGTGACGTCGGGTCAGACGGCGCCGGCTTCGGCCGGTGCCAGGAAGCCGATGGGATGGTCCGTGGTGCCGTCGAGGGCCAGGTCGGCGGCGATCTCACCCATCGCGGGCGAGAGCTTGAAGCCGCTGCCGGAGAATCCGGCCATGACGATGATGTCGTCCTCGCCGGGGAGATGACCGACGAGCGGGTTGCCGGACTCCGTGTAGCCCTCCATGTAGACCGACAGCCTGATGGGGTCGGGGTTCAGGTCCGGCATCAGCTCGCCGATGAGCTCGCGGAAGGTGGCGAGTTCCTCCGGACGGACCGTGCGGTCGAGAAGTTCGGGGTCGGGTACGGGCAGATAGCGTGCGAGAGAGAGGCCCAGCTTGACGGAGATGCCGTCAGGCGACGGAAGTCCGTAGCAGTCGTGAGGTGTGCTGCGTACGAAGGCGGGGGCGCCGCCGGCGAACCAGTCGTGGCGGGTGGGGAGGTGCCAGGAGCTGATCAGCCGGCGGACGTCGACCGTCCGCGGAAGGTCCGGGAGCAGGGTGTTGATCCAGGGGCCCACGGTCACCACAGCGGTATCCACGTGGTCCGTGCCCTGATCCGTGACGATGCGCACCCCGCCGCCTGCCGCGGGCGCGACCTCTCGCACCGGGGTGTAGCGGTGCAGCCGGGCGCCCAGTTGCTCGGCGCGGGTGGCGGCGGCCTGGACCGACGCCTCGGGCCTGATGACGGCGCCCATCCGGTCGAGGACGGCGGTGTGCCCGTCCGGGAGGCGGTGCTGCGGGTAGCGGCGGGCGAGTTCCTCCCTGTCCAGTACCTCGTGATCCAGCCTGTGGGTGGAGCTGGCGGAGAGGAGGAGGCGCATGGACGGCGACGCTGTTTCGCCCATCACCAGGCATCCGCTGCGGCGTCGCAGCGAGAAGCCGGTTTCGCGCTGGAGCCGGTCCCACATGCGGTCGGCGAGCCCCAGCAGCGGAATGTACCCGGGGTCACCGAGGTGCACGGCGCGGAAGATGCGGGTCTCGCCCCCGGCCGCGCCGCGGTCGTGCCCCGGCGCATAGCGGTCGTAGCCGATGACCTCGGCTCCCCGGGCGGCCAGTCGCCACATGACCTGGCTGCCCATGCTGCCGGCACCGATCACGGCGACGCGCTTCGAGATGCGCATGAGGTGGCTCCTTTCGCCGGGTGCGGCCTGGGTGGCAGTCGTGTCCCAGCACCGTGCGGACACTGAGCGGACGCTTCCCGTCCGTGTCCCGCTGGGGATGGCGTTCACTCTCGACCCGGGTGAACACGCAGGTCAACCCACACTCTGTTCCGCCTTGGGGCCTTCTTGAGACGGTCTGTCACGGCGACGGACAAGCTTCGGAAAGAGCGCTCCCCCCTCTTGTCACGGTGAGTGGCCGGTGCGAAGGTGACCCCCGACCCCCCGTGAGAAAGCACCCCCTATGCCGCCCAGACGTCCCGCAACCGGGCATTTCCTCACCATCGAGGAGGTTCTGCGACTGCCTGTACTCGTCGAAGGGATGCCGCGCGTCCTGGCCGGTGCATCACACCTCAACCGTGCGGTGCGCTGGGTACATGTCACCGAACTGCTCAATCCCGCCGACTTCCTCGAGGGCGGTGAACTGGTGCTGACGACCGGCATGCCGTACCCCGAGGATGCTTCCGAGCTGCGTGACTACGTCGACCAGCTCGCTGATGTCGGCGCGGCCGGCCTGATCGTGGAACTCGGTCACCGGTACCGGAACTG
>KL569160.1:26420-27177 GCA_000715635.1 Streptomyces violaceus | reverse complement strand
AGCCTGCCGTGCCCGTGAGGTGCCGCTGGTCGAGCTGGCCCGTGGCGTCCGGTTCATCGACGTCACGCAGACGGTGCACGCGCTCATCCTCGACGGCCAGGGGGCACTGCTGCGTCGCGGGAGGGACATCCAGGACATCTTCACCGCCCTGACGCTGCGGGGCGCGGGCCCCGAGGAACTGGTGCACACCACCGCGGAGCTCACCGGCGCCCCCGTGGTACTGGAGGACCTCACCCACCGGGTCCTCATGTGCGAACTGCTCGGTCGGCCGTACGAGCCCGTGGTGTCGGCCTGGTCCCGGCGTTCCCGGGCCGCGCCGACCCTGGAGAAGATCACGCCGAGCGGCCCGGAGGGGTGGCTGATCGCGCCCGTGCAAGACCCCCACGGGCCGTGGGGACGGTTGGTCCTGCTGGAGGGCCGGCTGAACGCGGAGCCCGACCCGGAACACGTCCTGGTCCTGGAGCGTGCGGCGGTCGCACTGACCATGGCGCGCCTGGCCGGGCCGGCCTGGTGGGAGCGCCGGGCCCACCGCTCCGTGCTGCGGGACCTGTACGAAAGGCGCTTCCGCTCCCCCGCCGACGCACGCGCCCGCGCCGAGGCCCTGGGATTGCCGGCCTTCGGACACCGCCTCTTCGCCGTGGTCATCCGCCACACGCACACCGGCCACGACGAGCACCTCGACGAACGGATCGCGAAGGCGCGGCGCAGACCGGCATCCGTGCCCTGACCGGTGAGACGGCCCCGGGCCGGATCGGCG
>KL569160.1:21610-26287 GCA_000715635.1 Streptomyces violaceus | reverse complement strand
CCGAGCGGATCGGCCGCCTCGCGCGCGAGGAACTCGGCCCGGAGGCCGTAGTCGCCGTCGGCCCCGGCGTGACCGACCTCTCCGGAATCGCCCGGTCGTGGCAGGAGGCCGAGCAGACGGCCGAGGCCATCACGCCCGCCTCACCCGAGCGCTGGTTCTACGTACCCGCCGACGTCGAACTCCCCGAACTCCTGGGCGTGCTGAGGGAGGACACCCGCCTCCAGCGGTACGCGGAACGGCAGCTGATCCGCCTCATCGAGCACGACGACCGCAACAGCGGCGACCTGCTCCCCGCACTGCGCGCCTATCTGACGGCGGCGGGGAACAAGTCGGTCGCCGCGAAGCGGGCCGGCATGTCCCGGCAGGCGTACTACCAGCGCCTCCACACCATCGAACGGCTCCTCGGCTGCGACCTGGAGTCAGGCCTGCAGCGGACGTCCCTGCACGTCGCGGTGCTGGTCCTGGACGCGAAAGAGGCGGCTGCGCCCAGCACGTGACGGGCGTGTCGGGACGTGCCGGTCAGCCGTCGCACAGGGCTCTGTGGATCTCCCTCGGTGAACTGGTCAGCCGTCCGTGATTGCCGGGGGTCAGTGATCGCCGGGGTGTCAGGGCAGGAGGAGGACCTTGCCGGTCTGTCGTTGGCTTGCCAGGTATGAGTGGGCCTCGGCCGCCTCTGCCAGGGGGTAGGCCCGGTCGATGATCGGGGTGATTTTTCCGTCTGCCAGCAGCTCCAGGCACAGCTGCTGGTCCCGCAGGGTCGCGCCGCGCACGCTGGCGATCCTCACCTGCCGGCCGATGAGGGCGAGTGCGTCCAGCTCGAGCCGGGAGCCCTGGTCGGTCGGTGTGCCCAGGACGATGACCGTGCCGCCGAGCCGTGTGCAGGAAAGGGAGAGCCTGAAGAAGTCGTTGCCGCCGACACAGTCCCAGACGGCGTCGGCGCCCAGACCGTGCGTCAGCTCCCTGACTTGTGTCGGCAGTCGGAGATCGGTGGAGTGCAGGATGTGGTCGTAGCCGAGCTTGCCGAGCGCTTCGTCGCGGTCCGGCTTGGTGGTGGTGCCGATGACGGTGGCTCCGCTCAGCTTCGCCAGTTGTGCGCAGGCGATCGCCATTCCGCCGCTGGCGCCGGTGATGACCACGGTGTCGCCGGGACCGACGGGTGCTTGCCGCGCGCAGTTGAGCGGGGTGGTGTAGGTCCACATGGTGGCTGCGGCTGTCTCGAAGTCGATGCCGTCGGGGATGGGCAGGATCGCGTCCTGGCGACGCACGACGTACTGGGCGTATCCGCCGAAGACCTGGTGTCCGGGGTAGGCGGTGTCGACGCACAGGTTTTCGAGCCCGCGTACGCACAGGGCGCAATTACGGCACGGCGGGTGCGGAAGCTGCACCGCCCTGTCGCCGGGGTGCCACCTGGTGACGTTCTCGCCGGTGGCGACGATTTCACCGGCCGCGTCCCGGCCGAGCTGGAACGGCAGAGGCCACGGCGGCCGTCCCGGCAGAGGCTGCGGCAAGTTGCCCGCGCGGTACCGCAGATCCCAGCTGTTGACGGCCGTGGCGTGCACGCGCATCAAGATGTCGTCGGGGCCGACCTCGGGAATCGGCGCCTCTATGTACTTGAGCACCTCGGGCCCGCCATGTTCGAACAGGCGGACCGTCATCATGGTCTGTTCCACTCTCACGTTCCTTCAGATCGTTACGCGATACATCTAGGGCTTCATGGAGCCGCCTGCGCCTTGACCGCCCCGGCGAGACCGCGGGCGAGCGGGCCTCGGCCGGACGGCTCACCAGGGACGGATCAGCAACTGAACGGCCCGACGACTTCGCGAGCAGGTCTACGACTGAGCAGGAGTCCGGCGCACCCGCACCGGATCCACGTGCCCGGTCGACTCCGGACGGAGGGGCTCGTCGCGCTCGGCAAAACCGGACAGCGCGGTGTGCGCGGCCGTTGTCAGGAGCCGCGAAGCACGGTGATCAACGGCGGTCGATGGCGGGACGAGGAAAGCCTGCATGACCGCCAGGCAACAGCCGCCTCATAAAACACGTACCACTCGGCGTGTGAAGCTTCCATGAAGCCGGCGGGGATGATCCGCTCCGGGTCGATGGAGTCAGCGGGAAACCTGAGGCGTGCTGCCCTCAGGGGCGGGTTCCTGCGGTAGGCGCAAGGTGAACGTCGCTCCCTTGCCCAGCCCGGCGGATTGCGCGGTGATGTCTCCGCCGTGGGCTCGGGCGATGCCCCGGGCGATGGTCAGGCCGATGCCGCTGCCGCCGGCGGCAGCGGGTCGGCCGGGATGATCAAGGCGTTCGAAGCGGTGAAAGATGCGTTCGAGGTCGTGTTCGGCGATGCCGATGCCGTCGTCCAAGACGCGGACGATCACGTGGTGCACGGGAGACGGTTCGGTGTAGACGGACAGCGCCACCTGTCCATGCCGATCGCACGCGGCCAGTGCGTTGCCGAGCAGGTTCACCACGACCTGGGTGATCCGGTCCGGGTCGCAGAAAGCGCCGACGGGTGTGCCTGCGTCCACGGCGAGGGTCACCATCTGGTCGTCGTACTGGGGGCGCAGTCGCTCGGCCGTTACCCGTGCCAGCGTGGCCACGTCGGTGGGCTTGCGCTGAAGATCGAAGGCGGCCTCCTCCGACCGGGACAGGCTGGAGAGGTCGCCCGCCAGGCGCTGCAGCCGGTGAAGGTCGTCGGCGAGGGAGGCGAACATCGCCTCATCGGGGGTGAAGATGCCGTCGGCCACGCCCTCGATCTGGCCGCGCAGGAGGGTGATCGGCGTGCGCATCTCGTGGGCGACCTCGGAGATCAGGCGAGCGCGGCGACGTTGGGTGTCGGCGAGGGCTGCCGCCAGTGTGTTGACGTCTTCGACCAGCGCTGCCAGGCCCGGCTCGCTGGGGAGTTCGAGGATGTCGTCGTAGTGTCCCTCAGCGAGCCGGCGCGTGGCGGCGCGCACCCGGTCGAGCGGACGCAGCAGAAACCGGGACAGGGCGACGGACGCCGGGAAGGCCGCGGCCACTCCGAACAAGAGGCCGATCTGCAGGACCACGTCGCCTTCGACGTCGGCAAACCCGAGCCACACCTCGATCAGCGCGCTGATCGCCGCCATGGCCAGCAGCGCCAGGAGGAGCACCATGACGTGCGAGAGCACCAGCCGGTTGCGGAGCGACAGCCGCTCCTGGATGCGGCGAAGCCGCGCACGGGACCTGTGGTAAGCCGGGAAGCCGGAGGGAGGCATGGGCGGGGTGTCCTTCCTGGCCGCTCAGGCGGGGCGCCCGACGAACCGGTAACCGATGGCGCGGACGGTGCCCACGAACCGGGGTGCGTTCGCGTCGTCGCCCAGCGCGCGGCGCAGAGTGCGGATGTGCACGTCCACGACGCGCTCGTCGCCGAAGAAGTCCTCGCCCCACACCTGGGTCAGCAGTCCGCGCCGGGTGAAGACCCGCCCAGGGGCCCGGGCCATCGCGAACAGCAGATCGAAGTCGAGAGCGGAAAGCTCCACCGTCCGGTCGGTGCCGACAAGGACGGTCCGTGTCTCGGGATCGACAGTCATCCCGTCGAAGCGCAGCATGTCGTCCTCGTGAGCCGCCTCGGGGCGGCTGTCGGTGCGTCGCAGGATGGCGCGCACCCGTAGTGCCAGTTCGCGGGGGCTGAACGGCTTGGTGACGTAGTCGTCGCTGCCGGTGGTGAAGCCGATCAGCCGGTCGACCTCCTCGTCCCGGGCGGTGAGCATGATCACCGGGATCTGGCTCGCCTCCCGGATGCGGCGCAGAACCTGGAATCCGTCCAGCCCGGGGAGCATCACATCGAGCACCACGAGGTCCGGCCGGTCGCGGGTGACGGACTGCAGGGCGGACGGCCCGTCCGCGGCTTCGATGACGTGGATGCCGTCCGCCTCCAGGTAGCCGCGCACGGTCATGCGGATCTTGGGTTCGTCATCGACGACCAGAACGCGCTGCGTACTCATCGTGCTCGCTTTCCATCGCCGAGGTGGGAAGGGGAAGGGGAAGGGGAAGGGGGAGGGGGAGGACCGTCAGGGCCGTGGGGTGACCGGCGGTGTGGAGGTCGAGGGCCTTGAATGTGGCCAGCGTACGGGCGCGCACGTCACCGGGCGGGAGGAGGTAGCCGTTGCAGCCGGGGTGGACCAGGTGCGGCAGTGCCATCGCGTCGGCCGCGACAACGGGCCTGCCCGCGGCCATGCCTCCATGCTGACCAGCCCTGCGGCTCCGCGGTGCCGGGCACGCAGAAATGGTCTCGCTGCGGCAGGAGCGACGACCCGCCACGTGCGAAGCGGACCTGCGCGGCCCGGCTCCCATCCTGCGGGCCGCGTTCGCCCGGCCGGGCGACGTCGACTCCGTCGGTGGCCCCTCCATCGGCCGGCGCTGATCTTTGCACCGAGCGCCGCCCGCGCCCCGTCGGCGGGGCATCGGGCGGCGGGCTTGGCGGGCGGTCGCGGCTCAGCGCGAGCCGGCGCGGCGTATACGCGCCCGCAGCTTCGGGAACTGCTCGAGGGCGTTGTTCCGCTCGAGCGCGATCCGCTGGCGTCGGCTGTAGACCTCGTCGACGGTCGGTTCGGGGTCGCCTGCCTTGAGGTTCGGCAGGCTGCCCTTGAGGAAGGGCATCGTCTCGACGTTGTCGGCCGCGTAGAGGTGGCGGGTCGCCGGCCAGTCGCTGCCGAACAT
>KL569160.1:18776-21390 GCA_000715635.1 Streptomyces violaceus | reverse complement strand
GCCCCAGCGACGACAGCGGCTGCAACTGCGCGGCGGTGAACGCCTGTGCGTCGTCGAAGAACATCCGCTTGATGTACTTGAGGGGGCCTTCCGGCAGCACCTCGTTGAACGGCGGGAAGGCCGAGTGCCGTGTCGCCAGCCGGTAGGCCAGGAACGGCAGTGCCCCGCCGCTGTGCGTGAAGTGCCAGCGGATGTTCGGGTAGTCCCGCAGGACACCGTTGTAGATCAGGCTCGTCATCGCACGGGTCGCGTCGAAGGTGTACTCGAAGACGTTGTTCCCTGCCGGGATGTCGGGGCCGAAGCAGAGCTTCGGAGCCGGGTTCACCTCCGGACCCGTCGGGTGGACGTAGACGTAGGCACCGCGGTCATTGAGGATCTCGTACAGAGGCGCCAATGAAGGATCACCCAGGTAGGTGCCCTTGTAGTTGGTGAGCAGGCAGATGCCGTCGAGATCCAGTTCGCCGAGCGCGCGGTCCACCTCGGCCACCGAGCCCTCGATGTCGGGCATCGGGGTGACCGCGAAGATCCCGAACCGGTCACCACGGGTCTGCACGAGGTCGCGGGCGTAGTCGTTGACCGCGCGGGCGGTGGCGCGCCGGTCGTCGACCGGGCCGACGGTGACCTGGAGGTCGCCGAACGACAGGACGCTGGCCTGGATCCGGTACTGGTCCATGAAGGCCAGGTGCCGATCGACCGACCACGGACCGTACGCCCCGGTAATGGCGCCGAGGAGGCCGTAGCGCTTCAGGTAGTCGTTGTACACGTCGGGGCTGTAGTGCGCGTGGGTATCGATACGCCAGTTGCCCTTCGGCAGCCCCGGGCCGGACGGTGCCGCCTCCGGAGTGGCCATGGCAGCCGGCACCGTGGCCGCCGCCGCCGTGACAAGCGCCGCGGCCGATGCCCCTTCGATCATCCTTCGACGCGAGATGTTCCGTCGCAGGTTCATATCCGGTTCCCCTCTTCATTCTGTGTGCGAGTCAGGTCGTTGCGTGTGCGCCACGGCGCCGTCGCCAGGCCGGGCAGTCTGCGCGGGACGGCGATGGTCCCCGCCGTATCGCAGACCGCTGCCTCCACGCGCGAGCGTGCGCGCGGTGCAGGCCAATCGGGGGGGCGCGAGCGGGTAAGTCGCTCCTCTGCCGGGCCAGTCGCCGTCAGCAGATCGATCCGGCGCTCATGTGTGGGAACCCCATGGCGCCGACGTGGCCGCGCCGGCCGGCAGGCGGCTCCACGCAGGTGAACAAGCCGGAGGTTCCTTGATGCGGCGCGTCATCGCCGACCCGCCTGTCCAACGGGGCCACGCGCCTGGCCGGCCCCAGACGAAGGAACGCGCCGATCACAGCGGACCCGGACAGCGTGGTGTCAACCGCCGTAGTCAGGTGCCGCCCAGCAGGGTGATCAACGCTGTCCACCGGCGGGACGAGGAGTTTGTGCATGACCGCCAGACAACAGCCGCGTCATAAAGCACATGCCACTGAGCTCATGAAGCTTCCATGAAGCCGATCGCCGGGCTGGCGGCCCCGCGGAAGGGCAGGCGCTGCCACCCGTTGGCCTCTGTCCAGAGCCCTCGGCGACTGCTACTGGGAGTCCTGCGGTGCGTCGGCGCGCTGCAGCATGGTGAGCCACTGGGCCACGACGGCGTCGATGAAGGCGTCGGTGACCTGGCCGCGGTCGAGGAAGAGCCGGGCGAGGACGGGCCCGTACAGCAGGGTGAACTCGTCTTCGCTGATCTGGACGCCCGAAGGCTCCAGCAGCCTGTTGAAACCGGCGTAGCGGTCCTCGCCGATGCGGACGAGAGCCCGGGCACTGTCGGGGTCGTGGTCGGCCTGGGCGGTGACGGCCAGAGCCGCGGTTCGCACGGACGGCACACTGACCCCGGCGCGCAGGCTCTTCAGCCAGGCGGTGGCCACAGCACCCACGTCGCTGCCCGGCTCGGGATAGGTGCCGAGGTCGGGGCCTTCGAGGACGAGGTCGAAGAGCAGTGCGGCTCGGGTGGGCCAGTGCCGGTAGAGGGTCTGGCGGGTGACGTCTGCCCGCTCGGCCAGCAGGGCATAGGTCAGTCCGGCCGGTCCTACCTGAGGCAGCAGTTCTCGCGCGACGGCCAGCACACGGTTGCGGGTGCGCTGCACGCGCGGGTTGCCCGGGGTCGGCTGACGGCGATGGAGGGGCTGCTTCATGCCGCCACCCTACCGGCAAATCATACATCGAGTGTGATTGAGGTCACAGTTCGATCCGAATCATACATGGCGTGTGATAGACCTTGGAGAGTAATCACACGCACTGGATGATTCTTGCGTGACGGTGCACATTCGAAAGGCGGATGACCATGTCACCTCGCAACCTGCTCGCACCCGCGTTCTCCCGCACGCGCCTCGGTTCCGGCCCCGGGCTGCTCCTCGCCCACGGCGCCGGCAGCAGCCTGGCCGGCACCTACGGCCCCGTTCTGGACGCTCTCGCCGCCCGCCACACCGTCGTCGGCATCGACTACCCCGGCAGCGGCGACACCCCCCGCTCCACCGCCCCGCTGTCCGTCGACGACCTCGCCGACCAGCTCATCGCCGCCGCCGACGCGGAGGGCCTCGACCGCTTCGCCGTGTCCGGCTTCTCCCTCGGCGGC
>KL569160.1:15540-18547 GCA_000715635.1 Streptomyces violaceus | reverse complement strand
GTCACCGCACTCGTCCTGACCGCCGCCTTCCCGCACCGCGACAACCGGCTCGCTCTCGCCTCCTCGGTCTGGAGCAAGATAGCCGCGTCCGGCGACCGCGAGCTGCTCGCCGAGTTCCTGCTCCTGATGGCCCTCGGCACCCAGGCGCTGGAGGCCATGCCGGCCGAGCAACTGCGGCAGACCCTCGGCTACACCGCCGCCACCGCGGCCGACGGCAGCTCCGAGCAGACCGACCTCGTCGGCCAGGTCGACGTCCGTGACGACCTCGCCGGCATCAAGGTCCCCACCCTGGTCGTTTCGACCACCGACGACCGGCTCACCTCCACCGCCCTGCACCGCCACCTCGCCGAGACCATCCCCGGCGCGCAACTCGCGGAAATCGCCACCGGCCACCTGCCGATGCTGGAGCGGACCGAGGAGTGGCTGCGGCTCATCACCGACTTCCTCGGCAAGCACAACGCCTGAAAACACACCACGGGTGGGGCCACGCAGCGAACCGCGGCCTTCCCCTCGAGTTCATGGAGGAATCATGCTCAACTTCGGCAACCTCGACGAGTCCACCGCCTTCCGCGACCAGCAGAAGGAGAAGGCCGGCCCCGTCACTGTCATCAACACGTTTGTCGCCCCGGAAGGCAAGGAGGACGAGGTGGTGGCCGCCTGGGCGGACGACGCGGAGTACATGAAGAAGTCGGGGAGCCTTCTTTCGGTGCAGCTGTACCGGGGCATCGGCGGCAGCCGGCTTTTCACCAACGTCGCGGTCTGGAAATCCACCGAGCACCTCCGTGCGGCGCTCGGCACGCCGGAGTTCGCCTCGCACCTGGAGCGCTACCCTGCGGGCACCGTCGCCTACCCGCACCTGTACCAGAAGTTCGCTGTCGAGGGCGTCTGCGAAGGGGAATGATGATGATGGCGGTACCTGCACCTGTTCCCCAGGTACCGCCATCGGGCCGGCAAAGCAGCGGCGCCGAACGTCGTCACACCGCCTCGACGGCGTCTGCCTTGCCACGGACGACATCCCGCAGACGCTTCTTGTCGATCTTGCCGACCTTCGTCAGCGGAAGTTCGTCCATGACCAGCAGGTCCTCGGGGAGTTTGTAGCGGGCCACCTGCATCGCGGTGAGGGCGGCGCGGACCGATTCGAGGGTCAGGTCGGTGCCCGGTTCGACGACCACCACCACGCACACCCGCTCCCCCAGGCCCGGGTCGGGCTTCGCGACGGCGGCGACGCGGGCGACACCGGGCAGGCGGTAGACGAGGTTCTCGACCTCCTCGGCGGAGATCTTCTCGCCGCCCCGGTTGATGAGGTCCTTGTCGCGTCCCTCGACGACGAGGTTGCCCGAGGAATGCACGCGGACGATGTCGCCGGTTCGGTACCAGCCATCCGGGGTGAACGCGCGGGCATTGTGCTCGTCGGCCCGGTAGTAGCCGCGCGGGGTGTACGGGCCGCGGGTGAGCAGGGCGCCCATGTGTCCCGAGGGCAGGGGGTTGTCGGAGGCGTCGACGACGAGGACTTCGTCGTCGGGGCACATGGGACGGCCCTGCGTCTCGATCTTGATGTCGTCGGGGTCGTCCGGGCGCGTGTAGTTCAGCAGTCCCTCTGCCATGCCGAACACCTGCTGGAGTGTGCCGTGATGCTCGACCACGCCAACATCGACGCCATGGTGGAAATGGGGCGCCAGGCGTTGGAAGTCGGGCCGGCCGACCGGTGCCTGCTGATCCTGCCGCTCTTCCACGTCAACGGCATCGTGGTCAGCGTCCTTCTGCCGTTGCTCGTGGGCGCGAGCGTCGTCATCGCGGGCCGGTTCGACCCCCGTACCTTCTTCGACCTCGTCGAGCAGGAACGCCCCACCTTCTTCAGCGCGGTGCCGACGATCTACAGCATGCTCGCGGCACTCCCGGACCACGTCCGGCCCGACACATCGTCGCTACGCTTCGGCGTCTGCGGCGCCGCCCCCGCCTCCGCCGAGCTGCTGACCCGGTTCGAGTCCCGCTACGGATTCCCCCTCATCGAGGGATACGGCCTGTCCGAAGGAACCTGCGGCTCCACCATCAACCCCGTCAACGGCCCTCGACGCGCCGGGACCGTGGGACTTCCTTTCCCCGGCCAGGAGATCCGGATCCTCGGCGCCGACGGCAGCGAAGTGACACCGGGCAAGGACGGACCCTCGACGCCGAGGGCTATCTGACCCTGGTCGGGCGCTCGAAAGACATGATCATCCGGGGTGGGGAGAACATCTACCCCAAGGAGATCGAGGACGTGCTCGCAGGCGACCCGTCGGTGCTCGAGGCCGCCGTGATCGGCGTACCCGACGAAAAGTGGGGAGAGGTGGTCGTCGCCTACGTCCAGCCGCGACCGGGGGCGACCGTCGATCCGTCGGCCCTGAAAGCCCTCTGTGCGCGCAGCCTCACCGGCTACAAGCGCCCGACCGCGTTCTTCGTGGTGGAAGTCATCGCGAAGAACGCGGTCGGCAAGATCGACAAGACCTCGTTGCGTGCCGGCCACGCAGCCCTCTCTGCCCGGTCCTGATCAACGTGGTTCCAGAGCGGCCCACAGCGTCCCGAACTTCACCGGCCAGGAGCGAGTAGACCGCTGGCGCTCTCGTCGAAGACCCTGTGGAACCTGTCCGTCACACGTTCGGACATCCTGGCCTTCACGGCCAGCGAAGAGCTGGACCTCCAGCCGGCCTTCGTCCGCGAGGTCGGCGGCCGGCGCGCCGGGCGCAAGCTCCAGGGATCGAGAACGTCGGAAAACCTCCCCATTTAAATTATGATCATAATTCAATAGCCCACTTCACCAGGAACCTCCATGGACCTCTCCACCAGCACCGTCCTTGTCACCGGAGCGAACCGGGGATTCGGCCGGGCCCTCGCCGCCGAACTGCTCAGCCGCGGCGCCACCGTCTACGCCGGCGCCCGCAACCCCGACCAGGTCGACCTGCCCGGCGCCAAGCCGATCGCGCTCGACATCACCTCTGTCTCTTATACACATCTCTGAGCGGGCTGGCAA
>KL569160.1:13467-15353 GCA_000715635.1 Streptomyces violaceus | reverse complement strand
GCCCCCGCCTCCGTCGCGGCGGGCGCCGAGGCCACCGGCGATGTCACGGTCCTGGTCAACAACGCGGGGTCGTCCACCGGCGCCGACCTGCTGACCGCCGACCTGGACGCGGTACGCCTGGAGATGGACACCCACTACTTCGGCACCCTCTCGGTGACCCGCGCCTTCGCACCCCAGATCGCGGCCAACGGCGGCGGGGCGAGCCTGAACGTCCTGTCCGGCCTGTCCTGGGTCAGCTTCCCGGACTTCGGCGCCTACTGTGCCGCCAAGTCCGCCGAGTGGTCGCTCACCAACGCCCTGCGCCTGCAACTCGCCGACCAGGGCATCCGCGTGGCCGGCCTGCACGTCGGCTACATGGACACCGACATGGTCCGAGCCGTCGACGCGCCCAAGTCCGGCCCCACCGACATCGCCCGGATCGCCGTCGACGGCATCGCCAACGGCGCCTACGAGATCGTCGCGGACGACGCCTCACGCCAAGCGCAGGCCGCACTGGCCGGAGGCGTCTCCGTGCTCTACTGCTGCCCGCACTGATCGTCTGCGGCATCGGCCTCGGCATGTTCTTCGCCCCCAGCGCCAACCTCGTCCTGAGCACGGTCCGCCCGGAGGAGCAGGGCATCGCCTCCGGCGCCAACAACGCGATCCGCGAGGTCGGCGGCGCCATCGGCGTCGCATCACTGGCCGCGGTCTTCTCCGCCCAGGGTGGCTACGGATCCGCCTCACTGTTCGTGGACGGGTTGATCCCGGCGCTCTGGGTCGGGGCCGGTGCGGTCGCCCTGGCGGCGGCTGTGGCGTTGCTGATGCCCCGGCAGCGCAAGGCCGACGGCCCTGCCGCCGGCTTTGCAGTGGGAGATACTCCGCCTGGTGTCACGGTCGTGACCTGAGCCCAGGACCGAGGGGCGACTCAGCCGGTTACTGCGGGGCCGCCCCTCAGCCCCTTCTCTCACCGGCCAGGAAGGGCCGCACGAGCCGACCGGTGCGCTCTGCGTTTCCTGGACCGCTCCCCCGCTCGCAACCGCCGATGGTGTTCCATGTCCCGCTGCGGAAACCGCACCAAGGTCCGCCTCCATCAGGCGCGTTCACGACAGAGCGGTCCGATGGCGGAAAACTGACGGGGTGTCCTCAGCTCACTCGGGCGACCTCACGCGAAAGGCCGGGCCGGGGACGCTCTCGATGTCCTTCGCCTGCACCGGATGGCCCTGTTCGCAGCGGATCTGGACGTCGACGTGGGCACCGCACTCGCGATGCCGTGCCAGGACCGCCGGCCCCTCCGGGTCGGCACGGTAGCGGTCACCCCACTGCAGCAGCCCCATCACGGCCGGCACCAGATCCATACCCTTGGACGTGATCACGTACTTCGGCCGACTCCGCGAGCCCGGCTCCTTGTAGGTCTCGGTGGCCAGGATCCCTTCCTCCACCAGCATCCGAAGCCGTGCCGCGAGCAGGTTGCGAGGACAGCCGAGGACCCGTTCGAACTCACTGAAGCGGGACGAGCCGTACCAGACCTCACGCAAGATCAGGATCGTCCACTTCTCCCCGACGACCTCAAGGGTCCGCGCGATCGAGCAGTTCGACGTGTCCCGGTCGAGCCGGGGGTCCATGCCGGTGTCTTGGAGAACTTCGGTCCACGCATCCATGAGAACGATTCTAGCCGTTTGAGTTTACTTTCAGAGACTCAGCAGCCCGACAACAAATCATTGCCTCACGGGCGTAATATTATGGACGTCAGACCATCGACTGGCGCTCGGCCTGTACGGCAACGGCCTTACATTGCGACGGGAGCAAGCCTGTGGCGCGCTACGCCAAGGAGCACAAGCAGGTGACACGGCAACGGATCATCGAGAGGGCCGGCCACCGATTCAAGCAGGACGGCATCGACGGCTCGG
>KL569160.1:10443-13226 GCA_000715635.1 Streptomyces violaceus | reverse complement strand
ATCTCCACACCGATGGCGGACGCCGGGCTCACCAATGGAGCGTTCTACGCCCACTTCGCCCCCAAGGACGACCTCGTCGCCCACGTCGTCCCCCATGAACTGCGCACACTGGCGGATCGGTGCGACACGCTGAGGCCCGGCCGAGAGGGACTCGAGGACTTCGTTCGCGGCTATCTGTCACCCGAGCACCGTGACCGGCCCGGCACCGGATGCCCCTCCGCCGCGCTGCTCGACGAGATCGGCCGAAGCGCGGACGGCACCAAGCAGGCGTACACCGAGGGCGCGACGGCCATCATGGAAGAGATCGCCGCCCGCCTGGCGACCGCGGATCCGCAGGCCGCTCGCGGCAGAGCCATCGGGCGCTTCACCATGATGGTGGTGACGCTGCAGCTGTCCCGCGCCCTAGCCGACCGCGCGTTCACCGACGACGTCTCGAGCGGGGAGTCGAGAACGCTCGCACGTTCATCGACTGAGACGCACTACCGCGCCGCAACGAGGGCCGCGGTCCGAGGTCGGCCTCCGGCGAGCGGTGCGCGAAGGCATCGAGCCGAGCCCGGATGCGAGGACGCTTCCGGGCGTCCGCCTATGAGCACTCCCGGCCAAATGCGCCGCCCGCCCGCACCTGACACCCACTACCGCTCAAGGAAGTCGAGGGCTTCCGCCACGAACTGCTCGTGGAACTGGAAGATGCCTCCGTGGCCTGCGTCGGGGTAGACGACCAGGTCGGCGTTCGGCAGTCGCCTGGCCAGTTCGAACGAGTTCTTCGTCGGCACCATCCTGTCGTTGTCGCCGTTGGCGACGAACACAGGCTGATGGATGACGGAGAGGTCCTGGGGCTGCGCGAGCCCCCAGCGGTGGATGGCCTTGAGCTGGGCGAAGTACGACGTGAGGGAGATCGCCTTGTCGCGGTCGTGAGTGCGCTCCTTGAGCCGGGCCAGGAACTGCTTTCCGGCTCGCCGCCCGCCCGCGGTGCGGGTGAAGAAGAGGAACTGCTTCGGGTCCTGGAGGGTGAGCACGGCCCGGACGGTGTCGAGATGGGACAGTCGGGTCACCTTCTTGATGCCCTCACCGCCCGCGGGGCCGGTGCCCGTGAGGATCAGCCTGCGGACGAGCTGCGGTTCGTCCTGCGCGATCACCTGGGCGATCATGCCGCCCATCGAGAAGCCGTGAATGTCGACATGGTTGAGCCCGAGTCCCCGGATGAAGGTGACGGCGTCCTTCGCCATCTCTTCGATGGTCTTCGGTGTCGAGCCGCTGGATGCGCCGACGCCCCTGTTGTCGAAGGTGATGACGCGATGCCTGGCGGCGATGCCGTCGACGACTCGAGGGTCCCAGTTGTCCAGGACGGCGGAGAGGTGGGTGATGAAGACCACCGGGACACCGGTCCCCGGGCCGAGGTCGCGGTAGGCGAAGGTCACTCCCCCGGCGGTGAGGGTGCGGGTGGGTGCCTTCCGGTACGACGTCACCACGTCGCCTCGCACTTCCTGTGCGTCACTCACGGCCGTGCCCTTCTGCGTGGGATTCCGGACTGCGACTGCGGTCTGGACTCGGACGACGACAGAAGGCCCGCAGGGTCGGAACCCTGTCCGGTTGAGCCCTTCAGCATCACGCCAACCATTGAATTATGATCATACTTTAATGGGCTTCACAAGAGGTACGCCGCACATCGCGTCGCACATGAGGTCACGCCGCCGGGGTGCATCCACCGCCGACCCGGCCTTGCGCCATGACCATGCCCCGCCTCCGGCACGACCGGCGCGACCGACGCCGGCACGGAGCGCAGGGGGTGACGCCGGCGAGACTCTGGAGCGACGAGGGCATCACTCCATGGGGACCGCGGGCCGTGGGACATGACGCGTGCGGGACAGCAACCCCGCTTGCGACCCGTCGGCCAGCCACATAGAATGATGGTCATAATTCAATTTTGCGGAAGCCTGGTGTCGATCACACGGGCATCCACGACGCGAGGTAAGGCCGCCCGCATTTTCCGCCGCGGGGGAAGCCCGGGACGAACAGCACACTCGTCGACTCGCTCCACCTACTTGAAAGACCTGGCCATGAGCGCACCGCGCAATTCTCCGTCCCCCTCACGATCGTCGTACAAGAACGCGCCGACCCGCTCCGTGTCCGTCGACGGGGTGACCTTCGCCTACCGCGAACTCGGCCCCGAGGACGGCGTGCCGCTGGTTCTCCTGATCCACCTGGCCGGAAACCTGGACAACTGGGACCCGAGCATCGTCGACGGACTCGCCACCCGGCGTCGGGTGATCACCTTCGGGAACCGCGGGGTGGGCGGGTCGGGCGGCTCCACGCCGGACACGATCGAAGGGATGGCCCACGACGCGGTGCGGTTCATCCGCGCCCTCGGCTTCGACCAGGTCGATCTGTTCGGTCTGTCGATGGGCGGCTTCGTCGCCCAGGTCATCGCGGCGGAAGAACCGCACCTCGTCCGCAAGGTCATCCTCGCGGGCACCGGCCCCGCCGGCGGCCACGGCATCGACAAGGTCCCGGCCCTGGCCGTTCAGGCCACGATCAAGGGCGCCCTGACCCGCCAGGATCCGAAGCTCTCCCTCTTCTTCACCGCCACCGCAAGCGGCCAAAGAGCAGGACGCGCCTTCCTGCGGCGGCTGGAGGAGCGTACGGACGACCGCGACCAGGACATCTCGCTGACGTCGGTCCGCGCCCAGATGAAGGCCATCAGACGATGGGGCCGCCAGGCACCGTCAGACCTGTCGGCAGTGCGCCAACCGGTCCTCGTGGCCAACGGCGAGAACGACCGGATG
>KL569160.1:7531-10245 GCA_000715635.1 Streptomyces violaceus | reverse complement strand
CGGCGAGAACGACCGGATGGTGCCCAGCCGGAACACCATCGACCTGGCCGCTCGCCTGCCCAAGAGCGAGCTTGTCCCGCTCTACCCCGATTCCGGCCATGGGGGGATCTTCCAGAACCACGAGGACTTCGTCGCCAGGGCGCTCGGGTTCCTCGAGTCCTGAGCTTGATGCCGCCCTCTCACTCGCCTACAAGCCCGCCGAATCAGCGCATACAGAAACGAGGCTCTCCGTGCGTGACCTCCCGTTCCAGTCAGCCGCGGACCAGTTGGGCGCACTGGCCTCGGGGAAGGTGTCGAGTGAGGAACTGTTCGACGCCTACCTGAGCCGCATCGACGCCCACAACGAGACGCTCAACGCGATCGTCACCCTCGACGTCGAACGGGCGCGGAGCGCGGCCAGGGATGCCGACGCGAAACGCACGAGCGGGGCGAAACTCGGCCCGCTGCACGGTCTGCCGATCACGCTGAAGGACAGCTACGAGACCGCTGGTCTGCGGACCGTCTGTGGTCGGACCGATCTCAAGGACTACGTGCCCGACCAGGACGCCGAGGCGGTACGACGACTGCGTTCCGCAGGTGCGGTGATCATCGGCAAGACCAACATGCCCGCGGGGAACCAGGACGTCCAGGCGGACAACCCGGTGTTCGGACCGACGCTGAACCCATGGAACACCGCCCGCACGTCCGGAGGCTCCGCAGGCGGTGGCGCCGTGGCCACGGCCGCAGGGCTGACGGCTCTCGACTTCGGCTCCGAAATCGGCGGCTCCACCCGGATCCCGGCACACTTCAACGGCCTCTACGGGCACAAGGCCACCTGGCGGTCCATCCCGCTCATCGGGCATGTGCCGGGCGGACCGGGTGTCGGACGGTGGGGGGAGATCGACCTCGCCTGTGCGGGCGCCCAGGTGCGCGAGGCGCGCGACCTGGTCCCTGTCCTCCACGCGACGGTAGGACCGCCCGAGCGCGACGGCGGTTTCAGCTACGCCCTCGCACCACCCAGGGCGAGCGAGCTGAGCGGCTTCCGGGTCGCAGTGTGGCCCGAGGACGCGTCGTGCCCTGTCGACCACGACGTCGCCGCAGCGATGGACGACGCTCTGAGCGCCCTCAAGTTGGCCGGCGCGAAGGTCGAGTCGCGGCCCTCCGCGCTCCCCGGTGACATGGCGACCAGTCATGACATCTTCCTGCGCCTGCTCTTCGGCGCGTTCACCTATGACCGGTCCGGACTGACAGCGGCCTCCAACACCGCCCTCCTCGCGCGTCTCGCCCAGCATCCTCGGGGGGAGGCCCTGTACGCCTTGCGAGGAACCTTCCAGACCCACTACAGCTGGCTCCAGGCGGACGTCGCACGCCATGAGCTACGGCAGCGCTGGACCGAGTTCTTCCGGGACTTCGACGTCCTCCTCATGCCGGTCACACCGACCGCGGCACCGCCTCATCACAACAAACCGATCGACAGATTCGGACGCCGGATCCAGGTCGACGACCGGTCTCGCCCCTACTGGGACCAGGTCAAGTGGAGCGCCATCGCCAACGTGGCCGGCTCTCCGGCGACGACCGTCCCGGTGCGAACGAGCCGCGACGGTCTGCCTGTCGGGCTCCAGGTGATGGGCCCGAGCGGAGGCGACCTCACCACCATCAAGTTCGCCGAGCTCCTCGGCCGAGAACTCGAGGGCTACCAGCCCCCATCGGCCTTCATCTGACGGTCCGCCGACCCCCACTCCCCTGACCCCGGCCCGCAGGCAAACCCGGCCGGCGCCGACCACACAGAAGAAGAGCCCGGATGAATACGCTGGACACCCCCCTCACCCTCCCGAACGGCCGGATACTGGCCAACCGCCTGATGAAGTCGGCACTCAGCGAGGCGCTCGGGGACAAGAACAACGCCCCCGACGAGCGCCTCGTCCGTCTGTACTCCACATGGAGCCGAGGCGGCTACGGCCTGATGATCACCGGCAACGTCATGGTCGATCGCGCACAGCTCGGTGAACCGGGCAACATCGTCATCGAGGACGAGCGTGATCTCGACGCGCTCTCGCGCTGGGCCAAGTCGGCCCAGGACTCGGGCGGTGCGATCTGGGCACAGCTCAACCACCCCGGGCGCCAGGCCAATCCCTTGGCACTCGGACACACGCCGGTGGCCCCCAGCCCGATCCCGACGAAACTGCCCGGAGCCAGGACACCGCGCGAACTGCGACCGGCGGAGATCGAGGAGATCATCGAGCGCTTCGCCACGGCCGCGGCGGTGTGCGAGACAGCCGGCTTCAACGGCGTACAGGTGCAAGGGGCCCACGGATATCTCATCTCGCAGTTCCTGTCCCCGCTGTCGAACCGGCGCGAGGACGGCTGGGGCGGCGATCTCGAGGGACGGATGCGTTTCGGCCTCGAGGTCGTCCGCCGCATCCGCGGCCGCGTCAGGCCAGGCTTCGCCGTGGGCATCAAACTCAACTCGGCGGACTTCCAGCGGGGCGGATTCACCGAGGACGAGTCCCAGGCCGTGCTGGCCGCGCTCGCCCACGAAGGCGTCGACCTCATCGAGGTCAGCGGCGGTAGTTACGAGTCCATGGCGATGAGCGGCTCGGCGGCCCCCAGCACCAGGGCACGCGAGGCGTACTTCCTCGAATACGCCCGCACGGCTCGCCGACTCGTGGGCGACATCCCCCTCGCCGTCACCGGCGGATTCCGCACCGGCGATGCCATGCAGCGAGCCGTACAGG
>KL569160.1:0-7347 GCA_000715635.1 Streptomyces violaceus | reverse complement strand
CAGAGATGTGTATAAGAGACAGCACCAGGTGCGCTACGGCATGAGAGCCCTGCTGAGCAGAATCGCCGACCTCAAGGTCCTGGACGGGGTACTGGACATCAGCTGGCACACCGACCAGATACATCGCCTCGGGAACGGCCTGCTCCCCGACCCGGATCGCGGCAGTCTTGCCGCCACCATCGCCATGGTGCGGCGCAACGGGCGCACCTCGTTCCGCGCCAAGCGAGGCGGGTCATGAGCGCAACCAGGCCGCCGGGCCCGACCAGTGATCACCGTGGCCGTGCGGGACATGAACCCACGCGGGCGTCCCAAGGGTCGTAGCGCGACCGCTACGACCCGGTGGCCGTCAGAACATCGTGTTGTCGTTGGCGGAGGTCTCCGGCACGTCCTGCACGGCGTCCCAGTGTTCGACGATCTTTCCGTCCCTGACCCGGAAGAGGTCGAGGACCGCCCGGTCGCGCTCGCCCGGTGTGTAGACGTGGTGGCTGTGGACTGCCACCAGATCGCCCTCGGCGATGACCCGCTTCGGCTCCACGCTCAGCTGCGGGAACTGCTCCAAGTACGCGCCCAGTGCGGCCTTCGCGCCTGCCACGCCGTCAGGAATGTTCGGGTTGTGCTGGTGATACTCGGGGGCCACGTAGGTGTCGAAGGCGGCCAGGTCCTTGCGGACCATGAGCTGGTCGACGAAGGCGGTGACGAGCTTCTTGTTGTAGGCGCTGAACCACCGCTGCTCCGGCGCCTCGGTCTGCGGCCGGCTGAGGGTGGAGAACATGTCGTTGCCGTTGGCCGTGGTCGCCGGCACCTCCTGGAGGATGTCCCAGTGCTCGGCGATCTTCCCGTCCTGGAAGCGGAAGATGTCGAAGGCGGCGATCCCGCGGGCACCAGGAGCCGTGACGACGTGGGAGTGCAGGAGCACCAGGTCGCCCTCGGAGATGACCCGCTTGATGTCTTACTCGGTGTCCGGGTACTGCTGGCGCCAGGCGGCACCGAACGCCTTGAGGGCCTCGGGTCCGTCGGGGGCGAGGGGGTTGTGCTGGATGTAGTCCGGCCGTACGTGACGGTCGACGGCGGTTGTGTCGCCCCCGTCGAAGAGGGTCTTGAGGGTGCGGACGGTGATCTGCGTCTTCACCGTCCCTTCCACGGTCAGCACGATCTTGCCGGTGGTGCGGCCGGTCTCGCCGAGGGCGTGGGCCTTGGCCTCGGCGAGCGGGAAGGTGGCCTCGATGTGGGCGCGCAGGGCGCCGGTTTCGACGAGGTCGGCGATGGCTTGCATGCCGGCGCGGTCGGCCTCGACGAGGAGGGCCTCGTAGCGGATGCCCCGTTCGGCGATGCCGGCCAGCTCATCGGGGTCGATGGGGACCGGAAGGATCGAGACGAGGGTGCCGCCCGGGCGCAGCACGGTGCGGGAGCGGGCCCGGGCGGCGGTGTCGAGCGAGACCGAGTCGAGGACCACGTCGATGTCCTTGAGGGCCTCGGTGAAGTCGACCGTGTGGTAGTCGATGGCCTCGTCCACTCCCAGGGACCCCAGAAGTGCTTGGCGGCGCTGGCGGTGCCGATGACGTAGGCGCCGCGGGACTTGGCGATCTGGACGGCGAGATGGCCGACGCCGCCGGCTGCCGCGTGGATGAGGACGCGCTGCCCGGGCTGGATGTCGGCGGTGTCGACGAGGGCCTGGTAGGCGGTCAGGGCGGCGAGCGGCAGAGCGCCGGCCTGGACGTGGTCGATGCCGGCGGGCTTGTGGACGAAGGCGCGGGCGGGGCCGGTCACGTACTCGGCGTGGGAGCCGACACCGTGGGGGTAGGGCAGCATGCCGAAGACCTCGTCGCCCGGCTTGAACAGGGTGATGCCGGTGCCGACGGCCTCGACGACGCCGGAGACGTCCCAGCCCAGGACGAGGGGCAGCACGCTGGCGGTCATGGGCTGGGCACGGTTCCACCGGTCGGTCGGGTTGAGCCGGCCGCGCGGACGGCGATCAGGATCTCACTCAATCCCGGTTCGGGCCGGGGCACTTCGACTTCCTTGAGTACCTCCGGGGAACCGTGGGTGTCCTGGCGGATGGCGCGCATGGTGGCGGTATCGGAGTTCGTCATGCGTCCAGCGTCGCGGCCTGCCACCCGAGGCACCATGGCATGAATGCCAACTTTCAACGGGATCACGCCATGGCCTCCCCTCATCGAGTCGTCGTGCTGGCCGTGGACGGCGTTTACCCCTTGGAACAGGGCATTCCCAGCCGGGTCTTCGAGGCGGCGGACGGTCGTTACGAGGTCCTCACCTGCAGCGTCGACGGCCGTCCCGTCCGCACCAACTCCGACTTCTCGATCACCGTCGAGCACGGCCCGGAGGCCCTGCGCACCGCCGACACCTTCGTCATCCCGCCCTCCACCCCCACCGCCGTCACGACGGAAGTACCGCAAGCCGTGGTGGAGGCGCTCGGCTCCGTCACCGCCGGCACGCGCCTCGTGTCCATCTGCACCGGCGCCTTCGTTCTCGCCGCGGCCGGTCTCCTCGACGGTCGTCCGGCCACCACGCACTACGCAGTACATCCAGCACCCGGTGCCCGACGCCACGGGCAGCGGAACGGCCACCGCCCGCCAGTGGGCGCTGGAGAACCTCCACGAGCCCATGACGCTGACGGATCTGGCCGAGCACTCCCACATGAGCCTGCGCACCTTCGGCCGCCGCTTCACCGAAGAGGTGGGCATGAGCCCGGGACGCTGGCTGATCCAGCAGCGCGTCGACCGGGCACGGCACCTCCTGGAGACCACCGATCAGCTGGTGGACGAGATCGCCGGCCAAGTCGGCTTCGCCGGCGGCACATCACTGCGAGAACACCTGCATGCCGCCATCGGCATCTCACCGCTCGCCTACCGGCGCACCTTCCGCGGCACCCTGTCCCCCGCACACTGAGCACCACCACGCAGCTCCCGCTCCGCCAACGCGGCGATGAGGCCCATCACGTGTCCGCCAGGATGCGTTCCAACGATCGTTGACCGGTCCGGCTCATGACTGTGTTGCTTTTGACGTAGTACCAGACCAACCCCATCGCTTGGACGAAAGCCCACGCCTTGCCTCGCTCCCATTCGAGGTCGTCGCTCCCCAGGTGATCACGGAGCTCCTGGCGCGGCCCGGCCTCGAGCAGGTGCCACGCACTCACAAGATCCAGGGAAGGGTCAGCCGGCCCGAAGCCGCCGACGTCGAGAATCCCCGCAAGCCGGCCGGCGGACACGAGCACGTTGCCAGGAATCAGATCGCAATGGGCCATGGCGTCCCCAGCTGCACCTCGCGGCAGCTCACGCAAAGTCGCCCAGCTACGGCGCAGCCGAGGGACATCCAGGAGGTGCTCACTATGTCGGAAACAGGTCTCCATCCACGCGTCGTGCGACCGCAGGTCACCTCCTCGGCCCGTGCCGGCGAACGTGCGGCCACGCGTGTCGATCGCGCGCAGTTCGCCGATGAGATCGGCCAAGTCACGGGCAAACGCAGCCGATCCGCCAGGGTCCTCGTCGGCGGCCACGACGCCGGACAGCCACGTCTGCACCGACCACGGAAGCGGATAACCCGCCCCGGGTTCACCGAGTGCCACCGGCTCAGGTGTCGGGAAACGCGTGCGACCTGCCAGCTCCCGAGCCGCTTCCGCTTCGGACTCCAGCCAGCGCCGCGTCGACTCGACGTCTGCGGACTCAAGAGGGAATCGGGCTGCCAACCGGTCGCCAATGCGGAAGACGGCGTTGACCGTGCCCTGCGCCGCGATGCTCCTGACGGGCAGGCTCCGCCACTCAGGAAACTGCTGCTCCACCAACATGCGCACGGTCTCAGGTGACACGGTCAGCTGATTGGCGTGCATCTTCATGGGGGAAGCATTCGCGTCACGATCTTCAGCTGCAACCCATTTCCGTCGCGCAACGTCGCCTGCTGGAAGTCCTGCACGCGTCGGTTCCACCGGGAGCGCTCCCGACCGGGACCTCGCCCGTAGCGGATCAGGGCGCGGGGAGTGGAAAGAGCATGCAGCTGCTGGTGGCGTGGGCCAGCAGGCGATCCGCCTCGTCGACCGAATAGGCCTGGGCGAGAGCGGTTTGGCGCCCTTCGTCGACGACCGTACCGATGGCCCGGACCCTGCCGGTGTCCACGGTGATCCGCCGGAGGAACTTCACGGTCAGATCAAGCGAGGTGTATCCCGTGCCCTGCGGAGGGTCGACTGGACCGCCCCGCCTGCCGCCGAGTCGAGCAGGGGGGCGTACATCCCTCCGTGCACACTGCCGAGGGAGTTGTAGTGCTTCTCGCCCGGCATCAGCGAGAAGACCACACGGCCCTCCTCCACCTCCTCGAGGGCGAAGTCCAGAGCGGCTATGAGAGGCGGTGGGGGCAGGTGCCCCTCCAGCAGGTCGCGCAGCACCTCCACGCCCGAGACGCGTCCTGCGGTTGCTCCCACAATCGCGGGATCCTGCCACTCATACGTACGCGTCCGTCCCATGCCCCGCCCCCACCTGGGATCGAGAAATGAACCTAGCCATGGCCTACCTGACTGTCAATGATGAAGTCAGAGCTCCGCCCCGGGCGGTACTGCCGGTCCGAGCGCGGAAGTGCGTCAGACACGCTGCCAGGCGTCCAGCAGGGCGAGGGCGTTGTCCACCCCCTGATCGAGGAGCTCGTCGGCGAGTCGGCTGTCGGTCAAGGCGCGGGACAGCTGCAGTGTCCCGGCCATCATGCCGAGGAGACTGAGCGCCTTCACGCGTGCGGAGGACGGGGCCTCGGGCGCCATGCGGGCGGCAATGCCCTCGACAAGGATCAGCACACCGTCGGTGTACGCCTGCCTGGTCGTCTCGGTGCAGCGCCCGATCTCGTCGAGCAGAGCGGCGTTGGGGCAGCCGTCGCCGAGCCTTTCGCGGTGCTGGGGGGAAAGGTACCCCCGCACTATCTGCTCGAGTCCGGCACGGCCGGGCTCGGCCAGCGCGACGACGCTCTCGGCCTGCACTTTCAACTGGTCGGCGATGGCCGTGGTGACGAGATCATCCTTGGATGCGAAGTGAGCATAGAAGGCCCCATTGGTCAGCCCCGCGTCCTTCATGAGCGTCGAGACCCCGGAGCCGTCGATACCGTCTTGCTTGAACCGGCGGCCCGCTGTCTCGATGATCCGCCGCCTGGTCTCCGACTTGTGCTCTTTTCCGTACCGCACCACGCCACACGCTCCTTCGCCGGCCGGAAGGACCGGTTGCCCTTCGCCGACTCAACCATTCTATGGTATTGCAAACGTAATCCAAAGAGTCGGCAGAGGCGACGGGCGAGCGAGCGTGTGGGCTTCTTCAGTGGTTGCGCTGTCAGGCGTCTATCAGTGCGAGGGCGTTGCGGATGCCCTGTTCGAGGAGTTGGTCGGCGAGTTGCCGGTCGGTCAGGGCGCGGGAGAGCTGCAGGGTGCCTGCCATCATGCCGAGGAGGCTGAGTGACTTCAGGCGTGCCAAGGGCGGGTCGTGGGGTGCCAGGCGGGCGGCGAAGCCGTCGATGAGGGTCAGCGCGCCGTCGGTGTAGGCCTGCCGGGTTGCGTCCGTGGAGCGTGCGATCTCGTCGAGGAGGGCGGCGTTGGGGCAGCCGTCCTCGATGCTGTCGCGCTGCTCGGTGGAGAAGTACCAGCGGATCATCTGCTCGAGTCCGGCGCGACCGGGTGCCGCCTGCGCGACGATGTTCTCGTGCTGTGCGCGCATCTGGTCGGCGACGGCGGTGGCGACGAGGTCGTCCTTGGAAGTGAAGTAGGCGTAGAAGGTGCCGCCCGTCAGGCCCGCGTCCTTCATGAGGGTCGCGACTCCTGAGCCGTCGATGCCGTTGTGCTTGAGCCGGCGGCCGGCGGTCGTGACGATCCGCTGCCGTGTCTGGTGTTTGTGTTCTTTCGGGTACCGCACGGTGTTCCTCCGTTGCAGCCGGGGCGTGCGCCCCGGCTGCCGTCCTGGTCGGGTCAGTGGGCCGCGCCTGCAAGGAGAGCCGGGAAGTTGATCCTGGCGGTCTGCAGTTTCGGGTCGTGGGGCTCGGGGACCCCGCCGTCGGTGACGTACAGGCGGTCTCCGCGAACCGCGGTCGCTGAGGGTGAGGCGAGGCCGTCCGCGCTGGTCAGGACGGGCTTGTAGGTGCCGTTGGGGTAGATCACCACGACCCTGTCCGGGCCGTTGTTCGAGGAGGAGCCGTTCTGCGCGGCGAACACCACATCGGACCAGGGGGTCAGGAAGCTGAGGTCGTCGATGTTGGGCAGGCCGCCCGCGACCTGGCGGATGGGGCCGGGAGCGCCGGCGGGGGTGATCGGTACGCGCAGCAGCGTTCCCTTGTTGAAGTTGCTGATCCACAGGGCGCCGTTGTGGAACCTGAGGCCGTTGGCGCCGATCGGCAGGGCTTCGGTGGGCACGGGGGCGAGAGCGGTGTCGGTCAGCCACGGCGTAGCCGATCCGCCGGACACCGGAACGGACCAGATGACGCCCTTGAGGCTGTCCGCGATGTAGAGGGTGCCTGTGGCCGAGTCGACGGCCAGCCCGTTTGGGCCCGAGTCGGCGGGCAGAGCGGCGACGCGCTGCGGGCTACCGTCCGCAAGCAGCTTGTAGACGCCGTTGCGGTCCGCGTTGCCCGGGGCCCACAACGCGTAGTAGACGGTGCCGTCGCTGCCACGGGCGTTGCCGCTGATCGCCTCACCCACCTGCCCGGTGACCAGCACCGTGCGCTCTCCGGAGGCGGAGATACGCATCAGCTCCGGACCGTGGGTGCGCTGGCACACCGCGCAGCTGCCGAGCATCGACAGGGTCACCGAGCCGTCGGGGTTGACGGTGATGTTCTCGGGGATCTCGCCGGCCGCGAAGTCGAACGTCGCCGCCGTCCGTACGTCGGTGACCACGGACCCGCCGTACGAGCCTCCCGTCCAAGCGGACGCGGACGGCGCCGAGGCCAGGACGGCCGCCGCGGTGGTGACCGCCAGCGTTATGCCGACCTCCTTCTTCAGGAAACGCTGTGCGCTCGATGCGCTGCGCCGGGCAGTGTGCTGGTGTTGCTGCTGCATGACTCTCCTGGGCAAATCGACAAGTGGCTGATCAATGGACTTCGCGACACGCCGGGTACATCGGGGAGGTCGGGCGGTGGCGACCCTGTTCGACCACCGCATCCGCTGCCACCTCGTCGAAGACGCGCCGTCGCTTTCGGGCGGGTCGGGCAGCGACAGGTGGGTGTCAGTTCGGCATCCGGTTGAACCGGCGGACGATGCGGTCGAAGATCCGGGCCGGAAGGACGCGGTGGAACACGCTGATGCCCGCGGCCGTCGAGCCGGCGGTGCGCCGCAGTTTCGGGCTCTTGTCGGTGGCCGCCGCGACGATCACCTTGGCC
>KL569159.1:15616-16085 GCA_000715635.1 Streptomyces violaceus | reverse complement strand
GCGGCAGCCGTGACGAGGTTCTTGCGCAAGAGCGGGCTCTCCATGGTCGAGCGGGTGGTGTCGCCTGTGCAGGACACGCCCCCGGGTCCTGCGGTTGCGCAGAGATGAGGACCTTCACCCGTTCGAAGGACGTAGAGGCACGTTGCCTGCGGCGGTGGAGGCCCGGCCACCTGCGCCATCTGTCTCCACACGATGCTCCTGGCCCACAGCGAGTGGTGCTCGGAATCAATCCGGCCACGGCCCCTCGTGCTCGCTGCACCCTCGGAGCCGGCGGCCGCACGAACGACGACCCGCCCGGTAGCTAACGGGGTTCGGTGCACACCGGCCCTCGGGGGAGGAACCGTCGTCCGGAGCTGGAACAGTTCTTCCGCCTGGACAAGAGGGCCCTGGGACTGACGCGGGCGAAACGCCGTCCGGGGACGAGGGTGTTCGGATGCTCGGCACCTTCCTGACCGGGGACCCGCCGGCG
>KL569159.1:10511-15396 GCA_000715635.1 Streptomyces violaceus | reverse complement strand
CGCCGGCGGTCCCGGCTGCCGTGGTGCGGCTGGTGACAGGGGTCCTACCAGCACCCGCTATCGCAAGTCCGTGTGGTGACTGGCGGAAGCGGAAGTTCCCGCTCGGGCGCAGGGTCATGGTGCCGGGTTGTCGTCTGGGCGCCGACGACGGGCGTACCGTGCCCGCACCTTGCGAGCCAGCACGAAGGAGGCGGCCAGGGCCAGACCCGACAGGAAGTTCCCGGCGAACTCGAATGCGAACTCATACACAGCACACCGCCGCGGAGCGAATGTGTCCGAACGAATGCGGTGGGTGACTCCTGTTGGCCATGCTGGTCTCCTTCTGCAGCGGGTGGCGCCGTTCCGGGCAGACGCCGGGGCGGTGCACCCACCGTCGGGGACCAAAAAATCTTGCTCAAGAGGAAAGAAGCGCAGACCAGGGGTGAAATAAAGCCCTTGGTGGGGGTCGGGGGGAAAGAACTTGGCGAGGCAGGACACCAACGGCCGACCAGAGGAAGGCCGACCGCAGGGTCGCCCGCGCAAGGAGCTTCCGGAGAAGATGGAACCGAAGAAACGGGCCTTCGTCGAAGTGCTCCGGGTGGTCGTCTTCGATCGGATGAAAGAACTGGGCTTCACCTATGCCGCGATGATCAAGAGGCTGGGGTACAGCGAGACGAAGCTCAGCAGGATTGCCAACGGCCTGCAGCTACCCGACTGCGCGGAGCTGTTCGCGCTGCTGGATCTGGTCGACGAGAAGGCCCTTGGGCAGCCGCTCACCGAAACAGTCCGCGAACACGTGTGGGGTCTCTATCTGCGTGCTGTGGAAGTCACCCGGCCAGATCTCGCCGATTACTACCGCTTTAAGAAGGAGGAGGAGGACATCCGGCGTCGCCAGCACGCCATGGCGGCCGAGCGGGCATCCCGGCCACCGGAGTCTGCGGCCGAAGACGACCTGGACAAGGAGCACCCGGCTGTCCAGCTCCGGGACGAAGCCGCCCGGCTGCACCAGCAGATCGCACGCGCTGGAGTCCCACTTCCTCCGCAGCCCATCGTCACGCCACCCCCCGGTGCCCAACGGCCCCCAGCTGTCGACGCAATGCTGGACAACACCGCTTGGCTGCTGGACCAGGTTGATCAGGCACTGATCCGCCAAATCGCTCGCGCCGAACCCGTAGACGCTGTTTCTGATGAAGAAACTACCTTCACCCCATCTCGGTCCGCGTCCCCTCCGCCCGTGCCTCGGCCCTCCCCTTTTCGGTCCACCGCCGCGTTGCCGTCAGGGGAGATCGCCCGGCGCGCCGGCCACGCAGCCGCCTACCTCCTTTCGTTCGCAGTGGTCCTGTTATGTACCGTCCTGGTTGCCGGATACGTCTTGGACCGTCTGCCCACCGACGACAGTTCGCCCTCACCCTCCCGAGGCGCTGACCAGGGCGGCGGTGCCAGCGGTAACACCACCACTACCTCTGACGGCGGGTCGTCCCGTAACCCCGGTGGGGCGGGAGGCACGGGAGGCACCGGTGACACTGGCAGCGGCACCACCAACCGAGGCACCGGCAATAGCGGATCCACGACCCGCGGCGGCGGGGAGAGCAGCCCGTCCAGACTGCCCGCCCCCACTCTCCTGCAGCCAGGGGACGGGGCAGTGCTCACTCACTCCCCGCGGACCACGACGGTCGAATGGGCCGGTGTGACCGGCGCGTCCGAATACCGTGTCGAGGTCGAGTGTCAGCACTGCGTGACCATTGGCGCCTGGTCCCCACAGGTCAACACCACAACCACCGACACCAGCCACAGCTTCCAATGGCCAGCCGACAACGAGGGCCGGTGGCGGATTACCGCCATCGCGGCGGATGGGACCAGCGGAAGCACCAGCCCCTGGCGATACTTCCGCTACGACACCAGCATGCAGGCACCCGTGCAGGTCAGCCCCGGTGACGGCACGGTGTTCGAAACCTTCCCACGGACCACCACGCTTACCTGGGAGTCCGTCAGCGGGACAAGCCGGTACACCGTCGAGGTCGAGTTCTACGACACTGAGTGGCGCCCCTGGATCAAGGACGAGACGGCAAGCCCCAGCTACCAGTTCGACTTCGTGGGCGCCCAAAAGGGCCGCTGGCGGGTTACCGGCATCGCCGAGGACGGAAGCTCAGGCCCCAGCAGCAGCTGGTGGCATTTCACCTACACCGTGTGATGAATCAAGAGCGTGCCCACCAAGCTGCCGGACCACACGGACGTGCGGGGTTCTCGGCGTCACAGTTATGCCGGTAACGGCACTTCCCCGGGGCCGACCTCCGAGCCGCTGACTGCCGGCGCCTGGGCATCGCTGTGGACGACCAGCCGCCCGGGCGTGGCAGCGCGGCGTTGGTGCCCGTGGTGGGTGGCGCGGGGCGAAGGGCGCCCAGGCGTCGCTGGCTGCGCACCCTCACCGCCCAGTTCCTGCACCACGGCGCCTACGCCCTGCTCCACGAGCGTCCGGCGACGCCCGTCGAAGAGCCGGGTGCAGGCGCACCGCCAGTCGCTCAGCAGCAGCTCACCGGCCCTCCCCTGTGGCGTCTTTCCGCAGGTCAGGTGCCGTATGGGTGGGCAGCAGGTGTTACTGAACCTCCACCTGCGAGGCGCTCACCAAGGGGCGCAGGGCTGGATCGTGCGCCCCGACCAGCCTCTGTGCGCCGCTCTCCCTCGGAAACCGTGCTGCCTCGACGACGGGTCTTCACTACCGAGGCTTGCGCTCTGGCCGTAGTGGTCGTGCCTTTTGCCCTGGTCGCGGAAGTCGGCCACCTCGCCCTTGTCTGATCAGCCGGAAACTGGAAGGTGACAGAAGCGTGAAGACATCGCCCCGTATCCAGAAAAACAACGCAGCACCACCTCGATTGCGTAAGGGCATCAGCCGCTCGCGCGCTTTCGCGGTCCTTCTGTCGGCCTTCTCCGTGATCGCTGTCACGATTCTGACCACCGGCCCGGCACATGCGTCGGTGTACAACAGGGCGATCAAGAACCACACCACGGAAAAGTGCATCGACCTCCCAGGCTTCGGCGCTCCCGGCCTGCAGCCGGTCACCCAGTACGACTGCCGGCCGGGCACGGGCGACAACCAGATGTTCGACCTGGTCGATGGTGTCGACGGCTTCTTGATCCGCAGCGTCAAGAGCCCCGGCCTGTGCCTCGACTTCCCGAACTTCGGCGCACCCACCAGCGCCGACAAGGTCAGCCTCTACTACTGCCAGAACACCACGGCCGATAACCAGCTCTGGTACTTGAAAAGGAATGATGACGCCCGTACCGCCTTCCAGCTCATCAGCGCCAAGACCTACTACTCCGGCCAGCGGATGTGCCTGGACGTGGACGGGTTTGCCTGGAAGGTCAACGACCTTCGCCTCGGGGCCTATCCATGCAGCGCATCCCTCAGTGACGATCACTGGTGGACGTTCCTGTAAGTGCGTGTAGTTGGCGGAGTGCGTGGGTTCGGTCTGCTGACTGAGATACACCACGGGTCCCGGGGGGCTTCATGGGGGTCGCCCGGCGCCGACGGGGGAGGCGGCGCCGGGCGACGATCAAGGGGAGGCCGTGGTGGTCGCCTCCGCAGCAGGAGCGGTGCCTTGGAGCCGGTCCAGCAGCTCGTACAGTGCCCGCAGCGTACGGGCCCGGTCCCTGACCCGGAGCAGATTCCGCGAAGGCCGCGCCAGGCAGTCGTCGGCCTGGCCCACCACGAATTCCCCTGACCGCGATCGCGCGGACGTCGTCGGTGACCGCGCGGGCATCCCCGGCGAGCAGCAGCCCGACCTGTTCGTAGTCGTCGGGCCGCAGCGCGTCGCGATCGGACCATGCCAGCACGGCACGGGCGACACGCTCGTGCGTGGTGCGATCGAGCGGCAGCTCCGCCTCGAAGCGTCCTTCACGCATCTGGGCGTTGCGGCAGAGCGGCATCAACAGCACCTCGACGTGGTCACGCACATCGCCTCCGGTGCCGCGAGCGACCCGGCTGCGGCCCTCAACGCGGATGGCCGGGTCTCCGTCTTCTACAACGGCACCGACCGCGCCCTGTGGCACGTCGACCAGCACGATGTCGACTACGCGACCTGGGACCAGCCTCGTGCGTGTTTTCGAACCCCTTCACAGCTGAGCTAGGCGGTCCGCTCTGCCCGGCTGGGTTGCCGCCCAGGCTGCGGCGACCAAGGGGCGGTGTACGTCGGCCCGTCGGATGCAAACGCCGATGGTGAGCTGATCTGGTACGGATGAGGCGGTCACCTGCCGAAGTCTGGCGCGGAGTCCGCTGTGTTGCAGGACAAGATCGGGGACGATGCCCGTGCCGTAGCCCAGAGCGACCAGGGTGAGCAGCGCTTCATGGCCGTCGGTCTCGGCAGCGATGTGCGGACGGATACCCAGGTCTCGGAACCACTGGTCTGCGGCAGCGCGCACGAGTCCCTGCCCTGGCAGGACGAAGGGCTCCGCCGCAGCGGTGAACTCCTCGTCGGCCAACACGGTACCGGCCTGGACGAGGACGAGCGGGGTCCGCGTGATCCGCCGGGCGAGCACGGTGGCGGGAATCCGGGCTGGGAGGGCTGCGACGGCAAGGTCGGCCTCGTCCTGGTCGAGCAGGGCAAGGGCGGCTGCGGCGTCACCGGTGCGTAAGGAGATACTCACGCGTGGGTGAGCGTCGCGCAGGGGGGTCAGCAGGTCGGGCAGGAGGGTGTGGCACGCGGTGACGGAGGCGAACACCCGCAGGTGTCCGCTGAGGTCGTCGTCTGCTGCACCGTCGCTGCGGTAGCGGGCCCATAGGTCCAGGGCTTCGGCTGCGTATTGGCGGAAGGCGCGGCCGTGCGTGGTCAGGCATACCCCGTGAGGGCCGCGGTCGAGGAGACGATGTCCGGTGGCGGCCTCAAGCCGCTGCACGGTCCGGGACAGCGTG
>KL569159.1:8604-10250 GCA_000715635.1 Streptomyces violaceus | reverse complement strand
TCCGGGACAGCGTGGCAGGGCTGACGTGGCAGTCAGCCGCGGTGCGGGTGAAGCTGAGTGTCTCCGCGAGGTGGAGGAAGAGCCGGTACTGGTCGTGGTCCTGCACCTTTCACCTTTCGCAATGCCGCGGTACGTAAGTTGCCGTTGCCGTAAGTCCTGCGGGGAGCCTACAAACGGTGCATGCCACGAAGCGACACCACACATCCCCGCCTCGGCTGGTACTTCTCCGAATATGCGCCGGTCGGCATCGACTTGGGCAGCAAGGCCGCAGTGGCTGCCTACGACCGCAACCAGGGCACTGACCCGCAAGCTGACGACGCGCTGCTGGACCGCTTGGGCGTCAGTGAAGGCACCCAACTGGTCGATCTCGCGTGCGGTACCGGTTCACTGGCTGTCCAGGCCGCACGGCGCGGGGCCATCGCGCATGGTGTGGATGTCTCCGAGGAAATGCTGGCTTTCGCCAAGGCGCGGGCTGATCGGTTCGGTGTCACGCCGCAGTGGCACCACGCCGGCTTTCTCGACTACACCCACCAGGGCTCTCTCGCCGACGTGGTGACTACGAAGTCGGCCCTGCACCAGCTTCCGGACTTCTGGCAGCAGCAGGCTCTGCTCAACGCAGCCGGGATGCTCCGTCCCGGCGGGGTCTTCTACTTGTGGGACGTGATCTTCAGTTTCGAGCCCTCCAGCGCAGAGACACACCTGCAGCAGTGGATCGATGCAGCAGGCCGCCCGGACGGCGAGGGCTTTACCGAGGCCGACTTCGAAGCCCATG
This sequence comes from Streptomyces violaceus, assembly GCA_000715635.1. Classification (GTDB taxonomy): domain Bacteria; phylum Actinomycetota; class Actinomycetes; order Streptomycetales; family Streptomycetaceae; genus Streptomyces; species Streptomyces violaceus. Next base: position 9,478 of record KL569159.1, on the reverse strand, counting down.
TCCGAGAGGAGTTCTCCACCTACACCTGGATCGTCGAGGGCATGCTTCAACGAGCCGGGTTCGACATCGTCTCCCGCGCCTTTCCCCGTCCCACTCATGCAGAGTTCTGCTGCCGCCGCCGGTAGCGGCTCACAACAGGCCTCGTTCGGCTGGCCAGAGGCTCAAGCATCGGTCGGCGCCGGTTTCCTCGGCCAGCTGGGGGTGGCGCCTTTCCGGGCGAGGCGCCTGGTCATGAGGGTGATGGCGGCCCAGGTGATCAGGGTTTCGGAGTGCTGGATGAGTCGTTCGTAGTCCCTTGCGTGGCGGCGGGCGTGCATCATCCAGGCGAGCGACCTCTCGACGACCCAGCGGCGGGGGAGCACGACGAAGCCGGAGGCGTCCTTGGGGCGGCTGACGGGCTTGATGGTGAGGTTGAGGTGGTGTTTCGCCCAGTCGACGAGTTTCCCGGCGTAGGCGGAGTCGGCCCAGACGATCGTGATCTCGGGGTGCATCAGGCGCAGGCGGAAGAGGACTTCCTTCGCGGCTGCGGCGTCGTGCAGGTCGGCGGGGGTGACCATGACCATGAGGGGTAGGCCGCGGGTGTCGACGACCAGGTGGCGCTTGCGGCCGTTGATTTTCTTGCCCGCGTCGTAGCCGCGGGTGGCCTTGGAGACGGTCTCAGCGGCTTTCACGCTCTGGGAGTCGATCACGGTGGCCACCGCCCGGGGGCCTTTGCCGATGTCGCGGCGGATCCGCCCGGCGAGATGGTCCCGGATCTGGCCGATGATCCCGGCCGCGGCCCAGCGGGCCATGAACCCCCAGACCGTGCGCCAGGGCGGGAAATCCGCAGGCAGGGCCCGCCACTTGCATCCGGTGTCCACGATGTAGCGGATCG
>KL569159.1:8121-8379 GCA_000715635.1 Streptomyces violaceus | reverse complement strand
GATGTAGCGGATCGCGTCGACGATCTCGCGGCGGGGATGCTTCTCCGGCCGGCCGCCTTTGCTGGTCTCGCAGGCCGGGGTGGGCAGCAGCCCTTCGAGGAGGGCCCATTCGGCGTTGGTGGTGTCCGAGGGGTAGCGGCGTCGGCGCATGGCGGGGTGCCTTCGAGCGAGTGCGGCGGGGCCGCCCGTGAGGCAGTCCCGCCGCAGGTCAGGAGCTGGCGATGAGGTCGAGGGTGGACTCGATGGAGTTGAGCTGGG
>KL569159.1:524-7883 GCA_000715635.1 Streptomyces violaceus | reverse complement strand
GCTCAGAGATGTGTATAAGAGACAGGGGTGGACTCGATGGAGTTGAGCTGGGCGACGATGTGGCGTACCCACTTGTCGCCCGGGTGGGCGGCGGCGTGCGGGGCGACGGTGCCGGTGATGAACCGGCGGAACTCGGTCAGCTTCTCTTTGACCACCGCCCGTTCGTATGCCTCCAGCACGTCCCGCTCGGCGCCGAGCTGGTAGCCCGTCACCCTGTTCCAGGTGAGCGGGGGCCAGCCCTTCTCCGCGGCCTGGTCCTTCAGGGCCGCGAGCCCAGAGCGGACCTGACTCGGGGACAGGTCGCTGGCGCGTACCAGCTGGGGGAATTCGAGCCCGGCGGGTCTGGCCTCGAACAGCACGAACCGGAGGGTGTCCGCGTGGCGTCTGGCTGCATCGCCCCGTCGCCGTGAGGCGCGGGGCATGCCTACTCGCCCTTCAGCAGACGGGCCAGTTCGTCGTCCATGTCGACCTTGCCGGTGTCCACGGCGGTCTCGATCCAGTCCAGCGTCGCCCGCACCTTCGCGATGTTCTGGTGCACGATCGTGCGTTCGTCGTCGTTCAGGGTGCGGTCCCGCAGGCCGGGAACGGTGCGGCCGGCCGCGGCGACGAAGGAGTGGCAGGCGGTGACCAGGTCCAGGAACTCCACCGTCCGGTCGATGTGCCGGATGGCCGGGGCGACCGGGCTGGTGTCCTCGAAGTGCTCGCGGGCCTGTCGGCTGCGTTCGTTCTGGGCTTGGTTGACCTGGAAGCGGGCGGTGTCGTCGCTCATCGCCCTGAACGCGACGTCCGGCCTGCGCAGCAGGTTCGTCGCGGCCGTTGTCGCGACCGCTTCATCCCGGGTGAACTCCTCCACCACCCGGGCCTTCTCGGCCGCCGGCACCTTCTCCGCGACAGTGGGCCGCTTGAGGAAGTCGGTGGTGACTGTCGCCGCGACCGCTTCGTCCCGGGCCAGCGAATGGATCGCGGTAATCTTCTCCTGTGGCGACGCGGGGCGTTCGACCTGGCGGCCCACCCTGCGGTTGGCCTCATCCACCGTCCACCGCGTCCCGCTCGCGGGAGGTGTGGCGATGGTCGCGAACCGCTCGGCCTCGTTCTCGATCTGCCCCAGGATCCTGTGGACCCGGAACGACACCCCCGCCTGGCGATGTTCCTTCGGCCAACGGGACGCCGTCCACCTGGCACTTTCCACGGTCTTGTAGGCCAACCCGATGTCCTCGGCCAGGCGGAACAGCGTCTCGCGGACCGTGAACAGCTCCTGACCCGGCGCGGCATGCTGGCCGCCCCGCTCGCGCATGGGCTCGATCTCCAGGGCGCGGTCACCGATCGTGAACGAGCCCCGCGTCTGCTGTTCGACGACCTGCCGCAGCTCGGCCACGATCTCGTCATAGCGGGACTGGCTGACGGCACCGACGCTCTCGGTCTCCTCGGACATGGCTCTCACCACCCAAGTACGGGCCATGGCACGGCACTTCGGACCGTGACGGGACAGGGCCCGCATCCGCTGCCGAGAGTCAGACCGAAAATCCTAAGATCACAACGAACGATCGCAAATGACCGTTTATTGACCGGGGTTGGGTTCAGGATGAGTTCGGCGAGCGGTCACTGTGACCGTTCGCCGAACGGTTCCGCCCGGCGCCTCCAAGCCCTCACCTTGCACCGCGGCGAGCAGAACACCGCATCCGAGCGGCGGTCGACGCCGGCCACCCAGTGGGCCCCGCACTCCGGGCACTCCATCTCGCCCGTGCCGTCCTGAACGGCCGCAAGGCGCTGGCGCAACCGCCGTTCCCGACGCCACTGCCTGGACCGACACACCGACGAACAGAACTCCGCCCCAGGCCGGGCTCCCGGCCTCAGCCGTTCCCCGCAGCCCCGGCAGATTCTTTCCCCGGCCCGACCGGCGTCCTCGGACACCAGGCCAGCGTAGGACTCAAGGCTACTCAGAAACGGGGATCAGAAACACGCACTCAGACATCTTGGGCGTGCTGCTGGCCCCGGGCTTGGTCCATCTGACGTTCGAGACCGTCCTCGGCGAGCGCAGGACCAGGCACAGTTCGATCTGGCGCAAGGGAGACGGAGCCGCGGGGTGGCGGATGTACTACCACCAGGCGACGCGTGTGCCTCCCGGCGTGGAATAAGGCTCTACCAGAATCGAATACCCCAACGGCTACATAGTCGGGCGGCCTCAACTGCCATCGCATGAAGGTTGACGGTCACGCTGAGTACGCGCCCACAACAAGTGGACCAGAGCCCAATCTCGTGAACAAAGTCAGTTGGCCTTCGCCGTGGCATTGTTTTTGCTCCACCAGGCCCTGTGGCTGACGGTCCTGTCGTCGGTGCCGGCGCTCTTCGTCCTCGTCGGGGCCGTGCAGTACGCGCCCGAGGCGGCACTGGAACTGCGCGGTGTACGGGAACGTGTCGTCATCGTGGCCGACAGCGCGGCCGGAACGTCCAGTGACAACCACCGCTTCACCCTCCGGGCCGCAGACGGAGACGAGCTGGAGGAGAAGCTGGTCTACGACGGCGGCGCTTGGGCTCCGAAGGTGGGTGACCATCTCGACGTCATGCGTGATCCAGAGGGAGCTGTGCCCATGGAGCAGGCGGATGAGGTGGACGCTGCGGGTCGGCTGGAGGGCCTGATTGCCGGCACGGTGGGCTGGACGCTGATCGCGGTATTGGCGGGCTGGCGCGGCCATGTCCGCCGCCGCCGGGGCCGTGGCGAGTCCTTGCTGCTCCGATTCGCGTGGTGACGGTGGCGCACGCGTGGGCCGGGCTGTCGACTCGGGCCGACAGCTCAGCGCGGTAGGCGACGGCGTTGTCGACAGCGTCATGGACGCCCCGGAGCGCGGGCCGGTGGCCGTCGTCGAGGTCGCCGAAGGCGCGCTGGGCATCCAGGGCGCCGTCCCACAGCTTCCCCGACGCCTTGTCCTCCGGCGAGGACACCAGCCGCAGCCACGCCGGGACGGCCACCCGCCAGGCCCGTGCCGCCAGCCGCACCACCGCCACCCGGGGCCCGCCACAACGCGGCCGACCTGCTCTGCCTCGCCGGCCAGATCACCGCTCTCACCGACCTGCCCCCGCCGCCCGCTCGGCGAACTCCACGCGGCCCTCGCCCACGACGACCCGCCGCCCTCATCGCCCGGAGCAGGGTGTAGGCGTAGAGCGTGGCAGCGTCGAACCCACGGGAGCGCGGCCCCAGCCCTCCGAGTCCAGGAGCCGCAGGGTGCGGTGAGGTTCGCCCCGTGCAGGTCGCCGTGGGCAGTGGTCCAGCAGGTCATCGTCGGGGCCGGGATGCCGACGAACTCTTCGAGGTTGCAGTATTCGCCCGCAGGGCGAGCAGCCCCGCACCCGGATCACCCCTGCGGCTGCGAGTACGACGACACTCCGACCGCCTGCTCGATCTGCCAGTCGGCAGCCGAACCTGCTGGCGTTCAACAACGCGTCGACCGGCTGATCATCTCCCCGCACGGGGCCGTACTGTTCGGCGTCGGCACAATCGATGCCCAGGCGCCGCTGCCAGCCATCCGGTGATCGCCGGACGCACTGCCCGGCGGCGCCCTACAGAACGTTGTCCAGCGTCAGGTTGAGCTCGGCAATCCGCCACTCACCGTCGGACTGACGCAGGCCGAACCTGTAGACCCGGTCGAGATGATCTGGATGCTCTCGCCGGTGTTCCTCGTCTGCAGCAGGTAGGCCCGCACCTCGGCGGTGGCGGCGTCCACCGTCGTGACCACGACATTGCTCAAGTGGTGCCGTGTCCTTCCGGCCTGGGCCGTGTGTCCGGCACGGATGAAGTCGAGCACCGCCGTGCGTCCGGAGACCGGGCCGAGCACCCTTTGCCCAGGCATCGTGAAGGTCCAGGTGGTGTCCTCGGCCAGGACCGCTTCCAGCTCGGGCACATTCAGCTCGTCCAGGGCGTGGGCGTACTTCGCCACCGCCTGCTGGAGTTCGGCGGTCACGAGACCACCGTCAGCACGATCTTGCCTTGGATGTGGCCCTGCGCGGCCCGCGTGTGTGCGCGGCCCGCCTCGGACAGCGGGTAGGTGCTGTCCACCCCGACCTGGAGCTTGCCCTCGTCGAACAGGCGCCCGATCCCAGCGAGCTGGGGGCCGTTGGAACGCACCTGAATGTTCGAGACGGTGATGCCCAGATTCGCCGTCTCTTCCGGGTCGTACTCGGCGAAGAACACCGGAAGCATGGTGCCGCCGCGCTTGAGCACGCTCAGGAAGCGTGAGCTGTCCGGGCCCCCGACGGTGTCGATCACCAGGTCCACACCGCTGACCACGTCCGCGGCCTGCGTCTTGGTGTAGTCGATGAACTCATCGGCGCCGAGCTTGCGCAGGAACTGCTCGTGCCGGCTTGAGGCCACCGCGATTACGTGTGCCCCCTTCCATTTCGCCAGCTGCACCGCGAAGTGGCCCACTCCACCGGCGGCCCCGTTGACCAGCACGGTCATCCCTGGCGTGATCGGCACCGGCTGGTGCACCTGGCCGGTGAAAGGAGACGGCACGTCGTGGCCGAGATCAACCAGGTACTGCCAGGCCGTAAGCACGGCCATCGGCGCCCCAGCCGCCTGCACGTGGTCGATACCGGCCGGCTTGTGAGCCAGGTCCGAAGCCGGCGCGGCCACGTACTCGGCGTACGTCCGGCCGTCGAATCCGGGGAACCGCAGCATGCCGAAGACCTCGTCACCGACGGCGAAACCCAGCACGTCCGGAGCGACCGCCTGGACCACGCCCGACATGTCCGTTCCGGGGATCAGGGGGAACTCCAGCGCCGGCCTCATCTCGGCCGGCATGACCTTCATCCCCTCACGCAGGTACCAGTCCGGCGGGTTGATGCCCGCCGCGTGCACCCGGACGAGCACCTCGCCCGGGCCGATCTCGGGAACCGGCACCTCGTCATACTGCAAAACTTCCGGCCCGCCCGCTTCGTGGAACTGGATCGCCTTCATCGCGCCTGTCGCTTTCTCGGGGAAACGTTGCTCCTTCAGTCAAGGCCCAGGACGGCATGGCCGTCCAAGACCGGTTCGGCAACCTGATCATTCCGAAACGGCATGCCGCGTACGCTGGAAGGGTGAACGATCTCGGACGGGACCTGGAACTGCGGCTGGTGCGCTACTTCACCGTGGTGGCGGCGCACCAGCACTTCGGCCGGGCCGCCGCCGACTTGCACGTGGCCCAGCCGGCGCTGAGCCGCCAGATCCAACGGCTCGAGAAGTATCTCGGCGTACGGCTGCTGGACCGCGTACCTCAGGGCACCCGGCTCACGTCGGCTGGCCAGAGCTTCCTCCCCCGGGCCCAAGCCCTACTGCAGGCCGCCCGCCAGGCCGAGCTGGCCGTGCGTGAACAAGCCGAGACCGAACGAATCGCTATCGGCTACGTCGAAGACCTGGTGATCACTGCCGCCGTACGGGAACTACGCCGTCGTTATCCGGACGCCGAGATCGCCACCCGGTACCTGAGCTGCCGCGACGTCGGGGCGCTGTCCGACAAGCGCGTCGACGCCCTGATCGCGCGGGCCCCGCTGCCGTTCGCCGCCGACGACGTGTTCACCACCCCGCTGTACGAGGAGCCCCGGATGCTCGCGGTCCCGCGCGGCCATCCCTTGGCCGACCGCGCGTCGGTGACCGCGGAAGAACTGGCCGGCGAGGAGGCGGCGCCGTGCGCGTTCGGGACCGCGGACTGGACTTCCTACCGGATCCTCGGGGCCGGCGTGCCGCCGATCGAGAGCTACGAGGACAAGCTCGAACTCGTCGCGAGTGGCAGGGCGATCGCCGTGCTACCGGTCGGCGATCGGCGTAGCTCACTGCGTCCCGACCTCGTCACCGTCCCGATCGAGGACGCTCCCCCCAGCCAGGTCGTCCTGGTCAGCCGCAAGGGCGACCCGAATCCGATGATCAGGAATCTCCGGCTGACGGCCAAGGCCGTCCTGACCGCCCCGGCAGCCTGACCGGGACCAACATGCTGCACATCGACACCGCCGCCTGCTCCCACCACGACGGCGACAGCGAGGAAGCCTGCCGCCGCACGGTCGCTGCCCTGACCGCACTGCCGGACGACTACCGCACCGGCCTCCCGATCAGCGACGAGGAGTTGCGGGACCTTCCCCTGTCAACGGCCAAAGCGATCGAGATCGTCGCGTTCGTGCCGCTGGACTGGCTCGTGCCCGACAACCCCACCGGACACTGCCACTACCTCGCCAACTGGACCGCCGTGAAACTTTAGTGGGACGTCCCGGCCGAGCGGGACACGCTGACCCTCGATGCCGCTGAATGCCCTGCCACCGAAGTCACCGTCACTCCGGTTCCCTGAGCTTGGCGAGCGTGCGTGCCGACCGCGCCTGTGTAGATGTACACGACGCCAGTTGGGCCCGCCTGAGAGACTGAAAGGACCCGTGTCGCGGCTCCGGAGGGAAGACCATGGCGTCTCGCAGTCGGCTGCCCCGGTACTACCTGTACATCTCCGACTCCAAGGTCATCAGCATGTACAACCAGATTCCTAGGCGTCGGCTGCGCAGGGCACTCAAGGACACAAAGATCGACGTCAAACTGCTGGCGGCGACTCTCGCCGAACCCCCCGAGACGCGTGAATCCCGCCTGGCTGAGGTCGAGGACTTTCTCGACAAGGCCGGGCTCGTCGGCACCCTCGACTCCCCAAGCGCCTACTTTCGAGGCGTCATGTCCATGCGCTGGGGCCAGTTACCCGCTCCTCACGAGTCGATCGTCTACTTCGGCGGCGAGACCGAGAATTCGATCATTGGGTTGAGCGGATCTGTTCCGCACGTGCTGGGCTCCTCCGGGAACATCGCGCCGGGAGAACCTCCACCCACAACGACTATCCCCGACGCTGCTTCTCCCCTGGGCCTGGCACTTATCGGCGGATCAGCGGCACCAGCGTTGACGACAGCGCTCGAGACAATCGCCGGCATTGAGGAAGGCGGGCTGAGTAACTCCGAGGCCCTCTTGGCCAACCACTACCGGGCGGTCCTGGGGGTCAACGCCAAACTGAAGGGCCCCTTGTTCGTCGCGGAGTTCCTCGCCAAGCGCTTCACGACCACGGGTTCCCTCGGCACGGCCGCGGAACTGGCTGGCGCGGTCCACGGCCTCTACGACCCGATCATGAGCATTCGCCGACGGGAGAAGAACGTTGTCTTGGGCACTCCCGTGTACGTCGCCCAGGCCAATTGACGTGCTCAGCCCGCCAGGCAACGCCGGCTCGGGAGCGCCGCCTGGGCAACGCCCGCGCTCGTACGACCTGATGCCCGAATACCCGGTCCGACAGCGCAGGGGCCTGCGGTCCACCCTGCCCGTCGCCGCCTGCGTGGCCTCGGGCAGCCGTGACCATCTGTCTTACCGCTCGC
>KL569159.1:0-310 GCA_000715635.1 Streptomyces violaceus | reverse complement strand
CAGAGATGTGTATAAGAGACAGGGAGTGAACCCACAGCGCATCATGCCGTTCCGCCCCGGCGGCCAGTAACTCTGTAGTGCGTGATCAAAAACCTGATGCGTGCCGTGGCGATCACGACCCTGGCCCTCTGCCCCATGGCCGTTCCCGCTTCCGCCTCCAGTACCCCCGGCGCGGTGAAGGCAGCAATCGACTGCCCATCCGGCTACGTCTGTATCTACCCCGAGATCAACTTCGGCGGCCAGCCCTGGGTATTGCGTGCCGTGGACGGCGGCGTGAAGGACCTGCCCTCCGCGATCCGTGACCGCGGCA
>KL569158.1:24877-25088 GCA_000715635.1 Streptomyces violaceus | reverse complement strand
TAGGACAGGCCCACCACGTCGGTCCATCCAAAGGCGACCCGGTCGGCGAGGACCCGGGAGCGGTCCAAGGGGAACCACTGTGTGCCGTAAGGGCTCGGCGATCGCCGCGCAAACGCCCGATGTTGCCAAGGCTATGACAGCTGTCTCGGCCAAGGCCGCCGAGACCACCGCCACCGTCGCCCTCGTTCAGCAGACCCGCGGCCGGGGCGGC
>KL569158.1:23259-24641 GCA_000715635.1 Streptomyces violaceus | reverse complement strand
CTGCGACGCCGTGTACCGGGCGGGCGAGACCTCCCTCCACGAGGCGGAGTGGAGCCAGGATCCTGGCTCCACTCCGTGGTGCGGGCGTGTCACTGGAACTGTGCGAAGAACCTCCAGATCTCTGCTTTGGTCCAGGTGGCGACGCCGCTTTCGCCGGGGGAGCCGTCGACCGGACCGGGTATGTGGCCTCCGTCGAACGCGGCCCATTGGACCGGGTACCCGGCACGGCAGCCCGAGTAGGTGGTGGTGACGTGCGTTCGGCTGCCCGGGGCGGGCTCGCGCGGGCTTTGGGCAGTGCAGCCGTTGTTGGCGACGAACTTGTCGCGCAGGGACCGCCCTTGCGCGATGCTGAGGACGTTGTCGCTGATGCCGTGGATTCCGAAGTAGGCGATGGGCTGGTTGCCGCCGCTGCACCCGCTGATCTGAGCGCCGGAGATGACCGCGACGGCCCTGAAGACGTTCGCCCGGCTGCATGCGAGTGCGTAGCTCATACCGCCGCCCCAGCTGAATCCCGTGGCGAAACGCTGTGCCGGGTTGACACAGAGGCCGCCCTCGATTCGCCGGATCATGTCGTCGACGAAGGTGATGTCCTCACCGCCCGAATTGGCCCAGCCGTTGCCGAGGCCCTGGGGGGCGACGAGGATCGCGCCGTTGTTCGACTGTTCCTGTTGGCCGTAGTAGGACCAGGCGTTCCCGCTCGTGCCGCCCGAGGCGACGTCGCCGGCGGTTCCGCCCCGCCAGTGGAACGCGAAGATCAGCCGGTAGCGGTGGCTGTTGTCGTAGTTGGCGGGAACCCTGAGGATGAAGCTGCGGCTCTTGCCGCCGCTCTGAATCGTGTGCGTACCGCTCGTCAGAGCCGGGGCGCTGCCGCATCCGCCGCCACCACCGCCACCGGACGACAGCTTGACCATCTGCCACTGCTGGTTGGCGCCGCCCCAGTCGGAGTACTGGACGACGTTGCCGCCGTCGGCGGTGGAGGCGCCCTGCACCTCCACCGCCTTGCTGCTGGTGCGGTTGATCAGCCGGACGTGGCCCGCGTCGGAGTCGGCCAGGCGGAACTGCTGGTTGGCCCCGTTGTGGTCGGCCCACTGCTGGATCCCGGCACCGTCCGCGGTCGAAGCGCCGGCCACGTCGAGAACCTTGCCCGAATGCCGGGCCTTGAGGCGGTAGAAGCCGCCGCCGGAGTCCACGAACTGCCACTGCTGGTTGGCTGCGTCGTTGCGCGTCCACTGGCTGACCCGCGCGCCGTCGGCGGTGGACGTGCCAGAGACGTCCAGCGCCTTGCCGCTGTTGCGATTGACCAGGACGTACCAGGCATTGGTGTCCACCGTCGCCGCCTCGGCGGGCACCGGATTCACCGCGGTGAGCATGCCGATCGCGAG
>KL569158.1:22500-22988 GCA_000715635.1 Streptomyces violaceus | reverse complement strand
GATGTGTATAAGAGACAGATTCACCCCTTCGTTTGGGCAGGTCCCATCAGGCGCGGGTCCAGCGTTGGTTGCTGCCGTTCGAGCAGGAGTAGAGCTGGACCAGGGTGCCGTTGGCGGTGCTGCCTGAGACGGCGTCGAGACAGAGGCCGGACTGGACGCCGACGATGGATCCGTCGGAGTTGAGACGCCATTTCTGGTTGTCGCCGCCCCAGCAGCTGTAGATCTGGACTTTGGTGCCGTTGCCGGTGCCGGCGGCGTCCAGGCACTTGTTGCCGTAGACCCTGAGCTCGCCGGCGGCGGTGTACGTCCACTGCTGGTTGGTGCGGTTGTTGCAGTCCCACAGGTGGAGCTGGGTGCCGTCGGTGGTACTGGTGCCGGGCACGTCCAGGCAGCGGCCCGAACCAACGCCCTTGATCGGTCCGCCATCCGAAGGGGGCGTGGTGGAGCCGCCGTTGAGTGCGTTGAGGACGGCGGTGTAGGCGGGCTTC
>KL569158.1:21980-22239 GCA_000715635.1 Streptomyces violaceus | reverse complement strand
GTGTAGGCGGGCTTCTTGCTGCCGTTGCCGTTGAACAGCAGCGGCGTGTCCCCCGGTCGCCAGGAGTCGGTGTCGCGCACACCCCAGACGGTGATGCCGAGGCAGCGCGGGACGGCCAGACAGTCGTTGGTCACGTTGGCGTAGGTCGAGGCCGGGGCGCCCTGGATGTCGAGTTCGGTGATGGCCACGTCGACGCCGAGGGCGGCGAAGTTCTGCAAGGTGGTGCGGAAGTTGCTGTTGTAGGGGCTGCCGCTGTTGA
>KL569158.1:21093-21738 GCA_000715635.1 Streptomyces violaceus | reverse complement strand
GTTGTAGGGGCTGCCGCTGTTGAAGTGCGACTGGAAGCCGACGCAGTCGATCGGCACGCCGCGCTGCTTGAAGTCCCGGACCATGCGGTACATGGCCTGGGTCTTGGCCCAGGTCCAGTCCTCGACGTTGTAGTCGTTGTAGCAGAGCTTGGCGGCCGGGTCGGCGGCGCGCGCGGTGCGGAAGGCGACCTCGATCCAGTCGTTGCCGGTGCGCTGGAGGTTGGAGTCGCGCCGGGCTCCCGAACTGCCGTCGGCGAAGGCCTCGTTCACGACGTCCCACTGGGCGATCTTGCCCTTGTAGTGGGCCATCACGCCGTTGATGTGGCCGATCATCGCCTGGCGCAGGTTGCTGCCGCTGAGGCTCTGCATCCAGCCGGGCTGCTGGGAGTGCCAGGCCAGGGTGTGGCCGCGCACCTGCTTGCCGTTCTGCACCGCCCAGTTGTAGACGCGGTCACCGGCGGTGAAGTTGAACTGACCCCGCTGCGGTTCGGTGGCGTCGATCTTCATCTCGTTCTCGGCCGTCACCGAGTTGAACTCACGGCCCGCGATCGTCGTGTACGCCGAGTCGCCCAGCCTGCCCGAGGCGATGGCGGTGCCGAAGTAGCGGCCGCTCTGCGCCGCCGCGGCGCCGAGCGTGTTCTCGGC
>KL569158.1:17122-20858 GCA_000715635.1 Streptomyces violaceus | reverse complement strand
GGCGCGACCAGTGCGGCGGCCGCACCGAGGACGCCGACGACCAGCGCCAGCAGCAGGCCGCGGATCTTTCGGCGGATAACGGGTCTGGGAAGGGCATACGAGCCCATGACTGTGCCTCCAAGGTAGAGATCACGGAAGGACTGAAGCGCAGGGAAATGCGTCGTCCGCTCCCACTCGGCAGACGGACGGGGCGGGCCGGAACCCGGGCAGCACGGAACTCACCGGACACCGCGGTCATGGGACCGGGACGATCTCAACCGGCACGGACGCCACCCGGTCGGCCGTCCGGTGACGTGCGGCTTGCGGCGGCGGTGTTTCGACACAGGCATGGGGGCACTCCATCGCGGCTCAGCCGGGGGGACCGCCACGCGGCGTCGCGCACTCTCCAACTGCGCGAACAGCCAGGATGCGCTGGAGCGAACCTCACCGGAACGAAACGGGGTGGCGCAGGTGCTTCGGTGCGCGGATCTGTCGTGCAGCTGTGCGTGGATCTGCCGTGCAGCAGATTGCCCAGGGCCAATGTGGTTCGACATCTCGAACTATGGCCGCTTTCTCAGACAGGGATGATTGAGGTTTTGACGATGGCTCGTCAATACTCCCCGCAGAAGAGGTTTCGATTCCTTGCCCGAAACATTCGGGAGACCGGGCGGGCCGGACGGCGAACCCCCGGCGCCGCCGTCGACGGAAGCTGTGGGGCCGCCAGGGTGAGGCACTGTTTGTGGACAGATCGGTGACAGGCCTTGACCAGAGGGCCCCACATTCCTAGCTTGTGGCGTCGAAGCTTCCGGGAATTCTTCGAAACATTTCGAGATCATCCCCGCTCCCGGCAGCCCGCTCCACGGTTCCTCGGGGTCACCTCACCCCCCCCGCCCCCAAAGGAGTGCCCTCTGATGTGGTTTCGCCACCCCTCCCCGGTCCGCCTCAGACGCTTACTCGCCGTCCTTGCGCCCCTGCTGCTCGTGGCCACCTTCCTCGGTGCCCAGCCGGCCGGCGCGGCGACCGTAGACCCCAACGCCTCGTATGTGCTGGTCAACCGCAACAGCGGCAAGGCCCTGGATGTCTACAACCTGGCGACCAGCGACGGCGCCCGCATCACCCAGTGGACCAGGAACGACCAGAACCAGCAGCTGTGGCAGTTCGTCGACTCCGGGGGCGGCTACTACCGCATCAAGTCCCGCCACTCGGGCAAGGTGCTGAACGTCCAGAACGGGTCCGCCGCCAACGGTGGCGCGATCGTCCAGTGGACCGACATGAACAGCACCAACCAGCAGTGGCGGCTGGCCGACAGCTCGGACGGCCACGTGAGGTTCATCGCGCGCCACAGCAACAAGGCCCTCGAAGTACAAGGCGGCTCCACCGCCGACAACGCGAACATCGTCCAGTACGACGACTGGGGCGGCACCAACCAGCAGTGGCAGCTCGTCAAGGTCGGCGGCAACAACCCCGGACCGTGCGATCTTCCGTCGACCTACCGCTGGACATCGACGGGCGCGCTGGCGCAGCCCAAGGCTGGGTGGGCCTCGCTCAAGGACTTCACCGTCGCCCCCTACAACGGCAAGCATCTCGTCTATGCGACGACGCACGGCGCCCCGGGAACGGGAGTGGGCTGGGGTTCGATGAACTTCGGCCTGTTCACCAACTGGCCGGAGATGGCCTCGGCCAGCCAGAACACGATGTCGAACTCCGTCGTGGCGCCCACGCTCTTCTACTTCGCGCCGAAGAACATCTGGGTGATGGCCTACCAGTGGGGAGGTGGGAGCGCCTTCTCCTACCGGACGTCCAGTGACCCCTCCAACCCCAATGGCTGGTCCGCACAGCAGGTGCTCTTCTCCGGAAGCATCACCGGCTCCGGCACCGGCCCCATCGACCAGACGCTCATAGCCGACGGCCAGAACATGTACCTGTTCTTCGCCGGTGACAACGGCAAGATCTACCGGGCCAGCATGCCGATCGGGAACTTCCCGAGCAGTTTCGGCTCGAACTACACAACGATCATGAGCGATACGGCGGACAACCTGTTCGAAGCCCCGCAGGTCTACAAGCTCCAGGGCCAGAACCGCTACCTCATGATCGTCGAGGCGAGGGGCTCGCAGGGCCGCTACTTCCGCTCGTTCACGGCCACCAGTCTGAACGGCTCATGGACACCCCAGGCCGCGACCGAGAGCAACCCCTTCGCCGGCAAGGCCAACAGCGGCGCCACCTGGACCAACGACATCAGCCATGGCGAACTGATCCGCACCAGCGCCGATCAGACCTTCACCGTCGATCCCTGCAACCTTCAGTTCCTCTACCAGGGACGCAGCCCCAACTCCGGCGGCGAGTACGGCCATTGGCCCTACCGTCCGGGTCTGCTGACACTCCGGCGCTGACGGTGTGAGACGAGTCCGGCTCCGCTACGGCGCCGGCGCGGCGGGCTCGGCGGAAGGCCGAGCCCGCCAGGGTCACGCGACCACGTCAGCGCTCACACGGCGGCGGAGCGCGGGGACAGGCAACGCTCACCAGCCCGAGGGCCATCCCGTAACGCGGTGCCGCCGCCGGTGACGCTTGCCAACGGTCCAGGCGCACCGGGTCAAAGTCTCGCCATCCCACAGAGAACCCTTCGCCCCAAGGGGCCGCGCTGATGAACGCCGGTCGGGCCGGCCCGAGGGCGACCGGATACAGTGCGCGAGACGGCAGCCTGGTCAGGGAGGGGAAGCGTGACGGACACCAGCAACACCCGACCCGCCGACAGCGAAGCGCAAGCTTCGCCGCAGAGCCGACTGCACCGCCTGATGCGCTACATCCCCCTGATCGCCCCCGTCCTGCTGTGGACCGTGCCATGCTGGGTGCTCCTGCACACAGGCCAGCACTGGCCGCTGCCCGTCACCCTGGTCGGCACCGCCCTGTTCGCCCTCGGCCTCGTCGGTATGCCGCTCGCGATGGTGCGCGGCCACGGCCGGCGCCAGCAGGACCGGGCGGCGATCGTCGGTGACACCCTGCTGGGCACCAGCTGGGTTCTGTTCACCTGGTCCATTGTGCTCGGCGTCCTGTTGCGGCTGGCCCTGACCGTGGCCGGCGTCGGCGAGAGTCAGGACCGGGCCCGAATCGTCACTTGGGCCGTCCTCGGCATCACCGCCGTACTACTCGCCTGGGGATACGCCGAAGCCCGCCGCGTGCCACGCGTGCGCCGACTCGACGTGCATCTCCCAAGGCTGGGTGCCGGGTTGGACGGCACCCGCGTCGTCCTCATCACCGACACCCACTACGGCCCGCTCGATCGCACTCGCTGGTCGGCACGGGTATGCGAGACGGTGAACACTCTGGAAGCCGACCTGGTCTGCCACACCGGCGACATCGCGGACGGCACGGCCGAACGCCGCCGCGCCCAGGCCGTCCCACTCGGTACCGTGCGGGCCAGCCGGGCCCGTGTATACGTCACCGGCAACCACGAGTACTACAGCGAGGCCCAGGGCTGGGTCGACCTGATGGGCGAACTGGGCTGGGAGCCGCTACGCAACCGCCATCTGCTGCTCGAACGCGGAGGCGACACCCTCGTGGTCGCCGGCGTGGACGACGTCACCGCCGAGTCCTCCGGCCTGGCAGGCCACCGCGCCCACCTCGCCGGAGCCTTGGACGGCGCCGACCCCGACCTGCCCGTCCTGCTCTTGGCACACCAGCCCAAGTTCATCGACCGGGCGGCAGCCGACGGCATCGACCTCCAGCTCTCCGGCCACACCCACGGCGGCCAGATCTGGCC
>KL569158.1:14916-16916 GCA_000715635.1 Streptomyces violaceus | reverse complement strand
CTTCTGGGGCCCGCCGTTCCGCGTCTTCGCCCCCAGCGAGATCACCCTGCTCGTGCTCCGCTCCCCGCACCTGCCCACCTCGCCGTAGCACCGGGCGGGCCAACACATCCGCTTGGAGCAGTTGACGAGGCAAGGGGTGCGGCGTGGACGGATGACCAGGCCCGTCTCGCTGAGGACAAGATCCGGGTTACTCTCGGCCGACCGCCGCTAGTTCCGGTACCGGAACACGATCCGGCCGCGCGTCAGGTCGTACGGCGGGAGCTCCACCAGCACCCGGTCCTCCAGCATGATCTTGATGTAGTTCTTGCGGATCTTCCCGCTGATGTGCGCGAGCACCTGGTGGCCGTTCTCGAGTTCCACGGTGAACATGGCGCTGCGCAGGCACTCAACGACCTTGCCCTCGACTTCGATGACGTTCTTGTTCTTCGTCATCGCACCAGCTCCAGGTTGCTGCTCATCGGCCGGGCGCCGATGCCCTCGAACAGCGCCGAGGCCGCTTGATTGGGCTCTTGGACTTCGGTCCAGGCCGCGGCGAACCCGGAGCGGTGCATCGTCCCCAGCGCGTGGGCCAGTAGCGCCCGCGCGATCCCACGGCGCTGCTCGCCGGCCCGGACCGCGACCAGCCCGATGCGCGGCCGGTTCACCGTCACCACCCGGATCAGACCCAGATAGCGGTCCGGCGCCGCTGCGACCGCGTACTTCGACGGGTCGACGATGGTGTCGCCTTCGGGGCGGGGAATCACCTCCGAGGGCATCGACTGCCACCCGACGGCCGCCTCGACTTCGTCACGGATCTCGCGGTCCACCGCCCGCAGCAGACCCTCGTCGGTCTGACCGGCGGGCACGATCGTCACGCCCGAAGGCGGCAGCACTGCTTCGAGCCCTGTGACCCGCGGGTCGGTCGGCACGACGTACTCCCACTCGCGGCGCCGGACCGTGAAACCGGCCCGCCGCCAGCCGGCCGTCAGCTCGACGTCGGCTTCGTCGACCACCGTGTACAGCGGCGCCGGCAGTTCCGCCAGCATCGCCTCGGCGAGCCGGTCGAAGGTGGCGTCGCGCCAGGCGTCGATGCTGACGAACAAGCGTCCGTCGGGCCGGTGCTCCGCATGCCCTCGGCCGACCACCAGGTCGTCGTCCAGTGCATGCCAGTGCCTGTCCGCGACGCGCGTGATCATCACCGCGTTCCCGCTCAGGCCGGATGTGAATGGCTTCGTGTTCATCGGAGTCTCCTTCGAGGAGTGCCTGATCTCAGGCGCTCCTGGCGACACCGGACGTCAGCCGTCGGACCGTGACGGGTTGAGGGAGCACCCATGGGTGACTGTGTTCACGGGGCTCACCTCCATACGACGATTTCACGGTCCACCGAGAAAATAGCAGCGGGGCGCCGCCTCGCTCAAACCCTTTTTGCACCACATTTGCGCTGGTCAGAGCCCTGCTGCTGGTGTCCGGCGATAGAGGACGGAATCAGCGGCGGTGGTTTCCGATGGTGACGATGCCCTTCGTCCTGGCGCCGGTCCTGTTGTCGTAGAGGACATCGCCGGTGGACTTCTTCCAGATCCTGATACGGAAGGTGTCCGGGCCGTCGGTGGCGGTGACTCTGAAGGCGTAGCCGCTCTTGCCGCCCACCGTGCCGGTGCCCTGGTAAACGGCCTGGGAGCCGTTCACCACGAGCCAGTCGGAGCCGGTCGAGCGGAAGGTGAGTCGGGCGGAGCCGAAGACGAACGTGGCCTTTCCGGTGGGGACAGTGGCTCCCTTCCGGTACTGGGCGCCCAGGGTGAACGCCGCCTTGCCGGTCAGCCCCGGCTTGGCCGGGTAGGCACCCGCCGGCGAGGTGATCGTGCCGACCCCGGCAGCGGGCCCGGCGGCACGGTCATAGACGATCAGCTCCGCGAGCGTGGTGGTGTCCGTGCCCTCGTCATCGTCGGTGACCGTGACGACCGGGCGGTGGATGCCCGCGTCGTCGTAGACATGTGCGGCGCGGCAGCCGGAGTCGGTGACCG
>KL569158.1:12894-14693 GCA_000715635.1 Streptomyces violaceus | reverse complement strand
CCTTCCAGTCGATCGTGCAGGTGTGGCTGTCGGCCGAGCCCGGGTCGTCGAAGGACGCGGTGACGACGGCGGCCTTGCCCACCGGGACGGGCGAGCCGGGGCCCTTGGCGGACGTGATGGACGGGGTGGCGTTGGAGACCTTGACGGTCGCGGTGTCGGTGCCGCGCCCGCCGGTCAGGGTGACCTCGAAGGTGCCGTCGTCGGTGCAGGTGAGAGTCGTACGGGCCGCCGTGGGGTCCTTGACGGTGCACGGGGCGCCGTCCTGGACGGTCCACTTGGGGGTGCCGGCCCCGGAGACGGTGCCGGCGAGCGTGATCGCCTCGCCCTCGGCGCCGGTGGCGTCCGGCCCGGCGTGGACGACGGTGACCGGGTCGATGCCGCCGAGGGTCGGGACGACCTTCTTGATCAGGCCGTCGGAGTCGAACTCCAGCTTGTCGATGGTTGTTTCGCGGTGGGTGCCGTCACCGCCGGGGATGGCGAAGCGGTGGTAGGCGATGTACCAGTCGTCGGTGTTCGGGACGTCGACGACTGAGTGGTGGCCCGGGCCCTTGATGCCCAGGGACAGGCCCTTCTCCAGGATCACGCCCTGCTTCGTCCACGGGCCGGTGGGTGAGGGACCGGTCGCGTAGGCGACACGGTAGTTCTCGTCCCGGGTGTCGTTCTCCGACCACATGAAGTAGTAGGTGCCCTTGCGCTTGATGACGAAGGTGCCCTCGTTGTAGCCGCTCGGGGTGATGTCCGTGACCTTCGAGGTGTCGATGGAGCTCATGTCGTCGCCGAGCGGGACGACGTAGGCGCGGCCGTTGCCCCAGTAGAGGTACTGCTTGCCGTCGTCGTCGGTGAAGACCGCCGGGTCGATCATCTGGCCGCGGAAGTCACCGGCCTTCAGCAACGGCTTGCCCAGGGCGTCCTTGAACGGACCGGTGGGCGAGTCGGACACCGCGACGCCGATGTTCGCGTCGGCGCAGAAGTAGAAGTAGTACTTCCCGTCCTTCTCCGTCATCGCCGGCGCCCAGGCCCTGCTGTCCGCCCAGCTGACGTCCGGCCCCAGGTCGAGGATGACGCCGTGGTCCTTCCAGTGGACCAGGTCCGTGGAGGAGTAGGCCTTGAACTGCGTGCCGCTCCAGCCCTCGAAGCCGTCGGTCGTCGGGTAGAGGTAGAAGGTGTCGCCGAAGCGCACGATGTTCGGGTCTGCGCTCAGACCCGGCAGGACCGGTGTCTTCATGATCAGTGCCGAGACCTTCCAGGTGCGCTTCTTACCGTCCGAACCGGTGACCTCGTACGTCACCGGCTGGGTGAAGTCGCGCACGCTGCCGGAGGCGGGGCTGATCGTCGCGTCCGCGGCGAGCGCGAACTCCGGTGCCAGCGCGGTGAGATCGGTGCCCTCCTTCATCGGCAGGGTGATCGTGCCGCCCGCGTTGTCGATGAGGGCGTCGACCTTGAGCGCCGGGTGCGTCGCCTTGGCGATGCCCGCCGTGTTGCCGCTGAGTTCCATGACCTCGGCGCCCGTGAGGGCACGGTCGTAGATGCGGAAGTCGTCGACCTCGCCGCCGAAGTAGGGGTCGGCCGCGTACAGGGACCGGCCGATGTAGCCGCTGTAGTCCTTGGCCGCGTCGTACAGCTCGGACGGCTTGATGGTGGTCGTCGTGCGGGCCGCCTCGACACCGTCGGCGTAGAGGATCATCGTGCCGGTGGCGCCGTCCAGCGTCACCGTGACGTGCCGCCACTGGCCGGGCGTGAGCTGCGAGCCGGCCGTCAGCTTCGACTCCGCCGACCAACTCGCCTTCGTGATGGCCGAG
>KL569158.1:5200-12636 GCA_000715635.1 Streptomyces violaceus | reverse complement strand
GAACAGCCACTGGAAGCCGCTGCCGCCCTTCCATTTGGCGTAGGTGGACACCGTCACGCTGTCGGCGTTCTTCAGCACACCGTTCGGGATCTTCACGTACGGCGATTCGGAGTCGCCGGACATCTTGAACGAGCCGCCCTCGACACCGGTGCCGAACTCGGGCGTGCGTACATAGGTGCCGTGGTGTCCGTGCCCGCTGGAGTCACGGGCGATGCTGCCGCCGGTCTCGTCGAAGTCGTAGTGCAGCAACAGGTCGGCCGGGACGTCCGGCCCCTCGTCGGACACGGTGACTTCGGCCCGGGCCGGGATCGCGGCCCCGTCCGGCAGGCTGCCGGTCACGGTGAAGGTGCCGGTCTGGGCGTACTTCGACGCCGGTACGTCCTCCCAGGTGACCGCGACGGGCCGCTTGGCGCCGTCGGCGTACTCGGCGACGACCGTGGCCGGCAGGACCGGTGCCTGGCCGACCCGCGTCTTCACCGACACGTCCTCGACGCTCTTCACGATCTGGTCCGGCTGGTAGGCGCGCAGCAGCCGGTCGTACTCGGCCTGGGTGACCGGCAGCACCGTGCCGTGGCGGGGCTTGGACGGCAGGTCGTAGCCGGTGGAGGGGGTCCAGGTGCCGGAGTCGAGGTCGGTCGTCTCGAACGGGATGTAGCCGCGGCCGCCGAACTCGTCGAGGAACGCGTACCACTTCTCCTCGGTGTTGGACTTGAACACCAGCGGTCCCTCGGCGGCGTTCATCGCGCCCTTGCCGATGCCCTCGGCGACGGCGGTCCAGGACGGGTTCAGGATCGAGTCGCTCTTCTCCTCGAAGATGAACTTGCTGTTGGGCGTGGACGAGCTGTTGTTCCGCTCGTCCTTGGACAGGCGGTAGTACGTGCCGTCGTGCCGGATCATCGTGGAGTCGATGACCGAGTAGCCGCGGTCGATCCACACCTTGGGCTCGCTGAAGGTGTAGAAGTCGCGGGTGGTCGCGTACATCATGCGGTTGTACGTGTCGCCGGAGTGGTCGGCGTTGTCGTACAGCTTCGACGCCCAGAAGACGACGTACTCGCCGCGCTCGGCGTCGTAGAACGCCTCCGGCGCCCAGGTGTTGCCCGCGCTGTCGGGTGAGACCTTGACCAGGCGCTGGTTCGTCCAGTGGACCAGGTCGGTGGACTCCCAGACCATGATGGACTTGCTGCCGGTGCGCTGGGAGGCGTCCCAGTCGCCGTTGCCGTAGATCCTGAGGTCGGTGGCGATCTGGTAGAACTTGTCGCCCTCCGGGGACCGGATGATGAACGGGTCGCGCAGGCCCTTCTCGCCGAGCGTGGAGGTGAGGACCGGCTTGCCGTCGTTCAGCTCGCGCCAGTGCAGCGGGTCGTTGCCCTTGCTGAGGGCTGCGTAGAGCTGTTCGCCGTCCGAGGTGCCCTCGCCGGTGAAGTAGCTGAACATGTAGCCCTTGAGGGCCGCCTCGGCGGGCAGTTCGGGCACCTTGGCCGTCATGACGCGGGTGGCCTTGGCTTCGCCCTTGGTGACGGTGGCGGTCAGCTCGGCGGTGGTGGCGCCGTCGCCGTGAGCGGGACGGTGGACCTCGCCGCCGGTCGAGACGACGTCCGGCTTCGCGGAGGACCAGGTGACGGCCGTTCCGTACTTGCCGCTCTTGGGCAGGGTGAGGTTGCCGCGTGCGTCGTCGAGGTTGTGGACCGTGAGGGCCTCGGCGGCCTCCCGGGTGGCGGCGGCGTCGTCGAGCGCGGGCCGGACCGTGACGTCGAAGGTCTTGGTGCCGGTCACGGTGCCCTTCTTCAGGGTCGCCGTGAGCGTGGCCCGGCCGTCCGGTGAGCCGGCCTCGGGGCGGGTCACCTTGCCGGTGTCCGACACCACGGAGGGGTTGTCGCTGTCCCAGCTGATGGAGGAGCCGCCCGCCGGACCGGTCTTCGGCAGGGCCAGGTCGGAGGTGATGCCGCTGGTGTCACCGAGGCTGAGGGCGTCCTTGTCGTCGGCGACGCCCTGCGTGGCGACGGGGAGGGAGAGCTGCTCGACCTCCGGGCCGTCCAGTGCCCGGTCGTATACACGGAAGTCGCGTATCCGGCCCTTGAAGAGTTTGTCACCGTCGTAGACGGACTTGCCGATGTAGTTGGCCTTGGTGGTGCCGGAGCCGATGGCGCCGGGCGTGGTGGTGACCGAGGTGTTGCGGCCGACCTCGACGCCGTCCTCGTAGAGCACGCCCGTGGAGCCGGTCTGGGCGTAGGTGATGTGCTTCCACACCCCGCGAGTCAGGTTGTGGGAGTCGGACGGCTTGGTGGTCTGCTCGGTCGACCAGTTGCCCGTCGCGACGGAGGTGCGGAAGGAGTTCCCGGTGGTGAACAGGTAGCCGTTGCCGCTGCCCGCGCTGGTGTTGCCGAAGCCGTAGAGGAAGTAGGGCGTGCTCTGGGCGGAGTCGATCAGTACGTCCATGGAGACGGTGATCGAGTCCATGCCCTTCATGACGTCGTCCGGCGCCTTGATGTAGGTGTCGGACCCGTTGAAGGCGAGCCCCTGACCGGATGCCGACCAGTCGGCGGTACCTCTGACCGTGCCGTTCCGGCCGTTGCCGGAGGCGTCGGTCACGGTGCCGCCGGAGCCGGCGTCGAGCTTGTACCACAGGGCCAGACCGTCGGTGATGTCCGCGGCTTCGGCCGCCGGTTCCGCTTGCGCGGGAGCGGTGGGTCCGGCGAGGGTGAGCAACATCGACGCGGCGGTCAGTGCGGCGAGATGGCCCGCCCAACGTCTCGCGCGGCTGAGAGGTCGTGCGCATCGTGCGACGTGCGTCATGTCGAGGTTCCCTGCTGAGGCATGGCTGATGACGGGCATGGCGGAACGCAGAAAAGAGGAACCGACGAGGCGACGGCGAGCTCTTGCCGTGGGCCTGCCGTTACACGCGGGTGACGTGTGTTGCGAGAGTCTCAGCCGACGCCCAGGGCAGCGTCAATAGGTTTCGAACAATGTCCGACAGATCGAACAGATCCGTCCGGCTCGCGGTGGCGCTAGAACATGGTGTTGTCGTTCCTGGAGGTGGGCGGGATGATCTGGAGGACGTCCCAGTGTTCGACGATCTTGCCGCCCGCATCGAAGCGGAAGATGTCGATGCCCGCGTACTCCTCTTCGGGCCAGAGCTGGTGGCAGTGCAGGATGACGTGGTCGCCTTCGGCAAAGGCGCGCTTGAATTCGACGCGCTTGCCGGGATACTCGGCGGCCATGCACTCGAAGTAGTCGATGAACGCCTGTTTGCCGTCGGCGACGTGCGGGTTGTGCTGGATGTAGGTGTCACCGACGAACTGCTCGATGGCCTCGGCCGGGCGGCACTCTCCGGGTGGGTGTTCTTTTCCGGGTCGGTGTTCTTGTCCGGGTCGGTGATGGTGTCACCGTAGGGTCGGGCGCCTGGTGCGGCGGCTCGATGAGTACGTCAGAACAGGCCGTTGGAGTGCGGGAGTTCGGCGGGCACGGGGACTACGACGTCCCAGTGCTCGACGATCTTGCCGCCCTGGGCGCGGAAGAGGTCGTAGTAGGCGACGGGAACGCCGAACCTCGGCGAACTCCCCCACCAGGGCGCGGTTGGCCTCGGTCTTGTCCAGGTCGGCCGGTTCGGTGGGGCCGTAGGTCTGGGAGCGGCCGGAAGCGGTGTCCTCCACCAGCGGGGTCAGGGCGTCCCAGTGCTCGGCGAGCTTGCCGTCGGCGTCGACGCGGAAGATGTCGAAGGCGACCAGCGAGTCGGGGCCGAAGCCGTTGGTACGTGCCGTGCAGGGCGACCAGGTCGCCGTCGGCGAGCTGAATTTCGTCTCGGCAGCGCGAGATGGTTGCCCTGTCTACAACCTCGTTCTTGGATACGGTGGTTCCAGGTAAGAAATTCACCACCGGGATTCACACGACTCGTGGATTCGTTATGTTCAACCGCCGAGGAGCAAGCGAAGGGGGCCTGACCTCTTCACTGCCTGCTCCCCGGAGGGTGGCGTGGTGGGTGTGGAGCGGTGTGGGGACCGTCGGGATGATCGGTCTGCTGATGTGGGCCGGCAAAGATCATCCAGCCTGGAATGAGAATGCGTGGGACTGGGCCTGGGGGTGGGTGCAGGGGATCGCCGGATGGGTGGCGCAGATCTGCGGCGGCCTCGGCAGGGTCTTCGATCACAGCGGCGGTCTCTCGCTGGGCCAACGACTTGGGTTCTTCGCCACCATCCTGCTCCTCTTCTACTTCTACTGGAGGGCGACGCGAGCGTGGCTGGCGTACAAGCCAGGCCCCGTCGACGTGCAGCAACTCATTGACTCGACACCGACCCTGGGGAAGAACAAACCCTCCATCGAGGACCTGACCGCCGAGTTTCGACGACAACTGTCCGAGAGCAGCATGTACGCGCCGACAACGCTGCCCGCCGAGGCACCGCCGATGAGCTTTCTGGAACTGCTCGGCGACGTCGAGATCGACCCCAAGAAGCTGGGCGCCGTTCTGCCGCGCCTGCTCAGCCGGCTTCGCCCGAAGTTGGCCTATCGGGTCAGCGGGGTGCTTCGCTTCCGGGACGAAGGGCCGGATCACTACGGCATGACGGTCACCGTCATGGCATTTGTCTTCGGCGGCTCACGCGCGTTGACCGTATGGGGAAAGGACTGGGACGAGGTCATCCGCAAGGCCGGATACTGTGTGATCAGCTCGCTCTTGCCCGTGACCCGCGCCGGTAGGCAGCCGCCTTGGCGGCAATGGTGGGGACGGGAGCTGAACCCAGCGCTGTACGCGTCCTATCAGAGGGCGAACGAGTTCAGCCGGGCAGGCCACTATCACGAGGCTTTGGCACAGTACTACGAAGCGATCAGGCTCGATCCTGTAAATCCATGCCTGCGAGTGGAGCTGGCTGAGGTTCAGGAAAAGATGGACATGCACATCGATGCGCTCGATACTTGCCAAAGGGCTCTTACCCTCGACGGACAGACCGCGCATGAGTATGACAAACGCCTGTGGCAAAGCGGCTGGAACCTGCACTGGCGCCGCTTCCGCTATCTCCGGCACCCTCGAAAATACCGCGACGCGCTCGGTCTGCGCTACCGGAACACCATCATCCTGGGAATCTCCGAGAAGACTGCGCAACAGTGGTACGAGCGCAGCGGTGCGAATGGTGAGGACACACACGAAGATCTGATACCGATTCTCGTGGACCGTTACTGGCCAGTGGCCATCGAATTGGCCGAGATCGACCCCCTGCACCAAGAACGGGCGGAGCACCCAGACATTGAAGAAGAGGCAAGAGAATGGATCGAGACTGTGCTGTCGCGGATGCGGCCGCCTGGGAGTGAAGCCCACAATACGCCCGATAAAAATCTGAGCCGGATCCGCCTGACCTTCCAGAAAGCCGCTACACAAGAGACAGAGCGTCTCGCCGCCGATGACCTATGGGCCCGCATTGCTGGGCTCTATGCACCCGAGAGGGCGTGGAGTTTGATGCGGCTCTTCTGGCCCTTCTCCTATGTCCAAAGTGTGCGCGGCCCATTGCAGCCTGTAACCCGAGGAGCATTCCAGGTCAACCGAAAGGTATGGGCACCACTACGGTTGATCTGGGCCACCGAGTGCTTCGACAACTGTCGCACGTCCCGGAACCGCGCCGATACCAAGGACCTCCGCAAACAGATCAACACAGCCCGGGGACGAATCCCCCTTCTTCCCGTGTGGCGCCGCCGCGACTGGTTGACGCTTTACAACAGCGCCTGTGTATATGCCGTAGCGATGATGAAAGAGGCCACCACCAAAAGGCTCAGCGACCAGTTTGCCCGTTGTGCGGTGACGACGCTGGAGAAAGCGGTCCTGGTCTCGAAAGGCAGGTTCGCGTCGGTGGAGCAGGCATGGCTGATCAATGAGGACCCCGATCTGGCCTTGCTCCAGAAGCACAGATACTTCAAGAGATTCAGAGATACCACCTACCCGTCCCCGGAGGTCTCCAAGAAGTTCGCTCCGAGCAACATCGAGCAGATGAGGGCCTACGACTACCGGTTGCTTGAGGAAACCGCCAAGGTGATGCAGGAGGTCTGGCTCCGACGGAGCAAGGAGGAAGGCTTCGATATTCATGAGGCGACCGAGTGGCTACGAGTCGAACGCGACATCTGGAAACGGATTCATGAGGTCGCCGCCGCTGACCACATATGGAGATGGCGCTACCGCGTGGATCTCATACGCTCCGTCCAGGGCTCCAGCTATCCGGTCCTGTGCGGCACCGCAGGTTTCCCTCCTTCCGTACTCGCGGACGAGGCCCCGGACGGCCACCCGGACTTCGAGAAAATCGATGCACTGCTGAAGAGCGTAATGAAGGATACGAAGGGGCCGCGGGCTCCCGACTCACGTAGTCTGCATTGGCAACAGTTCCTCAGCCGGACCACAGCGACGGGTGGACCCTCACTCAGTCTGACCACCTTCCACGATCTGTCGTCCGGATATGCGGCGACGTGGCAGAC
Organism: Streptomyces violaceus; assembly: GCA_000715635.1. Classification (GTDB taxonomy): domain Bacteria; phylum Actinomycetota; class Actinomycetes; order Streptomycetales; family Streptomycetaceae; genus Streptomyces; species Streptomyces violaceus. The sequence continues at coordinate 6,189 of KL569158.1, read as the reverse complement.
GCTCCGCGACTGGCTGGCAGGGGAGCCCAAGGACCAAGACGGTGAACGGTCGTTCCTCAACGCTGTGCGGAGGTTCCCTGAACCGTAGGGATAGACCCCCGCGGGCCACCCGGCGGCGTTCCGTGGAGGGGAATCCCGATCGCCGCTTCGTCAAAGCCGTCTCGGTCGTTGCTCGTCGCCGCCCTCGCCCAGGCCACCGATCATCTGGGCCTCGCCTTCACCCACTCGGTCCTCCAGGAGCCCCCGTACAACTTCGCGCCGCCTCTCCACCCTCGACCACCTCACCACCGTCGCGGACGTGCTCTCCCAGCTTCCGGGAGCACACGAGCCTCGAGGGTTTCGCCGCGCACCTGTCGGGTTCGCTGCAACTCAACTCGGCCTGTTCCAGGTCGGCTTCGGTGCTGCGGGAGCGCGCCTGGACGCGGCCGGTCGCCGGGGTGCCGGTGCGCCAGAAGCTGTTCGGCCACGGTGACCGCCTGCCCACGTCCCACCCGGCGGCCCGCCACCGTCGCACTTCGATTACGTCAGTCACCGACAAGTAGGCACTTGCTAACGTCATGTCTGTGACTGACATGAGAGACCTTCGTGAGCGGCGTCGGCTGGCCACGGAGTCCGAGATCGAGGACGCCGCGCTCGACCTGTTCGAGCAGCGCGGGTTCGAGGGCACGACCGTGGACGGCATCGCCGCGCGGGTCGGCATGTCGCAACGCACCTTCTTCCGGTACTTCGCGACGAAGGAGGACGCGGCGCTGGGGCCGAACCGCGCCTTCGAGGCGCTGCTCACCGCGCGGCTCGACGGGCGGGTGGCGGGCACGTCGACGCTGCGGGACGTGGAGGAGGCCGTTACCGGCGTGCTCGGCGAACTCGGCTCGAGCCGGCCCGATGTCGTGCGGCGCATGGTGCGCGTACGCCGTCTGGTCATGAAGGACGAGGCGTTGCGCGGCGCGGCCCTGCGGCGGGAAGCCGAACAGTGCGAGCGGTTCCTGCGG
>KL569158.1:0-4940 GCA_000715635.1 Streptomyces violaceus | reverse complement strand
GGAGACGGTGAGCCTGACACTGCGCGTGGCCTTCGACGACTGGGCGGCGCGGTACGAACCGGGCCAGGAGTCCGACCTCGCCGAGACGTATCGCACGACCTGCACGCGCCTGCGCGAACTCGTCGCGGACCACTGACCACGCAGCGCACCACACCGCATCGAACCGCACCGCACCGCACCGCACCAGGGGACCTCTCCGTGCACGCCCTCGTCCTCTGCCGGCCCGGCACCTGCGACACACTGCGCCCGGCCGACCTGCCGACCCCCGAACCCGGCCCCGGTCAGGTGAGAGTCGAGGTCGAAGCCTGCGGTCTGAACCCCTCGGACTACCAGCGTGCCGCATACGGCATCCCGGGGTGGGAGTGGCCCGTCATGCTGGGCCCGTACGTCGTGGGCCTCGTGGACGCCGTCGGCGAGGACGTGACGCACATCCGCCCGGGGCAACGCGTCGCGTACCACGGCGACATCCGTGAACGCGGCGGCTTCGCCGAGTACCGGCGGTGGTCCGCCGCCTGCGCGTCGGCAAGGGCGACACCGTGCTGATCACCGGTGGCGCGGGCGGGGTGGGCGGCTTCGCCGTGCAACTCGCCGCTCTGGCCGGCGCCCGCGTGTTCGCCACCGAGGCCGCGCACAACGCCGAGCACGTCGAGGCGCTCGGCGCGGAAGCGGTCATCGACTTCCGCACCGAGGACATCCCCACGCACGTACGGGAGTTGACCGACGGCCGGGGTCTGGACGCCGTGGTCGACACCATCGGCACCGACTCCGCCACCGCCAACCTGCAGCTCCTGGTGCACGGAGGCGGCCCGGCAGCCATCGCGGGCCGGCCGGACCTGAGCGCCGTACCGCCGTTCGGTATGGCGCCCTCCGTGCACGAGATCGCACTCGGGGCGGCGTACACCGTCGGCGACGAACGGGCCCGCGCGCGGCTGTCCGGCATGCTGACGGACCTGCTCGCGCTGACCGCGGAGGACCGCCTCGATCCGATGCTGGCGCACGGCATCGCCTTGGAGGACGTATCGGCGGCGCTCGTCGAGCTGTCGGGCCGCGGCGTCCGCGGCAAGCTCGTCTACGTCCGCGACTGAGCGAAAGCGCCGGACAACACCGCACTGCACTCCCCTACAACTCGGGGACCACACACGGCTGTTGTGTCATTCCCAGGGTGGAGGGGAGTGCAGCACCAGCGAGTGATCCGCGCGCATAGCCGGTTCCTGAAAGATCTTTCCCGTCCGAACACGCGACTGGAAGGATCGATACCGTGCGCAGACGACGTCTCGCGCCCCTGTTAGCCGTGAGTGTCACGGCAACGCTGGCTCCCGCGCTCGCCACCTCGACGGCCACCGCCGCTCCGGCCGCCACCCCGTCGACCGCCTCCTCGTCCGCCGCCGCCAAGGGCGCGCTGGACCGGTATGTGAAGCAGAAGCCGCAGTGGAAGCGCTGCGAAGCCGACGCTCCGGCGGCGTTCGAGTGCGCCACGATCAAAGTCCCGCTGGACTACCGGGTCCCCGGCGGCAAGCGGATCGACTTAGCGATATCCCGGCTCAAGAGCACCGCGCCCGGCAAGCGCCACGGCGTCCTGTTCGCCAACCCCGGCGGCCCCGGCGGACCGGGGCTCTACATGCCGCTGGGACTGCGGGAGCGGCTCCCCGAGTCCGCCCAGCAGAAGTACGACCTCATCGGCTTCGACCCGCGCGGTGTGGGGCGGAGCAGCCCGGTCTCCTGCGATCTGGAGCCGGAGGAGGAGAACTGGCTGCGGCCGTACAAGGAGGAGACGTTCGACAAGGACGTCTCCTGGGCACGCGACGTCGCGAAGAAGTGCGAGGAAAAAGCGGGCGACACACTCCCGCACATCACCACGCGCAACACCGCGCGGGACATGGATCTGCTCCGGGCGGTCCTCGGTGAGAAGAAGATCTCGTACCTGGGCTACTCGTACGGCACCTACCTGGGCGCCGTCTACACCCAGCTCTTCCCGGGGCGCGCCGACCGGTTCGTGCTGGACAGCGCGGTCGATCCGGCGCGCGCCTGGCGAGGGATGATCCAGTGGTGGGCGGAGGGCGCCGAGCCCGCGTTCGACCGGTGGACCGGGTGGGCCGCCGAGCGTTCGGAGAAGTACGGCCTCGGTGACACCCCGAAGGAGGTCGACCGGACCTTCTGGGGTCTGGTCGCGCAGGCCGATGAGAAGCCCATCGAGGTGGAGGGGCAGCCGACCACCGGTGACGACATCCGCAGCGGTATGCGCGGGGCGGTCTTCAGCCCGCGGGAAGCCACCGAGGCGATCGTGGAGCTGAAGAAGGCAGCGGCCGGCCAGCCCGCCTCCGCGAAGAAGCTTGCCGCGTTCACCGGATCCGAGGGGACCGGGACGACAGGCGCCGCCGCCGATGCCGCCGAGGTGCCGTCCGACAACATGACGGCGAGCTTCTGGGCCGTGGTGTGCGGCGACAACTCGGCCGCGTGGTCCCGCGATCCCGAGAGCTACCGGCGGGACGCCGTCGAGGACAAGGGCCGTTACCCGCTCTACGGAGACTTCGCGTCCAGCATCAAGCCCTGTGCGTTCTGGGACAGGTCCGTGGAACCGGCGACCGAGGTGAACAACAAGGTCCGCTCCCTGGTCGTCCAGAACGAGTGGGACTCGCAGACCCCGTTGCCCAGCGGTCAGGCCCTGCACGCCGACCTGAAGGGCTCGAAAATGGTCACCGTCCTCGGCGGCGAGGGCCATGGCGTCTACCCGAACGGCAACGCGTGCACGGACGGCACGGTCACCGGCTACCTGCTCACCGGCAAGCTCCCGGCGAAGGACGTGACCTGCGAGGCGACGGCAGCCTCGAACGAGGAGGCACGGAAGAACCAGCAGCGGGACGCGCTCCCCGGGGCTCCGCTCCCGGGTCGGGCCCCGGACCGTTTCTGATCGGGGACGCATGACCCATCGCGGCACGGCCTATTGCCGCATGGCCCATTGAAGTTGGGGCGGGACCTCGTGGTGGGGTCCCGCCGACGCCTCCCCGGAGTTACCCCGTGACCGAGGCCTCCCCGGAGTTACCCCGTGACCGGGGACTCCGCGGTGCAACCGCCGGCGGTCACCAGGCCCTTGGCGCTCTGCTCCTCGATCGCCTTGCCCTTGTAGGTGATCTTGCACGCGACCTGGGCGCCTTCGGGGTCCGTGGCGACCGGCATGACCGCCGCGGGCATGATGCCGCGCAGCTTGACCGTCTTCGTCCAGGGCAGCTTGGGCTTCGAAACCGACTCGATCTTCGGCGCCGTGGCCTTGCCACCGCCGCCGTGGAACTCGATCGAGTCCACGTTCTTCCCCGTCACCTCGTAGGTGACCTCGTACGTCTCGTCCACGGCTTTGTCGACCTGGTCGACCGCCTCGGAACACGAACTGAGGCCGAGCGCGAGGCCGGCGACGGCGACGGAACAGACGGCCGCGCGGATGGTGCGGTGCATTGGGATCCCCCCGGATCATGAAAGTCGAGCCCGCAGCCAACCGCAAAGAGAAGGTAAAGTCAAACTGTTATGTGACCCAACGAATGACTTCCAGACGCGGTGTCAATTGTTCAGCCCCGAAGGGCGCGGCATGCTGCCCGGATGCCCCTGAAGTCGATCCCTCCGCTCTCCCGCCGAACACTGCTGCGTGCGCTCGGCTCCGGCGCGGTGCTCGGCGGACTCGCCGGGTGCGGTGTGCCGGCGGCGTACGTGCGCCCCGGCGACCGTGCCGCCGCCGATCTCTCCGCCACCGATCGACGGCTGATCTGGGCGAACTGGCCGTTGTACATCGACACCGACGACGAGAACCAGGCGCGGCGACCGACCCTGGAGGGCTTCGAGAGGCGCACGGGCGTGTCGGTGGACTACGTCGAGGAGATCAACGACAACGACGAGTTCTTCGGCAAGATCAGTCCCGCGCTGATGAACCATCAGTCCACCGGCCGCGATCTGATCGTCATCAGTGACTGGATGTGCGCGCGGTTCGTACGGCTCGGCTGGGTACAGGAGATGGACCGGGCGCGGCAGCCGAACGTCACCAAGCATCTGGACCCGCAGTTGCGTTCGCCGGCCTTCGATCCCGGCCGTAAGTGCACCGTGCCGTGGCAGTCCGGGATCACCGGAATCGCGTACAACCGGCGCAGGACCGGCCGGGAGATACGGCAGGTCTCCGATCTGTGGGCGAGCGACCTGAAGGGCCGGGTCACCCTGCTGTCCGGTCTGGACGAGGCGTTCGCGCTGCTGATGCAGGGCAACGGCGTCGACATCACCCGGTGGACGGCCGACGACTTCCACACGGTCTGCGACCAGGTGGAGGAGCAGGTGAGCCGGGGACAGATCCGGCGCTTCACCGGCAACGACTACATCAAGGATCTGTCGAGCGGGGACGTCCTCGCCTGTCAGGCGTACTCGGGCGATGTGATCCAGCTCCAGGCGGACGACCCGGACATCGAGTTCGTCGTCCCCGAAGGGGGCGCCGAGCTGTGGGCCGAGTCGCTGATGGTCCCCAACCTCGCCCGCCACAAGGCGAATGCCGAGCGGCTGATCGACTACTACTACGACCCCGAGGTCGCCGCCGAACTCGCCGCCTGGGTCAACTACGTCTGCCCGGTCCCGGCCGCCCAGGAGGTCCTCGCCTCCGCCAGGGACAAGGAGACAGCCGCCCTCGCCGAGAACCCCCTAATCTTCCCGGACACGGAGCTGCGCAGCCGGCTCGCCGTCGCGCGTGACATCACATCGACGGAGCGGGTGGAGTTCGGGAAGCGGTGGAACGGCATCGCGGGGTTGTAGGGCGTGCCTGCCCGAGTGTGAGTGCAGTCGGTAACCCCCTCCGCCTCAGCCACGACACCGTCACGACACACATCGGCCGTCCTCAAGGGCCGGCACATCAACTTCCTGGGCGGGGCCGTTGGGGCCGGAGACGACACCGAGCTGGGCCAGGCCGTCGAGGATGT
>KL569157.1:28988-29910 GCA_000715635.1 Streptomyces violaceus | reverse complement strand
GCCCTAGGTTCTGTCTCTTTGGTCAGCGTCGGGTCCAGATGAGGATGCCCGCGAGGTGGAGTGCGGCCTGGTAGGCGATCGCGAGCTTGTCGGTTCGTGTGGCTAGGCCGCGCCACTGCTTGAGGCGGTTGATGCACCGTTCGACGGTGTTCCGCTGCTTGTAGACCTCGCTGTCGAAGGCGGGCGGACGGCCACCGAGCCGGCCTCGCCGCAGGCGGTGGCCGACTTGGTCAGACGGCTGGGGGATGACCGCACGGATACCCCGGCGCCGCAGGTGGCTGCGGATAGCGCGGGAGGAATACGCGCGGTCGGCCAGAACGGCCAGGGGCCGGGTCCGAGGCCTGCCCGGGCCCCTGCGGGGCACGCGGATGCGGGACATCACCGTCTCGAAGGCGGGTGCATCACCTGCCTGGCCCGCGGTGACGGTGAAGGCCAGAGGCCGTGCGCGGCCGTCTGCGGCCAGGTGGACCTTGGTGCTCAGCCCGCCGCGGGAGCGTCCGAGCGCGTGGTCGGCGGGCTCGCCGGAGCGGGACGCCCCCTTTTGAGTGCTCCGGCAGCGTGCTGGTGAGCCCGGACGACGGTGGAGTCCACCGACACCGTCCAGTCGATGTCGTCATCGGCGTCCGCTGCCGCCAGGACGGCGGCGAGGATCATCTCCCAGGTGCCGTCCACGGCCCATCTGATCAGCCGCTTGTGAGCGGTCTGGAAGGAGCCGAGCTCGTCGGGCAGGTCCCGCCAGGGTGAGTTGGTGCGGTACTTCCACGCGATGGCCTCAAGAGTGCGGCGGTGGTCGGCCCATCGCCGCCCGCGGACCGGATCCGCCGGCACCAAAGGCTCGATCCGGTCCCACATCGCATCGGTGATCACTAATCGGACAGACACATCCGATCAACTGACCAACCCATCAAAGAGACACGCGCTA
>KL569157.1:26553-28703 GCA_000715635.1 Streptomyces violaceus | reverse complement strand
GCGCCGCACGGCTAGGGGACATCGGTTTCGGCTGTCAGTGCCAGGTCAACCCTCGGCGTGAGCGGCAGACGACCAAGCGCGCCGGATCCAAGCAGCGCGACCTCCTCAAGGACAGCGAATCGCCCGTCCTCGACTGGTGGGACCACGAGCACAACGACGCTGCCACCTGGGAGACCGTCACCGTCAAGGCTCGGCGGGAGGCGGCCTGGCGTTGCCCGGACTGCGGACTGCGGTTCAGGAAGCGGATCCTCGACATGGTCAACATGCGCCAATGTCCGCAGTGCCAGCTGAAGCGACGCGCTGAGCAGGAGGCGGAGCACGCCTGCTATCACGCGACGCCGGTCGCGGACGTGCCCGAGCTGCTCCCCGCTTGGGACGACGAGGCGGATCCTCGGACCGTGATGGTCGCGGACTACCGGCACCGTCAGCTACGTTGCCCACGAGGGCACCGCCGTCGACAGTCTCCGCTCACATATCTGCGTAACGGCTGCCCGTCCTGCCGCGGCCAGGACACACGCGCGACGAGTCTCGAGGCGATCGAGGCCGACCCAGTGGCCTTCGGACTCAACGCCGAGATCGCCGCACAGTGGCACCCGACCAAGAACGGCAAGATTCAGTTGTCGAGAGTGTCGCCCGGTTCACGCAGACTCGTGTGGTGGCGGGATGAGGACTGCGGCCATGAGTGGCAGGAGACACCAGCCCGTCGGGAGCAGGGCCAGCGCCTGCGTTGCCCGCAGTGCCGCACGATCCTCGACTCGCTCGCCTACCACTTCCCTGATCTGGCGGCGCAGTGGTCGCGGGCCAATCCACTGTCCGCCTGGCAGGTGCGCCCGACCGGCCAAACCCTGTTCACGCCTGCCTGGATATGCTCCGCAGACCCGGATCACGCATGGCAGGCGGCCCTGTCCTCACGGGCTAACGGCAGCGGCTGCCCCGAGTGCCGGGAGCACGGCATAGAGCTAGACCACTGGGCAGCCGCGGGGCGTGCCTTCGGCCGGGCATCGTCCGGCCAGTCAGTGCGGCACGAGGCATTCGCCCGGCGTGCGAGCTGGCTCGTCGACATCATGGTCGAGACGACAAGAAAGCAGAAGCTCGTCATCGAGTACGACGGCTCCTACTGGCACGCGGACAAGGTCGACCTCGACATCGAGAAGTCCCGTGACCTGCTGGCCGCCGGATACCTGGTGGCCAGGCTGCGCGAGCATCCATTGCCGCCTTTGTTGATCAGCGACCCGAACTATGCGGAGTTCGTCGTGTACTCGGCGATGCCGAAGCCGGACGAGACAATCGAGCCGGTTAGGGACTGGGCAAGCAGGCAAGACGAGGGGCTGGCGGCCCAGCGCTGAGGCCTGTTGTGGTGGAGGTGCCAGCAGGAGTTGACAGCCCCCACGTGTGTGGGGAAGGCGGCAGCCTGAGCGAGAACGGTGACGTGCTGCAGGGCAGACCCCCACGCATGTGGGGAAGACCCGCATGAGTACAGGGTGGCCGGCCTCCGGTACGAACGACCCCCACGCGCGTGGGGAAGACTGCAGTCGGCTTCCACTCCTCTCGATCGAGAGCCCCCCACCTGTGTAGGGAGGATGCGGTCGCGGAGCGTTTCCGGCGGGTGCTGTCGGACGGACCCCCACAGGCGCGGGGAAGATTCGAACTGCGAGGTCCCGACGAGGATGAGCTGGGACGGACCCCCGCAGGCGCGGGGAAAACCCTTAGTGGCCAGCGGGTTTCAAGATCGACAGGCTGTTTTTTGCCTACTTTAGACTGGCTGGCTGTGCCGATGAGGAGGGCGTTGGCGCAGATACCGGGTAGTTGTTCTGCGCGCCGGATACCAGCAGCGGGGAGTGGTCCTGGCGGACCACGGGGGCGCGGTCCGATGTCACAGCGAGGTGCTCTGCTTGCTTATAGAGGGGAGCACGGCGTGACGGACGCCGCCGCGGAGGCAGGGAGTTGAGGTATGGATCCCTTGGCGACAACGGCCGCGAGCGGATACATCCTGCGTCTTGGACATCGCTGGATCATGCTTCGTGTGCAGATCCGGCGTGCAGTCGTCGCTGCCAGCGGTGGCGAGGGCGTCCTGGGGCACCAGATCCCGTGGCCACAGACCGGTGCGACGACACAGACGGAAACCCCGCATGACCCCGGACACCCGCCAC
>KL569157.1:24476-26334 GCA_000715635.1 Streptomyces violaceus | reverse complement strand
ACGCAGGCTGAAGAGGTTCCCCAGGGGACGCGGAGCAAGCCAGGGGGCTGCTCCACGCCGCCAGCCTTACCGCACGGCCACGCCCAAGGCAGCACCCGACACACGAGTGAAAGGCCCACAACTGTGCGGTCAATGCCGACCTCCGCTCGTCGGGAGACCGCCAGGGGAGTGCACTTCGAAGCAGTGCAAGCCCCCCCGCCGGCCACGGCCAGTATCCGCCCGCTGGGGTCGAACGAGGCGTCGTCGATGGGGGAGTTGGTCTTGGTCCAGCAGACCGGCTGCATGTCGCTCAGACGGAACAGGCCGACGTAGTTGGGATGAGCGAGCATGACGGCGTGCGTATCGCTGGCGGCGACGCACCAGACGGCCGGGTGGCGATCTGCCGGGCGTGAAGTCTGGTAACGCGAGTTGGCAGCGGCCTCCCGCAGCGTGCCTGGGCCTGCCACCGAAATCACGGCCAGCCCTCCGCGCCGTCGTGGGAGGCTGATCAACTATGGAGACCAGGACGGGAGATGACCCGATGGGCGACGCGGAATCCGCACGTAGCGAGGCCGGAAGCGGACGCACCGTCCTCGGCCTCGGTGACGACTACTTCTTCAGCGTGCACGGGCGTGTGGAGTTCATCGTCTTCGAGTACCGGGTGGCGTCCCTTGCCTGGCTGCGCGACAGGACCGTGCACAGCGTCGACACCGAACTGGCCGAACTGCGTGCGACACGCACACGCGGTGCTCACAGAGTCCCCGGCTGGGAAGGGGAAAGCGACCTGGTCCTCGACGAGTCGCTGGCGGTACTGGATGAAGAAACGCGGCAGATAGGCGCGGGCATCATCGTTGTGTCGGCCGCGGCTGCCCTCGAGTCGCTGATGAACCAAATGCTGGACCAGCCCTCTGACACGCGTCTTCACCGGGCTGGACTTGCGCGGAAGGCCGAAGCGTTGGCCGCGCGATGGCAGACCGCGATCGACGTCACGAAGTTCCTTGAGGATGTTGCGTGGCTGAGGAAGCGACGCAACGCTTTCGCACACCGCCTGGTTGACGACGAGCCCGGCCCAACGCCCGCAGAGGTCTTCGACGATGACATGGCGCATGAGGCGCTGGTTAGGACGAGCGCGATTGCCTGGATGTTGGAGGAGGGCTGGGAACAGTACCTCACGCGCCAGAACTGACACCGTTCCTGCTACCGCCCGCGCCGACTCCTAGGGGAGACCGGACTTCTCCGCAAGGCACCCGACTCACGCCGGTGCACCGTAAGCCGCCGCCGTCGCGAACGGGTGCCTACCAGCCTCGACCTGCGCGCCGCCCTGCCTACCCGCGAGCATCGCCGCTTTCGCTCGCCACGTCGGTCAAACGACGCGGACATCGACGACCCGGGCGCTGGCTACCCACCACACTGCTCTGGCACACCGCCACGCATGGGCGGGAGACCCCCACTCGTGCGGGGAAGACCCGTCGGCCTCGTAGTGCGGCGCCAGATGCGGCGACAGACCCCCACGCGCGTAGGGAGCACCCTTATCGGCCTGCCGGTTCGCGCACCACAAGACTGGTTTCTGTTCACTTTACTCGAGCGGAATCGGCTGCAGCGTCTGGATCGATGCAGCTGGCAGACGTAGAGCTGGCGAGCTCATGCAGAAGCTCAAGGCCACCTCAGAGATGATGCGTTCGGGGGTCTGACGCTACGCGTCCGGTCATCATTTACTGTATGAAGCCGCAGACCCGACGCCTCGTCTTTGCCGTCGTCGGCGCGCTCGCCGCGCTCGCCTACGTCCTGCTTCTGTGGCGCGGGCCGTGGTGGATCGACGGCCCCCACCTCAGGGAGAAAGACCTCCAGCCGGCCGACGGCGTCGTCATCACCGGCTTTC
>KL569157.1:22267-24280 GCA_000715635.1 Streptomyces violaceus | reverse complement strand
TCCAGCCGGCCGACGGCGTCGTCATCACCGGCTTCCGAACCATGCTCGTCGCACTCGGGGCCGGGGCGGTCGCCGCACTCGGGCTCTACTACACCCATCGCACCCACCAGCATGCAGAGAAGCTGTACGAGCACAGCCAGGAGCAGTTCGCCCACGTGCGCGAGAAGGACCGCGAGCAGGCAGCGCTGACGCGCGAGGGGCAGGTCACCGAGCGGTACATCGCAGCGATCAAGCTGCTCGGGTCCGGTAATCTCCACGAGCGACTCGGTGGCATCTACAGCCTCGAGCGGATCATGAACGACAGCGAGAGGGACCACCGGACAGTCGTCGAGGTGCTCTCGGCATTCGTGCGCACGCCGCCGGCACGCGGCAACAGGCCGGGCCGGGGGAGCGATGAGGCCACGGAAGAGGAGCCCGCGGAACCAGCTGTGTCCCGCGTCCCTGACGTCATGGCGGCCTTGACCGTCCTCGGGCGCCAGCCGACGGGGCGCAGCCATCCCGTGACGGACCTGCGCGGGGCACGCCTCACCGGGGCCGTGATCAGCGACGTGGACCTGAGCGACGCGAACCTGCAGGGGGCCGAGCTCACGGGCGCCCATCTGAACGCCGTCGTGCTCACCGGCGCCCACCTGGCAGCGGCAACCCTGACCGGGGCCACCCTGTGGGATGGCGACCTGTCCGACGCGATCGCCCCGACCGCCGACTTCACCGGTGCGACTGTCGTGGGCACGAAATTCACAAACGCCGTCCTGACCGACGCCGTCCTGGTGAGCGCAGACCTTACACACGTCGACTTCAGCCATGCATCCATGACCGGTGCCAACCTAACGGGCGCGCTCCTCATGAAGGCCGCTCTGAGGCACACCCAACTCGAGCACGCCGACCTGAGCGGGGCGAACCTCGAGGGCGCTGACCTCACAGACGCCGACCTCGTCGGCGCAACTCTTGCGGAAGCAGACCTCACCGGGGCCTTACTCGACGGCTCCAACCTGGCACACGCAGACCTCGCAGACGCCAAACTCGACGCTGCCGACCTTGGTTCCGCCCGCGGGCTGGCCGTCCGCCAGATCATCAAGGCGCACCTCACCAAGGACACGAGGCTCCCCGCAAGGGTGGCTGGCGACCCGCAGGTCAAGCACCGGATCGACGAGTGTGAGGCAGACGATTCAGGAAGAGGCCAGGAGTGAGACGACTTGCACATGAAGTTCACGCCCGGGCCAAGTGCGCGATAACTCCGCGCGCGTGAGGAGCACAACACATCGCGAACGCTTAGCCCAGCGGTCGCGGACAGACCCCCATGCACGGGGGAGAACCTCTGCGCGAGGCATCATGCTTCTGAGCCGGGGCTCTGTCAGGTGCCGAACGGACTGTGGGGGACAGGCACCGACGCGTATCAACGGCATCCGTATCAGGGGCTGTGAGCAAGCCCTCACCGAATACAACACCCTTGCCGCAGATCTGAATCAAGACACCCCGTCAGAAGACGCCCTACTGCTCGAAGCGCGTAGCCGAGTCGGCCTGCTGCAAGCAGCCACCAACAGGCCAGAGGAAGCACTCGCCACCTTCGTCAGCATCTAATCCCTCCTCACCCAACACCTCGGCCACGACCACCCTTTGACCACCGAGGTCCCTACCGTGTTCAACCGACTTGGCGGGATTTTCCGCGACCGACACCCGCTCCGGCACCGCAGGCGGCATCCTGACGACACCACCGACAACCTCGCCAGACCGAACCACGCCTCGGGCGGCGAGGCCCGACACCCTTCGCGAATACACCCCACGTGCGTGCGCCCGGGGGGCGCCTGGGCCAGACCGAGACGCGCCCAGGACAGACCCCCCACACATGTGGGGAAGACCTCGGGCTGAAAGGGCTGCTGCTGGCCTGGGCCGACAGACCCCCACGTGTGTGGGGAGCACTCCTGCAGCTCACGGAAGCCGGAAGAGTTGATGGACTGACCCCCACGCGTGTGGGGAGCACCCTCACTGACCTGCCGGTTCGCTGGCCAGCAGGCT
>KL569157.1:20894-22078 GCA_000715635.1 Streptomyces violaceus | reverse complement strand
CCCCCACGCGTGTGGGGAGCACCCTCACTGACCTGCCGGTTCGCTGGCCAGCAGGCTCGTTCTTACTCATTTTACCCGGGCGCTGTGTCGAGACTGAGAGGACTGGCTGGGGCGTCTGGCAGAGACCGCTGCGGTGGTCTTGAGGAGACGGCTCCCAGCTGAGCCGGACGAATCGCTCTACCCAGCGAGCCAGCCAGAACCACCTGCGGCAGGGTCCTCCGCCCGGCCGAGCGCGGACGGAGAAACCAGGATGAAGGGCCGGGGCGGGACAGAGTGATGCCGTGTCAGCTCTGCGTCGTGGTGGGAGTGGCGGTGCTGTTTGCCCAGGCTGTGTCGAATTGTTGGAGGGCGATGGTGTAGAGGAGGCCGGGGGCTCGTGCGTACAGGCAGGGTGAGTTCCTGCCGTGCGCGTTGTCGCTGTAGAAGGTGAGGTAGGCGACTTTGTCGGTGGCTATGACGCGGCATGTGTGGGGCAGGTTGTAGCTGTGCAGCTGGATGTTGCGTTGTGCGCGAGCGGCCTGGGCGAGGTAGTTGATGTTGGCTCGGACCTGGTCTCTGAGCAGGTCGGGGGTGAAGCCTGGGTCGAAGCGGGCGACATCGTGGGAGCGGCGGTCGAGCCAGGACTCGTGTGGTGTGTCCGGGTCGGGGAGCAGGATCTGGACGGATGCGGGGGAGCGGTCGCCGGACCAGAGTGAGGCGAAGGCTTCGCGGGTGAGGATGTTGCCGCGTCCGGCCATGACTTTGACCCAGCGGGCCCGGGCGAGGTCCTGGCTCATGTTCTGTTCTGCGGCGGATTGGCGGCGGTAGACGCGGCGGAGTCCGGTGCCGGTGAACCAGGAGCAGGCGGCGGTGAGCCACCACAGGGGTCGTGAGGCGCGCAGGAGGCTGAGGGCGAGCAGAAGGGCGCTGGTGACGAGGGAGCTGAGTATGCCGAGCAGGAAGGCGTTCATGCTGAGGCTCCGGTGGTGGGAGTTGTCTCCTTAGTCGGTGCTTGCGGTGCTCGGAGTTGGGTCAGCAGAGGTAGGGGAGCAGTTGGTTCAGGACGTGGGCGGCGTTTCTTGCGGCGAGTTCGTGGTGCTGGTGGCCCTTGCCTTCGTCGGCGTTGTCGGAGACGCCGCGGATGACGACCCAGCCGGGGTTTTCTGTGCCGTGGACAGAGTTCTCCTGCCAGTACTGGCTGAGCC
>KL569157.1:17455-20673 GCA_000715635.1 Streptomyces violaceus | reverse complement strand
TACTGGCTGAGCCCGCCGGCTTCCATGTCTACGGCCAGAACCTTTTCGTGGTAAGTGGTGAGGTAGGTTCGGACGTCACTGGCCCGGTCGGCGATGACGGCTTCGCCGGACCCGATGACTCCGGGGTATACCTCGTACTGGTCGCCGGCGTGTGCGGTCATCTGGCCGTTGATGCGCGCCGGCGTCCCGTGGTCGGTGAAGTAGGCATTCACGGCGTAAACGATCTGCGCGGGTGCTTGCCGGTGTTCACCGCGGCGGCGGGTGTCTCCCAGCGGATTGATCTTGCGGCTCTCGTAGTAGACGACGTCGGTGGAGACGATGACGTTGCCGATCCGGGCGTGCTCATCATGGATGCCGCCTCCGATCCCGACGAGGGCCCACAGCCGGGGGTTGTAGTGGCGCCGGAGGTTTTCCAGGGCGGCCATGGTGGAGCGCTGTCCCTGGCTTTGCGTCTGTGTGGCCACGACGTGCAAGGTGGCACCGGGGACATTGTGTTCGCCCTGGTAGAAGTACAGGCCGCTTGGCATCTTGTGCCGGTGAAGATTTAACTCGTCGATGATGGAGCGGAGTTCCTCACTGAGGATGGTGACGATCCCGAGGTCCCACCCGGCGTCCGCTTCGACGGCCGGCTCGGCGGAGCGCTGGGGCGCTGGCCCGGCTTGAGCGTTCACTCCGATCGCGATGTTGCTGAAGTGATTGTTGCTGCCGTGGCTGATGATGCCTCGGTTGTTGGTCATGGGGCTGCTCCGTTGTCGGGCTGTGCGGACTGGTTCGCAGGGACGCCGACCTGAGCCGCGTCGCCTACCGCGTTGTTGGTGAAGCTGTTGTTGTCGCCGAAGTTGAAGATGCCGCTGTTGATGATCTTGAGTGCTCGGTCCTTGAAGACGGACGTGTCGACGTCCTTGTCCTGCAGGAAGTCACTGGCGGCGCTCAAAAGCCGCTGCTCTATGGTTTTCATCCGTCCGAGGATGTCGCTTTTCTCGAGCTGTACCTTGGTCCAGGCCTGCGACGATTCCTCCCGTATGCTGACGCGGCTGCCAATGAGGATGTTGCGGATCGGCGTCGCGGTGAGATCACGGGGCAGGACGGCGGCCTTCGCCAGCGCATAGAGGTAACGGAAGATCCGCCATGAGTGCTGGATGTCGGAGGGCAGCGCGGCCAGTTCGTTGAAGGCTGCCCATATGACGGCTGCGCCGCCGTGGTGGCCGAACTCTTCAGCTCGCTGGAATGACCGTGGTGTGTGCGCGAGCACGCATGCCGCCGTGGACAGGTTCAGGGTTCGTCCCTGCAGGCTGACGTGCAGCAGGACGGTCGCAACGAATTCCGCCCCGTCTGCGGCGGTGGTGACCTCGAGGAAGTGGTGCTGCTTCGATTCGGGCGTGTTGATGATGGAACGCAGTTCACTTCGGGTGAAATGGTGCGGAAGCAGCGATCGGTCCACCGCGACATCGGTCTCGGCGACGTAGACGCGGTCCCGGACCTCTGCTGACAGCCGGACGTCGCGGCTGTCGATGTTCAGCGGCAGGACGGCTTCGCGCAGGTGCTCGACCAGTTCGTGTGCCTGGAAAGGCGGCACCGAGTGCTCCCGCTCATGCAGCGGCGCATCGTCGGTATCGGGCCGCAGCAACTGGATACTCATCGGCGGATTCCACTGGTAGACGAGTTCACCGGCTCCGATGAACGGTGACCGGTCACCGAAGAGCGTGAACATGGTGAGGTCGTCATCCTCGTCGTCGCTGTGCCGAGGGCGGCGGTACACGGCGCACATGTGGTGCTGCTGGCGGTCCGCTGCACGCTGCCGGCCCGACAGGCGGGCGGGACGCAGCGCAGGGGTACGCAGGATGCGGTTGAGGATCAGCTGGCGTGTGGCTCCCACGGCCAGGTAGAGGAGTGTGATCGCCGCGGCCAGGAGGAGTGCCGTCAGCGCCTGCCGCGGATAGACCAGGGCGATGACCAGGATGGTCAGGGTCAGCCACAGCGCGGCGGTGGTGACCCGTCTGAGCGCGAGTGCTTTGCCCGTTGTGACGCGCGGGAGGAGGAACCTGAGGAGGTAGCGGTGGGCCCGTAAGGGGCCTAAGCCACGGCGTCTGGACGTGTGGGCTGGCATCGACTGGCGGTCGATGCCTTGAAGCAGTGCGGCGAGACGGAGCAGCAACAACAGGCCGAAGCCGCTGGCGATGAGGATGGCTGCGGGAACGGCTCCGGTGAGGACGGGTCCGACTACTGCAGCGAGGACCATGATCCGAGGGAGCGCGCTGAGCGCGGCGGCGCGCCACGCGTGATGCATGACCGGGACGATGTCGAAGCCGTAGGACGGGGCAACCCTGCGGTGCGGCGCGGTGCAGACTTCGTCGATCACAAGGTCGCGGAATCGTTCATCCACATATACGCCGGCGCACAGATGACGCGTGGCGGCCGTGGGTTCGAGCGCTGTCTCATGTGCTGGTGGCGCGTGGGAAGTGGTCATGTCCTGCCCCCGGCTTCTACAGTTATGGTTGCTGTGACCATAAGTGTCGGCGGAGTTTAAGTCAATGAGACCTTTAGGGGTGCGGGTGGACGACTGGCTGAAAGACTCAGACGAGGTCGGACCTTCGTGGCTGACCGTGGATCTTGCGATCTTCACCCTCAGAGACGACCAGCTGATGGTGCTCCTGATCGAGCGCGGCCTGAACCCCTTCAACGGCATGCCCGCGATGCCCGGAGGCTACGTCCAGAAGAACGAGACCCTCCGTGACGGGGCCCTGCGCGAGCTGGCCGAAGAGGCCGGCATCGACGGCAGCCAGCTGCACCTGGAGCAGCTCGGCACCTACGCGGACCCCGGGCGTGACCCACGGGGCAGAGTCGTGACCGTCGCCTACCTCGCACTGGGGCCGGACCTACCGACACCGGTCGGCGGGACCGACGCCACACGCGCCTTCTGGGCCCCCGCGGCGCGCCTGGAGGATGGCACGCTCCGCCTGGCATTCGACCATCAGGCAATTCTGACCGAGGCCCTGGAAGAGGTCCGCAGGAAGCTCGAGTACACCGCTGTCGCCACCGCCTTCTGCGGGGAGACGTTCACACTCAGAGATCTCCGCACAGTGTACGAAGTGATCTGGGGCCAGCCATTGGACCCGAGCAACTTCCGCCGCAAGGTACTCAACACCACGGGATTCGTGCAGCCAACGGGAGACCAGTGGCTGCCCCCTACCGGCCGCCCGGCCGCCCTCTACCGCCGT
>KL569157.1:14757-17233 GCA_000715635.1 Streptomyces violaceus | reverse complement strand
CCCCGCCCCTGCTGCGTGCCGCAACGTCCGGTCAGCGAGGCTGAGGCGGCTCCGGTCACGAGAGGCGATCAACCGAGGGATGCGCTCGCCGGGCTGAGGGCGCACCGCACCGCACGGCGGACTCCAAGGCCGCGCAGAATCACCCTCGCCCGAGAATTGCAGCTGGCTGGGGCCAACGCATCCTCTGGATTACGCCTCCCCTGGCAGCGCCCCTCCGCACGCGCTGGTCACGAACCCGGGAGGACGCCCGCTGCCGGCTGAGTTCTTGTCGATCTTGCACGCTGTTGCCTGTGGAGGCGTTGAACGCGGCAGCGAGAACCGGGAGGTGGGCCAGACCCCCACGCGGGTGGGGAGCACTCGGCATCGATGTTGTCGACCGTGTACCGCGGCAGACCCCCACGCACGTGGGGAGCGCGGCAACTGCCGCATCCACTCGGAGCTGGAGGAGGGCAGACCCCCAAGTGTGTGGGGAGCAACCCAGCATTGCCCAGCTCGCCGCCCTGATCTACGGCGGACCCCTACGCGGTGGGGAGCCCGCTTTGTAGCCGAACGCGACTGCGCGCACCGTGGGCAGACCCCCACCGAGTGGGGAAACCCGCGGTCAGTCATCCGGGGCATTGAGGACTGTGGTCCGGCCCCGGATGGGAACGAGGGCGCCATGTTTCCGCATCCTGGGCAACGCGAAGCACGTCCGGCGTGGTGTTCCCACTGCCCTTGAGGCGTCCCGGCCGGACACATTCCCAACTGCAAGCGCAACTCCTGAAGTTGCGCTGAATGGGCCAGGCGGGCTACCCGTGGCTCACTTTAGCGGATCCGGCCCTACTGAGTGGCACTCGTTGCCGCAGGACGGCTGCCTCCCGTACCAGTCGGCTCTCACCGCCTGACCGCAGGGTGCGGCTGTGGCTTGCCGGCCCGTCGGCGGTCTGCCCTCGCGGTCATTCGCTTGCCGCTGAGCGAGCGTGCCGGGCGCCGCGTCCCCTCGGGGTGAGCAGGTCCGCAGGGTGCTACCGGTCCGCTGACCAGCGAAATGTCACAACTGCCGTATGAATTGGCACTGTTGTGGTGCGTGCGATGCGCGAGCGCTACCCGAGCAAGCCATCCGGAAGGGGCAAATGCGGTATGGATCCTGTGATCGTCGGTGCGGTGGTGACCGGGGCCGTCAGCGTCGCCAGCGGCATAGTCAAGATCGCCCAGCAGCGCTTGACCGTCAAGTTGGAGATGGCGCGTATCACCGAAGCCGGGCAAACCGACCGGATCCGCTGCGTCACGGCGCCCGCCTTTCACTCTCTGCCCCCGGCACCAGCCAACGAAATCGGGGGTGAGCGCCATGGAGGAAGCGCTCAGCACTGACACCGAACTCGCCGAACACACCGAGACCATCACACTTCCTCTGCCCGGCATAGAACTCGCCGAGGCCCTGCACCACGAGCAATACCCGGCCCTCGTCCGCTTCCTGCTCCTCAACGGCGCTTCCTGGGCGGAGGCTCAGGACGCCGCGCAAGATGCCTTCACCCAGATGTGCGCGCCCGGCCTGTCCTTGACCCACCCCCGCAGCTGGCTGCGCACCGTGGCCTGGCGATCCTGGGTCAGCCAGAAGCTGAAACCCGAAGACGCCTGCGCCGAGATGCCCGAAGCCCACACGGATCTGCGCTGGCACACCCCGGCCCACGCAGCCGAACTCGAAGACGAAGAGCGCCAGGTGATCGCTCTGCTGCTCCAATTGCCGGCCAAGCAACGCGCAGCCATGGCCTGGCATCTCGACGGCTTCACCACCGAGGAAAGCGCACGCGCCATGGGCACCACCCAGCCAGCCGTACGCCAGAACCTGGCGCGAGCCAGAGCAGCACTGAAGGAAGGCATGCGCCTGGAAGGACGTTCGAAGCAGGAGAGGAGGACGACATGACCCACGGCGACCCGCGCACACCCCAAGCAGAACGTCACTGCAGCGACGACGCGCTGGACACCCTGCTGACCAGAGCCCATCGGCAGCTGGGCATCGCTGTCACCGACCGCACCAACGCACAAGGCGGACCACCGGAACTGCGCCCGCCGGACCTCGCTTTGGACCGGATCCTGGCAGCCACCCACCGCTCCGTGGGGACGGCCGTCACGCACCGCCTCGCGCGCGAGGACCGCGCCCTAGCCCAGAACCAGACCCTCGACGCACGCATGCAACGAGGCCCTCTCTTTAACAGGCCCTCGCAGGTGCGCGTGAAATACCGCCGTGAGTCGCTGCGCCTCGCTCGTCGCTACTGGCCCGTCGACCTCGCCGAGGGCATGCGTGCCGCTGTCCGCGCAGTGCAGAACATCAGCGACCTGCTGCAGAGCACCGCACAGCCCATCACCAGCGACGCAGACCAGCTGCTCGCACAGTTGCGGGGACAACTTGGGCAGCTGTCCCAGCTGCCCAAACCACAACGGGCTCCGGTCACGCTCACCGGGGTGGACTACCTCTGTCTCTTATACACATCTCTGA
>KL569157.1:12882-14539 GCA_000715635.1 Streptomyces violaceus | reverse complement strand
GATGTGTATAAGAGACAGATCCGGCAGATGCTCGATGAGGAACTGGAACCGGCGATCGGCACTCTCAAGGCCTCCCCCCACTACCTGATCGGCGTTGACGCCGTTGTCCAGGACCTCATAGACGACCTGACCCAGGCCTGCGATCAAGCCGACGCGCTCGCCAGGGCTGTCGCCGAAGTGGAGCGTGCGAGCAGCGAATTCGTCGGCGCGGACCTCAGCAGCACCAAACTGGACGGCGTGCTCCTCGAAGGGATCCTGTGGGACGCCACGACCGTATGGCCAGAAGAATGGGAGTCGCTCATCCGGCGTGCGTCGCTGCCCTCCAGCGAAGAGCAAGGCGTCCTCATCATTGCCGCCGAACCATCCGAGACCGTCCTCCACGCTGAAGCATGACTATCAAGGGTGGCTACAGCGGCAGCGACAGCGGCTTAGCCGGTCCTTACAGAAGCCGTCGATCATGTGACTGTCGGCCTATTTACTCGTCGGCCTGGCCGAAGGGAAGAGACAGTCGCGGCCGTGAATCGTCTCGGACGAATTGTGGGCACTGATCGAGCCGTGCTGCCGAAACCGGGACCGACACAGCGTTGCGCGGTGCCGGCACTTGTCTGGGGGTGTCGCGCCCCGGCTGTGCGACGCCTCCTGCAGAAGGGAGGCGTCGCATGCATCCAGGCCGGGCGTCTCAGTGCGGTCCTGAACCCGACTGGGCGCCCGCATCAGCGGTCGGTGCGGTCAGAGCGCCACGTGCCCGCCGCTTGATGCGGCGCCTTATGCTGTGCGCTGCGGCCAGCGTGAGTACGACCGCGAGGCCTCCCAGGTACTCGGCCGCCACCGCGCTGAGGGGGACCGTGAACCTCTTCTCGGCGAAGGAGCTCCAGGCTTGGCGTCCAGTGCTGCTTGAGCACGTTGCGCAGCGGCTTGGGAATCGCCAATTCGCCGAGGCAGCCCTCGATGCTGTACTTGGGGCGATCGGCGGCCACGAGACGGTCTCCGGGAAGCGCACCACCAAGCGGGCGGCCAAGGCACCAGCTCGTAAGACGAGTCGAAAAACCGAGACGCCGGGCCGAGTGGAGAAAAGTGCCGTAAAGAAGACCGCCGCGAAGAAGGTGACTGGCGGCGGCAAGAGGAAGGCAGACCCGGGGAAAAGGGAGGCGCAGCGAAGAGCGAAGTGCCCGTAGTAAAGAAGAGCGCGAGTAAGGGCAGCACGAAGCGATAGCCGACCACGTGGTGCGAAAGCCCTGGTGGCCATGAAGGCCGCCTACTGAACTGTTGGCAGCGGCGGCCGTCGGCAGGCCCACCTGGCGGATTCACTGTGCGCTTGGGGTGCGGCAGCAACCTTTCACGACCCCTTCAACCTGACCAACAAGCCCAGCCCCACACAGCCACGCGGGCGGCACTGTCATCCCGGGCTGTTGCCTTCGCCATCGCGTAGACCTGGCTGTGAGGACCAGGTGGCCTAGCTCCTGAGAGATGCGATCCATGCGCCGCTGGGGAAATTCGGCCAGTTCCAGCCACCGTCCTACCTGCGGCTCTGGGCCCGGCACGAGCCATGCAGGGGCCCCGTGGAGCAGGCCTCGCATGCACAGTCGGACGTCCCGCCGGACGCGGTGTCGAAGTGGTCGTGGAAGGCGATGATGCTGTCTCTTATACACATCTCTGA
>KL569157.1:10828-12607 GCA_000715635.1 Streptomyces violaceus | reverse complement strand
CGCCCTGCCGCCATTGGCCGGGCCGGACGCGTCGCTCGGCTGCCCAGTCCACTGGGTAACAGCGGTGCCGGTCCTTGCTGAGTCCATGATCCAGGCACCAGCCGTGGGCCGCTCGGTCCGCGCCGGTCGCGGCGCCCTCGATCACCACCAGACCATCGCCGTACCGCGCCCGAAGCCTGTCCAGAACGGTCTCGACCGTCGGCGGCCACGGCCAGTGCCGACTGCCGCACACCAGCACACGCGGCTCATCCGGCTCCCACAGCCCCTCCCTGCCCTCTGTGCTCACTCCGGGCCCTGCAGCGGCCGCCTGCAGGCCGTGCTCGTGCCCGGTTCCTGTGGCAGGACGATGTGAGCGCCGGGGATGAGCCAGATCCCCTTTGCCAGCGCCGGCTGCTCGGAAACTGCCCGCTCCCGATGGCGCCGGGCGTGTACCGGATGAGCAGGTTTCGCAGTCTGCGGCGCCCCGCCTGAGGGCGCGGGCGGCCGCCCAGCGGGCGCGCTGGAGGCAATGGCCGGTCCTCAATGCGAGGAGACAGGGCGTGCCGTTTGCGCCGTGCGGGGGCCGACACCCGCTTCCAGTAGCGTGGCCCCGGCCGCACAAGGGGTTCGGCGGCGCTGTCGATGTCCAGCCATCCTGAGCAGCGCAACACATCCGCTACTGTGGTGAGTTGCACGCTGCCCCGCGGTACGTCCGCGTTCTGTCCGCAGCGGGCGGTGAGAACCTCGCGCAGTACCGGCGGATGCCCGTGACGGCGATAGTAAGCGTGCACCCGCGCCGCCATAGCCCTTTCCTGCCTCGCCACGTCGATCGTCACGTCCGCGTGATGGAATCTTTCAGGGGCGGCGCGGGGGACGAGGGGCTGAACCTGGTCGGCGAGCTGATAGGTCACCGGCTGTTTCCGCCCGCTGTTGAGGTGCAGCGTGCGCAGCCAGCCTGCTTCCTGCAGTGCCCGCAGCGCCAGGGCGCCGTCCCCGAGGCCAGGACAGCAGCAGTGCCGGGCGAGCATCCGCAGGCGCACATGGCCGACGTGCCCCCGGCGGCCACCGGCAGTGAGATACACGGCGGCGAGGCGGGCATCGGCGGACAAGCCGCGCAGCAGCGGGTGGCCGGCAACCCGCCACACCCAGTCGTGCAGAGACCGGCGCGCATGCTCGGGCAGAGCAAGTGTGGGCTCCAGCAGGTGCGCAGCCAATGCGCAGGCCATGACCGGCGCCTGACACGTCGGCGCCGACGTGGGGCTGCGCAGCAAACCCTCCGCGCTCAGCTCCAGCAGATCGGCTTCGGACAATCCGGTGCGATGAGGACTGAGGTCGTCGGCCGCGAGCCAAGAGGTACCGCATGGGCCGCTGCGCAAAACGAGCGTCAACGCAAGCAGCCGTGCCGACGCAGAGCGCCCCGCATCAGCGTCACCAAGATGCCGCATGAGGGCCTCGACACCGGCGGCATCAGTGATCAGTTGCGATACCACCCGAGCGGTGTCCCCGGCCGCCCGGTGGGCCTCCAGCGCTTCCTGAGCGCAGACCCGACACGGTTCAGTCCAGGCCGCCCGCTGCGCACGCGACATGCTGCTCACCTGCTGTGGCAGCGGGGACACTACCGGTGCGGAGCTGCCCTCGAAGACAGTGCTGCGCGGGATAGCGTGGGCGCAGTCCGAACACACCTCGGCGACAGTCCACACCCGGTCTGCGATACCGGGCACGAGGACGAGGACCACAGGTCCACCGCAGCCAACGCGACCACGGTGCCAGGTGCAGCCCGCGGACCTGCACCGGCAGACG
>KL569157.1:3094-10539 GCA_000715635.1 Streptomyces violaceus | reverse complement strand
CGCCGTGGACGTCCACAACCGCTGCACGTGCCCGCGGACATGGCGCAGCGCTGCCACCCGGGCCGAGCGCATCGTGATACCGGTCAACGGGCGCCCTGCACAGCGGAGCCGAACACTCGATCACGCACACTCCCGCCGCTGGACGGCCCTTGGGAACCAGCCGCACCGTCCAACACAGACCCGACCGCGCCATGCGCCACCGTCCCTTACCCGTGAAGATCCTCAGCCGTTGCACACCCGACAGCACAGCGCGTATTGATGCCCACACGGCTCTACTGGCCGCGGGCGGACTGTAGTCACCTGCGCACGGGTGAAAGCAACCGAAACACCCCTTGTGGGCTGGGGGAGTAACGAAAGGCGATCTCGTATTCGCATGCGGAACGTCTGTTCTGCGATCGGTCGGGCGCCGAAATGGTATGAGTCGCCCAGGACGTCCTCGCGACCGAGGTTCTGGTGTTGATGACGCGAAACACCCCCACGTATGTGTGGGGAGAGCGTCTTCCACCACGTGGTGAAGGAGGCCGAGGCGGACAGACCCCCACGCGTGTGGGGAGCACCCTCACCGACCTGCCAGTTCACGCCTGAAGCGTTGCCCAGAGGGTGACTTCATGCTGGTGGGGAGGCGGTAATTTTCTATGGTCGCGGTCCGCGCCGGACGCAGCCGGTGCGGACCGCGACTGCTTCTTGCACCATCGCCAGCCCGTCGGATCGTTGCCGTGCAATCAGCGGAGCCACCTGGGGCCCGGCCTGTGGTCCGAGCTAGCGGGCGCTCTCGGCCTGCGATGGGCGGTCAGGTGGGCCCACTCGCGGAACGAAAGACCCCCCACAAATGTGGGGAACACCGGCTGTCTGCCGGCTTCCGGCCCTCTGCCCGCAGACAACCCCCACATGTGTAGGGAGTATTCCAAGACGATCGTTGTCGACCGGGGCAAGGTTGACAGACCCCCAAGGAGGTGGGGAAGACGCGGTCACCCGGTCCCAGTCGGCTTGATCCGGGGAGGCGACCGACCCCCACGTGCGTGGCGAGCGCACGACCGGCATCATGATCGATGTCCAGGCCCGGGAGAAACCCCCACATGTGGGGAGGACCACGACGTTCGAGCCCATCAGTGACACCTTGATCGACTGACCCGACGCATGTCGCGAGTGCGGAGCTTGAACGTGATCGCCATCCCAGACCTGGGATACACCCCCACACGTACGTGGGGAGCGCACACGAGCCCAGGAACCGGGGCTTGAGCACCAGGAAACACCCCCACGTACATGGGGAGCACTCGCCGTTGAAATAGGCGACCGGCCGCGGCATGGACACACCCCGCACGTACGTGGGGAGCACCCTTGCTGACCTGCAGTGTCAGCAGCTTACGTTGAGGATTCTACTCATCCCTTGGGACTACTGCGGTACTTGCCCCCTGGTCCGGCGGAAAGCTTTTCATCTCGACGGCATGTTCGGGACGGTGCACTTGCGGGGGGATAGCCGCGATGAGGCAGGATGGCTTCCCAACGCCCCACAGCTGCGGGTGTGTTGGTGGAGTGCGGGAGTGGCTTGTGGGGGTACGGGAGGACGCCCGGTTCGGCGGGATCGATCTGACGCCGTGGGGGAAGTTCGACCGGGGTGTCCTGGCGGTGTATCCGCTGCTGTTCCATATGCTGGACGTCGCTGCGATCGCCGGTGAGGTGTGGGACCGCTACCTCGCGCGTGGGCAGCGGCAGCTGATCGCCCGTGGACTCGGGGTCACGCTGGCGGAGGCCCGTTGCCTGGTGATGTTCTTCGCCGGCCTGCACGACCTGGGCAAGCTGTCCTTTTTCCAGGAGCAGGAGACGCATCCGTGGGCGCGGGTGAGTGAGGCGCTGCGATCGGACACATGGGGTTGGCGGCGCATGCCGCATGAGCGGGCCTCCATGCACAGCGCGTTGCACCTGCTGGCGGAGGCCGGTTACCCAGCAGACGCCTCCGACAGCCCAGGCGTGCGAGTGGCGCAGATTCTGGGCGGCCACCACGGCCGGTTCCTCCAGCTCGATATCGACGGCGCGGCTTCCAAAGCCCGCGTCGACCTCACGCTGGGCGGGCCCGCCTGGCGGGATCTGCGGCGGCGCTACTTTGCCCTGGTACGCCATCTGACCGGCGCCACCACGGTGCCCGCTCAGGTGTCGGTGCCGGCCGCGGTACTGATCACCGGAGTTGGGGTAATCGCCGACCGGTTGGCCAGCCAGCGCCACTACTGGCTTCCCAAGGCCCAGGCACCTGCGTTCGGGGCGGGCGAGCACTACGCTCAGGCCGCCGAGGACGCCTCGGGCGTGCTCGATGAGTCCGGTCTGACCCGCATCACGCTGCCCGAGGTGCCCTTCGCCCGGGCTCATCGCGGTCTTGCGGCGCCGAACGACCTGCAGGCCTCCCTGATCCGGCAGCTCACGCCTGTGGTGGGGGAGAAGGGGCCGGGAATCGTGGTGGTCACCGACGCAACCGGCGGCGGGAAAACCGTCGCCGGGCTGGAGGCCGCGCGGATCTTCAACGCTGGTGGCGACACGGCCGGTATGGCCTGGTTGCTACCCACGACCGCTACCGCGGATGCCGCCTACGATCTCCTCGAGGCGTATGTGGCCGCGCACTGCCCTGGGCATGCCCCGGTGTCCCTGGTGCACAGTCACAGCTATCTCAACACCGCCTACACCGACCACCGCTTGGCCGCCCACGAGCTGTCGACCAGCGACGAGTTCTGGCCCGACGACCTCGACGACGCTGACAGCGCGGACGGGCCGGGGAAGCGGCCCGAGGAACGGGTGACCGTCCCGGACGGCTGGCTACGCGGATGGGACAGGGCACTGCTGGCCCAGTTCACGGTCGCCACCCACGACCAGGCCCTCATGGCCGTCCTGCCGGTCCGCTTCAGCGCGCTGCGCCTGCTGGCGTTGTCCGGGCGGACCGTCATCATCGACGAGGCCCACGCCCTCACCGCGTTCATGCAGCCGCTGCTCGGGCGACTGCTGCACTGGCTGGGCGCCCTCGGCTGCCCGGTCGTCCTGCTGTCCGCGACCCTGCCCGCCCACAGCAGCAGCGAGCTGGTCCGCAGCTACCTCTCCGGCGCCGGACACGCTCCGACCGACGCCGACTTGGCGCCCGCCTACCCGGGCTGGCTGTTCGCCGCCGCCGCCGACGCCTCCATCACCCGCATCGCCCCCCAGGCTGCCGCCGAACATGCCAAGCGCCACCGCCGCACCGCAGCCATCCGCCTCCACCCGGTTCGCCACTCCTCCCATACCGCCCCTGAGGGCTCTTCGGCCCGCGAGAGCCGGCTCGATCGCATCACCACCGAACTCACCCCCGTCATCCGTGATGGCGGCTGCGCGGCCGTCGTGTGCGCGACCGTGGCCGACGTCCAGGAGGCCTACCAGCACCTGTATGACCAGCCCGGCTGGCCCGAGGGCCCGGACGGCCAATTGGTGCTGCTGCACGCCCGCATGCCCGGCCACGAGCGCGAGGCCCTCACCCGCCTGATCCGCGACCGCCTGGGCCGGACAGGCACGCGTCCGCACCGCCTGGTGGTCGTGACCACCAGCCTCATCGACATGAGCCTCGACATCGACGTCGACGTCATGGTCAGCGACCTCGCCTCCCTGCACACACTGCTGCAGCGCCTGGGCCGCCTGTGGCGCTTCGAGCACACCTGGGGTCCTGGCACCCAGCACCGACCCGCCTGGCTGCGCCACCGCCCACACCCGCGCCTGGTCGTGCTGCAGCCCACCGACGAAGACGCTCGCACGCTCCTGCCAGCCTCCTGGCGCACTCTGGAGCCGGCCTTCCTGCCGCACGCCACCGCCGACTACATCGAGCGCCAGCCGGGACAAACCCTCACCCTCACCGTGCCCGACGACGTCCAGTACCTGGTCGAAACCGTGCACGGCGACGCTGAGGCCCTCGCTCGCACCAGCCCCGCCCTCAAGCAACAACACACCGCCTACCAGACCCGGCGCCGAACCCAGGAACACCTCAGCGCCCTGCACCTGATCCCCGCCCCCCGGCACACGCTCTCCCTGGCCGATCTGCACCGCCAGCGCCTGCACCCCCGCGAAGCCGCCACCCGCCTGGGCGCCATGCCCCGCCGCCTCCTGCCCGTCCACTGCACCCCCGACGGCCGACTCGCTCTCGAGCCGGCCGGCATGCAGCCACTGCCACTGAACCGGATCCCGACCACCTCCCAGATCCGCACGATCCTTAAGCACACCCTGCCCGTTCCCGCCGCCTGGGTCGCCGACCGGCGCCGCGAACACCACGCCCCGGCTGCGTGGCACAAGCACGCCCTGCTCACTGACCTCGTCCTGCTCCCGTCCACTGACCCGGCCGCGGCCACGCAATTCGGCCGCCACAGCCTGCGTCTGGATCCCGAGCTCGGTCTGGTCCACCGGGTCGACTGAGCCGGCCCGCTGGACAGGCCACCGTGGCAGCAAGGCGCCGCACCCGTTCTCGCCGCTCGGGAGGCATACAGGCCCATGGCCAGTACAGCGCAGGGCTGAACGAGTTGAGAATCCCCCAAGTCTTGAATTGGACAGGTCAAAAAAGGTGAACCGCCAGTAATTAAACGATAAATCGGTGGTACGGGCGGGTGTTCGCATCGGTCTAATATGTAAATGCGAAGGCACGGTCAGCCCGTAGCTGTTTCGCCATCCTGCGCTGTCGAGCACTACACCCAGGTGCCCCGCGCACGGCCGCTGACGGCCCCGTCGGCGTGGCTTGACAGGCCCTACACCCGCTACCGGGCCTGCTCCTTGCAGCTTGTCGCCCCTGCGCGTCCACCTTCACGCGTCCACGATCCCGACACCAGGCAAGCCAGCCGAGCGTTCCCCTCTCTTCCCCAACCGCATCTCTCAACAGCCCCTGGTCATCAGGTATTGGAGTTTCCGCGTGGCCGCGCCGTCCTACCTCACTGACAAAGAGGAATGGATTCCCGTCCTGTTCACGGACGGGCGCCAGGAAAGCCTGGGCTTGCGCGAGGTGATGCTGCGCGCTCACGACATCGAAGACCTCGCCCTGCCATTACCCCCGACGGCCTCCGGCGCGCTTCGCGTGCTCACCGCGATCACTGCCCGAGTGACAAAGCTCGATGATCCGCAGATGAGCGCGGGGGAGTGGTCCGCCCGCCGCCGAAGTCTGCTGAAAGAGCCCGTCGGCTTCGACGCCGCTGCCGTCCACACCTATTTCGACAAGTACCCCTGGGACGTGTTCCATCCCGTCCGGCCCTTCCTGCAAGACCCCCGGCTGGCCGTGCAGTGCGAGGAGCGGGCCGGAGTCAACAAGCTGGTCTTTGGCCGCCCGGAGGGCAACAACCTGGCCTGGCTCAGTCCCCACAGCGACACCGACCCGCAGCCGGTACCCACCGAGCACGCCCTGTGGCACCTGCTCATCCACCACTTTTACGGCGCCGCCGGCAAGTGGCCCGTGCGCACCGTAAACGGACAGCGCATCAGCAAGGCCAAAGCCGGGCCCTTACGCTCCACCCTCTCCTTCCACCCGCTGGGCCGCACCCTGTACGAAACCCTTCTGGCCGGCCTGCCCAAGCCGGCCGAGGACTGGCCCGGCGCCGTGGACTACTGCCCCTGGGAGGAACCCCACCTGCCCGACCCGCTGGCCACCCCACGACCCGTGACCTGGCCCGGACGGCTGCTGACCGGCCGCTCCCGCCACGCCGTCCTCCTCATCTCCACCCCCGACGGCCGCCACGTCACCGACGCCTACCTCACCTGGGCAACCCAGGAGAGACTGCAGGCCACCGATCCGTTCCTCATCCACCACATCGACACCAGCAAACCCATCACCGAACGGCACACGCCCCGCCGCGCGGACGCCGACCGCGCCCTGTGGCGCGACCTCGACGCCCTGCTGCTCGCCGGCGACCAAGAGCCCAGCGTCCAACGCCCCGAGGCATTCACCACCCTCAACGACCTGCCACCCGACCTGCGGGCCCAACTCCGCGTCCGCGTCCACGGCTTCGACCAGGACGGCAAGACCGAAAACCGCACCTGGTACACGGCCCTGACCCCGCCGATCTGGCCCTGGACGCAGGAGCACGACCCACGCACGGCCGAGTGGATCGCCGAATGCCGCAAGGAGGCCGAAGCCGTCGGCGCACTGCTGGAGAAGGTCTCCAAGGACGCCTGGCGCACCATCACCTCACCCCCGGGTCGCGCCGCTCGCGCTCCCAAACGGCTGCCAGCTTGGACCAAGCACGCCCGCGCCTCCTACTGGCCGCGCGCCGAGACCGTCTTCTGGGAACTTCTGCCGCACCCTGACCGCGACGCACGAGCAGCGTTTACCACTGAGGCCGTCGCCGTATTGCGGGAGGTCACCCGCCCCGCCGCCGCTCAGCACTTCCGTACCGCGCGCGCCGTCGCCCAGGCCATCGCCGAACTGCGCCGCCCACCGCGCCCCGCTCGACGCCACCGCGCTTCCTGACCGCCCCCGTAGTCCGGGCGGGCCGCTTCCCTGCCAGCTGCCGTCTCGATCAAGGAACCACCGTGTCGACACTCACCACCGCGCAACGCCGCGCGCACTACGACGCCTTCGTGGCCGAAGTCATCGAGCTGTGCGGCGTCAACGGTGTCCGCTCCGCCCTCACCTCAGGGCGGGGACGCCCCGTCGAGCAGTGCGACCGGATGAAGCCCTACCTCGTCGCCCGCATCAGCGCCTTCGGCGCCCGCCGGGCGCACTACACCATCGCCAGCCTGATCGCCGCCCAGCGCCACCTCGCGCACGAAGACGGCCCCTACACCCCGGAAACGGCCTTCCCCGCCCGCGGTGACAGCGCCGCCGAAGTCGACGACCTCGTATCAGGCACAGCAGCCAGCGGCAGTCTCGCCGACGAGTTCCTGGGGCCGCAGGAGCACGGCGAGGGCCTCACCGGAAAACCCACGCAGCCCTCGGCCGGGCACGCCTGGCGGACACGCCCGAACCTCGGCACCACCCTCGCCCTCGCCGTCGCCCGGCACAGCTTCAAACAAAGCCGCATGGACGACCGCATCAGAACCCTCACCAGGCTTCCCACCACGCTGCTACACCCCCGGCTCTGGACGCTCACCGCCCACCTGAACAGCAGGAATGCCGCCCGCCTTGACTTCGCCGTCCTCCTGGAAGACCTCGCCTGGTGGGACTACGACCGGCTGCACATCGCCGACCGCTGGAGCGAGTCCTACTTCCTCACCCTCGACCGCCTCACACTTCAGGAGAACTAACGTGACCGCCTACGCTCCCGCCCGCTACATCGACCTGCACGCCCTGCACCCCGTGCCCGCCTCCCTGCTCAACCGGGGCGAAGACGACGAGCCCAAGACCATGCTGCTCGGCGGCGCGGTACGCGGCATGGTCTCCTCCCAGGCCTGGAAGCGGCCCATCCGCCTGGCGCTGGAGGAGGAACTCGACGAACACGCCGCCCGCACCCGCAGGCTGCCGCTGC
>KL569157.1:2034-2884 GCA_000715635.1 Streptomyces violaceus | reverse complement strand
GCCCGCACCCGCAGGCTGCCGCTGCTCGTAGCCGATGCCCTGCGCGAGGCCGGCTGGCCGGCCGAACTGGCCGCCTTCGCCGGAGCCCAGGTCGTCCGCTCCGCCAACAGGGAGGGCCTTAAGACCGAAGAAAGCCAGGGCGGTATCACCTCGGCCCTCCTCTACCTGCCACGCGACGTCCTCGCCGAGATGGTCGACCTGTGCCAGGAGCACCGAGAGCAACTGGAAGAGGCCCGCGCCGAGGCGGACGCGGCTGCGGCCAAGTCCAAGGGCCGCGGCACAAAAACCAAGGACAGCGTGCCCGCCGTCCTGCCCACCCGGACGGTCGCCGCACTGATCCGGCGCCGGACAGCGACCATCAACCTGTTCGGCCGGATGCTCGCCGAACTTCCCGATAGCCAGGTGGACGGCGCCGTGCAGATGGCCCACGCCTTCACCGTGCACCAAAGCGACCCACAGCCCGACTACTTCACCGCCGTCGAAGACTGGCCGAACCCCAACGACTCAGGCAGCGCACACCTGCAGACAGGATTCTTCACCTCAGGCATCTTCTACCGCTACGCCACCGTCAACCTCACCGAACTCATCCGCAACCTGAGCGGCGACGAGAAGCAAGCCCTGCACCTGCTCAGTCTGTTCACCGAGACGTTCATCGACGTCATGCCGCGAGCGAAGAAGACCTCCACCGCCCCCCACACCCTGCCGCACTTGATCGCCTACGCCGTCCGCGACCGCCGCCCGGTCTCCTACGCCGCCGCTTTCGAACAACCCGTCAAGCACGTCCCCGGCGGCGGTCACACCCTCCCCGCCGTCCACGCCCTCTCCGAGCACGCCGGCGCCCTCAACCGGC
>KL569157.1:1425-1782 GCA_000715635.1 Streptomyces violaceus | reverse complement strand
CCGCCGCATCGCCCACGGCTACGCCACCGTCCAGCACACCCCCGTCGACCACCTCGGCACCATCCACGCCTCCTTCGCCGAACTCACCGACGCCCTCACCCAGGCCGCCGCCCAGCCCTCCCCGTCCCGGACAGCCGCATGAACGGCATCCTCCTGCGCCTGGCCGCCCCGCTGATGTCCTTCGGCGAACACGCCGCCTTCCGCTACCGCGACACCATCGCCTTCCCCACCCGCTCCGCCCTCATCGGCATGTTCGCCGCCGCCGACGGACGCTCCCGCGAAGAGGCACTGGCCCCCGACCCGGCCACCGGAGCCATCCCCTATACCGACCTGGCCTTCACCATCCGCATCGACCGG
>KL569157.1:0-1170 GCA_000715635.1 Streptomyces violaceus | reverse complement strand
CCACATCAGCCACCGCGTCTACCTGGCCGACGCCGTCTTCACCGTCGCAGTCCACGGCCCCGACCCACTCCTGGAAATGATCATCCACCGGCTCGAGCAGCCCGCCTTCGCCCCCTACCTGGGGCGCCGCGCGTGCATCCCCGACGAACCCCTCGTCCTGCGCGGCCTGCACCCCAACCCGGTGAACGAACTCCTCACCCGGGTCCCGCTCAGCCTTCCCGCCCCACCCCGGCCCGAACGGGACACCGTGCCCGTCGACTTCATATGGGAGCACTCACCCGAGCACGTCCCCGCCGCCAACGTGCATCGCGAACTCGCCGACGCTCCCGCGAACTTCACGCCCAACAGGCGCCTCCACCACACCCGCCGGATCTGGCGCACCACCGAACAACTGCCCACCACCCTGTACACCGCCCAGCCCACGATCAACGCCCTGGCCGCCTACATCCAGCAGGACACCCACCGATGAACAGCCAGACCGCAACCGACCCCAGCACAGCAACCTTGATCCGAATCCGCCTCAACCTGCACAGCCCCGACGTCCGCCGCGACCTGGCCAGACCAGGCAGCCTGCACAAGACGATCATGCTCCTGGCCCCCGAAGGACTGGGCGAAAACCCCCGCCAACGAGCAGGACTGCTCTTCCGTCTCGAACATGCCACCGAACACAAGCCGCCGACCCTGCTCATCCAGTCCCGGCTACCGCCCAACCTCACCCGCCTGCCCGCCACCTACGGAACCACCGAGACCCGCGACCTCACCCCCCTGCTGACCACCCTCACCACTGGCCGACGGGTCCGCTACCGCATCACCGCCAACCCCAGCGCCCGCCGCTGCATCGCCGGCGGCGACCCCTTCTTCGACCCCGACACCAAACAACGCCACACCGACGTCCCCCTCCACAGCGATGACGCCCTCACCTGGTGGCAGCGCAAAGCCACGCACGCAGGACTCGACCTGCACAACGCCGCCCTCACCTCAATGCGTGCCTCCCGCCACCCCATCACCAGACAGCACAGCGACAGGCAACCCGACGTCTTCCGGCACGCGCTGACCCGCTTCGACGGCCAGGCCACCATCACCGACCCCGAGCAACTGCGCCACGCGCTGCTCACCGGCATCGGCCGCGGCAAGCCCTACGGCGCCGGCCTGCTCTCCCTCGCCCCCGCC
>KL569156.1:29059-30904 GCA_000715635.1 Streptomyces violaceus | reverse complement strand
CGGCTGGCCCGCGGGCATCTGATCCGGCCGTCCCTGACGCAGTTCGAGCGGGGCGGGGACGGCTTCGAGCCGCGGACCTACTCCGTGGACACCGAGGAGCGTCCGCCGATGGTGGAGATCGCCGAGTACCAGGCGCGGAAGGCCGCCTGACCGGGCTGTTTTCGGCCGGGTACGGCAGGTCCGTACGTTTGAGCGTTTCCGGGCCGGGCTAGGTTGAGGCTTATGGCTTCTACGAACGGTGCTGCACAGGTGCTGGTGGCCTCCAACCGCGGCCCGGTCTCGTACACGGTGGGCGAGGACGGTTCGCTGAACGCCAAGCGCGGCGGCGGCGGACTGGTCTCGGGGCTCTCCGCGATCGGCTCGGACGCGGACGCGCTGTGGGTCTGCTCGGCGCTGTCCGACGGCGACCGCGAGGCCGTGAGGCGCGGAGCCGGCGAGGACGGCGTGCGGATGCTGGACATCCCGGCCGACGTGCACGCCGACGCGTACAACGGCGTCGCCAACTCGGTGCTGTGGTTCGTCCACCACATGCTGTACCAGACACCGCTGGAGCCGGTCTTCGACGCGGAGTTCCGGCGGCAGTGGACGTCGTACGAGCGGTACAACCGGGCGTTCGCCGAGGCGCTGGCCGAGGAGGCGGCGCGGGGTGCGACGGTCGTGGTGCAGGACTACCACCTGACGCTGGTGCCGGGCATGCTCCGCGAGCTGCGGCCGGACCTGAGGATCGGGCACTTCTCGCACACTCCTTGGGCGCCGCCCGAGTACTTCCGGATGCTGCCGGACGACGTGGCCGGGCAGGTGCTGCGCGGCATGCTGGGCGCGGACCGGCTGGGCTTTCTCACGCGGCGCTGGGCGGACGCGTTCGTCGCGTGCGCCGAGCGGTTCGCCGGCGGGCTCGGGGGCACGCGGATCGGCGTGCACGGGCTGGGGGCCGACGCGGACTTCCTGCGGCAGCGGTCGCACGAGAAGGACGTCGAGGAGCGGATGGCCGCGCTGCGCGAGGAGATCGGCGAGGGCCGCCGCACCATCGTCCGGGTCGACCGCACCGAGCTGTCGAAGAACATCGTGCGCGGCCTGCTGGCTTACCGCACGCTGCTCGACTCCCACGCCGAGTGGCGCGAGCGCGTGGTGCACGTGGCCTTCGCGTACCCCTCACGGCAGGACCTCGCGGTGTACCGGGAGTACACGGCTGAGGTGCAGCGGGTCTCGGAGGAGATCAACGCCGAGTACGGGACGCCGGGGTGGACCCCGGTCGTACTCAATCTCAAGGACGACTTCGCCCGCTCCCTGGCCGCCTACCGGCTGGCCGACGTGGCGCTCGTCAACCCCATCCGCGACGGCATGAACCTCGTCGCCAAGGAGGTCCCGGTCGTCTCCGACGCGGGCTGCGCGCTGGTGCTGTCGCGGGAGGTCGGGGCGTACGAGGAGCTGGGCGAGGACGCGATCACGGTGAACCCGTACGACGTGACCGGCACGGCGGCGGCCCTGCACGAGGCGCTCTCGATGCACCCGGAGGAACGCGCCGAGCGCGCCAAGCGCCTGGCCGCGGCGGCGACCGCGCTGCCGCCGGCGCAGTGGTTCCTGGACCAGCTCGACGCGCTGAGGGCCGAGCGGTGACGAACGGTCATACGGATCACGGGCTTCCGGCGCCCGCCACAAAGCCCGGACAGGAGGGTCTGGACGCTCTCCTCGCCCGCCCGGGCAAGGCTCTGATCGGTCTCGACCTCGACGGGACGCTCGCGCCGATCGTGGCCGATCCGGAGAAGGCCCGGGCCCACCCCGAGGCGGTGTCCGCGCTGGCGGCCCTCGCGCCGAAGGTGGCCGCCGTGGCGGTGATCACCGGCT
>KL569156.1:25846-28811 GCA_000715635.1 Streptomyces violaceus | reverse complement strand
GGCCCGCCGAGGTCGCCGTGCGCAACGGCGGGTTCGCGGATGTTCCGGGGCTGGAGCACCTCGTCGTACTCGGCCACTACGGCGCCGAACGGTGGGACGCCCGCACCGGCGAGATCAGCGCACCCGCCCCGCATCCCGGAGTCGCGGGCGTCCGCACGGAACTGCCCGAGCTCCTCGAACGGCTCGGCACGTCCCAGGGAACCTGGATCGAGGAGAAGGGGCGGGCCGTGGCCGTGCACACGCGCCGAGCCGCCGACCCGCAGGCCACCCTGGACCTGCTGCGCGAGCCGCTCACCGGCCTGGCCGGCCGCCACGGCCTGATCGTCGAGCCCGGCCGCATGGTCCTCGAACTCCGCCCGCCCGGCATGGACAAGGGCGTCGCCCTGAGCGAGTTCGCCCGCGAGATCGGCGCCGGGTCCGTCCTCTACGCCGGCGACGACCTGGGCGACCTGCCCGCCTACTCCGCCGTGGACCGACTCCGCTCCGACGGCACCCCGGGCCTGCTGGTCTGCAGCGGCAGCGACGAGGTGACCGAACTGCGCGAGCGAGCGGACCTGGTGGTGGACGGCCCGGAGGGCGTTGTACGCCTGTTGCGCGCACTGGCGGACCGGCTCGGCTGAACACGTCTCCGGGCGGGCTCCTGACGGACCGTGGGCGCACGCACTCAGGGGCGCGGGGAACTGCGCGACCAGCCACGACGCACCCGCACCCCGCGACGGCCGGACTACCCCACGATCCTCATCGTTCCGCCCGGCGCCGTTCCCGAACCCGCCGCAGCCGGTTCACCGTCACCGGGTCGTGGGCGAGGGCCCGCGGGTCGTCCAGCAGGGCGTTGAGGAGCTGGTAGTAGCGCACGGGGGCGAGGCCCAGCTCCTCCCGCACGGCCCGTTCCTTCGCGCCGGGGCCGGGGAAGCTCCGGCGCTCGAGCGCGAGGATGTCCCGCTCCCGGCGCCCGAGCCCCTGCTCACCCGTGTCCTCGTCCATGCCCGGCACCGTAGCGCCCGCCACCGACAGCGCCTACTCCGCGTTCTCCGCCCGGGACGCCTCCGCCTGGAGCTGGCCCAGGACGGCCGAGGGGCTGCCGCCGGGGGCGACGGCCTTGCCGATCCGCTGCTTGATCTCGGCGCTGACGTCGGCCCACGAGGTCTTGCCGACCGGGTAGAGCTCGGAGGTCAGCAGCTCCTCCAGGAACGGCCTGAGGTGGCGGTCCTGGTCGGAGGCGGCCATGGTCCCGGACGCGGAGGTGGTGACCGGCAGCAGGTCGTACTCGCGGGAGAAGGCCAGCACGTTCTTCTCGCTGTAGACGAAGTCGAGGAAGTCACCGACCTGGTCGCGGTGGCCGTTCTTGCGGAAGGCCGTCATCCAGTCGGCGACACCGAGCGTGGACTTGCTCGTGCCTTCCTTGCCCGGCGTCGGCACCATGCCGTACTTGACGCCCTTCTTCGCGGCGATGTTCATCAGCGACGGGTGCCCGTTGACCATGCCGACCTCGCCCTTGGCGAAGGCGGCGAACGCATCGGCCCGGTTGAGCTCCCCGGGCGCGACCGGCCCGGTCAGGCCCTTGCCGACCAGGTCGTCCTTCAGCCAGGAGAAGGTGTCGACGTTCTCCGGGGCGTCGATGCCGTAGCCGTCGACGGTGTCCGTGTAGCCGCCCCCGCCGCTGAGCATCCACTGCATGGTCTCGGCCTGCGCCTCCTCCGGGCCGAGGGGCAGCGCGTAGGGGGTCGTCACGCCCTCCGCCTTGAGCGCCTCGGCGTCGTCGGCCAGGTCGTCCCAGGTCTTGGGCGGGGTGATGCCGGCCTCGGAGAAGAGGGTCTTGTTGTAGAAGAGCACGCGCGTGGAGGAGGCGAACGGCATGCCGTACTGCACGCCCTTCACCTGCCCCGCGGAGGCCAGCTGCCCGACGAAGTCGGCCTGCACGGGTATGGAGAGCAGGTCGTCGGCCTTGTAGAGCTGGTTCTGGGCCGCGTAACCGGCGTACGAGCCGATCTGCGCCATGTCCGGCGGGTCACCGGCGGCGACCATCTCCCTGACCTTGCGGTCGACGTCGTTCCAGGAGTAGACGCGGACGTCGATCCGCACACCGGGGTGCTCGGCCTCGTACTCCTCGACGAGCTTGTCCCAGTACTTCTGGGAGCTGTTGGCCTTGCTGTCGCCGTAGTCGGCGGCGACCAGCTTCAGGGTCACGTCGGGCGAGCCGCCCGTCACGCCGCAGCCGCCGAGGACCGCCGTCATACCCAGTGCGGACACCGCCGCGATCGTTCCTGCCATCCGCCGCCGCTGCACCGCTGCACTTCCCCAACCCTGGCGTCACCGCCACCGAAAACTTTCGATATTCGGAATAAGGTCTACACCACGTGAGTGGACTAGACCTCTTGCGGGTCCCCGGGTCACACTGTGTTCCGTGAGACATGTCATCGCCCTCGACGTGGGCGGCACCGGAATGAAGGCCGCTCTGGCCGGGCCCGGGGGCGAGGTGCTGCACCGGTCCCGCCGGGCCACCGGCCGCAGCCAGGGCCCGGACGCCGTGGTCGCGGGCATCCTCGACTTCGTCACCGAGCTGCACGCCTACGGCACCGAGCACTTCGGCACCCCCGCGGCCGCCGCCGGCGTGGCCGTGCCCGGCATCGTCGACGAGGCGCGGGGCGTCGCCGTCTACGCGGCGAACCTCGGCTGGCGCGACGTCCCCCTGCGCGACCTGCTGGCGGAACGGCTGGGCGTCCCGGTCGCCCTCGGCCACGACGTGCGCACCGGCGCCCTCGCCGAGGGCCGGGTCGGCGCGGGCCGCGGCGCCGACCGCTTCCTGTTCGTGGCGCTGGGCACCGGCATCGCGGGCGGTATCGGCGTCGAGGGCCGGGTCGAGTCGGGCGCGCACGGCTTCGCGGGCGAGATCGGCCACATCGTCGTACGGCCTCAAGGGGCCCCGTGCCCGTGCGGGCAGCGCGGCTGCCTGGAGCGCTTCGCG
>KL569156.1:25338-25640 GCA_000715635.1 Streptomyces violaceus | reverse complement strand
GCCTGGAGCGCTTCGCGTCGGCGGCGGCCGTGAGCGAGGCCTGGGCAGCGGCGTCGGGCGACCCGGACGCGGATGCGGCCGACTGCGCCAAGGCCGTCGAATCCGGCGACCCACGGGCCCGGGCGGTCTGGCAGCAGGCCATCGACGCCCTCGCCGACGGCCTGGTCACGGCCCTCACCCTGCTGGACCCGCGCACCCTGATCATCGGTGGCGGACTGGCGGAGGCGGGAGAAACCTTGTTCACACCTCTGCGGGAAGCGATCCGCAGCCGCGTCACCTTCCAGACTGTCTCTTATACACAT
>KL569156.1:24104-25104 GCA_000715635.1 Streptomyces violaceus | reverse complement strand
ATGTGTATAAGAGACAGACCTGGGGGCGGGCCTGCTCGCCTGGGATCTTCTGGCATCGACCGACCGTTCGGAGGTAACCACCTGATGGCAACGCCCCCAGGGGCGCGGGGAACTGCGCGACCAGCCACCACGCACCCGCAGCCCGCGACGGCCGGACAGCCCATGGTCCTCACCGGCGCAACCGTCGTCCTCCCGACCGAAACCGTCCACAACGGCCGGTTGATCATCGACGGCACCCGGATCGCACGCGCAGCCCCAGAAAACGCCCAGGTCATCGACGTACCCGGCCACTACGTCATCCCCGGCTTCGTCGACCTCCACAACCACGGCGGAGGCGGAGCCTCCTTCACCTCCGGCTCGGCCGAGGACATCCTCAAGGGCATCCACACCCACCGCCTGCACGGCACGACCACCCTGGTCGCCTCCACCGTCACCGGCGACCTGGACTTCCTCACCCAACGCGCCGGCCTGCTCAGCGAGCTCGCCGAGCAGGGCGAGATCGCCGGCGTCCACTTCGAGGGCCCGTTCATCTCCCCCTGCCGCAAGGGCGCCCACGCCGAGAACCTCCTGCGCGACCCGCACCCCGCGGACGTCCGCAAGCTGATCGACGCGGCCCGGGGCCAGGCGAGGATGGTCACGCTGGCCACCGAGCTCCCCGGCGGCCTGGACTCCGTCCGCCTCCTGGCCGAACAGGGCGTGATCGCGGCGATCGGCCACACGGACGCGACGTATGAGCAGACCGTGGAAGCCATCGACGCGGGCGCCACGGTCGCCACCCACCTCTTCAACGCGATGCCACCCCTCGGCCACCGCTCCCCCGGCCCGATCACCGCACTCCTCGAGGACGACCGGATCACCGTCGAGCTGATCAACGACGGCACGCACCTGCACCCCGCCGCACTCCAGTTGGCGTTCCACCACGCGGGAGCGGATCGCGTGGCGTTCATCACGGACGCGATGGACGCGGCCGGTTTCGGCGACGGCCGCTACTGGCTCCGCC